>DASXFG010000062.1:0-167527 GCA_036489715.1 Acidimicrobiales bacterium | reverse complement strand
GAGCGGAGGGAGTGGGATTTGAACCCACGGTGGGCAAGCCCACGCCGGTTTTCAAGACCGGTACATTCGGCCGCTCTGTCATCCCTCCGGGGACAACCCTACTGGGCGCTCGCGGTGGCCTTTTTGTGGGCGCGGTGACGTGCGGCGACGTCGAGGACCACCTTGCGCAGTCGCACGGACTTAGGAGTGACCTCGACCGCCTCGTCGTCGGCGATGAACTCCAGCGCCTGCTCGAGGGAGAAGATGGTCGGCGGCGCGATGCGCTCGGTATTGTCGCTGCCCGAGGCGCGCATGTTGGTGAGTTTCTTTTCCTTGGTGGGATTCACGTTCATCTCATCCGGGCGCGCGTTCTCGCCGACGATCATTCCTTCGTAAACTTCGACGCCCGGTCCCACGAAGAGCACGCCGCGCTGTTCGAGGTCCAACAGGGCGTTGGTCGTCGTGTCGCCGCGCCGATCGGCCACCAGGGTGCCCTTTTGGCGCAGCCGGATGTCGCCGTACCAGGGCTCGTAGCCGTCCGAGGTGGAGTGCATCATTCCCGAGCCGCGCGTCTCGGTCATGAACTCGGTGCGAATGCCCACCAGACCGCGAGCGGGTATGCGCCACTCCATGCGCACCCAGCCGGTGCCGTGGTTGACCAGATCGAGCATGGTGCCCTTGCGCGTGGCGAGCAGGGTGCTGATGGGCCCGATGAACTCCTCGGGCGCGTCGATGGTCACGTGCTCCATGGGTTCGTGCACTTTGGCGTCAATGATGCGGGTGACGACCTGGGGCTTGCCGACGGTGAGCTCAAAGCCTTCGCGGCGCATCGTCTCGATGAGCACCGCCAGCTGGAGCTCGCCGCGACCCTGCACCTCCCAGGCGTCGGGGCGCTCGGTGGGCAGCACGCGCAGCGAGACGTTGCCGACCAGTTCGCGATCGAGCCGGTCCTTGACCATGCGCGCGGTGAGGAGCTTGCCCTCGGTGCCCGCGAGGGGGGAAGTGTTGATGCCGATGGTCATCGAGAGGCTGGGCTCGTCGACGTGCAGGGGCTCGAGCGGTTCGGGATTGTCGGCGTCGGCCAATGTCTCGCCGATAGTGATGTCCTCGAAGCCCGCCACCGCGACGATGTCGCCGGGCCCCGCGCTGGTAGCCGACATGCGCTCGAGGGCCTCGGTGATGAAGAGCTCGGTGACTTTGGCGAACTCGACCGAGCCGTCCACGCGGCACCACGCCACGCGCTGGCCCCGTTCGAGCGTGCCGTTGATCACCCGGCACAGCGCCAGTCGACCGAGGTAGGGCGAGGCGTCCAGGTTGCATACGAGGGCCTGGAGTCCGTGACCTTCGACGTACTCCGGGGCGGGCACGTACTGCTCGATCGTCTCGAAGAGCGGCGTGAGGTCCTCGCCCACCACATCCGATTCGTGCGAGGCCCAGCCCTGGCGCGCGCTGGCGTAGAGGATGGGAAAGGAGATCTGGTGCTCGTCGGCGTCTAAGTCCAAGAAGAGGTTCTCGACCTCTGCCACCACGTCGGCGACGCGCGCGTCGGGTCGGTCGACCTTGTTGATCACGAGTACCACGGGCAGGCGCTTTTCGAGGGTCTTGCGCAGCACGAAGCGGGTCTGGGGCAGCGGGCCTTCGGCCGCGTCGACGAGGAGAATCACGGCGTCCACCATGGCCAGTCCGCGCTCGACCTCGCCGCCGAAGTCGGCGTGTCCGGGGGTGTCGATGATGTTGATCGTGAGGTCGTTCCAGGTCACCGCGGTGTTCTTGGCCAGGATGGTGATGCCCTTTTCACGCTCGAGGTCCCCGGAGTCCATGACGCGCTCGGTCACCTCTTCGTGGGCCGAAAAGGCCCCGGTCTGGCGAAGCATCTTGTCCACGAGGGTGGTTTTGCCGTGGTCCACGTGGGCGATGATGGCGATGTTGCGAAGCGAGGTGCGAGTGGCCATAGCCTTACCACGCTACTAGGCGCGCGGCTTTTGCCGGTCTAGGCGGCGAGTCGCAGGTCGCTGCGCTGGCGCACGACGGCGGTGCGCACGAGATCGCGCGCTCCCGCGCGCAGGTCGGCCATGGTGCCGTCGACGCTCAACACGACGCCCGCTTCGGGCCACACGCCCACGATGCGCGACGCGCTGACGCCCGCGGGGTGGGCGAAGGCGTCAATGCTCAAGTCGCTGCGCAGGCCCGGTCCCGCGGTACTTCCCGGAGCGCCGCGACGCACGCGCACCAGCACGCGAGAGTCGTCGCGGGTCACGATGAGGTCGCGTCGACCGCGCAGGGTCGTGCGCGCGCGAGCGACGTCGTAGTACGCGTCGCTCGCCGCCACCTGCCAGGGCCGCTCGATGCTCTGGGCGATCTCGGCTAACTGCGTGGCCCAGTTCGCCGCTTCGGAGCGCACCAGGCCCAACTCCGCGTCGGGGGCGCTGGCCAGGTAGGAGGCGAGTGAGCCCGAGCGCGCGTAGCCGCTGAGGTAACGCGCGAGTTGGTCGTCCATCTCCTCGTCAATAGCCGCGAGACACGTGAGCGCGGGTGCGACGAGCGCGCGGCGCAGGGCCGCGTTGCCTAGCGTGCGTCGCGCGCTCGACGGCGACCAGCGAAACACGTGATCGGCGCGGCCCGCTCGCTCCACGAGCCACGCGTCGAGACGCCGATGCCCCAGACTCGCGGTCGCGCGAAACCGGGCGCTTAACGAGCGTCGATGGTCGTCGCTCAGCTCGACGAGCGCAGAAGGAGCGTCCTCGATGAGCCGGTTCACGACGTGCGTGGAGAAGCGGCGCTGGGTAAGTTCGCTCACGCGAGTTCCCTCACGACGTCGACGACCTCGTGCGCGCTGCGCACGAGCGTCTCGCCGCTCACGTCGCTGCACCACAGTTGACCGGTGCCGGTGGAAAAGATCGACGTGCGTAACGGCACCGTGCCGGTGCGCAGCGTCTGGACGAGCGCGTGGTAGCGCATGATCCTCTCCGCGCCCTCGTCCAAGGCCGCGGTGGTGACGTCCAAGAGCACCACCGAGGCCGCGTCACTGGCGGTCGTGCCGACCATGAGGTCGACCATGTCGCGAAGGATGACCCGTCCGGCGCCGAGGCGCTGGTACGCGCGCAGCGAGGTGCGCGGGAGCCACCAGTGCGACAGCGGGCCGAGGGATCGGCGAAGGGTAACCCAGTGCGCCTCCACGTCGGCGCGCAGTCGCGCGGTGTCCTCGGCGTCGAGTTGGGCGAGGTAGCGGCTCAGATAGTTCTCGCCGGCCTCGGCGCGCCAGGCCACCAGTGCGTCGCGGTACACGTCGGTGACCTCGACGCGCGCACACAGCAGGCGCAGCGCCTGGCTGATCAGAATTCCCCGTAGCGAGCCGAGCGCCGAGGCGCCCTCGCCCGAGGAGTACGGCGCGCGAAACGACGACGCGCGCACCGTTACGGGCTCGGTGCGGGTGGCTGTTCCGAGCACTCCCAGGAGAGAGTCTTCGAGCACGGCGCGCAGAGAGGCGGCCGATGAGCTGTCCGCACTCGGACGACTCGCGCGCTCGCCGCGCAGAACCTCCATGACGCTCGTGGGGCTCGCGTCCAGCAGGGAACTCATGGATCTAGTGTGGCGGCGCCCTGTGACAGAGCGCCTAGCCTGAAGTCGTGTTCATCGCGGTGTTTTCGGTCTTCGTCGTCGCGATAGTGGTGCTGTGCGTCCTCACCCTTCGCTGGGCGATTCAACGCGACCGCGCCCGGCGGCGCTAATCGGCCTCGGGCGTCTCGGGCTCGTCCCCGAAGCGATCTTGGAGACCGCGGACCGCGCGATCGAGGTCGGCGATCGCGCGCTCGATCACCGAGAGTCGGTCGATAACCGTCTCTTCCACGCGCTGGTCTACTCGCTTGTCCACCTGGGCGGACAGTCGTGAGTCCACCGACTCGACCAGGGGCTGGGTGATCTGCTTGATGCGCGCCAGGATGTCCTGGGAGCGGGGTTCGGACTCCTCCTCGGGCGCGTCACTCATGGTCTCAGATTACGGCGGCGGCGCGCAGTAGACGCCCGGGTTGAACTGCAAGGTGTTGAACTGCCCACTCCAGGGCGGGCTCTCTAGGGTGTTGGCCTCGCTCGCGAGCGTGGACGCGGGGCTGCAGGACGCGTTAAAGGAGATAAAGCCGCGCACGTTCGCTCCGCTGGCGCCCGTCACCGGCACCGGGCCGCCGCCGCCGAAGGCCAGGGCCACGAAGACCGGCAGGGGCAGCGTCGAGAGGCCGTAGTTGCGATACTCGGACTGGGACGCGTAGACGGCCGCGTTGAGCGAGGGGTCGATCGAAGCGATGCCCGCCGACCAGCCCGAGAGCATCGAACTCCAGTAGGTCGCGTAGGTGGCGAGCGTCGACGCCGAGGCGCCGCCGGGCGCGTCGAGCCCGGAGTGATTGTCGGGATAGCCCTCGGGGTCAAAGATGACCCAGTCCGGCTTGATGCCCACTCCGAGACTGCGGTACGAGTCAATTTGCGTGGCCACCCAGGCGCCCGCGGCAAATCCGTGGGAGTAGAAGTTCGACGTCGTGAGCGCCTGACCCGCGAGCGGTCCGCTCACCGTCCAAAACGAGAGCCACGTGACGCGCTTGTGCGCGTTGTAGATGGCCTGGCCCATCAAAAAGTCGGGCGACTCACTCACGCTGGGCGATCCCGTGAAGCCGACCCAGGGCGAGGACCTCGTGCCGAGCCCTCCGGTCTCTGAGAGGATCGGCCACCCGGCGCTGACGGCCGTACTCCAGTCGCTCGAAGGAATCGCGTAGACCCCCACGCCCTGGGGCGGGGGGGAGCTGACGCCCGCGGCGTAGAGGGTGAGGGCACCGTCAATCTGTAGACCCGTGACGATCGGCCCCACGGTGCGCGCGGAGCTGCCCGCGGTGGTCGAGACGTTGGTGGCGGTCCAACTGTTAGAGCCCAGCGGGCTTGTGAGCACGTAGAGGTCGCCCCAGTTCGACGCCTGACCGGCAACCGCCACCTGGGTGGGAGTGACCTGCACCGAGAGCGCCCCGCTCAGGGGCGGAGCCCCCGAGGCGAGGCTGGTGAGGTTGAACTCGCTCCACGGTCCCGCCGAGCCGGGGCCCGAAAACAACTCGACACCGCCGCCCTTGGTGAGGGCCGCGAGGTCGGTCTGGGAAGAGTTGGCGCCCAGAGACAGGGTGCCGGTAACGACGGGGGATCCGAGGGTGAGGGTGAGGTTCTCGAGGGACCAGGCGTTCAGCCCGACTCCGATCTCGCTGGCCACCACCACGTCGCCGTTGTTCAAGATCGCCGCGAAACTGGGCGAGGAGCCGGGTACGACGACCGGGTCGCTTCCGAACTGCGTGGCGGCGACGGGCGCTGCGGTGGTGGTCGTGGTCTTGACTGTCGTCGTGGTCGTCGCTTTTGGCTGCGTGGTGGTCGTCGTCGTTGTGGCGTGGGGGCTACGACGTTGTTGGGCAACGGGAGTGGCGATTCCCTGGAAGTTGACGGTGGCCGAGGACTGGTTGTATTCGGGAATCGGATCCGTGGACTGCCAGGTGAGTTCGACGACCTCGATCTGGTTGGTGGGCGTGCGGTAGGCGATCGTTCCCGCGTCGCCGCTCACTTGAGCGCTCGGTAGCCCCACGGCGGCGCTCACGCCGGTGAGCGCGCTTACGTCGATCGCCACGTACTTGGTCCAGGGGGTGCCGTAGTGCGCCTTGGCCCAGGCGGGCGTGTCGGGTTCGTTCGGACTCACCAGGATCGCGTGGTTCGCGGCGTCGACGTAGAGCAGGTCCACGTTGCCCGAGGGGTCGAAGAAGGGAGTGGGGTCGTCCGCGGGTGCGGGCACGGCGCTCAGGTTCGAGTAGTTGCGCCACGCGGTGTTGCCCGCGTTGGTCTGCACGTAGAGGGCGAGTTGGTCCGCGTTGGTGCGATAGGCGAGCACGCCCTCGCTCGCGTCGGTTGCCCCGTGGGGCCCGCCGAGCATCGTGGTGGCGCTCAGTTTGGCCTCGAGCGAGGCCGCGCTCCAGGGGAAGGTGCCCGTTCCGGTTTCGGCGAACTGGTAGAGGGGGAGACCGGGGCGGGGCGCGCTGGTCACCGCGTGTGAGGAAGCGGCCACGAGAACGGTGCTCGCGACCACCACTGAGCTGATCAGCGCGAGCCGGGGAAACTTCACTGGTGTCCTTACGTGGGCACATCGACCCATCAATGGCGCACCCTCACCATGGAAAGTTTAGGAGGGCGCGTTCGTCGAACTCCTTGCAGTCTTGCTGGTAATTGCCTTACGAACGCGTTACGACCCGCCGTGACGGCGACGCGACCGAGGGCCCTTCTTTATTGAGGGCGCGCGCGCTCACGCGGTAGGCGCGGTGTTTGGCCAGGCTGGTCACGCTGATGCGGGTCTTTCCCTTGGCCAGAGCCCTCCAGGATCGACCGCCGTTTATCGAGAACTGGTAGGCGCTGACCGCGCTGCCGCCGTTAGAGACGGGCGCTCGCAGCACCAGGGTAAAGCCGCCCACCAGGGGAGCGAGGGTGAGGATCGAGGGCGCGCCCGGCCGCGTGAGGGTGCCCGCCGCGTTAAAGGTCAGAGTCGAGGAGTAGATCGTGGCCCCGGCGTAGGTGATGGTGACCACCACGCTCTGGGCGATGGAGGACCCCACCGTGAAGTTCACTTCGCCCGAGGAGTTGGTCGTCAGGGTGCTCTGGGCCGCGCCGGTTTCGTTCTGGTCGTAGACATTGTTGATGGAGAGTTCGCCACCGCCCGCGCTCGCGCTCACGTCGAGTTGGGCGTTGGGCACGGTCGCGCCCGTCGGGCCGCGCAGCGTCGCACTGACGGTCGGCCCCGCGGTCTTCGCGGTGCCGGTGCTCGGGGTGACACTAAAGGAACTCTCGCTGGAGGAGATGTCCGGGGAGCACAGGCCCGAAAGGAATGCCGCGCCGTTCGGGCTCCCGAGGCCCGAGGCCATGTCGTATCCCGCACCCGCGGAGTACTCGCCAACATTAAAGAGGTTGTTCGTACCCGTGGTCACGTCCGCGTAGCCGGTTGCGGCCATCGCGTAGAGCTGGGGATTCACGAAGCCCAGTCGTCCCCCGCTCGGGTCACAGGCCTGCGCGGCGGTGGCGATGAGGGCGCTCACGATGGGTGCGCCGATCGAGGTGCCCCCGATCGCGCCCCAGCCGCCCGAGCAGGAGTGATTGCAAAATCCCTGGCCCGTGTAGTACTGAATGAAGCCGGTGCCGGGGTCGCCCATCACCGATAGGTCGGGAACCATGCGCATCGTTTCGCTCGCGGTGGTGATGCCGGGGGCCACCTGCCAGGAGGGACGGCTCCACAGCGAGGACTTTCCTCCCCCGCCCGCACCACAGGATGACTGGGTGCACTGGTCGTTCCAGACCGACTCACTGAGGGGGGAGATGTCAGAAACGTCGAGTCCTCCCACCCCGGTGACGTAGGGCTGGGAGGCCGGGTCGTCGACGGCGAGCCCCGCAGAGGGCGTGGGCGTGTCCTCACAGTCTGAGGATCCGTCGTCGCCCGCGGCGGCCACGACGCTCTGGCCCTGGGTGGCCATCTGCTCAAAGATCGTCTGCTCGGCCTGGGCCGCGCCGTCGGTCTGGGACTCACAGATGCCCCAGGACGTGGTGATGATGCTCGCGGTGTCGTCGCTGGCCATCTGGGTGTAGATGTCGGTAGGTCCCGAGGCGTTGTTGGTGCCCTGGTAGACCTCGAGGGCGGCGCCGGGCGCGAGGGCGGCGCTCTCTTCAACGTCCAGGGTCGCTTCGTCGGGTGCGTTGTCGGCGTTGTCCGAGGACGTGGGTCCGCCGTCGACGTTGACCGAGGAGATGGTGCTCGCGAGCCCGTAGCACGAGAGGTACGTCGCGACGTCGCTGGTGTCGTAGTTCGCCAACTCGTAGACGCCGATGGTCTGGCCCGCCCCGGTGTCGCCCGCCGTCCAGGCCCCGGTGAATCCGTAGAGTTCGCCTTGTTGCTGGACCGTGTAGCCGCCCCGGGTGGGAGTCGTGCCCGTGGAGGTACCCGCGCCCGTGCACGTCGTAGCCGTCGCCACGGCCGGCGCGGCGCGGCTCACCTTGAGGTTGGTAGTGAGCGGGCTCACGGTGTCGAGGCCGGCCACGGCGGTGACGTCGTGGGCCAGCGAAGGGGGCAGGGTGCCCTCGCTCGCGAAGTGCGCCACCAACGCTCCGCTCGATAGTCGCACTGCTTCGACGTGCGCGTCGAAGGCGCGGCCGATCTGAGCGGTGGTGGCGCGTACGTGCAGCACGTCGCGTCCCGCGCTGAGCGACGTGCGCACGACGCCAAATGTGCGCAGGTAGCGACGCAGCGCCGAGACCTGGGAGGTCGTGGCGCCAAAGCGCGCCGCGTACGCTCCTGGAGTCAGGTAGCGGTGGTACAGCGGCGATCCGGTATTGGCGAGATCGGCGATATAGGTGCGAAGTTGTCCCTGGTGGCGCTGAGTAAGGGCGAGGTCGAAGCTCGTGGTAATGACCCGGTGGACCACGACGTCCGTGGTGGGCACGACGATCAATCCGGCCCGGGTCAGGCGCGCTTCGCTGGCGTTCGCGCTCGAAGCTACGAGGGGCAGCCCGAGGGCCACGATGGACGCGCACGCGGCGATCACGGCGAAGCGCGTGCGGGGGAACTTCATGACCTCAGCCTACGGAAATCTCCTCCACAAATGATCTTCGCTTTGACAGATTCTTATGCCGGGTTAGTGCACGTCATAACCGCGACGCCGGTAGAGCGCCGAAAGATCTCCGCACTCCGCACACACCGACTCGGGAATGACCCCGGCGCGAATCAGCCAGCCAAAGATCGTGCAACCCAGGCAGAGGCCGAAGAAGCCCTCAAGCGACGCGGCCAGCATCAAGGGAATCAGTATCCAACGCGCGTCGAGCCAGCTCGCGCTCAACCAGGTGATGAGCGCGGCTGCGGTGAAGGCGAGCCCCATGGCTTGGGCGAATCGCTTGGGCGGCCCGGGAACAAATTTCTCCCAACGCCGAAGACGCGGGGCGCTCACGCGCGTCGCCAAGAGACCCAGAGGCGAAATCTTGGGGCCGGCCGCCACCCGGGCGGCGAAACCATAGGTGAGCGCGATAAGTATCCAGGCCCAGCCGCTGGCGAATGCGATGAAGCTGAGGGCGAGCACGCCCAGAGCGACGCTGCGCGCGGCCGCGTCGTTGACCGGATTGGGGAAGGAGAAGAAGTTCTTCACTCATTTACCTTATTGAAATAGTCGTGATTACGCGCCGATCGCCAGCTTCACCGTGGTGACGAGGCCGATGGCGATCACCACGACGCGCACGGCCACCGGAGAGAGGCGCGCGACGACCCGAGCGCCGAGATACCCGCCAATCAGCGTGCCCACGAGGAGTGCGGCGACGTCGCTCGTGGCGAGGTGCCCGTGGACGATGAAGATGAGCGCGGCGGTGGCGTTGATGATGAGCGAGACGGCGTTGCGCACGCCCTGCAGTTCCGCCATCCCGAGCGGCAGCGATATCGCCATCACCGCGAGCAGCAAGATGCCGAGCCCCGCACCGAAGTAGCCGCCATAGATCGACACGACGAACACGCCCACCACGCTGGCCCACCGACGAGAACGGTGCGCTGGGTCGAGGTGCTCGAGGCGACGCGAAATGACCGGTGAAAGCGCGAAGAGCACGGTTCCCGCGCCCACCAGCCAGGGCACGATCACCTTGAAGGTGCTCGCGGAACCGAGCAACAACAAACCGGCGCCGAGCGCGGCGCCCGCCACGCACCAGGGCGCGAGCGAGGCGATTAATCGCCGGTGCGCGGCCACGTGTGAGCGAAAGACGCGCAGGGATCCGAGATAACTTGGCAGTACGCCGACCGTCGTGGACAGGTTGGCCTGCAGCGCCGGTACCCCGAGGGCGAGGAGTGTGGGAAACGTGATGAAGGTGCCCCCACCCGCGATCGCGTTCGCGATGCCCGCGCCCACGCCAGCAGCCGTCACCAGACTGAGGCGCCACCACAGCGCGAGGACGCCAACGAGCATTCTCAGTACTTTACGTTTGGTGAATTTTGTGCAACGAGTGCTGCCCGATCCGCGACGTCGTGCACGGCGTGCTTTAGCGTTAGCAACGTGTACCTCTTGAGCGGTGAGCTCATCGTCCCCAAGGATGCCCCCGACGATCTGATCCGTGCGGCGGGCGGCATCGTGATGCGCTTCGTGCCCGGGGGGCGCGTAGAGATCGCCTGCATCTACCGCGAGGCGCGGGGAGATTGGACGTTTCCCAAAGGAAAACTCGAGGGGAGCGAAACCTTCGAGCAGGGCGCGCTTCGTGAGGTCTATGAAGAGATCGGTCTCGAGTGCCGCGTCGTACGCTTCGTGGGCACGACCAACTACGTGCACCGCAAGGGAAAACCCAAGATTGTCGCGTACTACCTCATGGACGCCGACATCGGCGAGTTCCAGCCCAACGACGAGGTCGACGTGCTGGTGTGGTTGCCCGTGGAGCAGGTGCGCTCGCACCTCACCTGGGACCGGGACCGCGAGCTCTTCGATCTGGTGTCTGAACTCCCAGAAATTCGCGCGCTCGCCTCGTAGCGAGACGTTGCTGGCCCAATTTTTCGATCACGCCACGGGGTAGTGGCTTGACTCCCTGCACCCCGTCCGTTAGCCTGGCTGCTAATCTCTACTAAATCCATTGTAATTAATGAAATAGAGGAAAAACATGCAAAAACCCGCGATCCGACGTGTAGCGGGGCTTCTGGTAGCCCTTCTACCGCTGAGCCTCCTGGCCGTGTCGAGCCCCTCCTCAGCCGCTAGCCGGTTGAATATCAACGTGGTGGGCTACTCGGTGGTCTCGAATGCCTTTACCGCTCTCGAAAAGGGCTTTCAAGCCACCCACGCCGGTAACGGCATCACCTTTACCAACTCCTTTGGCGCCTCGACCACCCAAGCCGAAGACGTCGTGGCCGGTCAACCAGCCGACGTGGTCCTGTTCTCCGACGTCGGAGATCTCAATCTTCTCGTGAGCGCGGGGCTGGTGGCCAAGAACTGGAACAGCGCCGGCGCGGGCGCGGCCACGAACGGCTTCGTGACCGACTCGGTCGTGGCGATCGTCACGCGCGCGGGCAATCCGCTGGGCATCACCGGCTGGGCCAGTCTGACCAAGAGCGGCGTGCAGATCGTGACGCCCGACCCGATCAGCTCGGGCAGCGCGCGCTGGAACCTGCTCGCGGCCTACGAGTCTCAGATCCAACAGGGCAAGAGCGCCGCGCAGGCGACGAACTACGTGAACTCACTCGTGGCCAACGTCGTCTCGGAACCGTCGAGCGGATCCAGAGCGCTGACGACCTTCGAGAGCGGCACGGGCAACGTGCTGCTCGCCTACGAGGCCGACGCCCTAGCGGCCAAGGCCGCAGGACAGCCCATCGATATCGTCAATCCCGCCCAGAACACCCTGATTCAGAACCCCGGGGCACTGACTACTTCGGGTGAGCAAAGTACCGCCGCCCAGGCCTTCTACGCCTACCTGTACTCGCGCGCGGGTCAGACGATCTGGGTGCAGCAGAACTTTCGCGGCACGATTCCCTACGTCCAGGCGCTCAAGAAGGGCGTCTTCTACCAGCCTCAGCGCTTGGCGACCGTCGCCTCGTTGGGCGGATGGGGCAAGGTCACCGACAAGTTCTTTGCTCCCAGTGGCCTCATCACCAAGATCGAGAACGCGCACGGGTACACCAGCTAAGTAACCGGCCAAACCCAGAGTGCCGCCGGCGTCGCCCCGCCGGCGGCACTCGCACGTCCGACGCGTTTTCGAACTACTGTTTTTGCGTGCGTCTTTGAGATTCTTCCGCGAACCCGTTTCATTTCGTCCTAGGAGATCTCTGTGTTGCGCAACCCTTCTTCCTCACCCCTCGCCGAGAGTGCGGTGCTCGTGGCCACCCATCTGCGCGTGGAGCGAGCGGGAGCGGCCGTGCTCGCCGATGTGTCACTCAAGGTCGCACCCACCAGCCGCGTCGGAGTAATCGGCCCCAACGGCGTGGGTAAGTCCACACTCCTCGCCGTGCTCGCGGGGCAACTCGAATTTGTGAGTGGCTCGCGCACGCTCGATCCGCCTCGCGCGAGCATCGGGTATCTCGCTCAGGAGCACGAACAACGTAGCGAGAGCGTGCACGAGTTTCTCGCGCGCCGCACCGGCATCGCCGACGCGGACTTCCATTTGCGCGAGGCTGCGGCGCTACTGGCTTCCAACACCGCGGCGGCGATAGAGCGCTACGACGTGGCCCTGGCGCGATTTGAAGCGCTCGGAGCGGGCACCTTTGACGCGCGCGCCTCCAGTGCGCTGGGCGAACTCGGAGTGCCGGGAGTGCTCGATGCGCCGATGTCCTCGCTCTCGGGAGGTCAGGAGGCGAAGGTGGCCCTGGCCGCGATCGAGCTGTCGCGATACGACATCGTGCTCTTAGACGAGCCGACGAACGATCTCGATTTTGAAGGTCTGGCGCGTCTCGAGGAGTGGATCGCTCGGCGGGTGGGCGGACTGGTAGTGGTCTCTCACGACCGCTCGTTTTTGGAGCGCACCGTTTCGAGCGTGCTCGAAATCGACGAGCATTCGCGCACGGCGCGCGAGTACGGCGGCGGATGGTTGGGCTACGTGCGCGAGCGAGCCCACGCGCTACGACGAGCGCGCGAGGCCTACGAGGACTACGCGGCCACCAAGCAAGAACTCTCCGCGCGCGCCCAGCGCCAGCGTCAATGGGCGGTGGTGGGGGTGAAAAACGAAAAGAAGAATCCCCGCGACCACGACGTCGCTCAGCGGGACTTCCGGATCAACCGAACCGAGAAGTTGGCCGCCAAGGCGCGTCAGAGCGAGCGCGCCCTCGAGCGCCTCGAAGAAGTGGACAAGCCCTTCGAAGGCTGGGACCTTCACTTTTCGATCGACGAGACGAAGCGTTCGGGCGACGTGGTGGTTCGACTCGACGACGTGGTGGTGGAGCGAGGTTCCTTCCGCCTCGGTCCGATCACCCAAGAGATCGTCTTTGGCGAGCGCATCGCCCTGACGGGGGTCAACGGGTCGGGCAAATCGACGTTGATCTCGATCCTGCTGGGCGATCTCACCGTGCACACGGGCACCCGAACCATGGGTCCCGGTGTCGTGGTGGGCACGCTAGGCCAGGACCGACGCGCACTCAGCGTCGAGCGCGACACGGTTCGATTCGTGAGTGATCGTTGCCAGCTCGATCTCGCCGCGACGCGTTCGCTCCTCGCCAAGTTCGCTCTCGGTGCGAGTGACGTGACGCGCCCCCCCAGCACGCTGTCGCCGGGACAACGCACTCGCGTGGAGCTGGCGATCTTCCAGTCGCTCGGCGTGAACCTGCTCGTACTGGACGAGCCGACGAACCACCTGGACCTACCGGCCATCGAACAGTTGGAGGTCGCGCTCTCGCACTTCACCGGCACGCTGGTGCTGACCTCGCACGACCGTCGCCTCCTGGAGTCGATGGACTTTTCTCGAACCTGGCAGATGAGTGAGGGGAGGCTGAGGGAGGATCTGGCCTCGGTGCGCCCTGGTCGGATTCGGTAGGCTATTCAACAAGGAGAGGTGGGTGAGTTCGGTTTAAACCACATTCCTGCTAAGAATGCGGCCTGCGAAAGTGGGCCCGAGGGTTCAAATCCCTCCCTCTCCGCCACTCAACACCGAGCGCAGTGCGCTCGGTGTTGCGCTGTGAAGGGAAGTGTGGTGCGGTACTGGATCGAGACGCTCGGGTGTCCCAAGAATCACGTGGACTCTGAAAAACTGGCGGGACTCTTGGAGTCTCAGGGCTACGCGCTCGCTGCGGACCCCTCGCGGGCCGACCTCGTGGTCGCCAACACCTGCGCCTTCATCGAGGCCGCCCGCGAAGAGTCCATCGAGACCGTCCTCGAACTGGCCGACGTCAAGACCAAAGACGCCCGCCTCGTTGTGACCGGATGCATGGCCGAGCGCTACGGCGAGGAACTCGCCCTCGCGCTGCCCGAGGTCGACCTGGTGGCGGGATTCGGCACGAGCCTCATCCCCCCCACGCGCGTCGAACTGCGCACGAAACCGCGGCCCTCCTTTGATCTGTTGAACCTGCCCCGGCCTCGCCCGCGCGCGCCCTGGGCGTACGTGAAGATCGCCGAAGGCTGCGATCGGCGCTGTGGCTTTTGTGCCATCCCCACCTTTCGCGGCGACCAGCGCTCGCGTTCCACCGCCGAGATCCTCAGCGAGGCCGAGTCCCTCGTTCAAGGCGGCGTGAAAGAAATCATCCTCATCGCCCAGGACCTCGCGAGTTGGGGGCACGATCGGCGCCGGGGCGCACTCGGTGAGGCGATGGAAGTACTCGACGAGGGCGGCACTCAGCCGCTGATCGAACTCACCAAGGCGCTGAGCGCGCAGGTCGAGCGCGTTCGCCTGCTGTACCTCTATCCCTCGGGCCTCACCCAAGGTCTTATCGAGACGATCCTCGCGACCGGGGTGCCCTACTTCGACCTCTCGCTCCAGCACGCCTCGCGCCCGCTGCTGCGCAAGATGCGCCGCTGGGGAGACGGCGCGCGGTTCTTAGAGCGCATCGCGGCCATTCGTTCGGCGGAACCCGCGGCGACGTTTCGCTCGTCCTTTATTCTCGGCTACCCCGGGGAGAGCGAGGACGATCAGGCGGCGCTGCTCGAGTTCCTGCGCGCCGCCCAACTGGACTGGGCCGGCTTCTTCACCTTCTCCGGGGAAGAGGGCACCTACGCGAACGACCTCGCCGACCAGGTTCCCCACGAACTCGCCCTGGAGCGCCTGCGCGAGGTCTCGGAGCTGCAAGACACCATCACCGCAGCCAAGCGCGACGCCCTCGTGGGCACCACGACCGAGTTGCTCATCGACGCTCCCGGGATCGCGCGCAGCGTGCGCGAGTGCCCCGAGATCGATGGCGTCATTCACGTGGAGCGCTCCCATATCGTGGGATCCATGCTCAAGGGGGAGATCACCGCCAGCCGCGGCATTGACCTCGAGGCGGTGGTGAGGTGAGCGAGCGCACCTACGGGCCGACCGCGCTGCTCACCCCGGCCAACCTGATGACGGCCTTTCGCCTGTGCATCTCGCCCTACTTCATCTACCTGATCGTCTTCGATCGCATCTCGTGGTGGACGACCGTCGTGGGGCTGTCAGTCGCCGCGTCGGACTACTTCGACGGCATCGTGGCGCGCCGGCACGGCACCACGACCTCGGGAGCGTTTCTCGATCCGCTCGCCGACAAGGTGATCGTGCTGGGCGGGCTCTACGCAATCATCATCTCGCGACCTCACGGGATCCACTTCTTCATCGTGCCCGCCATCATCATTACCGTGCGCGAAGTGTGGATGAGTTTCTATCGCTCGCGCGCGGCGCGCCACGGCATCTCCATTCCGGCCAGCCGCCTGGCGAAGTGGAAGACCTTCGCCCAGGACTGGGGGATCGGCTTTTGCGTGCTGCCCCTGACCGGTCATCACTTGGTCTTTGCCTTCGTCACCATTTGGATCGCGGTGGCCCTGACCGTTTACACCGGCTGGCAGTACTTCGAGTCGGGCAGGAGCGTGGTGGCCGGTGCGCGTTGAGATCGTCGCGGTCGGCACCGAACTGCTACTCGGCCAGATTCCCGACACCAACTCCCAGTGGCTCGGCGAGCAGTTAGCCGCCAACGGGATCGCCTCGCACTTCCATCAGCACGTGGGCGACAATCACGAGCGAATCGTGCTCGCCTTTCGCACCGCCCTCGCGCGCAGCGACGCGCTCATCGTCTGTGGGGGCCTCGGCCCCACCCAGGACGACATCACCCGCGCGGCGCTGGCCGAGGTGATGAACGTCCCCCTCGAGCGCCACGAAGAGATCGTCGAGGTTATCGAGCGCGCCTTTTCCTCGCGCGGTCGCGAGATGCCCGAGAACAACCGGCTCCAGGCCGACGTGCCCCGCGGGGCCGCGATCATCGCCCAAACTCGGGGAACCGCCCCCGGGCTCATCTGCCCGCTGGGGAACAAGGTGATCTACGCCGTGCCGGGCGTGCCCTACGAGATGACCGACATGTTCGCGCGCGCCATCCTGCCCGACCTGCTCGAGCGCCAGCGCGCGGCGGGCGAGAGCGGCGTGATCAAGAGCAAGGTGATTCGCACCTGGGGGGCGAGCGAATCCGCGCTGGCCGAGTCGGTGGCGACGCGCTTTGACGCCCTCGCGAAAGACGGACGGGTCACCATTGCCTTCCTCGCCTCGGGCATCGAGGGCATCAAGGTCCGCCTGACCGCCAAGGGCGAGGACGACGAGGAGGCGACCGCGCTACTCGCCTACGAAGAGGGCGTCGTGCGCGATCTCATCGAAGGCACGCTCGGCGACATCATCTTTTCGCTGGACGACGAGACGATGGAAGAGGTGATTGCCGCGCACCTCGCCGCGCGCTCATTGACCCTCGCGGTGGCCGAGTCGCTCACCGGCGGGCTGATCGCGAGTCGCTTGGTGAATGTCGTCGGGGCCTCGACGTGGTTTCGCGGCGGCGTGGTGAGCTACGCCTCCCAGGTCAAGTTCGACGTGCTCGGCGTGCCCGAGGGTCCCGTGGTGAGCGGCGCCGCGGCCGAAGCGATGGCCGAGGGCGTGCGCGCTTTGCTGCACAGTGACGTGGGACTCAGCGTGACCGGCGTGGCGGGACCCGAGGAACAAGACGGTCAGCCCGCGGGCACCGTGTTCGTGGGCCTCTCTTTGGGCGAGCACGTAACCCACAGCGCCCTGCATCTGCCCGGGGATCGACCGCGGGTGCGTTCCTACGCCGCGATCAGCGCGCTCGACGTCCTTCGCCGCGTGCTCTAGGCACGAGCGAGCCTCCCTGCTCCTCTAACCTCGTTCGAGGAGGTGGGAATGTCCGTGCTGAGCGTTGACGTTGACCCGCGCGAGTGGGGTTTTTCGCCTGATCGCCTCGCGCGCATCGGGTCCTACTTCGATCGCTACGTCAACGATCGGCGACTCGCCGGGTGGCAGGTCACCCTGCGGCGGGGCACCCAGCTCATCTACAGCGCCACCGGGGGCCACCGGGACCGCGAGCGGGCACTGAGCGTCCGCGACGACACGATCTGGCGCATCTATTCGATGACCAAGCCCGTCATCGCGGTCGCCACGATGATGCTCTACGAGGAGGGTCTCTTCGACCTCAACAGCGAGGTCGGTCGCTGGATTGAGGAGCTGCGAGAGCCCCGCGTCTGGTCGGGGGGCACCCCCGACCATCCCGAGACGGTGGGGGCGACCGACGCGGTGCGGGTACACCACCTGCTCACCCACATGAGCGGGCTCACCTACGGCTTTCAGTACAACCACCCGGTCGACCAGATCTACCGCAACAAGGGGTACGACTTTCTCTTCAAGCCCGGGGCGAACCTGGAAGAGGCGGTGCACGACTGGTGCTCGAGCCCCCTCGTGTTTCAGCCCGGCTCGAAGTGGAACTACTCGGTGGCCTTTGACGTGCTCGGTCGTCTTATCGAGATCTGGAGCGGACAGTCCCTTGACCTGTTCTTACAAGAGAGAATCTTTGATCCCCTGGGCATGCCCGACACGGGATGGTGGGTGGACTCTGAGCGCGCCGAGCGTCTGGCGATGTTGTACTTCCCCTCCGCCCAGGGGTCGACGCCGCAAGAAGACTGGGCGAGCTACTCGCTGCGACGTCCTCCCATTCTCGGCGGCGGAGGCGGGCTGCATTCGACGGCCGCCGACTACGACCGCTTTTGCGCGATGATGCTGGGCGGGGGCGAGCTTGACGGGGTGCGCCTTCTGTCGAGCCGTACGGTCGATCTCATGACTTCCAATCACCTTCCCGGCGACGTGGACCTAGAAGAGGTCGCGGTCGACTCGTACTCCGAGATCGAGTACCGGGGCCTCGGGTTCGGTTTTGGCATGTCGGTGATGAACGACCGCAGGAGAAATAAGTCTCTGGTGAGCGAGGGCTCGTACTCCTGGGGCGGGGCCGCCTCGACGACGTTCTGGATCGACCCGGCCGAGGATTTGACGGCGAGTTTCTATACCCAGTTGTTGCCGAGCGGCACCTATCCCATCCGGCGTCGGCTCCAGACCCTCGTCTATCAGGCGCTTGCGGACTAAATTTCGGCGGGCAAATACCAATAGCGAACACTTGTTCGTAGTACCGTGGGCTCCAACGACGACCGACCGATGTGACAGCGAATACCTAGCGTCGCAGGAGTGAGCGTGAAGAAGGAGACAGTCATGGCAACCGACGATCGTGCAAAGGCACTGGACGCGGCGCTCGGCCAGATCGAAAAGCAGTTCGGCAAGGGTTCGATCATGCGCATGGGCGAGAACATGAACTTCGCCATTGAGTCGATCCCCACCGGCGCCCTGGCCCTCGATATGGCCCTGGGCATTGGCGGCGTGCCGCGCGGGCGCATCGTCGAGCTTTATGGTCCCGAGTCCTCGGGTAAGTCGACTCTCGCGATGCACGTGGTGGCCGAGGCCCAGCGCAACGGCGGGGTGTGCGCCTACATTGACGCCGAGCACGCAATGGACCCGGTCTACGCGCGCGCCATTGGCGTAAACGTGGACGACCTACTCATCAGCCAGCCCGACACCGGTGAACAGGCTCTCGAGATCGTCGACATGCTGATCCGATCGGGCGCACTAGACGTCGTCGTCATCGACTCGGTCGCCGCTCTCACCCCGCGCGCCGAGATCGAAGGTGACATGGGAGACACTCACGTCGGCCTCCAGGCGCGTCTCATGAGCCAGGCGCTACGCAAGTTAACCGGCGGCCTGTCCAAGTCCAACACGGTGGCCATTTTCATCAACCAGTTGCGCGAAAAAATCGGAGTCATCTACGGATGTTTTCAGTACAACTCTCGAGTGGTGCTGGCAGATGGCACAACCGAGAAGATCGGCAAAATCGTCAACCAGAAACTCCCCGTTGAGGTACTTTCCTTCGATCCAAAGACCGGCTCAGTCGTTCCCAAGCGCGTTGTGAACTGGTTCAATAACGGCACGACGGAAGAGTTCCTACAGATCACCGTCGCAAAGCCGATGAAGAATGGCCGCGCGCAAATGGGGTGCACGCCCAACCACCTGATTCGAACTCCAAGTGGATGGGTCGAAGCCGGCGCGCTGAAAGTAGGCGACCGAGTGTTGGAAGCCCTCCCGCACTACCTATCGGACTATCAATGGGCGGCTTTGCGCGGCACGCTGATGGGCGACGGAGCGGTTTCGCCGACGAAAAGTGGGCACGGTGCTCGATTTCGGTACTCCCACTGCGCGGCGCAAGCCGAATATGCGGACTGGAAGGCGACCCTCTTCTCAAATGTTGAGTCCAGCAGGTTTGTGCGTAGCGACGGAGTCGTTACGTATGATTTTCAGCCGCTCCCCGAACTAGCAGATTTACGACACAGTGTTTACGTCGACGGAAAGAAGGTGTTAGGCGACGACTATCTCAAATCGCTCTCTGCTCTTTCTCTTGCGCTCTGGTACATGGACGATGCGAGCTTCTCGATTCGATCCAAGGGAGCCCAGGAGCGTACGAAAGATCTCACGGGTCGAGCTGAGATCTGTGTAGAGGCGATGGAGCCAAACTCTCGGCTTCGGCTCGTCTCATATCTTGCCGACACGTGGGGCATCCGTGCGACACTTCGTGAGAGCGGAAGGACAAGGAAGGCTGTCTTGACCTTCACTAACGCAGAAACGGCGAAGTTGCACGCCCTCATAGCTCCTTATGTTCACCCAAGCATGGACTACAAGCTCCTGCCGAGATTCCGAGGTCAGTTCAATGTTCAGCCTGAATTTGAACCGACGCGATATGAGCTCGTGGCGATGCCCATCGTTGACATTCGCGTGAAGCCAAAGACCCGTTCAATGGTCAGGTTCGACATTGAAGTTGAGGACAGCCACAACTATCTCGTTGACGGTGTGGTGGTGCACAACTCACCGGAGGTGACGCCCGGGGGCCGCGCGCTCAAGTTTTACTCCTCGGTGCGCCTCGACATTCGCCGCATCGAGTCGATCAAGGACGGCACCGAAGTCGTGGGTAATCGTACGCGCGTGAAGGTCGTGAAGAACAAGTGCGCGGCGCCCTTTCGCCAGGCCGAGTTTGACATCATGTACGGCCAGGGAATCAGTCGGGAAGGCTCGATCCTCGACGTGGCGGTGGAGTTGGGGTTCGTGAAGAAGGCTGGCGCGTGGTTCACCTACGAGGGCGAGCAGATGGGCCAGGGGCGTGAGAACGTCAAGACGTTCCTACGCGAGAACCCCCAGACGATGGCCGAGATCGACGAGCGGGTGCGCACGCACCTGGCTCAGTCGCTGATTCCCGACGTCGTGGGAACCGGCGACGTCATCGACGTCGACGCGCCCCTCAGTCTCGACTAGTCGAAGAGACGCTCGAGACTAAGTGGTCGCGTTTCGCGAAGCGACGTGTCGCGCGACGGAACGTGAAGGTGAAGTTGGGCCAGATGACCGTGTTGCGGCCCTGGGCGTTCTGATACCAACTGGAGCACCCGCTACCCCACACCGTTGAGGGGAACTTTGCTTGAATGTCGCGCGTCCAGCGACGCGCCACGTGCGTCTTGGGCTCAACGAGAACATTGTTCCCGAGGGCGTTGGCGATCGCTCGAGTCGCGTAGTTCAGTTGGGACTCCATCATGAAGAGGACAGAGGAGTGCCCGAGTCCGGTATTGGGGCCCCCGAGCATGTAGAGATTCGGGAATCCTGGAAATGAGGTCCCCTTGTAGTGAGGCAGTCCGCCGTGGAACGCGTCGGCGAGGGATCCGCCGTGCATTCCGTGCACCTTTTGGGCCATGGGATTGTCGGTGACGTAAAAGCCCGTCGCGGAGATGAGGACGTCCAGTGAGTGCAGAACGCCGTCGGCTGTTCGGACTCCCGAGCCCTCGACACACTGGATCGGTGTGGTGACCAACTCCACGTTGTCGCGCTCGAAGGCGGGGTAGTACGCGTTCGAGATCAACACGCGCTTGCACCCCAGGCGATAACGGGGGCTCAGCTGCTCGCGCACCTGGGGGTCGGCGACTTGACGTTCCAGGAGGTCACGAGAAAAGCCCTCGGCCAAAGACATTCTTCTCGGGTCCCGTACGAATCCCAGCGCCGTCAACTCGTTGCGCCAGTAGCGGTACGTGCGCACCGCTCGCTGAGCGAGGGGAACGTTGGCAAAGAGTCGCTGGGTGCGGTCCATGACGGGATGACCTCGGTGCGGCAACACCCACGACGGCGTTCGTTGAAAGACGCACAGGGACTCGACGATGGGTGCGATCTCGGGAATTACCTGTACTGCGCTCGCACCCGTGCCAATGATCCCCACGCGCTTGTTCGCGAGATCGACGTTTTCATCCCAGCGCGCGGTATGCATGATGGGCCCGTTGAAGTCGATGAGGCCGCTGAGGTCGGGGAGTTTCAACTCGGCGAGCGATCCCGTGGCCACGATGACGCAGCGTGCTCGGAACTCGCCGTGATTGGTAGTGAGGCGCCATTGGCTGAGTTCGGCGTCGAAGGTCACGTCAGCGACGTCGTGATTGAACTGGATCAGATCGCGCACGTCGTAGCCGTCGGCCACGTCTTCGAGGTACTGGCGAATTTCGGGCTGGTAGCTGTAGGTGTTGGTCCAGGTGGGGTTGGGGGCAAAGGAGAAGGAGTACAGGTCGCTCGCCACGTCGCAGCGGCATCCGGGATAGATATTGTCGCGCCAGGTGCCACCGAGAGAAGACGCTCGTTCGAAGATGGCGATGTCGCGCACCCCGCGTTGGCGCAGTCGAATAGCGGCCCCGAGGCCCCCGAAGCCAGAACCAACGATTGCGACGTCCACCATGATCTATCCAATTTACGATGGTCAAAAGACCTGACCGGTAGCGTGACTCTCATGAGTTGGCGCCTGCGGTCTCGACGCTATCTGGGCGCACAGATTCGCCGGTGGCGACGTTTCGCCAACGAGATCGCCACCGTCGGCCCCGACGACGCGTACGCCAGGTCGTTCCACTACTTCGGCCAGCGCGCCGCCCTCATGGCGCCCCAGGGCGTGATCTACAACGAGCGCTACCTCTCGATCGGAGACGAGACGCTGATCGGGCCCAACGTGTGTCTGAGCGCGGGGATCAACGCCGATCAAGTGATGTTGGCCACACCCACGGTCAGCATCGGACGGCGCTGCGTGATCGGACGGGGATCGCACATCGTGGGTCACTGGTCGATTGAGTTGGGCGACGAGATTCAAACGGGGCCCTACGTGTACATCACCGACCAGAATCACGGTTACGAGTCACTCGACGAGCCCGTGGGCTGGCAGTCGCCCAGTGAGGCCGCGGTGCGGATCGGTTCAGGCAGTTGGTTGGGCGCCAACGTGGTCATCCTGCCCGGCACGACGCTCGGTCGCAATACCGTCGTGGCCGCCGGAGCCGTCGTGCGCGGCAGCTTCCCCGATCACGTGGTCTTGGGCGGCGTGCCGGCCAAGGTACTGCGCCACCACCAAGAGGGTCGGGGATGGGTGTCGGGTCCTCTTGAATAGACGCGTCTTTGGGCTTGACATCGAGCCCCTGCGGCGTTCGTCGCAGTATCGCCGGCTCTACCTGGCCGGATTCATTGCGATGCTGGGATCTCAGGCCACCTACGTGGCGGTGCCGTTCCAACTGCGCCAGATCACGCACTCGACCCTCGCCGTGGGGTCGATCGGCCTGGTGGAACTCGCGCCGTTGGTGATCTTCGGGCTCTACGGCGGGGTGCTCGCCGATCGGGTGAGTCGCCGCTCGCTGATCGTCTCGATGGAAGTGGTGCTATTCGCCTCAACGGCGTTGCTGTTGGTCAATGCGCTCTTGGCCCATCCAATCACCGCGATCCTCTACGTCGACGCGGGCATCGTGGCCGCCGCATCGGGTCTGCAGAACCCGAGTATCTCGGCGATGAACCAACTCCTCGTTCCCGCCGACCTCCAGCGCTCCGCGTCAATTCTCTCCAACGTGAGTAGCACCACGGCCTCGATCATCGGCCCGGCGCTGGGCGGGCTCGCCGCAGTGGCCTTCGGTCCCGGCTCGGTTTACTTCGCCAACGTGGTGACCTTCGCGGTTTCGATCAGCCTGCTGTGGGGGCTGCACGAGAGCGCGTCGCGAGAGAGAGCGGAGGAAAGCGTGATGGCTTCGATGCGCGAGGGCGTGCGCTACGCCCGCAGTCGACCCGACATCGTGGGCACCTACATCATCGACCTGCTCGCGATGACCCTCGCCTTTCCCGTGGTGATGTTGCCCTTCGTGGCGGCGCGCTTCCACGAGTCGTACGCACTGTCCGTCCTGTACTGCGGGCTGCCGGTGGGCGCTCTGGTGGCCACACTGAGCTCACATTGGACGCATCGCGTGCACCGCTACGGTCGCGCCATCGTCGCCGCGGCGGCGCTGTGGGGACTGGGTATCGCGCTCTTTGGCTACTCGTCGAGCCTGTGGCTCGTGCTGGCGGGACTGGTGCTGGCGGGCGGCGCGGACTCGATCAGCGGCATCTTTCGCAACACCATGTGGAACGAGTCGGTTCCGCCCGAAGTGCGAGGGCGCATGGCCGGCATCGAGATGATCTCGTACTCTTTTGGCCCCACGGCTGGTCAGTTTCGTGCGGGTGTGATGGCGGCGTGGACGTCGCTGCGCTTCTCTCTCACCTTCGGTGGTCTCGCCTGTACCGGCTCGGTCGGCGTGGTCGCGGCCGCCTTGCCCTCGCTCTGGCGATTCGACGCGCGCAGCGATCCCCACGTCGCCGAAGTACGCGCGCTGCGCGAGCGAGACGTCTCGAGCTAAGGCGCCGCGGCGACCCTTTACGCTTGACCCATGCGCTCGACCTATCTCGTCACCGTCAGCGGTCCGGATCGACCGGGGGTGGGCGCGGAACTCTTCGCGGCCATTCACGCCCTCGAAGGAGACGACCTACGCCTGATGGACGTGGCCCAGATCACGATTCGCGGCACCCTGGTGCTTTGCGCGGAGGTGTCCAGCGATGCGCCCTCCACGCGCGACGATCTCGTCGCGGCCCTCGCCGCGCACCCCATCTCCGCCGCCGGCTTTCGGGTCTCGGTCGAAGACGTAACCCCCAGTGACGAGTCGCGCGGGCGCCGTCTCCTGGTGACTCTCTTGGCGCCCGTCATCTCCGCTGGGCAACTCGAAGCGGTGTTTCACGCCTTCGCCGACAGTGACGCGACCTGCGAGCGCATCGTGCACTTGGCCAACTACCCCGTCGAGTGTTACGAGCTCATCGTGATGGGACCCGATCACGCGATGCTGCGCGAGAAACTCACGCTCGTGGCCGAGACGACCGGCATTGACCTCGCCGTCCAGCGTGCGGGCCTGCACCGGCGCGCCAAGCACCTCGTGGTGATGGACGCTGACTCTACGCTCCTCCAAGATGAAGTCATTGACCTGCTCGGCGTCGCCTCGGGACGGGCCGAGCAGGTGTCGGCGATCACTAGCGCGGCCATGAGCGGCGAGATTGATTTCGCCGAAGCCTTGCGTCGCCGCGTGGCGTTGCTCGCGGGTCTTCCCGCCACGGTGCTCGACGAGGTTCGCGCCTCACTGCGACTCGCGCCGGGCGCACGCACGTTGTTGCGCACCCTCGGGCGACTGGGATACGTTCCCGCGGTCGTGTCGGGTGGCTTCCTCGAAGTGCTCGAGCCGCTGTTGCGCGATCTCGACGTGCGACTGGTCGCGGCCAACCGACTCGAGATCCAAGACGGTCATCTCACCGGGCGCGTGCTGGGTGAGATCGTGGACCGCGCAGGCAAAGCCCACGCGCTCGAGCGCTTCGCGCGCGAAGTGGGCGTGCCCCTCGAGCAGACGGTCGCGGTGGGGGATGGGGCGAACGACATCGACATGATCTCGCTCGCCGGACTGGGCATCGCCTTTAACGCCAAGGCCGTCGTCCAGGCCCACGCCGACACCGCGCTGAGCGTCCCCTACCTCGACGCGGTTCTCTACTTTCTTGGTATCAGCCGCGAGGAAATCGAGGACGCGGAGTCACAATTCCTGTAATTCGGTTATTAAATACCAGGTAGTAATGTCGGCGCTGGGCCGCACCGAGGGGGAACTGTGAGAGTGGTGATCGACGGGGAGCTCTGCCAGGGGCAGGGGCGCTGCTTCTCAATGGCGCCGAGTCTGTTCGGATTCGACGAACTGGGCAACGGCGTCGTACTCGGGGACGGCGAACTTGATCACAGCACGCTCGAGCTGGCGCGCCTCGCTCAGGCCAACTGTCCCGAACACGCGATCTTCATCGAAGGCGACGAATGAGCGACAAGCCGCCGGTACTCGACTTCGCCACCGACTTCGATCACACCGACGCCGCCTGGGTGAGTGATCCGTATCCGATATGGGACGACCTGCGAGAGCGCTGTCCCGTGGCGCACACCGATCGCTACGGCGGCGCGTGGTTTCCGGCCACCCACGCCGGGGTGAGTGCGATCGCCAAGGACACCGAGAACTTCACGAGCCGAGCGGTGATCATGGAAGAGGGCCGTCCCGGCGAAGAGGCGCTGCCCGCCCCCATCGGCGTCGCTCCTCCCATCACCTCGGACCCGCCTTTTCACCAGATCGCGCGCAAGTTACTGCTTCC
The DNA here is from genome assembly GCA_036489715.1 of Acidimicrobiales bacterium. GTDB lineage: Bacteria > Actinomycetota > Acidimicrobiia > Acidimicrobiales > RAAP-2 > RAAP-2. The sequence continues at coordinate 142,018 of DASXFG010000062.1, read as the reverse complement.
GGCGTTCGCTCCGGGCGCCATCAATCCTCTCGAGCCCCAGATCCGCCAGCTGTGCCGCGACCTGCTCGAACGTTTCGGCGACGACGAAGAGGTCAACGCGTCCTGGGACTACGCGCGTCTGATCCCACCCAACGTCATTCGCGAGATGCTGGGCTTTCCCGAGGAGGACGCCGAGAAGTTCATCGACATCGTCCACATGATCACCGAGACGGTCGACAACTCCGAAGAGCAGCGCATCGAGGAGTTCGCGCCTATCGAGGCCTACTTCGTCGCCCAGATGGAAGAGCACCAAGCCCACCCGCGCGACGATCTCACCTCGTATCTCTTGAACGTCGAGATCGACGGCCAGAAGTTGGCGCCCGAGCACGTCTTTGGCACGATGGTGCTCATCTTGGTGGCCGGCATCGACACCACCTGGGGGGCGATCGGCTCCTCGCTGTGGCACCTGGCTCAGCATCCCGAGGACCTGGAGCGTCTGATCAAAGAGCCCGAACTCGTACCGGTGGCGGTCGAGGAGTTCCTGCGCTTTTACGCACCCGTGACCATGGCGCGCCTGGTGAAAGAGGACATGGAGTATTTGGGATGCCCCATGAAGGAGTACGACTGGATCCTGCTGGGTTTTCCCGCCGCCAATCGCGATCCGGTCGCCTTTAAGGACGCGGACCAGTTCATCATCGACCGCGCCGAAAATCGCCACGTGGCCTTCGGTCTGGGCATTCACCGCTGCATCGGCTCGAACCTGGCGCGCCTGGAGCTGCGCATCGCCATCGAGGAGTTCATCGCCTACTACCCCCAGTTCCAATTAGCCGACCCCAAGGCGGTCACCTGGGCGCCGGGCCAGATTCGCGGCCCGCGTCAACTACCCATTCGGATCCTCGAGTGACCACCGACTTCGAGGCGAAGCGGGTAGTAGAGGACTTCGCCACCGACTGGGACCACACCGACCCCCAGTGGGCAAACGATCCCTACCCGATCTGGGAGGATCTGCGCAGTCGATGCCCGGTCGCCCACACCGAGCGCTACGACGGCGGCTGGTTCCCGACCAAGCACGAAATGGTCGCGAGCATCGCCAACGACACCGAGCACTTTTCTTCCCGGGTGGTCGTGGTGACCAACAACAAGTTTCCCCCCAACGCCGTCGCCCCGGTGGGTGGGGCGCCTCCCATCACCTCAGATCCGCCCTTTCACCAGATCGCGCGCCGGGTGATCCTGCCGGCCTTCGCGCCCGGGCCGGTGAACGCCAAGGAGCCTCAGGTGCGTGCGCTGTGTCGAAAGCACTTAGACGCACTCGCCGGCCGCTCGACGTTTGACGCGGGCCTGGAGTACGCCCAATTCATCTCGCCCGGGGTTATCGCCACCATGCTCGGCTTCCCCGAAGAGGACGAAGACCTCTTCCGCGACTTCGTCCACGTCGTCTTGGACCTCGTCGACATGCCCCTGGAAGCGCGCGTCCCGCTCTTCGTGCCCATCGCGGAGTACTTCGACGCCCAGATTGAGGATCACGAGCGCAATCCGCGCGACGACTTTACGAGTTACCTGCTGAACGTGGAGATCGACGGCGAGAAACTGGCGCCCGAGCACGTGCGCGGCACCATGGTGCTCACCTTGGTAGCCGGCATCGACACGACGTGGTCGGCGATCGGCTCGGCGCTCTGGCATCTGGCCCACCACCCCCAGGACCTAGAGCGACTGGTCAACGAGCCCGATCTCTTGCCCACGGCCGTCGAGGAGTTCTTGCGCTACTACGCACCGGTGACCATGGCGCGTATCGTCACCGAGGACGTCGACTTCTTTGGCACGCCCATGAAAAAGGACGACTGGGTCCTGCTCGGCTTCCCGGCCGCTAACCGCGACCCCGAAGTCTTTGAAGACGCGGATCAGTTCATCATTGATCGCTCGGTCAATCGCCACGCGGCCTTCGGTCTGGGTATCCATCGCTGCGCGGGCTCGAATCTGGCGCGCATGGAACTGCGCATCGCCATCGAGGAGTTCATCGCGCGGTACCCGCGTTTTGAACTCTCCGACCCCTCGGGGGTCACGTGGGCTCCGGGCCAGGTGCGCGGGCCGCGCTCCATCCCCGTTCGGATTCCCTAGCGGCGCCTTACACGTCGCGGGTGGTCATTTTCCACGCGCCCAGTGCGGTCCAGACGATCACCCAGCCCACGATGACCGCGACCGAGGCCGTGATCGACATGGGAATACTGGTGTGATCGAAGGGTCCGTTGGAACCGTAGACCGGCGAGAGCGATCTCGGCTCGATGCGGGCCATGGCCGCGCCCACGATGAGCCGCTGGACGTTGATGAAGTGTTTGAGCACGGTATGGACGAGCAGCGGCGTGAGAAACAACGAGAACACGATCATGATCATGACCGGCACGGTTCGCTGTCCCATGAGTGAGGCGAGCCCCAAGCCGACGATGAATCCGATGACCGCTTCGAGTTCCACCCAGAGCCCAGTCTTGATCATGAGCGAAGTCGAGGGAACCCGGAAGGCGTCGGAGTAGGCCCGGTAGTTCTGGGCGGCGATCTTCTCCGCGGCCGAGACGAGTTGGGTGTGCGAGGGCAGCTTGAGCCCGGGCGGGAGCCGCTTGGGGTTGGTAACGATGCCGTTAGGACCGCAGGGCACGTTGATGGGAATATCGCGCGAGGGCAGTTGGCACACCACGTCGCCGGGGTGAGCGCCCGCGTACTGTACGAAGGCGGTGCGCGTCAGCCCGCTCGGCACGCTGAGACCGTCGAAGTTCAGTTTCGGCGGAGCCGCAAAGCAGCACACCGCGCACACGATGGTGAAGCCCGCGGCCACGATGGGTACGAGGATCGCCAGACCCGCCGGGATGCGGGCCAGGTAGAGCGCGACTCGGGACCGGCCGGTGACGACCAGGTGGCGAAAGACGCCCTCGTTCAGGTCGACGGACCCGGCGTAGCTGCCCAGCGTGGCGGCCACGATGAAGCCGAGGATGAAGAGAACCGCGCTGATGAGGTTATTGAAGATGTCGTAGCCGCCGGCGGGCTGATACGCCTTGGGATCGACGCCGTGCATAATGAGCCGCACCGTCAAGAAGATCGTGGGAATGCCGACGAAGACAATGATGAGGGCCCACATGAGCCCACGGCGCTTGCGCAGCTCCATCATTCGCGTTCTGATCATGGCTCCGTTGGGCAGGGGCGAGCCGCGGTGGTCGGCGGCGAGGTCTCGATCGCTACCGGTGCGGACGAGGGCGGTGGGCGCGGTCATTCGGACTCTCCTAGGCGACTCGTTACTTCCAGGAACCACGATTCGAGCGAGGCCTGATTCGCTTCGAGCCGGTAGACGGCGATGCCGCCTTCGACGAGGCGGCGGTTGATGTCGGCGATCACGTCGCGCTTGGTGTCGGGCGCCAGACCCAACTTGATGGCGCCCTCGGAGATCTCTAACGAGCCCCCGGCGAGATTGAGAGGAGCCAGCACGCTGCGCGCCTCCTCGGGCGAGGAGCACTCGATGTTGAGTTCAAAGGCCGTGCCCGAGAGCAACTCGCTGATCGCGCCCTGTCGGATGACCTTGCCGTGGTCCACGATGGCCACGGCGTCGCACGTGCGCTCAATCTCGTCGAGCAGATGCGAGGACAGCATGACGGTGCGCCCCTCGGCGACGAATGAGCGAATGAGTTCGCGCATCTCTTGCATGCCCGCCGGGTCGAGTCCGTTCATCGGCTCATCGAGGATGAGCAGTTCGGGGTCGCCCAGGAGGCAACAGGCGACTCCGAGGCGCTGGCGCATGCCCATGGAGTACTTGGCCACCTTGTCCTGGGCTCGATGGCTGAGCCCGACCCGCTCGAGCGAGGACTCCACGCGCCCGGCCGCGGCGGGTTCGCGCGCAGCGGCCATGATCGCCAGGTTGTCGCGACCCGACAAATGAGGATGAAACCGCGGCTCGTCCACGATCGCCCCCACGCGCACCAGAGCCTTGTCGCGGTGTTGGGGAACGGCGTAGCCGAGCAGCGACATGGTGCCCGCGTCGGCGTGGGTGAGTCCTAAGAGCACTCGAATCAGCGTCGTCTTACCGGCGCCGTTGGGCCCGAGGTAGCCAAAGGCGCTGCCGCGCGGCACCCGCAGGTCCACGCCGTCTACGGCGTTCTTTCCGCCGAACTGCTTGATCAGGCCGCGAGTCTCCACCGCGACACTGTCGTCGGGTGTGGCACCCACGTCTTCAAGAACCTGCGTCAACCTGACTCCCTTGGATTGGCGACTGCGTAATCGCGTTCAGCCTAGAAGTGGGTCATCACGACGAGGTATCGGGGAGAACCCCGACGAGACCCGTACGCTCTCGGACTTAGTCTGGTGTCGCTCGTACTCCCAAAGGATTAGAGCCCGAGGTTGGTCGCCTCGTCCTGCCACACTTCGGCCATCCACGTTTCGACTTCGTCCGAGGACCGCGGCAGCGCCGCAGAGAGGTTCCGAGCGCCCTCGGCGGTCACCAGGATGTCGTCTTCGATGCGCACGCCAATGCCGCGATACTCCTCGGGCACCGTCAAGTCGTTCTCTTGAAAGTAGAGGCCTGGCTCGACGGTCAGGACGTATCCCTCGTGCAGATCTCCGAGGTAGTGCTCGTTTCGTGCGTTCGCACAGTCGTGCACGTCGATGCCCAGCATGTGACTCGTGCCGTGCAGGGTGTAGCGACGATGTAGCTGGCGGTCTTTGCGCAGTGCGTATTCGGGATCGTCTTTTAAGATTCCCAACTCATAAAGTCCTTGGGCGAGAACTTTCATGGCGGCCTCGTGGGGCGCCATGAACGCCACCCCCGGCTTCACGACGGCGATGGCGACACTCTGCGCCTGGTAGACGAGGTCGTAGATCCGTCGTTGGGCCGGCGTGTACGTGCCGTCCACTGGCATCGTGCGAGTGACGTCCGCGGTATAGAGCTGATGTCCTTCGACGCCGGCGTCGAGCAGAAGAAGATCTCCGCGGTGCACCTCGCCGGTATTGCGCACCCAGTGCAGGGTCGTGGCGTGGGCGCCGGAAGCCGCGATGGTGTCATAGCCAGTGTCGTTTCCCTCCACGCGCGCGCGCAAATTGAACACGCCCTCGATGACGCGTTCGCCGCGTTGGACCGCGCTCGCCAGCGAGCGCACGACGTCACGGAATCCCAGCACCGTGGCGTCCACCGCCGCCTGGAGTTGGGCCACTTCGAACTCGTCTTTTACGAGGCGCAGTTCACTGAGCGTGCTGGCCAGTTCGCCGTCGAGCGGCGACTCCTCATTGAGCGCGTCCACACTCGCGTCAAAGCCGCGCAGGGTGAGGATGTCCGCACCGCCCAGGGCGACCAAGTCCTTTTCCAATTGCTCGAGTGGTGCTGTATCGATGTCGTAGAAGACCGCGGCCTCGAGGACTCCTCGTCGTGGTCCCACCCACAGTTCGCCGTAGCGCGCGTCGGTGTAGTACTCGTGCGTGGAGAAGTCTCGGCGGTGCGGGACGTAGAGAAGCGAGTGGGGCGTCTCACCGGGGGAGATCACGAGCACCGCGTCGGGTTCGTCGCAGCCAGTGAGGTAAAAGAAGTCCGTCCCCGCTCGGAAGCGGTAGTCGGTGTCGTTCGCGCGCACTTTAAAGTTGCCGGTCGGTATTACCAGGGTCTTGTCGGTGAAGTGTTGGGCCAGACGCAGGCGGCGGGCCGCGGAGTACGCGGCGGCGGGGTGTACGTCTCCAGGAACTTCAGCCACGGACCAGTTGGTGGTCATCTGATCGTGCAGCGCGCGGGGGCTCGGGGGGCGGTGCGCACCTACCCATACCCAATTATCGGAGAGCGGGTGCTCTTCTGAGACGTCGGGCTCGCTGGGATCTAGTTCGTCGCTCATGGCTTCAACTTACCGCCGGTCCCGAGGGGATCGTATAGTCGCCAGGTGGATATTTCCCTGCGCGACGAGTCGAGCGTCGCCCTCATCACCTGGGACGATGGGGAAAACCGGGTCAACCTGGACTCTCTGGCGCGCCTCAATGAGATCTTCGACGAACTAGAGGGTAGAAGCGGACCCCTCGCGGTGGTGATGACCGGGGCGGGCAAGTTCTTCTCGAACGGATTGGATCTGGAGCGCTTCAGTGGAAACATTGAGGAGTTCGCTGACACGTTCATCCGACTCAAGAAACTGGTGGGTCGGATCATGCTGCTGCCCGCGTACACGGTGGCGGCCATCAATGGTCACGCTTTCGCGGGAGGGGCCGCTATCTCACTCGGGTTCGACTATCGCGTCATGCGAGAGGACCGAGGGTTTTGGTGCATGAATGAGATGGAGATCGGGCTGCCCCTCGATGAGGGTCTGTGGTCGATCTTGCACCACCGCCTGCCCTTCGCGACGGCCACGAACGTGTCGTTGACCGCGCACCGATACCCCGGTCCCGAGGCGTTGGGAGCGGGCATCGTCGAAGAGACGGCGAGCGAAACTGACGTCGTGTCGCGCGCGTGCGAGGTCGCCCAGCGATACGTGGCGCTCGACCGCACCACGCTGTCGAAGCACAAGTACTTCGCCCACGGCCACGAGGCTGTGCACCTCGGCGCGAGCGTGCCGGGCCGCTAGAGCTTCGTCGCGCGATCCACGAGGCGCCACGACGACGGCAACGCGATGCCTGCGACGCCGGCCTTGATTAACTCTCCCCACACGAAGGGAGTGAGGCCGAGCGAAATGGCCTCGGTCACCGAGACGTGCAGATCGAACTTCAACCAGGTGACGCCGATCAAGAATATGATCGCGTCTCCTACCGCCATGGCCACGAACGCCTTAGGAACATTGCGGTCCGCACCGAGCGAAGCGACCCATCCGAGGGCGGCTCCCGCGACGACGAAGCCGATCAAGTAGCCAAAGTTCGCGGCCGGATACCCGCTCTGGTGACCGGCGAACCACGGCAGGCCCGCCACGCCCGCGAGGACGTAGAGCGACAGGGCGGCTCCCGCGCGGCGCCATCCCAGTGCGGTGCCGGCGAGCATGACGCCCAGGGTCTGACCAGTGATGGGTACGGGCGTGAAACCCAGGGGAATTGAAATCTGAGCGAGAGCACCGACGAGTGCGGCCGCGCCCACGACGAGGGATATCTCGGCGAGGATCGAGCGCGGTACGAGGTCGGCGAGTACCCGCCGGGGCGGAGTGACGGCGATGGTGGACATGGAAACTCCTGGGCTCGGCGTTACGGTCACTTTATGCGATGACTTCGGGTCATCGTTGCGGCGAAACGCGCCCTAGATCCACTTCTGGTCGCGGGCGATCTGCTCGATGTCGCCGATTCGCATGCCCGTGCGGTGCTGCAGTGTGCGAATGAGGCCACCTGCCTCGTAGAGGGACTCGTGGGTTCCCGTGTCCAGCCAAGTCGTCGCCCGCGAGAGCACCTCGACGTGCAGTTCGCCGAGCTGAAGGTAAGCGTTGTTGAGCGCGGTGATTTCGAGTTCCCCGCGGGCACTCGGTGTCAGTCGGTGCGCGAACTCCGACGCGCGCTCATCGTAGAAGTAGATGCCGGGAACGGCGTAGCTGCTCTTGGGCGCGGCGGGCTTCTCTTCGATGGAGAGAACTCGGCCCGACTCGTCGAACTCAACCACGCCGTACGCGCTCGGGTCCGATACTTGGTAGGCGAAGATCAGCGCACCCTTGACTTCCGTGTTCTCTTTGAGGTGCGTGCCCAGACCGGGGCCGTAGAACAGGTTGTCGCCGAGGATGAGCGCGCACTTGTCGCCATCGAGAAACTCTTCTCCGAGAACCAGCGCCTGGGCGAGTCCGTTGGGCTCTTCTTGGACGACGTAGGAGATCGTTAAGCCCAACTGTGAGCCATCTCCTAAGAGTCGTTGGAACGCCTCCTGGTCGTGGGGCGTCGTGATGAGAAGAATTTCGCGCAGCCCGCTCAGCATCAGGGTGCTCAAGGGGTAGTGAATCATTGGCTTGTCGTAGATCGGCAGCAACTGCTTCGACACTGCGCGCGTGATGGGATAAAGGCGCGTGCCGGTCCCACCAGCCAGGATGATTCCCTTCACCCCATTAGTATAGGAAGCCACTATTCCCTCTCTTAAGGGTGGTTTTGTCATGCGCGTCGTGATTACGGGAGCAGCGGGATTTATCGGTTCGCGGCTGTGCGAAGTGGTTCTCGAGAACGCCGAGCGCCTGGGCTACGACGACGTCGTCATTCTGGACGCGCTGACCTATTCGGGTCGGCGCGAGAATATAGAGATTGCATTGCGCGACTCGCGCGCGTCCTTCGTGCACGGCTCGATCCTTGACGCCGCTCTCACCGACGACGTGTTGGCCGGTACTCACGCCGTTGTCCATCTCGCCGCCGAAAGCCACGTCGATCGCTCGATCACCGGCGCGCGGGTCTTTTACGAGACCAACGTGCTCGGCACCCAGCAGCTCTTAGAAAGCGCGCGGAAAAACGGCGTCGAGCGCTTCGTGCACGTCTCCACCGACGAGGTGTACGGCTCGATCGACGAAGGTTCGTGGGCGGAGGATCATCTGCTCTCGCCGAACTCTCCGTACTCGTCGAGCAAGGCCGGCTCGGATTTGGCGGCCCTCGCGTACCAGCGCACCTTTGGCCTGAACGTCATGGTGACGCGGTGTTCGAACAACTACGGCCCGCGCCAGTTTCCCGAAAAGCTCATCCCGCTCTTCGTAACCAATATCTTCGACGGCAAGAAGGTGCCGCTCTACGGCGACGGACTCAACGTGCGCGACTGGCTCTTCGTAGACGATCACTGCCGGGGTATTCTGGCCGTGCTCGAAGGTGGCCGCGCGGGGGAGATCTACAACATCGGTGGCGGCACCGAGCTGACCAACTATGAGATTACGCACTACTTGCTCGAGCTCTGCGGCGGCGACGCTACATCCATCGAGCCAGTTGAGGATCGCCTCGGACATGATCGTCGCTACAGCGTGGACTGGACCAAGATTCGCGACGAGCTCGGATACCGTCCCGCGGTCGACTTCGCCGAAGGTCTCGCGCGCACGGTCAAGTGGTACCGAGAGAGCGAAGCATGGTGGCGTCCTTTGAAGAAGGCACCGTGAATCTCATTAAACTGTCCATACCGGGTGCGTTCGTTTTGGAGTCGCCGATTCGTACCGATAGCCGAGGATCGTTTCGCGAGTGGTTTAAACGCCCCGACTTTGAGAGTGCGGACTTAGAGTTTCCCGTTCAGCAGGCGAATCTGTCGATTTCGAAGCGCAACGTTGTTCGGGGGCTTCACTATTCTTTGGCGCCTGAGGGTCAGGCCAAAGTCGTGTCGTGCGCCTTCGGCGAGCTCGACGACATATTGGTAGATATTCGAGTGGATTCTCCAGCATTTGGCACCGTGGAAGTTGTTCACCTTTCGGCAGATCAGGATCGCTCGGTGTACGTCGCACCCGGGCTCGCGCATGGTTACTGCGTGACCAGTGAAGTGGGTGCGTTCGTCTACCTCCTCTCTTCGATATTCAATCCCTCGATGGAGTTGGACATCCATCCTCTAGATGAGACCCTGAACGTGCCCTGGCCCCTCTCCGACAAGGCCATCCTCAGTGACAAAGACGCCGTCGCGCCGTCGCTTGAGCACCGACGTTCGTCAGGAGAATTGCCTCACTTTCCGCGTGGAGACACCTGAGTCGACGCGACGACTCGTTGCTAGCCTGATCCAGGTGAGTACAGCCCCGCTCCGCCTCGTCGGACCCGATGAACGCGGCGTTCTTCTGCCCACTGACGCGACGCGACCTGTTATTGAAAGCGAACGTCAGTTGCGCGGGGTCCTCGGTGGGCTCTCTGGGGTGGACGCGGCGGGAGCCGAAGCGCGGGCGGCGAAATTGGCCACGCGGTCCCTGAAGAAGTCGACCAAACTCGTCGCGCTCGACTTGGCGGTATCCATGGTGGACCTCACGACTCTCGAAGGTGCAGACACCCCCGGGCGGGTTACGTCGCTGTGCACCAAAGCGAAGTGGCCGGACGCGGGGGACGACACGGTTCCCAGCGTCGCCGCGGTGTGCGTCTATCCCGACCTCGTGGCGCACGCCCGTGAGATCTTGCGGGGATCGAGCGTCAAAGTCGCCTCCGTCGCCACCGCATTTCCCTCGGGACGAGCCTCGCTGAACGTCAAACTTCTCGACGTGCGCGACGCCGTCGCCGCGGGGGCGCACGAGATCGACATGGTGATCGATCGCGGGGCATTCCTTTCGGGTCAGTTCGGAAGGGTCTTCGATGAGATCGTTGCAGTCAAGGCGGTGTGCGGCGACGCGCACCTAAAAGTCATCCTGGAAACGGGGGAACTGATCACGTACGACAACGTGCGTCGAGCGAGTTGGATCGCGATGCTCGGGGGTGCCGACTTCATCAAGACCTCCACAGGAAAAGTGGGCGTAAACGCCACCTTGCCGAACGCGTTGGTGATGCTCGAAGCGGTGCGCGATTTCGCGGAACTCTCGGGTGAACTCGTGGGCGTCAAGGTGGCGGGCGGCATCCGAACGTCCAAGGACGCGCTGCGCTACCTCGTCGTAGTAAATGAGACCGTCGGAGAGAAGTGGTTGACTCCCGACCTCTTTCGCTTCGGCGCGTCATCTCTGTTGAACGACCTTTTGATGCAACGCCGCAAGCAGCGCACCGGCGCTTACGCGCGGCCCGATGATTTCAGCGGGGATTAATGGCTGGCGAACTGTCCTCGTCGCTCGGCGCTATGGTCTACGACCCCGCGCCCGAGTCGCGCGCAACGGCCCGATTGAGAGAGAGCTACGGGCTCTTCATTGACGGGGAGTTCACGGACCCCGACCGGCACTCGTCGTTTCCGACGCTGAATCCGGCTAACGAAGAAGTCCTCGCCCACGTCGCCCAGGCGTCGGCCGCCGATGTCGATCGAGCTGTGGCTTCCGCGCGCCGCGCCCACGCCACGGTCTGGTCCAAGATGTCCGGTGCGGAGCGCTCGAAGTATCTGTTTCGCATCGCGCGCCTCATTCAAGAGCGCGCCCGCGAGTTGGCCGTTGTGGAGACTCTCGACAACGGCAAGGCCATACGCGAGTCACGCGATGTAGACATCCCTTTGGCCGCGGCCCATTTCTTCTACTACGCCGGGTGGGCCGACAAATTGGACTTCGCCGGATTCGGTCCGAGACCGAAGTCGCTCGGGGTGGCCGGCCAGATAATTCCCTGGAACTTTCCCCTTCTCATGGCCGCCTGGAAGCTGGCGCCCGCGCTCGCCACCGGCAATACGTGCGTGCTGAAACCCGCGGAGACCACCCCGCTGAGCGCTTTGGTACTCGCCGAGATCCTCCAGCAGGCGGAACTGCCGCCGGGCGTCGTGAACATCGTCACCGGCGACGGCTCGGCCGGAGCGGCACTCGTCGAGCACGGGGACGTGGACAAGATCGCCTTTACTGGGTCGACCGACGTGGGGCGCATGATCCAACAGAGCGTGGCCAGTTCCCATAAGCACCTCACTCTCGAGTTGGGCGGCAAGGGCGCCAATATCGTCTTCGAGGACGCTCCGGTGGACGAGATGATCGAAGGGATCATCGACGGAATCTTCTTCAATCAAGGGCACGTGTGCTGCGCCGGATCGCGGCTGCTCGTTCAAGAGTCCATTGCCGACGACGTGATGCGCCGCCTCATTCGCCGCGTGGAGCAGTTACGCGTGGGCGATCCTCTCGACAAGAACACCGACGTCGGCGCCATCAACTCGGCCGCCCAACTAGCGCGGATCACCGAACTCACCCAGTTCGGTGAGATGGAGGGCGCGACGCGCTACACCAGTTCGTGCGCGCTGCCCGAAAAGGGGTACTGGTTCGCCCCCACGGTCTTTGCCGACGTGTCCCAATCGCACCGCATTGCGCGAGAGGAGATCTTTGGCCCCGTTCTTTCCGTGCTCACGTTTCGCACCCCCGAAGAAGCGATTGCTAAAGCCAACAACACGAACTACGGCCTGGCCTGCGGGGTGTGGAGCGAAAAGGGGAGCCGGACCCTGTGGGTGGCCGAGCGCCTGCGCGCCGGCGTGATCTGGGCCAACACCTACAACCGCTTTGACCCCACGAGCCCCTTCGGTGGCGTGCGCGAATCGGGGTTCGGTCGCGAGGGCGGTCGACACGGTCTCGAGGCCTACCTCGATGTCTGATCGCCTCGACGTGCGCAAGACCTACAAATTGCTGGTGGGCGGGGCGTTTCCTCGCTCGGAGTCGGGACGCAGTTACGAAGTGGCCAGCGCCGCCGGAGAGTTCTTCGCCAATGTCGCCCAAGGCTCGCGCAAGGACGTCCGTGACGCCGTGGTGGCCGCGCGCGCCGCTCAGTCCAAGTGGTGGTCACAGAGCGCGTATAACCGCGGCCAGGTGATCTACCGCCTGGCCGAGATGGCCGAGTCACGCCGCGACGAACTTCTCGAGCACGTGCGTCGGAGCGAGGGCCTGGCGCCCAAAGCGGCCGCGGCCAGCGTGACGCGCGCGATTGATCGCATCGTGTGGTATGCCGGGTGGACCGACAAGATCGCCCAGATTGCCGGCTCGTCGAATCCGGTGGCCGGACCCTTCTTTAACTTTTCTGTTCCGGTACCCAGCGGCGTGGTGGCGGTGATCTGCGACCAACTCTCCTCCTTGGAGGGTTTCGTCGAGGGAGTGCTGGCCCCGATCTGCGTGGGCAACGCCGTCGTGGCTCTGGCGAGTGAGAGTCGACCGACGCCGGCCATACTGCTGGGTGAGATGACTGCGACCGCGGACTTTCCCGGCGGAGTGCTCAACGTCGTTACGGGCTATATCGGCGAGCTGGCCCCCGTGCTGGCTGCGCACGAGGACGTCGACGGCATCGATCTCACGGGGGTGGACGAAGGTTTCGGAGACGAACTGGCCGCCAGTGCTGCGGGCTCGATCAAGCGGGTGCTGCGCCCCCGCGAGGGAGATACCACGCTGCGGCGCCTGCGCGCTTTTCTCGAGACCTCGACGGTGTGGCACACCGTCGGCCAGTGACGATGAACCCCTACGAGCTGGCGACTCTCGCCGCCGACGAGTTGCGAGAAATGACCGGTGTCAGCTCGTACGACGTGGCCGTGGTGCTGGGTTCAGGTTGGAAGGAAGGGTCGAGCGCACTCGGTGATCCCGAGAGCGTCGTGGATACCGCATCGTTAAGTGGATTCTTTGCTCCCACGGTGGCGGGACACCGTGGACAGATTCTCTCTCTTCGCGTGGGCTCGGCCCAGGTCGCGCTCATCGCGGGGCGAGTGCACCTCTATGAGGGGCACAGCGCGCACGAGGTCGTTCACCCGGTGCGCACCGCCATCGCCGCCGGTGCGCACACGGTAGTGCTCACGAACGCGGCCGGCGGGCTGGATCTGGAGACTCCGCCCGGACGCGTCGTACTCATCCGCGACCATCTGAACTTCACCGCGACCTCGCCCATGGAGGGCGCCGCGCCGCCCGAGGGGTACGGCGCTCGCTTCGTCGATCTCACCGATCTCTACAGCCGTCGACTGCGCGACGCGGTGCGTGGGGTTCGCGGTGAGTTGGGCGAAGGCGTGTACATGGGCTTTCGCGGTCCCCACTACGAGACCCCGGCCGAGATTACGATGGCAGCCACCTTGGGCGCATCACTGGTGGGGATGTCCACGGTCCTTGAGGCCATTGCGGCCCGACACCTGGGGGCCGAGGTGCTCGGGCTGAGTCTGGTGTCGAACTTCGCCGCGGGCGTGGGCGGGGGCGCACTCAGCCATCAAGAAGTATTAGAGGCGGGACAGCAGGCCTCGGCGTCGCTCGGTGCCCTGCTCGCGGACGTCTTGCGCGTTTTGTGACTCGCGAGGAACTGCACGAACGCGCGCGACACTGGGTCGCACTCGACCCGGACTCAGCGGATCGTGACGCCCTACGCGACGCGATAGAAGGCGACCACGACGCGACGTTGTCGCAGTGGATGACTGCCGCGCCGCTGGCCTTCGGCACCGCCGGCTTACGTGGTCCCCTCCAACCCGGTCCGGGCGGAATGAATCGAGCCAACGTGCGCTTCGCCACCCTGGGGGTGCTGGGCTGGATGCACGAGACGGGCCAGGATGCGTCGCGCGGGGTGATCGTGGGCCGCGACGGGCGTCGTAACTCCGAGGCGTTCAACGACGAGGTCGTCCAGCTCCTCCTCGGAGCGGGCGTGCGAGTATACGAACTGCCCTCCCCCCTGCCCACTCCACTCGTGGCGTACTGCGTAAAGGCGCTCGGAGCTACGGCCGGGATCATGATCACTGCGAGCCACAATCCGCCCAACGACAACGGCTACAAGCTCTACGCCGGCGACGGCGCACAGATCATTCCGCCCGACGATGAGATCGTGGAACGTCACATGCGCGCCGCCATCGCCGCCGCGCTCGACGACCCTCGCGTCCGCGACGAGACCGACGCGACACTCCAGGACCGTTCAAGCCCGCTGCACGTATTCGTTTCTGGGTCGGTGCTCGAGGAGTACCGCACTCACCTCGTCGATCGATTTGGCGGGGCGAATGGTGGTCCCGCCATCGCCTACACCCCGCTGCACGGCGTGGGTGGGGCAACAATGACACGCCTCTTCGAGGAGGCCGGATACGACGAAGTGTGCGTCGTCGCCGCTCAGTTTGATCCCGACCCGACGTTCCCGACCCTGCCGTTTCCGAACCCGGAGGAGCCGGGCGCGCTCGACTTCGCGATGGCTGTAGCCGAGGCGTCGCGATCGACACTCATCATCGCCAACGATCCCGACGCCGACCGCTTGGGCGCAGCGGTGCGCGACGGTGCGCGATGGCGCGTCCTGCGCGGCGACGAGATCGGTTGGTTGTTAGCGTCTTCGTTGATCGATGGCGTGCACGAACGCGGCGAGATGGTCGCCACCACGATCGTCTCGTCCACGTTGCTCGAGAAGATGGCCCGCGCCCGCGAGGTGCCCTACGCCACGACGCTGACCGGATTCAAGTGGATCTCTCGCGCCGCTGGCGGCGGCGTGCTCGGTTTTGGGTATGAAGAGGCGCTGGGTTTCGCCGTGGACGCACGGGTGTCCGACAAGGACGGGATGTCCGCGGCGCTCGCGCTGGTGAAGCTCGCCCGATCGCTCGATCTAATGGGGTCGTCACTGCTCGAGCGCCTGGACGAAATAGAAGAAGCCTTCGGCGTGCACTTCACCACCCAGCTGTCGATTCGCGCCCAGGGCGCCGACGGCCTCGCGCGACTGCGTGAGCGCGTGGAGGAGATCACCACGGGGCCGCCCGCCGCCCTGGGAGAGTGCATGGTCAGCGACACCAGCGACCTCAGCGCAGGGTTTCGTGGTCTGCGGGGGACCGAGGGGGTGTGGCTCCAACTCGGGGAGCTCGGTCGGGTAGTGGTGCGACCGTCGGGCACCGAAGCCAAGGTGAAGGCGTACGTGGAGATCACCCCACCTCGCCAGGGCCCACTCAAGGATCAGCGCGCACGAGCCCGCGACCTCAGTGACACGGTCGTGGCGGCGCTGCGCGCGTTACTGGAGGCCTGAGGTAGCTAAGGCGGCGTAGCCGGGTTTGATGACGGTGTTGATCATGGCGAGGCGCGCGTCGAACTCATAGAAGGCGCTCTTGGCGGCGTTGAGGGTCAGCCACTCCATGTCGGCGAGGGTCCAGCCGAAGGCCTCGGCGCACGTCGCGAACTCACTCGAGAGCGTGATGCCGCTCATGAGGCGATTATCCGTGTTGAGGGTGACTCGAAAGCGCAGGCGCTTGAGTAGGTCGATCGGGTGGGTGGCTATCGACGAGGCGGCGCTCGTGTGCAAGTTTGACGTCGGGCAGACTTCTAGAGGAATACGGCGGTCGCGGATGTAGTTGGCTAGACGACCAAGGTGGTAGTGACCGTTCTCTTCGTGGATGTCGTCGGCGATCCGCACCCCGTGTCCGAGGCGCTCGGCGTTACAGAACTGCACCGCCTCCCAGATCGAGGGCAGGCCAAAGGCTTCGCCGGCGTGAATGGTCAGGTGAAAGTCCTCTCGTTGAATCAAGTGAAAAGCCCGTAGATGCTTGGTCGGCGGGAACCCGTCTTCGGGGCCGGCGATGTCGAATCCGCACACTCCCTCGTCGCGAAAGTCCACGGCGAGCTGGGCGATCGTCTCGGAAAGGGAAGCCTGGCGCATGGCAGACAGAATCGTGCGTACGACGATGCGATGGCCCTCGTTGGCGGCTTCTTTGACGCCCAGCGCGAAGCCGTCGAGGGCCGCGCGTACGACCTCGCTCAAGGTGAGTCCGCCATCGAGGTGCTGTTCGGGCGCGAAGCGGACCTCCGCGTAGACCACGCCGTCGCGCGCCAGATCGATCGCGCTCTCGGCCGATACTCGCTCGATCTGGTCCCGAGTCTGCATGAGGGCGATCGTGTGCGAGAACCCTTCAAGGTAGCGAACCAGATCCCCGCCGGACGCGTCGGCGACGAACCAATGACGCAACTCTTCGGGATCGGCCGTCGGCAGGGCGGTGTACCCGACTTCGCGGGCGAGTTCAACCACCGTCTCGGGCCGCAAACCTCCGTCAAGGTGTTCGTGCAGCAGAACCTTGGGGGCTTGACGGATGACGTCGAGAGACAGGGCGCGAGACATGCGAACAGGCTAGCGACGCCCTAGTTGCGCACGATACCCAGGTCAAACTCGCGCGCGA
The DNA here is from genome assembly GCA_036489715.1 of Acidimicrobiales bacterium. Classification (GTDB taxonomy): domain Bacteria; phylum Actinomycetota; class Acidimicrobiia; order Acidimicrobiales; family RAAP-2; genus RAAP-2. The sequence continues at coordinate 125,460 of DASXFG010000062.1, read as the reverse complement.
CGACGGGCTCGTTGCCAATAGTCACTGACTGGCGAATCGCGTGTCGACCGGCCTCGAGGTGGGCCTCGTCGTCGGCGAACAGTTCGAAGAGGGGCTCGCCCGCGCGCACCGCGTCGCCCTCGGTGACCAGACAGATGACGCCCGCCCCGGCGCTCACCGCGTCTTCTTTACGTGCTCGCCCCGCTCCGAGACGCCACGCGGCCGTCCCGACTTTGAGGGCGTCCACGTCGTGGACGACGCCCTCTCGCGAGGAGAGCACTTCTTCGTGCAGCGCGGCGGGAGCGAGAATCGCATCAGGATCTCCGCCCTGGGCCGCAATCATCGCGCGGTACACCCCGTAGGCCGAACCGTCATCGAGATGGGATCCCGGATCGGCGTCAATCCCCACGAGCTCGCACATCAGACGCGCGAGATCCACACTGAGTGCGCGTACGTCCGAAGGTCCGCCCCCTCGCAGAACGTCGACCGATTCCAGTACTTCGAGAGCGTTGCCCACCGCGCGGCCCAGGGGCGCGTCCATGGGAGTCAGTCGCGCCACGGTCTTGACATCGTGTTCCAGGCCGAGACGCACCATCGTGTGCGCGAGGGTGGTCGCGGTTTCGAGATCCTTGATAAAGGCTCCGCGCCCCACCTTCACGTCGAGCACGAGAGCCTCGGTGCCTTCGGCGATCTTCTTGGACATGATGGAGGACGAGATCAGGGGAATCGACTCCACCGTTGAGGTGACGTCGCGCAAAGCGTAGAGGCGGCGGTCGATGGGGGCGAGTGACGCGCCCGCCGCGCAGATCACCGCGCCCACACTCTCGAGTTGGGCCAGCACCTCGGCGGCGCTCAATTGAGCACGCCAACCCGGAATCGATTCGAGCTTGTCCAGCGTGCCCCCGGTGTGACCCAGGCCGCGCCCCGACAGTTGGGGAACGGCCGCGCCGCAGGCCGCCACCAGCGGGGCCAGGATGAGCGAGATCTTGTCGCCCACGCCGCCCGTGGAGTGCTTGTCGACCGTGGGTCGAGAGAGGTTCCGCAAGTCGAGTCGTTCGCCCGATGCGATCATGCGATCGGTCCAGGTGCGCAGTTCGCGCTCACTCATCCCCCGAAAAAAGATCGCCATGAGCAACGCGGACATCTGCTCGTCGGCGACGACATTCGCGCCGTACTCAGCGAGGATCCACGCGATCATCTCGTCGGTGAGTTCATCGCCATCGCGTTTCCTCGCGATGACGTCAAGCGCGGAAAATTCGCTCACGTGCGGCGAAGAGGCAGATCGTCCGGTCCGAACGCGCCGGGAAGCAGCTCGATCAGTCGGGTGGGTTCGTGACCCTCGCCCGCGTCGATCAACATCTCGGGGCCGCCGAACTCATAGAGCACCTGACGACACCGACCACAGGGCGCGATGGGATTGCCGTCTCCGGCGACGATACTCGCAGCAACTAGGCGTCCTCCCTGGTGGCGAGCGAGATCGCTCACGAGAGAGCACTCGGCGCACAGGGTCAGACCGTAACTAGCGTTCTCCACATTGGAACCCGCAATGAGTTGGCCATCCGAGCAGAGTGCGGCGGCTCCGACGTGCACGTGGGAGTAGGGAACGTACGAACGCGAGGTGGCTTCAATGGCCAGGGCGCGCAGGGTCGCCCAGTCAATTCCGGGAGATACCGTCACGCCCCTCACTGTACACTTTGCGCTCTGTGAGCAACTATTTTGACGCCTCTTTCGTCACGTCCGAGGAGGTCACCGACGCGATCGCCACCGATCGCGGCGTGGTGGCGCTGGAGACCACGATTGTTGTGCAGGGTCTTCCCGCTCCCGTCAATTTAGAAGTCGCGGCGGAGTGCGAGGCGGCGGTACGCGAGAGCGGCGCGGTGCCTGCAACAATCGGGGTGCTCGGTGGGCGTGTGGTTGTCGGCCTCACGCCGGAGGAACTCGCCCAACTCGCCGACCCCGGTCGTCACTCGGCCAAACTCTCGGCGCGTGATGTCGGACTCGCGCTCGCCACCAGCACTGACGGCGCCACGACGGTGGCCGGAACCATTGCGGTCGCGCATCGCGCGGGCCTGCGGGTCATGGCCACGGGTGGTCTAGGCGGCGTGCATCGTGACGCGGCAACGAGCTTTGACGAATCGGCGGACCTGGCGGCGCTGGCGCGAACTCCGATGCTGGTCGTCGCTTCCGGAGTGAAGTCGATCCTGGACATCGGCGCGACACTTGAGCGTCTCGACACGTTGGGCGTGCCCGTCGCCGGTTACCGGACGCGACAGTTTCCGGGGTTCTACTTGCGCGACAGCGGCCATGAACTCGACTGGGCAATAGCTAGTCCCGAAGAAGCGGCGGCCGCCTTCCTCGCGCACCGTCGATACTCGCCGACCGGCTTTCTGGTGGCGAATCCGGTGCCCGCGGACCAGGAACTCGATCGCACCCGCCACGACGATGCACTGGAGAGCGCGCTGTACCTCGCGCGCGAGCGCGGGGTGAGCGGCAAGGAGGTGACCCCGGCGCTGCTCGCCGAGTTCGCCCGCCATAGCGCGGGCGCCAGCGTTCAAGTAAATCGGAGTCTCGTGGTCGCGAACGCCAGATTGGCCGGCGAGATCGCCGTCGCGCTCGCGCAACTCGCGTGAGCCGCGTCGTCATACTCGGCGACGTCATGCTCGACGTGGTTGTGCGACAACTCGCGCCACTCGCCCCCACCAGTGACACGCCCTCGTCGATTCGGGTGGGCCGCGGCGGATCCGCGGCGAGCGTGGCGATCGCGGTCGCGCGTGACGCGCACCGCGTGCGCTTTATCGGCGCCGCCGGAAGCGACGACGCGGCCCGAATCGTGCGTTCGGCTCTCGAAGACGGGGGAGTTGAGGCGCGGTTCCAGATTGTTGACGCCTCGACCGGGACGGTCGTGTCGATGGTGAATGAGGACGGTCAGCGCGCGATGCTCACCGACCGCGGCGCGAATTCACGTCTGAGCGCAGAGTTCGTATTGGAGAGTCTCGGCGAAGCCTTCGACCACTTGCACGTATCGGGCTACCTGTTCCTCGACGACGCAACCAGGTCAATTGCGCGCGCCGCCCTAGAGCACGCCAGGATGAAGGGACGCAGCGTCTCGGTCGACGTCTGCTCGGTGGCACCGCTATTAGGGATTACCTCCGAGGTGTTCCTCGAGGCGGCCGCCGGCGCGACGCACCTCTTCGCGAACGAAGAGGAGGCCCTGGCCCTGGCGGCCCGGACTTCCCTCGAGAGCGCCGTGGAGGTTCTGAGCGAGCGATTCGACGAGGTCGTGATCACACGAGGACCCCGCGGGGCGCTCGTCGCGCGGGGAACTGAGCGCAGGGAGGTGGCAGCACAGTCGGTTCACGTGCTCGATACCACCGGTGCCGGTGACGCGGCGACGGGCGCCTACCTCGGTGCGCGTCTGAACGCACAGGGGATGACGGCTGCACTGGGGAGCGCGATGGCCGCTGCGGCACGGGTGGTGGGAGACCTCGGGGCGAGCTAGCCCGGTACGTAGGGCTGGCCGTCGGCGGCCGGCGGTCGCACCCGTCCGATGAGTCCCGCGACCACGGCGATCGTGATTAAGTACGGAATCATTTGGAGCACGTAGAGCGAGACGGGCACCTGGTAGGTAACCAACTCGTACGAGAGATACACCGTCAGTCCGAAAATGATCGACGCGACCAGTGATCCCGAGGGTCGCCACTTTCCAAAGATCATGGCCGCTAAAGCGATGTAGCCCAGACCCGAGGTGTAGCCCACCTGAAACTGTCCCTGGGTTGCCATGAAGGCGACGCCGCCCAGTCCGGCGATCGCGCCGCCGAGGACGACGTTGATGTAGCGCACGCGGATGACGTGGATGCCGACCGTTGCTGCGGCCCGGGGATGTTCGCCCACGGCGCGCACGTGCAGGCCGTACTGGGTCTTAAAGAGCGCGAAGGAAACGACGAAGATCAGCACGATCATCGCGTACCAAAACCCCGACTGATTAAACATGACCGGACCGATGATCGGGATCTTGTAGAGGAGCGGGATCGGCAAGTTCGGAGCCGTATTGCCGATGTTGAAGTTCGGGTACGGGGTCAGGACCTGCAGGTTGAGGTACGACGAGAGTCCGGAAAGCATCGTGACCAGCACGATGCCCACGATGATCTGGTCAGTCTGGTAGCGCAGCGAGAAAAAGGCCAGCACCCAGCCGATCGCCGCGCCCGCCGCCGCGCCGCCTACTGCCGCATAGAAAAAGTTGTTGGTCGTCGAGGCGATCACACTGCCCAGGAATGCTCCGGCGATGAGCTGGCCCTCGATGGCGATGTTGACGACGCCCGCTCGTTCGCACATGATGCCCGAGAGGGAGCCAAAGACCAGGACCATTACGGTGGCGCTCGCGCCGACCAACAGCGAGGTCACGTTGATGAAATTGATCGGAGAAGGCCCGGGGCCCCGAGATGCCCAGACGAGCAACGTAAAGAGGAAGAGCAAAGAGACGATGCCGAATCGACCCATTACGAAGCGTCGCGGGCGCCGCCAGAGCACTTCGACACCGATCAGGATCATCACGATCCCTAGCGAGATGTTCGTCCAGTGGGCGTCGAAGGTGAGGGTCCCCGCATGCCAAGGCGCGTTGGTGGTATTGAGGGGATCGAAGGTGAGTTGCGAGTGAGAGCCCGCGTGGGTGCCGAGCCCGAAAACAAAGAGGGAAAAGAGGCCGATCGCGACGATGATGGCGCCGATCACTGGCGTGCGGCGGTTGCGGGCGATCGGCACTTTGAGGGTTAACTCTTCGTTGGGGGTGAGGAGCGTGCTCACGATCCCCATCCCGTCGTCGACAAGGTGAGCAGCGAGGTGGGCGCCTTCTTGAGCCGGAAGATCTCCTTGACCAGCACCGGGGTGGCGACGAAGAGGACGATCGCCGACTGAATCACCGTGGCGAGGTCGAGGGGGATACTGGTGAGAGCCTGCATGTTGCGCCCGCCCACTCCGAGGGCCGCAAAGAGGATGGCGGCCCATACCGTGCCCATGGGGCGGTTGCGTCCGAGCAACGCGATCGTGATCGCGGTGAATCCGATGCCCGCGTCGCCGATGAGAAAGCCCCCGTCGATGTAGTGAGTGGTGCTCGCGACCTGCACGTACCCGGCTAACCCCGCTAGTCCGCCCGAGATGAGAAAGACCACGATCACGACCATCTTGGCGTTGATGCCCGACGCGCGTGCGGCCAGGGGGTTGGCGCCGGTGACGCGAAAGTCGAAGCCCAGCGAAGAGCGATCCAACAGCCACCACGCGAAAATTACGACAGCGACCGCCACCAAGATGCCAAAGCTCACGCGCAATCCAGAACTTGAGCCGAAGAGCGGGGACAGGACGGCCGTCGGATAGATCGTGCGACTGATGTCGTTGCTCTGACCGGGCTGTTGGAACGGCGTAGAGAGCACCATGTACAACAAGAAGGCGTAGGTGACGTAGTTGAACATCAACGTCACGATGACCTCGTGCGCCCCGGTGTAGGCCTTGAGCACGCCGGGCACGGCACCGCAGACCATGCCGCCCACGATGCCGCCCACTAGCGCTAAGGGCAGGTGGATGAAAGTGGGCATCTTGATCATCGAACCGACCAGCGCACCGCCAATGCCCCCGACGACAGCCTGGCCGTTGGCGCCGATGTTAAAAAGCCCCGTCTGGAAGGAGATGCCCACGCCGATCGAAACGATGATCAGGGGGGTGGCGTAGGTCAGGGTCTCTGAGAGAGGGGTCAGCGACGCGGTCCAGCCCTTACCCGTGGTGAGAGAGTGCCAGAACGTTTGGGGGTCAACGATGGAGCCAGTGAAAATATCGCGATAGGCCGCGCTCACGTTGTTCCAAGTGACGAAGACGGCGTGAGGTATGCCGTTCCAGTGGTCGAACATGCCGCGCCAGGCGTCGAGAACGACGGGGGTGGTGGTGGCGATGACGATGGCACCAAACACCAGACCGAGCACCAGCGCGAGGGCCGCCACCATGAGGGGATTGGCCGAGGAGTAGCGGGTCCAAAGCGAGGGTTTGATCTCGGTGGGCTCGATTGCGTCCGTCGTGATGACGACGTCGTTAGACACCGGCCGCCTCCATACTCGTGCCCGCCATGAGTAGTCCGATGGACTCGCGGCTGATGGAGGGATTGACGATGCCGCTGATGCGACCCTCGTACATGACGGCGATGCGGTCGCCGAGGGCGTAGACCTCGTCGAGTTCAGAACTCACGATGAGCGAGCCCTTGCCACGGTTGCGGAACTCGATGATTTGGTTGTGCACGTATTCGATGGAGCCGACGTCCAAGCCGCGAGTTGGCTGGGAGGCGACGAGGAATTCGGGATCGCGGGAGAGTTCTCGCGCCACGATCACCTTTTGCTGGTTGCCGCCCGAAAGAGAGCCCGCCGGCGACCTGATCGACGTGGTGCGAATGTCGAACTCTTTAACGCGCTGCTCGGCGTTCGTACTCACCGCTCCTAAGTTTCGGGTACCCCGCTTGGCGAAGGGCGCGGCGCGTGGCGTGTTGAGCACCAGGTTGTCGGCGACCGACATCGACAGGACCAGTCCGTCGCGCTGGCGGTCTTCGGGGATGTGGCCGATCCCGGCGTCGAGCGCCCGGCGCGGGGTGAGGTTGGTGATGTCCTTGCCGTTGAGATGAATGGTGCCCGACTCCACGTGACGCATGCCCACCAGGGCTTCGACCAGCTCGGTCTGCCCGTTACCCTGCACGCCCGCCAGGGCCAGAACTTCTCCGGCCTTCACCTCGAGCGACACGTGATCGACCGCCAGGAGTCCGCGATCGTCTAGGACCACGAGGTCACGGATCTCGAGCACGTCCTCGCCAGGGTTGAAGGCAGATTTCTCTACCACCAGTTGGACCTGGCGACCCACCATCAACGAGGCGAGTTCGGTTTCGCTGGCGCTCGGCTCGGCGGATCCCACCACCTGACCGAGGCGAATCACCGTTATGACGTCGGCGATGGCCTTGACCTCCTTGAGTTTGTGGGTGATAAAGAGAATCGATTTACCGGCGTCAGCGAGGGAGCGCATAATGGCCATGAGCGCGTCGATCTCTTGAGGCGTAAGGACCGCGGTGGGCTCGTCAAGGATCAGCAACTCGGCGTCGTGGCTTAGGGCCTTTAGGATCTCGACGCGCTGCTGAAGCCCCACGGGTAGGTTTTCGATGACGGCGTTGGGATCGACTTCGAGCTTGAACTGGCGTGAGAGGTTACGGATGTCCTCGGTGGCCTTTTTGTAGTTCACCCGATTGAGCGACTTGGTCGGCTCGAATCCGAGTACTACATTCTCGGCCACGGTAAAGACCGGGACCAGCATGAAATGCTGGTGCACCATGCCGATTCCGCGACGCACCGCCTCGCCGGAGTCGTGGAACTTGACGACCTCGCCGTTGATGAGAATCTCGCCCTCGTCGGGGTGCAACAGGCCAAAGAGCACGTTCATCAGAGTCGATTTTCCGGCGCCGTTTTCGCCGAGCAACGAGTGAATCTGGCCCGGTTCGACCTTGAGTGAGATGCGGTCGTTGGCGGTGAGCGCGCCAAAGCGCTTGGTGATACCGCGAAGCTCAAGTTGCATGAGGACTCATCGTATGTCGTGACAAGGACCCGGGGAGAATATCCCCGGGTCCTTGTCCAACTAGTAACGCGTGGGTTATTTCGGCGTGGCCGGGTACTTGTTCGGATTGACCGAAATGGACCCGGCGATGATGCCCGCCTTCGCCGAGGCAATCTTCGCCTTCAGCGAGGCCGGGACGTTGACGCCGCCGTACTCGAGTTCGGTGCCGTTGTTCTTCAACGTGCCGATGTACGAACCAGCCTTGAACGTGCCCTTCGCAGCGGAGAGCACGGAGGCCTCCACTGAGGCCTCGACGCCCTTGGCGACGGTGCCCACGAAGTACTTGCAGTCCGACGCGTCCGACTCACATCCGTTCGAGTCGACCCACATTACGTAGTGGCCCGCTCCCGCGGACTGAGCCGCCGCGACCGAACCGAGTCCCACTGATCCCGCCACCGGGAACACGATGTCCGCGCCCTCGGAGAAGAAGGTCGTGGTGTCGGTCTTGCCGGCGGTCTGGTCGGTGAAGTTTCCGATGAAGGTACCGCCGCCCTTGCAGGTGGCGAGACTGCACGCGCCCTTGCCCGGAGTCCAGCCGAGCACCTTGACCTTGGCCTTGTACTTCTGGTCGTAGTAGCGAACACCCGCCACGTAACCGTTCATGTACAGGGTGACGGCCGGGAAGTTCTCCCCGCCGTACTCAGCCACGACGTGAGACTTGGACATGCCCGCGGCCAAGATGCCACCGAGGAAGCCAGCCTGGTCCGTCTCGTACTGCAGCGCGAGGACGTGCGTGCCGGACTTAACGACCGGCGCGTCATCCACAATCGCGAACTTCTGGCTCGGGTGGGCGTTGGCGGCCTTGGCGGTCGCGGCGTCCATCAAAAAGCCGACGGTCACGATGATGCCGCAACCCTGAGATACGAAGGTGTTGATGTTGGGCGTGTAGTCGGCCGAGGACTGTGACGACAGGTACGTCGCCTTGATGGACTTGTCGACCTTCGCGGCGGCTTCCATGCCTTCCCATGCCGATTCGTTGAACGACTTGTCGTTGATGCCACCGGTGTCTGTTACCACGCACGCTTTGAACTGCGAAGCCGCTGAAGCCGACCCGCCGCCTGACGCCAAACTCACCGTTAGCGAGCCCAGAACCAGCGCACTGGTCCCAAACACGGTAACGAGGCGACGCATTCTCCCCATGAAATTCTCCCTTGAATTATTGATCAACCCTGATGGGTCCTCCGCAACTGTGCTCCGCTCCCGACTCGGCGAAATCACATCTGCGGATTGGTCAACCGTGACAATAGCCTCGAAAGTGGGGAGGAATTCGTTCGCGCGACGCCTCGTTTCAGCCCGATGAACGGGCTGTTTCTTTACTCGGCTCGACCGGTGAGGCGTGGCACGAGCACGGTCAGTGCGAGGGCCAGCAAGGCGATAACCGCCGAAATCAGAAAGGCCCGCTGATATCCCTCGGTGTAGGCCACTTTTCTACCCACGCTCCCCAGAACGGAGTTGGAGCGATCCGTAGCCACGGTCGCCAGCGCGGCCAGGGCGAGGGAGCCGCCCACCTGACGAGCGGTGTTGAGCACTCCCGAGGCGAGACCGGCGTCGGCGTGATCGACTCCGGCCGTGGCGCCCATGGCGAGTGGCGCAAACAGCAGCCCCATCGCGAAGGCCGTCAGAAAGGAGGGTTCCAGGACGTGCGTCCAGTAGTTACTGGTGGCGTGGATGAGCGAGAGCCAGAAGAAGCCCAGTGTTGCCAAGACGGCGCCAATCTGCAAGAGCGGACGCACTCCCACCTTGGCAATAAGGCGCGAGGAGAGTTGGGCGCCGATGATGATGGCCACGGCGGTGGGGAAAAAGGCCAGGCCAGCTTTCACCGGCCCGTACCCCAGAACCAGTTGGAAGTAGTAGGTGAGGAAGTACCACATCGCAAAGAAGACTCCGCCGACCAGCACCATGATCGCGTTAGCCACCGTGAGCGGTCGTGAGTGGAAGATGCGAAAGGGTACGAGGGGGTGGGAGGCCACCTTCGCCTCCCAGACCAGAAAGATCAAGAGCAGGACCAAGCCCCCGACGAGCCACTCGAGGGTGAAGCCGCTGGTCCAGGCGTGGCTCGTGGTGTTCACGACCGCGTAGATCACCGAGGCCAGCCCGGCCGTGACGAAGACCGCGCCGGTCACGTCCAGTTTGGCCGTGGCGTCCTTATTGCGCATCTCGCGCAGATACAGCAGAGCGGTCACTCCTGCGACGATGCCCAGGGGAACATTGATGAAGAAGATCCAGCGCCACGACACCAGCCCGGTGAGAACCCCGCCTAAGAGGGCGCCCACCGCGCCGCCGGCACCCGCAACGGCGCTCCAGGCGCCGAGCGCTTTGGGCAGCCGCGGCCCGCGGAACGTGGTGACGATGATGGTCAGGGTCGCGGGAGAGAGGATGGCGCCGCCAATCCCCTGAATGGCGCGCACGGTGATCATCTCGGCGCCATTGTGCGCGATCCCCGCACCGATGCTCGCCAGCGTGAATACCACCATGCCGGTCAGATAGACGTGGCGTCGGCCGAAGTAGTCCGCCGCCCGCCCTCCCAAAAGGAGGAAACCGGCGAAAGTCAGGACGTAGGCGTTGATGACCCATTGGGCGCTCGAGACCGTGAAGTGCAGATCGTGGCCCATGCGCGGGAGCGCCACGTTCACGATCGATACATCCAGCACCACCATGAACTGGGCAATGCAGGCAATGCTGAGGATCAGCCAGTCGGGTGCGTGGCGAACGGGCGCATCGAGTTGGACGGTGTCTTCTGACATTCGCAGGAGTGTAGCGGTGCGGCGTAGCAGCGGAATCGAGATCTGAAGGGCCCGCGCGCAGAATCGGCCACACTAGATGGATGGTTGCTCAGTACATCTTCACGATGCGAGATCTTCGCCGCTTCTATCCACCCGATCGCGAAGTGCTCAGGGGAATCAACCTCTCCTTCTATCCCGGCGCCAAGATTGGCGTCATCGGTGCGAACGGTTCGGGTAAGTCGTCGTTGCTGCGCATCATGGCCGGCCTTGACGACGGCTTTAGTGGCGAAGCGCGACTCACCCCGGGCTTCAGCGTGGGGTACCTGCCCCAAGAGCCGGATCTTGATCCCGCGAAGGACGTGGTGGGAAATGTGGCCGATGGCGTGGGCGAACAGCGCGATCTGCTGGCGCGCTTTAACGAGGTCTGCGCGGCGATGGCCGACCCCGAAGCGGACTTTGACGCGCTGCTCAGTGAGCAGGCCGAACTCCAGACCAAGATCGATGCCGTTAATGCCTGGGATCTGGAGCGCACCTTAGAAATCGCCATGGACGCGCTTCGTCTGCCGCCACCGGACGCGGACGTGAGCACCCTGTCGGGAGGAGAGCGCCGACGGGTGGCGCTGTGCCGACTTCTGCTCTCCCAACCGGACCTGCTACTCCTGGACGAGCCGACGAACCATCTCGACGCCGAGTCGGTGGCGTGGCTGGAGCGGTTCCTTCAGGAGTACAGCGGGACCGTGGTGGCCATCACCCACGATCGCTATTTCTTGGACAACGCGGCCCAGTGGATACTGGAGTTGGACCGCGGTCACGGGATTCCGTGGGAGGGCAACTACTCGTCCTGGCTCGAGCAGAAGCAGGCTCGCCTGGCGGCCGAAGAGAAGGCCGACAAGGCCCGCCAAGCGTCGCTTGAGCGTGAGCTGGAATGGATCCGACTCTCTCCGAGAGCTCGCCAATCAAAGGGCAAGGCCCGGCTCAACTCCTTCAATCAACTCGTGGCCGAATCCGAAGCGGCCGATCGACGCGCCGACAAGCTCGAGATCGTCATCCCCCCGGGACCGCGCCTCGGCGACGTGGTAGTGAACGCGCGCGGTCTCACCAAAGGTTTCGAGGACCGGCTCTTGATCGAGGACTTGACATTCTTGCTGCCGCCGGGGGGCATCGTGGGAGTCATCGGCGCCAACGGCGCGGGCAAGACGACGCTCTTTCGCATGATGGTCGGCGAAGAGCAGGCCGACGGCGGGGAGATCGAAGTGGGATCGACCGTGAACTTCGCCTACGTGGATCAATCCCGCGACACGCTCAATCCCGAGAGCTCGGTGTTTGACGAGATCAGCGGGGGACAGGAGCACATGGTGGTGGGCTCGCGCGAGATTCACGCCCGTGCCTACGTGGCTAGTTTCGGATTCAAGGGCAGCGACCAGCAAAAGAAAGTTGGCGAGATCAGCGGCGGCGAGCGCAATCGGGTCCAGCTGGCCAAGGTGTTGCGCCGCGCGGGCAACGTGTTACTGCTGGATGAGCCGACGAACGATCTCGACGTCGACACGTTGCGGGCCCTCGAAGACGGACTCCTGAACTTCCCGGGATGCGCCGTGGTGATCAGCCACGATCGGTGGTTTCTCGATCGCATCGCCACCCACGTGCTCGCCTTCGAAGGCGACGCGGTGGTTCGCTGGTTCGAGGGAAACTTCTCGGACTACGAAGCCGAACGCCACAAGCGCCTCGGCACTGACGCCGATCAGCCGCATCGGATTCGCTACAAACCGATCACGAGATAGGTCCTAAGGTCTATTCGTGGCACCGGGGACTGACTACTCGACGTATCTGCGCATCAACGACCTGCTCAAACTCCAGGTTCCTCTCACCGAAGATGCGCCCGACGAACTGCTCTTCATTGTCGTGCATCAGTCCTACGAATTGTGGTTCAAAGTGATGATTGACGAGCTCTCGCGCGCCGCGGACTACCTCCACGATGACGAACCCTGGCGCACTATCTCTCACCTGCGCCGAACCGTCGAAGTAGAAAAGCTGCTACTGACGCATCTGCGCTTGCTCGACACGATGTCGCCTGAAGGCTTCTTGCAGTTTCGCGACCCCCTCGACCCGGCGTCGGGATTCCAATCGTGTCAGTATCGAGCCATCGAGTTCTTGAGCGGTGGCGGCGACCCGGCCACGCTCAACTTCGGCTTCTTCGACGATGACCAGAGAGCATGGTTGGCCGAGATCTCCACTCATCCCAACGTCTGGAGCGGTTTCGAGCATTCATTGCGAGCGAGCACTGAGGCCAAAGAAGATGAGAGCATCCAGGACTTAGCTACCGCGCTCTACCGCGAACACGACAGCCCGGCGCTGACCGCGCTGCACACCGTGGCCGAACTCCTGGTCGATCACGACGGGAACATCGCCTTGTGGCGCTACCAGCACATGATGATGGCGGGTCGTCAGATCGGCAATCGTCAGGGCACCGGGGGCAGCGCGGGAATGGCGTATCTCGAGACCACCGTGGGCCGACGGTTCTATCCCGTACTGTGGGAAGTGAGATCTGCGCTATGACGACGCGCGAGGACTGTCTGGAACGTGATCGCACCGATGCGCTCGCGCCGATGCGAGAGTCGTTCACCCTCAACGAGGGGCAGGTCTACTTAGACGGCAACTCCCTGGGCCCGGTCTCGAACTCGGTGTCCGAGCGCGTCAACGACGTCATCGATAGCCAGTGGGGGCGAGGTCTGGTATCGGGGTGGGGAGCGTGGATGGACTGGCCCACGCGCGTAGGCGACCGCATTGGCCGATTGATCGGAGCCCTGCCCGGCGAGGTCGTTGCGAGCGACACGCTCACCATCGGAATCGCCAAATTGGTTGGCGCGGCCCTCGACCAACGGCCCGATCGCCACGTGATCTTGACCGACGAACTCAACTTCCACACCGACCTCTACATCATCGAGGCGATGGCCCGTCGCGCGGGCCGCGAGGTCGTCGTCCAGGCCATCGATCGCAACACGCTCGGCGAACATCTCAGCGATGACGTCGCGCTCGTCGAGCTGACGCACGTCGACTTTCGTTCCGGAGAGATGCTCGACCTGGCCGGCATCACCGCCCAAGCCCACGACGCGGGTGCGCTCATGCTCTGGGACTTCGCGCACTCAACGGGCGCGGTTCCTCTGGATGTCGAGGCGGCGGACGTCGACTTCGCCGCCGGCTGCGGCTACAAGTACCTCAATGGCGGTCCCGGAGCGCCCGCGTACATGTACGTGCGCTCGTCGTGGCAGGGCGTCGTCCGCAATCCGCTGCCCGGCTGGCTGGGTCACGCTCGGCCCTTTGATTTCGAGACAACCTTTGAGCCGGCTGGGGGGATCCACTCTTTTAAGACCTCCTCGCCGTCGATCCTCGCCCTCGCCGCCCTGGATGGGGCGCTCGACGTTTTTGATCACACGACGATCAGTGAGGTGCGCGTCAAGAGCCTGGCCCTTACGGACCTCTTCATCGAGCTCGTGGACGAGCGACTCCCGGGGGTCTTTGAGGTGGTTACTCCCCGAGAGCACGCGCGTCGGGGCAGCCAGGTGGCCCTACGCCACGAGCGCGCCTACGGCCTGATCCAGGCCCTCATCGCGCGTGAGGTCATCGGCGACTTTCGAGCACCGGACATCGCGCGCTTCGGATTTACTCCCCTCTACCTGCGCTACGTCGACGTCTACGACGCCGTCGAACATCTCGCCCAGGTCGTGGAAAAAGAGGAATTCAACGACCCCGCGTACGACGTGCGCAAAGACGTCACCTGAACCAACCGAGTTTGACCAGGGATTACGTATATATCCGCCAGCGGACTTGACAAACGACCTATAACGATATATCGTGATAGTGTTAACTACATCGAAAGGATACGTATATGACACACCGAGATCACTCTGATCGCTCGGCCATTCGCCGAGACCGCAACGCGCAGGGACGCGACGCGAACCCCTGGGCGGACCGCTCGGGCGATCGACGTCGCCACGGACCACACCGGGGTGGGCATCACGACGAGGGTCGCGACGGCGAGTTCTCCGTCCGCGGAGGACGGGGGCGAGGACGTCGCCAACGCGGCGACGTTCGCTTCGCCATACTGGCGCTGCTCAGTGAGCGCCCGATGCACGGCTACGAGATGATGCAGGAGCTCGCGGAGCGCAGTCGCGGTCTTTGGCGACCGAGCCCCGGGTCGTTGTACCCCGCGCTATCGCTACTTGAGGACCAGGGATTCGTTCGCTCCCAAGAGAGCGAGGGACGACGCCAGTTCACGCTGACCGACGAGGGTCGCCAGGAACTGGAAGCCCATCCCCGAGCTTCGGCTCCCTGGGAGGCGAGTGACGAGACCGAAGTCTCGCTGCGCGCGGCCCTTAAGCACGTTGCGATTGCGGTGCACCAGGTCAGCGAGGCCGGTACGACCGAGCAGAGGCAGAAGGCCGAAGCGTTGCTGACCGAGTTGCGCCGCCAGATGTACCTGCTGCTGGCCGAGTCGCTTACCCCCCGCGAAGACGCGTAGCGCTGGGAGATATCACTTCACCAAGGGCCGGGTCCGAGGGACCCGGCCCTTTAGATGTGGCGCCGGCGCCAACCCCGCCAGGCGTAGCGGACAATCAACGAGAGAAGCCCCAGCGCGATGAGAGCAAAGATGACGGGGCCCGCGAGGCGAATGAGCCAATCAAATCCGGCCACGAAACCGCCCACGCTGTCATGAAACGCTCGATCGAGGCCCGAGGGAGTGTGCGTGGTGGGGTGGCGTCCAGAAGTTGACACGTTCACCGTGAGGCTCGCGTAGGTCGTTTCGTGTGTGAGCAGATTGAGTTGGCCCTGCTGTTGGTCGATCTGACTCTGAATGGAGTTGATCTGACTCTGCACGGCCAGAATGTCGCTGATCGTCCGGGCGTGGGTCATGATTGAGAGGTATTGGTCCAACGTCACCCGCAGGGCGTGGATCCGCGCCTGATAGTTGACGTACTCGCTGGTGACGTTGTTCGAACTCGTCTCGATTTTGGTCGTCGTGCCGACCTTTTGAACTTGGGAGACGAGTTTCAAGAAGGAAGACTGAGGGATCTCCAGCACGGTCTGGCCGCTGGTGAAGGAGCGGTGATTCGAGTCCGTTGCGACCTGGGTGGACTCGACGTAGCCGTGGTCGTGAGCGGCCAAGTGGTCTAACGTGCCGAGCGCTCGACCGACGCCCGTGTTCGCGACGTTGAGGTCAACAGTTCCGGTCGACTCGATGCGCTGAGTCGTCGTGCGGGCCTCGCCTGGCGGCACGCTCTCTCGTCCCACGGTGGGTCGAAACGCGGCCGATCCGTGGCTGGAGTCGGCGTGGACCGTCTTTTCTGGGCTCTGGAGTCCCGTGGCGGTGAGGTTTACGGGCGAACTGCCTTGGTTGAGCGCGATTGGCACGCCCACGGACAGAGCCAATACGGCCGCCGCCGCACCCACTGCGACCCGCCGGGTTCGACCGCGCCGGGGCACAAAACGTACGGCGCGCACACCGTAGTCCTCCTCCTTACGCAGTGTCGCAACCAGTCGGCGACCCTCATCGTCAGACACCCTGAAGTCATCTGCCGTACTGCGGAGTAGGCCGATCAGTACCTCTTCGTCGATCATCGTCATCCGATCACCTCGTGATTCATTTCCGGTCCACCGGTGCGACGCAGAGCGGGGTGCTCTCCGAGTTGGCGGCGAGCCTCACTGAGACGCGACTTCACCGTTCCGGGTTTGCGGCCGATGGCTACGGCGATCTCGCGCTCGCTTAAGTCCGAGTAGTAGCGAAGAACCACCACGACGCGCAGGTGCACCGGCAAATCCTTAAGGGCGCGCGTGATATCGCTGGTCACCGCAAACCGGTTGCTGGCGTCTTCAATCGTCAGGCTGGTGTCGAGATCGCGGTCAAAGTCGCTCCTCTGGCGACGAGGTATGTCCTGGCGGAGTTTGGAGTGGCACGTGTTTACCACCACGCGATAGAGCCAGGGCCGGACGCTCGCGTCGTGGGCCAGTGAGTGTCGGAACCTCCAGGCGCGCAAGAACGCCTCCTGGACTGCGTCCTCGGCGTCGGAACGATTACCCAGAATCAGATAGGCGGTGCGCACGGACTGGGGATAGCTCTCTTCTAGCAACGCCGCGAGATCGCTCACGTCGTTAGCCTGGCACCCGAGGGGACAATCGTCGCCAAAGAGGACACACCCATGCTTCTACAGACGCATCCAACGCCCAAAAGGTTCGCAGAAAAACGCCAAAACTGACCGCTCCTCCTACCTGGCCCCAGCGCCCCGGCGTGCGGCGCCTGGGTGACGCCGTGCGTGACGGCGTCCTTTCGCCCTTCGTGCACCACTGGGTCACCGCGCGCGTGGTCGGCGAAGAGAATCTGACCAACCTGACGTCACCGGCTCTCTTTATCTTTAACCACTGCGACGACTTCGATGTTCCGGTTCTCTACGGGGCCCTGCCGCGAGCGGTGCGCCGGCGACTCTCGATCGCGACGGGGTCCAACATCATCGACGAGCACGCCGTGCTCGCCTTTATCGTGCGGTTTTGTTACGCGGGGTTCTCTTTCGCGCGCAATACCCCGGCGCGGGCGAGCCTGACGTACGTAGGCGAGCTGTTGTCCTCGGGTCGACACGTCGCGATCGCGCCCGAAGGGGAACTCAGCCCAAACGGCGAACTGGCCGACTTCAAAGGCGGCATCGGTCTTCTCGCGGTGACTCTGGGAGTCCCGGTGATTCCGGTGCGGATTGACGGGCTGTTTGGCACCGTTCCCCTACACGCGAAGTGGCCGAAAAAAAAGTCTCGCGTCACCGTGCGCGTGGGCGAGGCGATGACGTTTGCGCGATCAGAGCGATATCGCAGTGCCACGAATCAACTGCGCGACGCGATGCTCGCGCTCTAACTCCTTAGGCGCGGTAGGAGAAGAAGCCTTCGCCCGACTTGCGCCCGAGTCGACCCGCCTGCACCATGCGTGCAAGCAGGGGCGGGGCGGCGAAATGAGGTTCCTTGAACTCGCCGTAGAGGGAGTCGGCCACCGCCAGCGTGGTGTCGAGGCCAATGAGGTCGGTGAGGGCGAGTGGTCCCATCGGGTGTGCACAACCTTCGACCATTCCTATGTCGATGTCCTCGGCGCTGGCGAATCCGGCTTCGTACATGCGAATAGCGGACAACAGGTAGGGGATCAGCAACGCATTCACGACGAAGCCCGCGCGATCGGGCGCGCTGATGACTTTCTTCTTGAGCGTGTCGCTCGCGTAGCGAGTAACGCGGTCAACTGTCTCACCGCTCGTGCGTAGGGACGCGATCACCTCAACGAGTTTCAGGACAGGCACCGGATTGAAGAAGTGCACGCCCACGACCTGTTCGGGGCGACGGGTCGCCATGGCCACCGTAATGATGGGGATGGAGGATGTGTTGGTTGCCAAGATGGCCTGAGGATCGACGACCGCGTCATCGATCTGGCGAAACACGTCGAGCTTGAGGGCGGGATCTTCGGCCACCGCCTCGATCACCAGTTCGCGATCTCCTAGGAGCGCAAACTCGGTGGAGTACGTGAGACGCGAGTGAACCAGGTCGGCTTCGTCTTGGCTCAACTTGGTCGACTTCACGGCTCGTGCCAGAGACTTGTCGACGCGTTCGCGCCCTCGCGCGAGCGCGTCGTCGTCGGACTCGATGATCACCACGTCCGCTCCCGCGCGAGCGGCCACTTCGGCGATGCCCGAACCCATGAGCCCGCACCCCACTACGCCAACTCGCCGCACCGCGACCTCCTGGGTCTTCACTGTCGTTGGCGATCTTACGGCTCGCACTTTGGAGAAAACGCCCGTTTAGTCGCTGACTACGATGGCGGAGTACGAAAGTCGAGGAGGAGTCCTGCATGGATACGGTCAACGTCATTGTGGAGATCCCGCGCTTTAGTCAGAACAAGTATGAGTACGACCACGAGACCCACGCGATCAAGCTGGACCGCCACCTCATCGTCGCCATGGGTTATCCGGCGGAGTACGGCTTCATCCCTGACACCCTCGGTGGCGACGGTGACCCCCTCGACGCTCTGGTGATCACGGAGTATCCGACCTTCCCCGGATGCCTCATCGAGGCCAAAATTCTGGGCGTATGCGTCATGACCGACGAGAAGGGCCGCGACGAGAAGCTCATTGCCGTGCCCGCCTACGATAAAAACTGGAGGTCAGCCACCGATATCTCCGACGTGCCCGTTGAGGTGTTGGATCGGATCCGTCACTTCTTCACGGTCTATAAGGATCTCGATGAGGGTAAGTGGGTCAAGGTCGAGAACTACGCCGGCCGCGAAGAAGCGTTGTCAATCCTCGCCGAGGCGCGCGAGCGTTACGTTCCTTAACTTTGGCGTCGGACCACTCGCCGTACCGTGAAAGACCGTCGCCGTGAAGGCTGAACAGTTCCCCGAGTCGTTCCAACCTCTGCTGCGCGCGTTTCACCTCGACTTTGAGGGCCCCCCACCGCCCTCGCCTCTGCGTCTACTTTTGGCGTCCCTCGTGGCGCTGACGGGATCGCTACTTGCCGATTGGCTACTCGTGAGGCTCGGGGTACACGTCTTTCCGGCGACGCGGGATTTCGCTCACTTTCGATTCGGCGACTACGCGAAACTGACCATTATTGGCGTGGTGATTGCGTGCG
Source organism: Acidimicrobiales bacterium (assembly GCA_036489715.1). GTDB lineage: Bacteria > Actinomycetota > Acidimicrobiia > Acidimicrobiales > RAAP-2 > RAAP-2. The sequence goes on along the minus strand of DASXFG010000062.1, from coordinate 106,486 downwards.
CCGGCTGGCCGCTATGTACCGCCGTCACCTCGCAACCGCGTCGGCTCTACCTCCAAGCGGCGATCGCGATTACGGTGGTGCTGCTAGCGCCTGACGCATATATTTGGCACAACGGCGCTTCGGCAAAGGCCGTCTTCGTGTTGGTGTGGATGCACCTAGCAATCGCGATCATCACCTATAACGCGTTGGTGCGCATCGCACCGGTCGCACGCGTCGCACGACCTCGGCCTCTTCACTGATTCTGCCTCTACGAGCCGGGATCTTCCGGGGCCTGGTAATATCTAGTTATTCCATAGAAATTGGGTAAGTTCCGCGGATGTCCGCGGCCAATGACTCAAAACCAGTCGCGACGAGAGAAAACATGGCCACGGCGCTTAACAGTCCCTTCTCGCCTCCGCGACGCTCGCCTCCGCGTCCGCAGCGCTCGCGCGCCATTGCGCGGATCTTTGTAGGAGGAGGTGGAGCGCTCGTTGTGGCCTATCTCTCACTCATCGTCCTTATTCCGATAGCGGCTCTCGTTTGCCACGGGCTCACTCTGCACGTCTCGGTCCAGGGTCCTGAGATCTGGCGCTGGCGCGCGTCGGCCGACTGGCGCACTTTTTGGGACGCGATTACCGCCCCCGCCGCCGAAGCTGCGGTGTTCCTCTCCTTGTGGCTCTCGCTAGCGGTCGCGGCCATCAACTCGGTCATGGGTGTTGCCATCGCGTGGATCCTGGTGCGCGACCGATTCGTCGGTCAAGGTTTCGTCGAGTCAGCAATTGACCTGCCTTTTGCGCTGCCCACCATTGTGGCCGGGGTCGTACTCCTGGCCGTCTACGGTGTCGATAGTCCGATTCACGTCGACCTGTTCGAAACGTGGATGGGCCTCATGGTGGCGCTGCTCTTTGTCACGCTGCCCTTCTCGGTGCGCGCGGTCCAACCGGTGCTCGCCTCTCTCGATCGCGACAGCGAGTCGGCAGCGCGAACATTGGGGGCCAGTAACGCACGCGTTTTCTTTTCGGTCGTACTGCCCGCACTCTGGCCCGCGGTACTCGGAGGCTTCGGCCTCGCCTTCGCCCGCGCCATTGGCGAGTTTGGTTCCATCTCGCTCATCGCCGGAGGCCTTGGCCGCACGACCACCGGCGCGTACTACGTCTTTAATCTCACCGCTGGCTTTGAGTGGACGCAGGCGGCGGCGGTCTCGACCGCCTTGCTCGTGCTCAGTTTGGCGATCCTCGTCGTCTCCAACGTGAGTGCTCATCACGTCGCCAAAAAGATGGTCTCGTGACGTCGCGACGTTGGCCTCTACGCGCGCTGGTGCTGTCGTACCTGGGCGTGCTGCTCGGCCTGCCCCTCGCCTTCATGTTCTATAAGGCTCTCCAGCACGGCCTAGGAGCCTTCTGGGATCAACTCACCCAACCGGGTTCGATGGCAGCGCTGCGGCTCTCGGTGGAGATTGCGGCGATTGCGGTGCCGGTGAACACCCTGGTGGGGGTCGGCGCGGCGGTATTGATTGCGCGCCACCGATTCTGGGGGAGGCGATTTTTCGACGTTGCCTTCGACATTCCCGTCGCCGTGTCGCCGGTCATTTTGGGCGTGGCGTTGATTCTGGCCTATTCGCGCATCGGCTGGTTCGGGGCGCCGCTCCTGGATCACGGAATTATGGTGCTCTTTTCGCCCCTGGGCCTGGTACTCGCCACCATGGCCGTTTCGCTGCCCTACGTAATGCGCTCGATCGTGCCCGTGCTCATTGAAGTGGGCACCGAACAAGAAGACGCGGCACGAACTCTGGGAGCGGGGCGCCTGCGCTCCTTTTGTAGTGTCACCCTGCCCTCGATCCGCTGGGCTGTCGCTTTTGGCGTCACGCTCACCATCGCGCGCACGCTCGGAGAGTTTGGCGCGGTGCTGGTCGTCTCGGGGAACATCTCGGGTCGCACGCAGACTTTTCCGATCTTCATCTACGACGACTGGGATCAGCGCTTCGACGCGTTGGGCGCCTACGCCGGGGCGCTGTTGCTCGCCGTGATCTCCATGGCGGTGCTGTTGGTACTGGCGTTACTACGCAAGAGAGAGAGGAGACTGCGTGTCGATCTCGCTTAAGAACCTCACCAAGCGCTACGGTGCGGTGACCGCCGTTGATGACGTCAGCGCCGTGATTCCGCGCGGCTCGCTCACCGCCATCCTCGGCCCGTCGGGTTCGGGCAAGTCGACGCTGCTCAAACTGATCAGCGGGCTCGACGTCCCCGACGCCGGACGGGTGGAAATCGACGACGAGGACGTCACCGACGTGGATCCTCGTTATCGCGACATCGGTTTCTGCTTCCAGAACTACGCACCCTTTCGCCACATGAACGTGGCCAAGAACGTGGGCTTCGGTCTCAGAGTGCGCAAACGCACCAGGGAGCAGATTGCCGCGCGGGTCGAAGAGCTGCTGGCACTGGTCAAGCTCGAGGACAAGGCGGCGCGCTACCCTTCGCAACTCTCGGGAGGGGAGCGCCAGCGCATGGCCCTCGCGCGCGCCCTCGCGATCGAACCGCGCGTGCTCTTGCTCGACGAACCCTTCGGGGCTCTTGACGCCGTGGTGCGCCAGGAGTTGCGCCAATGGGTGCGGGTGCTGCACGAGCAGATTCAGGTGACCACGGTGCTCGTCACCCACGACCAGCAAGAGGCCATGGAAGTCGCGGACCAGTTGATCGTCATGCGCCACGGGCGTGTAGTTCAGTCGGGCAAGCCGCTCGCCCTCTACGAGAGTCCGTCGACGGACTTCGTGCACGAGTTTCTCGGCCCCTCCACCCTCTTTGAGGGCGTCGTGACCCGTCCCCACGACCTCGAACTCGTCTCGGTCTACGACGGCTCGATGCAGGGTCGGATCACCTCCATCGTCTCGCTGGGCTTTGAGTCCCAGGTGACCGTCGAAATGAACGACGGCTCGACGACCTGGGTGCAGCTCAGTCGCAACGAGCTCTCCCAACTGGGGCTGCGCGTGGCGCTCCTAGTCGGCGTTCGCCGGCGCGCCGACGTCGAGGGGTAGCGAACCCGGGGCGAGGGTGCGCGTGGTCCCGCGCAACCATGAGGTCAGTGCAGCGATGGCGCACAGAATGGCCGCGAAATCGAGGGCCGGATGCAGGCCTGAGACGAAGGCTTTTTCGATGATCCGGGGAAAGAACTTGCGTCCCACGATCACCTGGCGTGAGGCGGCGGGAAGCGCGTGCAAGGCGTGCGCCCCGAGTAGGTGAGCCATGGGGTTGTAGCCGAGAAACGAGGCGAAGAGCGTCGAGACGGGCGGCAGGGACGCGACGTGACGGGCCAGCGCGCTCGGTACGCCCTCGTTGGTGAGACCAACGTAGAGCGCGTGGGGCAGGGTTCGTGACAGGCCCACGATCATCAAGGTGAAGAAGATGCCGATAGAGAGAACTTGTCCGGAGTTCTGGAACGTGGAGTTCATGCCCGAGCCGACTCCGCGATGTTCAGCCGGTAGGGCATTCATAATGCTCGCGCGGTTGGGCGCGGCAAACATGCCCATGGCAACGCCGTTTAAGAACAAGAGGATGCCAAAGAGCGGATACGGGAAGTTGGCCGGCAGGAACTGCAGTAACAAGAACGAGATTGCGGCCCCGCTCATGCCGCCCACGGTGAAGGGTCTCGCTCCGTGCTTGTCCGAAAGCCAGCCGCACAGCGGGCCGGCGACCAAGAAACCTCCGGTGAGGGGCAGGAGGGCGATTCCCGCCCACAGGGGCGTGTCCGAGAAGTTGTAGCCGTGCAGAGGAAGCCAAATGCCCTGAAGCCAGATGACCATCGTGAACATCAGCCCACCGCGTCCGATAGCCGAGAACAAAGTTGAGACGCTACCGGTAGTGAAGGCACGAATGCGAAAGAGGCTGAGGCGGAACATCGGGTCCGGAGAGCGCGTCTCGATGCGCGCAAAGATGAAAAGGGTCACGACTCCCACCACGAGGCAACTGAGCACGAAGGGGCTCGTCCACCCCATGACGTGGCCGCCGTAGGGCTGGATGCCATAGGTGATGCCGACCATCAGTGCGACGAGGCCGAGCGCAAAGGTAAGGTTCCCGTTCCAGTCGACCGTGGTGTCGCGTTTGGTGGGAACCTCTTTGAGTTGGGTGTAGGACCAGATGCTGCCGAATATCCCCACCGGTACCGAGATGATGAAGACCAAGCGCCACTCGATCGGCCCGAGCAGGCCGCCCAAAATCAGTCCAATGAACGATCCCGCGATGGCGGCGATCTGATTGATGCCCACCGCCATGCCGCGTTCGTTCTCCGGGAAGGCGTCGGTGAGAATCGCGGTCGAGTTCGCGATCAAGAACGCCGCTCCGACGCCCTGGAAGAGACGCATCACTACCAGCCAGATTCCGGCCGCGGTTCCCGACATCCAGGTGATCGAGAGCATCAGTGAGAAGAACGTGTAGACGACGAAGCCCATGTTGTACATGCGCACCCGCCCGAGCATGTCGCCGAGGCGCCCGAGACTCACCACGAGCACCGCGGTGACGATCATGAAGCCCAGGATCATCCAGAGCAAGTAGAACGTGTTGCCGGGCTCCAAGGGATTCATGTGAATGCCCTTGAAGATGTCGGGCAGCGCGATGAGCACAATCGAGGTGTCGATCATGGCCATGAGCATGCCCAGGGTGGTATTGGACAGCACGACCCACTTGTAGCGATCGGGCCGCTTGCTTTGGCTGGTGTGCGGGCTCGTGGTGACGCTCACGAGACGGGTTCGTCCAGCAGGCCCTCCGGTGCCGAATCGAGGCTCGCCAAGATCGCTCGGGCCAGGGAGCGTGCGCTCACCGCATCCATCTCGAGGGCGGTTCGGGCCGAGGGGCCGGCCGAGGGATTAAGAAAGTCGATCATCAGCGCGTGCCCGGCGCCGAAATGGACGGGATGATCGAAGTAGACCATCGCTTGATTCATCGACGTCCATCCCTGGGCGGTCTTGGCGCTCGCGCGCACGTCGAACAGCTCAGTTTGATAAGTGCACATGATGTCTCCTAGGCGAGCGTGCGCTCGAGAAATCGAAAGATGTCGTTCCAACCCTCGATGGCAGCCTCGGGGCGAAAACTGACTCGATCAACCATGAAGAAGGCGTGGCCCGCGCCCTCGAAGGTGCGAAAGGTGAACTCTTTGCCCGCTGCGGTCAGGGCGGCCGCCAGCAGGTCGTTCTGCTCCGGCGAGGGATACTGATCCTCGGCGCCAAAGAGCCCCAGCAGCGGCGCCTTTAGCTGGTCGACCTCTCCGATCAGAGATCTCACGTTGAGGGGGTGCTCGGCGGGGGGGTCAATGGATACGAAAGCTCCGTAGCAGTCAACGACCGCATTCACGGGTAAGCGCAGCCCGACGAGAAAAGACTGTCGTCCGCCCGAGCAGTAGCCGATGACCCCGACCTTGCCGTTGGAAATCTCTAGGGAGCGCAGATAGTTGAGCGCGCCTTCGGCGTCTCCGACGAGCTGTTCGTCGGGCACCCCGCCCAGGCTGCGCTGGGTGGCGGCCGCGTCGTCGGGGCTCGCTCCGGGCGCCGCGCGATGGTACAGATTGGGAATGAGCGCCGCGTAGCCGTTCGCGGCGAACTTTCGCGCGATCTCCTTGGTGCCTTCGTCGTATCCGGGCATGTGGTGGATCACGATCATCGAACCCACGGCCTCGGCGTCGGTGGGGACCGCGAGGTACGCCTCGATCTCGTCGCCGCCGTATCCAGTGATGGTGATCGTGTCGGCGCGCAGGTTGTGCGTCACGGTGCGTCCTTTCGGATGGGCTTTGGAAATTAGTTACTTTAAGTAACTATATTGCTAATATTATCGCAATGGCCACGAAGAAGCGCGCGAGTGCGCGAGCGACGACCCTGGAGCGCGAGTGGGGACGACTGCGTCGAGGTCAGATCATGCAACAGGTGCGCGCCACCAGCACCGCGACCCACACTCCCTTGGAGATCGAACTGCTGAGAGCGGTCGTAGAAGCGGGGGACATTCGCGCGTCGGACCTCGCGGGCCAACTACTCGTGACCAAAACATCGATCAGCCGCTACGTCAAAGGCATGCTCGATGAAGGCCTGCTCATTCAACGGCCCGATCCGCGAGACGGTCGGGCCACGTTGCTCTCGGTGTCCGCGTCGGGACGCAAGGAGTTCGAGGTGCGCGAGGCCCGTCGCAGCGCCCTGCTGCACCAGATCTGCCATGACTGGACTCAGAGCGAGGTGCGGACCTTGACCGATTTGCTCCAGCGGCTGAACGACGGAGTTCACGAGGCGGTTACGAGTTCGACGCCGCGTCCGTAGGCGACGGTTCGTCGTTCACCATCGATCGTCGATCCGCGGTGCCGGTGAAGTACGCGATGGCGCCTGAAACGAGCAGGAGGCTGCCCGAGACACTCAGCGCTAAGTCCATGCCGTGCGTGAAGGCTCCGTAGGCGGCGGTGATGACCTCGTTTATCATGTGGCGCACGAAGCCATTCGAGTTCTTACCTACGCTCTTGGCCTGAGCGGCAGCGGTGCCGGTGATTACGTCGGTGATGATCTCTTGTCGAAAAGCGCTCGGCACTCCTAAGTGAACGAGCTGACGCGTGAGGTTGACGGTCAGTTGACCGTTGACGATCGATCCCAGCACCGCCACGCCAGTGACGGCGCCGAGCTCGCGACCGGTGTTGATGGTGGAGGCCGCCATGCCCGAGTTCGCGGCCGGCATTGAGATCAGAGCGGTCGCATTCACCGGTACGACGATGATGCCAAAGCCGATACCCGCGAGGCCCATCGTCCAGCCCAGAGTTGACAGCCCGACGTGCGGTCCGATGGCGACGTCGGTGAGAAGGACGCCGGCTCCGGCGAGCAGGCATCCCACGGTCATGGGAACGCGCGAGCCGACGCGTCCCACCCAGCGACCGGTGAACAGCGAGGCGGCCACCATGCCTCCCAGCAACGGCAGGAAGTCCACCGCGAGCGAGTACGCACTCACCGCGGCCACCACTTCGAGATAGAGCGCGACGAAGAAGAAGATTGAAAAGATCGCGAAATAACTGGTGAAGGCTATGACCGTCGAACCCGCGAAGGCGCGATTCGTCACCCAGCGCACATTGAGCATCGGATACGCAGTGTTCGATTCGACGACGAAGTACGCCAGAAAACTCAGACCCGCCACGCAGTAGAGGGTGAGGACTCCTGAGGAGTAGTAGCCCCAGGTTTCACCGGCAATTGTCGCGTACGTCGCGCATCCCAGGGCGATGGCGGCCAGGATGAACCCATAGGCGTCGATACGTCGCCGAACGTCATTGACGCTTTCGGGTAGGGCGATGGCGCCCACGACGAGTACGAGTGCGCCGAAGACGAAGTTAAACCAAAAGACCGAACGCCAGGTCCACAGTCCCACCAAGATCCCACCGATCACGGGTCCGAGCGCGAGAGCCAGGCCCGAAACTGCAGCCCAGGCGCCCAGGGCCCGAGCGCGCAGTCGCTGGTCGGGATAGATGTGACGGATCATGGACAGGGTGCTCGGCTCCGATCCCGCCGCGCCAACTCCCATGATCACTCGCCCAATGATGAGCTGGGCGGGTGTGTTCGAAAAGGCGCATACCACCGATCCGCAGCAGAAGATCGCTACTCCAAAGAGCATGATTCGCTTGCGACCAAAGTTGTCACCCAGGGAGCCACAGATGAGCATCAAACTCGCAAAAGCAAGCGCGTAGCCGCCGACCACCCATTGAAGTTGGGATACGCCCGCGTGCAACTTGGATTGGACGCTCGTGAGTACCGCACTGGCGATGGTGTTGTCGAGGAACGTCAAGAAGAGGATGGCCAGCAGGGTCGCGAAACTGAAGTGGGCGCGAAGTTGCAGGACTAGAGAACTTCCCCGACGGGGTGGTGCGTTCGGTGGGCTCGCGGTCACGTAGTTGCCCATATCCCATCGCTCCGTGTTGCTATTCGCGTCGCCTGATACGACGTGGAAGAGAGATCGCGAGCGATCCCTCGCCATCAACCTATTTCTTGGGCGCCTTGAAACCGATGATCTTGACCGCTGAGTCGCCGCCTGACGCGTTGCCGACGCTCACCGCGCACTTTTTCAAATTCGCGGTCTTGGTTCCACACGAGCCGTTGCCGATCTTTCCGGTGGACACCTTGAACGCGGTGACGGGCAGGTCCCCCGACTTGTTGATCGTCGCGGTGTCCAGATCCGCAATGTCCACTTTGCAGTTCGACTCTCCCGTGGCCTTAGCCAAGCACTCGACGATCACCACCGAGTCGCCGGGCTTGAATCCGCTGCCCGAGACCTTGACCTTTTCACCGTTGTGAAGATTGGTCGACGGAGTGACGACGAGTTTGGGGCTCGACGCGCTAGCCGCGGTTGCGCCAATCACTCCAGAGAGCGCTAGCGAGAGCACGCCCGCGCACGCGACACGCGAAATCATTGCGGTCTTCATTCTTCCTCCCTTGTCGAATCCGAAGTTCCCTGATGCGAAGACGTATCAGGAGAATGCTCACTTGGAGTCATCGTAGTGACGCGATCGTTCAAGCGATCAACTCAGCGCGTCGGCACCAACTAAAGAGAAATATTTCTCAGGCGCCGAGATTTCCCAGGGCGTTATCGGTGAGCTACGGCGCGCGAAGTGCTAGTGACGAGTTCACGTCGCGCTGCGCGCCGAATGGCGCGCAGGATCTCGGCGATGGAGCTGTCTCTGCCCACGATGCCCACGCAGCCTGCGACGGTGGCGTCGGGATCTAGTTCCTGATTACGCAATCCCGACACCAAGACGATGCGCGAGTCGGGAGACTGTTCGGAGAGTTCGCGCACAATTGCGGCGTAGTTCTCTCCAGACTTGCGGTAATTGAGCAAGATGACGTCGGGGTGCTCTCGGTATACGAACTTGGCTGCGTCGCCCGCCGTGTGGGCGATACCGACGAGCGAGAGGCCCCGGTCCTTTGATATCGACAGGGCCATGATCTCTGAGACGACGATGTCGTCGTCCACGATGACGACTCTCGTTGGCAGCTCCGACACGCTTTCCATCACTTTTAAGGCTAACGATGGGTCCCCGCGGAACTCCCTTCATTGATCGAATTTTGTCACACCAAAAGTGCACTGCGTTCTATGCTTGTTCCCTTTTGCGTGGCCAAAATACTGATGCGCCGTTCGATTGTTCCATGCGCGCTAGATAACGATGAGGTTACGTTTCACGAAGATGTACATCTTGTCGATTCTGTCCGCTAACGAAAGTCTTCTTGCAGGCGCGCGAGTTCGTCGTTGCCGGGACACAACTTGTTGAAGGGAACTTGCGCGAGCGCGCGCTCGGGCGTGTGGTTGAGTTCGTGTAATTCGTCGTTCGCCTCATTCACGTACAAGACGCCCGTGGCGATCTCTCCGCGGCCCTGGCGATCGCGCACGTACTCTTCGACGCTCATTCGATCACGCGGATCGTATCCGTCGGGGACCGAGCGGAACCGCAGCACGCTGCCGTCGTGCATCGTGACCGCCTTGGCCTCGTCGCTGGGGATCTTTTCGCGGATTGGTATCGCCAAAGGCACGAAGTCGGTCTCGACTTCCTTGACCTCGTGCTGGCGAACGAACTTGTAACTCTTCGTCGATCCCTCGTGATCATTAAAGGTGACGCACGGAGAGATCACGTCGACGAGGGCGAATCCCCGGTGCGCGACGGCGGCCTTGAGTATCGGGATCAGTTGTTCTTTGTCTCCCGAGAAGCTGCGCGCCAGAAACGTCGCGCCCAGAGCCAGGCCGAGCATGATCGGATCGATGGGTGCGAGCAGGTTGGCGGCACCCTTCTTGGGCGCCGAACCGATGTCCGCCGACGCGGAGAGTTGGCCCTTGGTGAGGCCGTAGACGCCGTTGTTTTCGATGACGTAGACCATGTTGACGTTGCGCCGCATCGCGTGCATGAGGTGGCCGAGCCCGATCGAGAGCGAGTCGCCGTCTCCCGAGATTCCGATGTAGGTCAGTTCTCGATTCGCCGCGTTCGCTCCGGTGGCGATGGTGGCCATGCGGCCGTGCGCGCTGTTAAAGCCGTGCGCGCCGCGCACGAAGTAGGTCGGGGTCTTAGAGGAGCAGCCGATGCCGCTCAATTTGGCGATTCGATTCGGTGGGGTGGAGAGCTCGAAGAACGCATGCGAGATGGCCGCGGTAACGGAGTCGTGCCCACAGCCTGCGCACAGCGTCGACATCGCTCCCTCGTAGTCGCGCACTGTGAGACCGAGATCGTTCTTGGGCAGGGGGCTAAGCGGTATCAGCGGTTTGATGATCGAGGGCATTAGGAAATCTCCAGTTGGGTGAGCACGCTCGCGACGACCTGGGTGGCGCTGAGGGGAAAGCCCCCGTACGCAAGGATTGAATCGGTGCGATCCGGCGAGACGCCAGTCTCCACGGTGATCAGACTGCGCAGCTGAGCGTCGCGGTTCTGCTCGATCACGAAGCATCGATCGTGGCTCTCGACGAACTCGCGAATCTCCGGCACGAAGGGGAATCCGCGTACGCGCAGATAGTCACAGAGCACTCCGCGCGCTCCAAGCTCCTCTACGGCTTCTCGTACCGCGAGGTCGCAACTGCCCAGCGTGATGAGCCCAATGCGAGCGCCCTCGCACTGCTCGACGAGTGGTGCGGGGACGTGAATCGCGGCGGCGGCGTGCTTGAGCTTGAGACGGTCGATGACCTCTTGGTACTGGTCGGGTATCTCGGTGTAACGGCCGTACTTGTCGTGGCCCGAACCGCGAATGAAGTACGCGCCCTTGGAGTTTGAGCCCGGCAAAGTGCGGGGGGCGACGAACTCGTCGTCTTCATTGGTGTAGCGGAAGAACTCGGCGATTCCTTCAAGGTCCTGGTCATTGAGGACCCGACCACGATCGGGCACGAAGGCGTCATCCCAGGTGAGCTTGGGTACCACCCAGTCGTTCATCCCAATGTCCAGGTCGCTCAGCATGAACACCGGGGTCTGGAATCGTTCCGCCAGGTCGAAACTGGCGACCGCGAACTCGAAGCACTCGTGAGGGTTGGCGGGAAAGAGAAGTATGTGCTTGGTGTCGCCGTGTGAGGCGTAGGCGCACATCAAGATGTCGCCCTGCTGCGTTCGTGTGGGCATGCCCGTAGACGGCCCTACGCGTTGGACATCGATGATGACCGCGGGAATCTCGGTGTAGTACGCCAGGCCCAGCAGCTCGCTCATCAGCGATATCCCCGGGCCCGAGGTCGAGGTGAAGGCGCGCGCGCCACTCCAGCCCGCGCCCAGCACCATGCCGATCGACGCGATCTCGTCCTCGGCTTGGATAATGAGGTAGTTGTTCTGGTACGTGGGGGGCGCGTCGGGATCGGTGCTCTCGACCTTTTCGCGCCGGTACGCGGCGCACAGCCGGGTGAAGTTGTCCATCACCGCCGTTGCGGGAGTGATGGGATACCAGCCCGCCACCGTGGCGCCGGCGTAGAGGCATCCGAGTGCGGTTGCGGTGTTGCCGTCGATCAGAATCGCCTCGGCGTTGGCGTCCATCGGCGCGAGGTGGAACTCGAGGGGACACTCGAAGGTCTCGGTCGCGTAGTCAAAGCCGAGGCGCAGCGCGCGCTGATTCGATTCGCGTAGCGCTTCGTTCTTGGCAAAGGTCTCGGCGAGCAGGCTCGCGGCGATGTCGTAGTCCACACCCACGAGCGCCACCACGGCTCCCGCGTAGACGACGTTTTTCATCAAGATTCGCTCGCGCGGCTTCTGAAAGTTCTCGAGGCACATCGTGGCGAGTGGCACACCGAGGAAGGTCACGTCGTCGCGCTTGAGTTCCGTGTCGAGAGGCCACGAGGAGTCGTAGAGGACGTATCCCCCCGCGTGCACGTCGGCGATGTCGTCAAGGTACGTTTGGGAATTCATCGCCACCATGAGGTCGTAGTCGAGGGCCCGTGCGGTGTGACCCAGTGCGTTCACGCGGATCTCGTACCAGGTGGGGAGTCCTTGGATGTTCGAGGGAAAGAGGTTCTTGCCCGAGACGGGGATGCCCATGCGAAAGATTGCCTGCACCAAGAGACTGTTGGCGCTCGCCGAGCCGGTGCCGTTGACGTTGGCGAGTTTGATGGAAAAGTCGTTGACGCGCTCGGTGCCGCGATGCGTAATGGTCACGTCTGGCCCCCGGCCCCAAATCCCACGGCTACCGGGATGAAGTTGGACGATCCGGCGTACGGGATGGTCAGTTCAAAGAGTTGCATATCCCAGGCCGCGGTCGGGCAGCGCTCCGCACAGAGTCCACAGTGCACGCAGACGTTCTCATCCTTGATCATGACGCGCCCCGTTTGGGGAAGGGGTGCGGAGATGTACAGATCCTGATCGTGATTGGTAGCGGGCGCGAGCAGCCGGGTTCGCAGGTCGTCTTCAGAGCCGTTGGACGTGATCGTAAGGCACTGCACGGGACAGATATCGAGGCACGCGTCGCACTCGATGCACAGCGGCGCGCTAAAGACGGTCTCCACGTCACAGTTAAGACACCGCTGCACCTCTCGTGCGGTCTGTTCGGCGCTGAAACCCAATTCGACCTCGAGGGCGAGCGACTCGAAGCGTTTGGTGAGATCGACGTGGGTCATTTTCTGGCGACCCGACTGGTTGTAGTCGTTGTGGTAGCTCCACTCGCTCATGCCCATTTTTTGGCTGATGAGGTTCATGCCGTCGCGGGGGCGCTCGTAGAGGTCCACGTCCTGGCAGTAGTTGTCGATAGAGATCGCGGCCTCGTGTCCGTGGGCCACCGCCCAGATGATGTTTTTGGGGCCGAAGGCGGCGTCGCCGCCAAAAAATACGCCCGGCATGCTCGACTGCATAGTTATCTCATCGACCACCGGCATGTCCCAGTCGCCAAAGTTCATTCCGAGATCGCGCTCGATCCAGGGAAAGGTGTTTTCCTGCCCGATGGCCAAGATGACGTCGTCGCACGCGATAACGACGGTGTCGACGGTGCTCGAGTGCCGTGCCTCGTCGTCCCACTCGAGCACGTCGAACTCCATGCCTACGAGGCGCCCGTTTTCGACCACGAAGCGGGTCGGGGCGTAATTGACGAGGATCTCCACCCCCTCTTCTTCGGCGTCGTCCAACTCCCAGGGCGACGCCTTAAAGAAACGGCGAGGTCGTCGCGCCATGACCTTGATGTCTCGTCCACCCAGGCGTCGCGATGTGCGACAACAGTCCATCGCCGTGTTGCCGACGCCGATGATCAGTACTCGCTCTCCGATCTCGCTGACGTGCCCGAACGCCACCGACTCGAGCCAGTCGATGCCGATGAATATGTGAGGGTCGCTCGCGTCGTGGCGCCCGGGTAGGTCGAGTTCCTTACCGCGCGGGGCGCCCACGCCCACGAAAACGGCGTCAAAGCCGTCGTCGAGCAGCTCGCGCAGGCTGTGGACCGGGGTGTTGTAGCGAATGTCCACGCCCATGTCGAGGATCATGGCCGTCTCTTCTTCGAGCACCTCCTCGGGGAGGCGAAAGGAAGGGATGTTGGAGCGCATCAGTCCACCCGGCTTGTCGAACTGTTCAAAGATCGAAACGGCGTAACCGAGCGGCAGCAGATCGTTGGCGACGGTGAGCGATGACGGCCCCGCGCCGATGCACGCGACTCTTTTGCCGTTCTTGGTCGCGGGGACCTCGGGTAGCCGAGCGGAGATGTCGCCGCGCAGATCAGCGGCTACGCGCTTGAGCCGGCAGATCGCAACGGGAGATCCGTCGACGCGCTCTCTGCGACAGGCCGGTTCACAGGGCCGGTCGCACGTGCGGCCCAGGATTCCGGGAAAGACGTTGGACTCGCGATTGAGCATGTAGGCGTCGTCGAAGCGACCTTGGGCGATCAGGCGAATGTAACCGGGCACGTTGGTGTGGGCGGGACAGGCCCACTGACAGTCCACGACTTTGTGGAAGTAGTCCGGCGACGACGTGTCCGTCGGCTGCACACCTGCTCCTTTCGGCCCAGCGAATACCGGTCTCGTCAGCGAGCGATTCGCCAGGCCCCCCGCGACTCACTGTACTGCGGTCATCTGGTGGTCTCGGACCGCCCAGGTGAGCGAAAAACGCACCGTTCAGGTGGAGAGTGACGGGGGGCACCTAGCGTGCGTGTGTGAGCACACTGTCGTCAAAGTCGGAGATGCAACGAGTGGCCGCCGCGGTGCGCGCCCCGGGCTGGAGCGTGGGGATTGACCCACGTGGGCGCATTATGGCTACGAGCGATGCGGGAGAGATCGGTATGCCCTGGATCGTGGTGGGCACCCAGTTCGCGCGCGGGCTGCGCGTGTCGCTCTACCAACCCGGCGACGACCTAGAAAGTGAGGGCGAGAGCCGGGGAGAAGTGGTGGGAAATGCGCGCGAACTGAGTCGACAACTGCGTGAACTCTTGGGTGAGATCGTCTGCTCGTGACGAGGTACTAGGGCCACTTCAACGAGTGACTAGCCCCGCTCTGGGCGAGGTTGAAATAGCCGTGGAGCACGCTGCTCTGCTCGTTGTCGACTCGTACTTCGCACAGGGCGTACTCAACGGGTTGGAACGAGCCGCCCTTGTACACGTCGCTGTAAGTAAGACAGGTGGCGTGGCGATAGGCGAGGAACGTGTTTTCGGAGTGAACGAGTGCCTTCTTCTGGACCGCGGGCACCAGGGTGAACAGGAGTTTCACCTCGGCGTCGATACGGTGATCGCCCTCCAATAGCTGAGTCTCCGCGCATCCCTCAAGACCGATGGTGGTGGCGTGGTTACAGGGCAACCTCGTGAAGTGCTCGCTGATCAGCGGTGCGGCCAAGGTTTTCGTCGCTGAACTCTTCGGCGCGGATGAGCCGCACGACGCGAGCGCGAGTGCGGTGAGCGCGCTCAGGGCGAGAGCGAGGAGGGCGCCGCGACTGCGCCGGGCGCGAGAAAAGTGCGGAGGGGCTAGAACCAGTGCCACTGGGAGAGCGGCCAGAATTTGAGGAACACCTTGCCGATGATGTTCGAGCGGGGCACCGTTCCCCAGTAGCGACTGTCACAGGAGTTGGCGTGGTTATCGCCCATCATGAAGTACTGACCCTGGGGAACCGTCACGTGGCCGATGGGAACGCCGAGGGGCTCGTAGTGCGACCACTTCTCGTCCAGAGGCTGTCCGTTTACGTAAATGGTGTTGCCCTTGGACGTGAGGACATCGCCGGGCAGACCGATGACGCGCTTTACCAAGTCCGGATCGGCGTCGCCGCACTTGGTCACCACGCCAGGAGGCGCCCTAAAGACCACGATGTCGCCGATGTTGATATGCCCGAGTTCCGCGGCGAGCTTGTCGACCATGATCCGGTTGCCGACGTAGAGCGTGGGTTTCATGGACTTCGACGGAATGAAGTAGGTCTGCAGGACGAAGGTGCGAATGAACAGCGAAGCGAGGAGCGCCACGGCCACGACGATCGCCCACTCGATGACCCCGCGACGACGTGAGTGTTTTTTGGGAGGTGCCGGCGCGTCCTCGGTCGGCTCCATGAGGTCTACGGCCACCTCGTAACAGTACGAGATCGGTTGTGCGTCCACAATCGCACCGGCTCGGAGCTAGTCCGCGTCGAACACGATCTCGCCGTCGAGCACTTCTTCGATAGCCCCGGACGCGCGGCGCGCGACATCGCCCACGGTGCTCGCGCGTCCCGGCGGGGAGAGCCGAGTACAGATGAGTCCGGCGAGAGCGGCCATGGCCGCGACGTAGAGCCACAGATGCTGGAAGTTGGCGAGCGCAGCGTGGGCGCTGTGGGGGGAGCCGAGCACGACGACGAGCACCGCCACGCCCAGGGCGCCTCCGATCTGACGGGCAGTCTGATTGACCGCGCTGCCCACCGAGTAGCGCGTGGCGTCGAGGCTCGATACGGCGACCGCGCTCATCACCGGGAACGTCAAGCCGATACCGAGTCCCACCACTAAGGTGCCCGGAAGCCATCGGGCGACGTAGTTGGCCTCGAGGCCGACGCGCCAGACGTACCACAAGATGCCCAGGGCGAAGACCACGAACCCCGAGGTCAGCACGCGGCGAAAGCCGTAGCGCGCGGCCAACTTGCCGGCGGGACCCGATACGACGGCCACCACGAGGGGACCGGGAGTTACCGCGAGGCCCGCACGCAAAATCGAGTAGTGCCACACGCTCGTGAGAAACAAAATATTGCCGAGGAGCATGGCGAAAAATCCCATCGAATACAAAAACGCGGCGGCGTTGGCGACGCTGAACGAGCGAGCGTGGAAGAGGCTGAGGTCCAAAACGGGCTCGGGGTGGCGTGCGGAGCGCCGGACAAAGACCGCGAGGAGTGCAGCGCCGATGACGAAGGCGACGATCACCCGTGAGCTGCTCCAACCCCACGTCGGGCCATCAGAGATCGCGAGCACCAGTCCGGCCAAGGCGAAACTGAGGAAGACGACGCCCAGGTAGTCGGGGCGTGTCGGACTGGCCGGAGGAGTGGTACGAGCTAACACTCGTCGTCCCGCGATCCACGCCACGAGCCCGACGGGCAGATTGACGTAGAAGGCGGCTCTCCACCCGAACCCCGTGATGAGCAACGCTCCCAGCGAAGGTCCGGTCGCGACAGCCAGCGCGCCAATGCCGCCCCACAGACTCACGATCTGTGATCGCTTCTCTTTGGGGTACGCGCCCAAAAGCAGACCGAGGGACGCGGGCAACATCGCTGACGCCCCGACTCCTTGAATGAGCCGACCGGTCACGAGTGTCGGCACCGAGGGGGCCACGCCACAGAGCAGAGAGCCCAAGCAGAAGACGCCCAGTCCGAAAAAGAAGACGCGGCGACTGCCGAGGCGGTCGGCCGTGCGACCGGCGACGACGAGCAGAGACCCAAACACGATCGCGTAGCCCGTGAGCACCCACGAGAGGGAAGCCGAGGTGTCGTGGGGGAAGGCCCTCTGCAGAGCGGGAAAAGCGACGTTGACGATCGATAGATCAAGGGAACCCATAAAAGCGCCCAGCGCAGTGACGAAAAAGACGGTGCGGCGCCGATTCCGGAGACCTGGCCCCGTCTTAGTTAGTTCTTTCACGCAACTTAGGATACATACTTGAGTTGCATAATGCAACTAACTAGGATAAGGGCATGGAGCGCAAGAGTTTTTCAAAGATGGACTGTTCGGTGGCCCAGTGTCTTGAGGTCGTTGGAGAGTGGTGGAGCATGTTGGTGATCCGTGACGCCTTCCTCGGCGTCACCAAGTTCGACGACTTTCAACGCCGCCTAGGAATCTCGCGCAACGTCCTGGGTGATCGACTGGCGTCTCTGGTCGATCACGGAGTGTTCACCCGGGTGCGCTACAGCGAGCATCCCCCCCGCGACGAGTACCGCCTGACCGACAAGGGTCGCGATCTGTGGCCCGTGCTGACGGCGATGCGTCAGTGGGGGGATCAGTACGCGGCGCCGAATGGGCCGCCAATTGAAATCGTGCACCAAACATGCGATCACGCCAGTCGCACCGTGCTGTCGTGCTCGTGGTGTGGTGAGCGCGTTACCCACCGCAACGTGCGCGCGGTGCCAGGAGCGGGGCGCGACGGAGCGATGATCGCCTCTCGACCCGCTCTTCGGTCGTAGAAAACCACATCACGGGTGGCGGGCGTTTCAGACGCCTGGCGGGCGCGAGTGGCGTCTTAGGGCTAGGGAAGCGTCGAGATAATCAAGACTTATCGGGCCACGAGTGCATCCGTGAGGACTTCAATCGCTGCGAGCGGACGGGCAAGTTCCTCGCTCAGCTCGTAGCGCGTGGCCAAGGCGTCGGGGGAGAGGTAGGAGACGTTGGTCTCTTCTGCGGACGCCCAGATCAGAATCTTGAGCGGCAGGTCGAGCGCGGCGAGGGGGTGTGCGCTCATGACTGGTGTTCCAGTGCTCGGACTGCCAAAGACCACGAGGACCGTCTCTCGAAGTTCCAAACCGACGCGCTTGGCCTCTTCGCGCTGGTCGATAGTGGCAAAGACCTTGACCCTCTTCTCCGCTGCGATCCCCAAGAAGCGCGCCACGGTATCGGTCACCGAGCGCGGACTCACTTTGGTGACGATCTCATCGCTCCGGGGAACGGATGTCAAGAGAGTTCTTAGCCGCGCAAATCAACGGCGTTGACGCGATGCAGTGCGATGCGCACCTTCACTCGGGTGTCGCCGGGGGCGTCGTAGTCGCGCAAGTTTGCCGAGTACTTTCTTCCCACCTGTTCGGCGAACTCGTATGAGTCGTCGGCGCTTATTTCAGCGTCGCCGCGCAGTTCGAGGTAGCGCATGGGAGAAGCCGGATCGAGAATCAACAGCGAGCATTGCGGCCGCGCGGAGAGGTTCTTGGTCTTCTGTCTCGAAACGGCCAGTGAAATAGCCACGGTGTCGCCGTCGTCGTAGAACCACACTTCGGTCTGCTGGGGACGACCGTCGGGGTCGATCGTAGCCAACGTGGCCACTTCGGCGCCCAGCAGGTCGCGGTGTGAAGCGGGGATCTCTGGCACGTATTCCTCTTTCGTCGCGCTCCTAGGCGGAACCTAGCGACTCCGCCATTGTCGTGTCAACCGGACCCGCTAAAAGAGCGGCTCGAAGTTGCTGCGCAGCGGAAAGTGGCTCGCGCCGCGATCGGGGCGTACGCACAGGACTTGATGGACCTCTAACTTATGCTGCTCAAAGCCCACGGCCGAACCGGTCATGTAGAGACGCCAGACGCGGGCCCGCTGCTCGCCCACTTCCTCGCAGGCCTCGTCAAAGCGCTTGATCAAATTGTCGACCCAGCGCCGTAGCGTCACGGCGTAATGTTCGCGCAGGCTCTCCGCGTGACGCACCTCAAAGCCGTGAGATTGGAAGAGTGAAATGAGCGAGCCCACCTCGTGCAGCTCCCCGTCGGGGAACACGTAGTGATCGATGAAGGCGCTGCGGTTCTTCGAAGGACCGCGTACGCCGAGGGCGATGCGCAGTTGGCGCGACAACTCCGAGGCGTTCGAGGGGCGAGGGTCATCGCCCGCCACGACGGGACGCCCGATCGCATGATTGAGAAAGCGTCCCCCGGGAACGAGCAGGTCCCACATCTTCTGGGCGTACGCGGGCAGCGCGCGCCGTCCCACGTGTTCGGCCATGCCAATTGAACTAATTGCGTCAAAAGGCGCGTCGCGAATGTCGCGCACGTCCTGGACGCGGAACTCGACCAGGTCGCCCACGCCCGCCGCTAGCGCGCGCGCCGTGGCGTAGCGCTGCTGGGGTTCGGACAGCGTGACGCCGAGAACGCGCGCGCCGTAGTGCTGTGCGGCGTGGATTCCCATGGTTCCCCATCCACAGCCCACGTCCAAGAGCCGTTGACCGGGCTGAAGAGCCAATTTTCGCGCGACTAAGTCGACCTTGCGGGACTGAGCCTGTTCCAGAGTGTCCTCGGGCGTCACGAAGACTGCGCACGAGTACGTCATCGACGGTCCCAGCACCATTTCGTAGAACCGATTCGACACGTTGTAGTGGTGCGTGACGGCCTGAGAATCTCGCGTACGTGAGTGCAGCGGACCGCGCGGTTGTGCCTCGATCACCGGCGGGGCGGGAGGGTGAAGAAGCGAAACGCCGCGCGTGCGAACGACCTCGCGCACCAGTCGGGGGGAGAGAGCCCTGCGAAGAGAGGGCGGCGCGATCTTGAACAGCAGATCGAGGTCGCCGTCGAGATCGATATCGCCCGCCACGTACGCGCGAGCAAGCCCCAGCTCACCGGGTTGGGTGGCGATGCGCGCGATCGCATCGGGGTTGAGAACCTTGAGGGTCACGCTGTTCGCACCAGAGTCGATCGAAGGAAGCGCCACACTGCCGTCGTAGGCCTCCACGCGAAAGGGGAGTCGATCGTTGAACACCGTGGCGACCAGGTCGGCGACGCTCACTTCCACTCCTTCCCATCACGGGCCGTGGCCCGACTTCTCCGTTCTACCAGGATGTTTGCTGGAATTTCCAGAGAGTTTTCTTTCTCGGGGCGCACCCGCGGTTAGTCGCCCTCATCGCCCCGCTTGAACTGGCGGCACTAAGTGGGCCAAGGCCCGCCAGTTACACTCACGACTAGTGCCGAAACGCGCGCAGTTAAGGCGACTGCCTCAGAGTTTCTGCGGAGGTGCCCTATGAATACGGGTGTAGTCATCGCGATTATCGCGGCAGTCATTGTTCTCCTGGTGATCGTTATTATTTCCCGCTCGGTGCGAATCGTCCAGCAGGGGTTCGAAGGTGTGGTCACCCACCTGGGCGAGTTCAAGGACATTCGCAACCCCGGGTTGACGTTCATCGTTCCCTTCATCGAGACCATGAAGATCGTCGACGTGCGCGAAACACCCCGTACGGGGGACCGTCAGCAGGTGATCACTCGCGACAACGTGGCGGTGATCGTAAACGCGACGATATTTTCTCAGGTCGTCGACGTGCGTCTCGCGCTCTTTACCAACTCGAACTATCAGGTCAGCGTGGACAACCTGGCTCGAACTTCAGTGCGGGCCGTCTTTGGCTCTATCTCGCTGGACGACGCGTTTTCTCAGCGAGACCGTATCGGCACTCTCCTGCAGGCCCAAATGGAAGAAGCGACCGACAAGTGGGGCGTGCGTATCAACCGGGTGGAGGTTCTCGAGATCACCCCGCCCGACCAAATTCTTCAGGCCATGGCGCTCCAGAAGCAGGCTGATCAGGAGAAGCGCGCGCGCATTCTCGAGTCCGAGGGCCAGCAGCAGTCCGCGGTCAACGTGGCCGACGGCCAACGCCAGGCCGCGATTAAAGAGGCCGAGGGCGCCCAGCAGTCCCAAATTCTTCGCGCCGAAGGGGCGCGTCAGTCCCAGATACTTGAAGCTCAGGGCCGCGCGCAAGCCATCGAACTGGTGTACGCCGCCATCAAGGGTCAGGCCCCTGACCCGACGCTCGTGGCCATCTTGCAACTCGACACCCTGTCGAAGTTCGCCGAAAGCAACAACACCAAGCTCATCATCCCCGCAGAGAGCTCGGCTTTGCTCGGCGCGGCCCAGGCGATTCGAAGTGTGCTGGACGGGGTGCCCGCGTCGCCCGCGAGCTAACCGACTCGCTCCACCCAGAGGGTGGTGCCGTAGGTCTTTCGCACGATGACTTGCGTGCCGACTGGGATTGACTCCCGGGCGTCGGTGGCGGCTCGCCACGACTCGCCCTTGATGCGCACGCGCCCGGGGTGGCCCTCGTCGCCCACGACGTCTTCCACGAAGCCGGTGAGGTTGGTCATGGAACTCTTAGCGGGGGCGGAGAGGTCGGTGACTCCCTGGTGGTGAAAGCGATGCAGGGCGGCCGGTCGCAGGGCGACGATGAGCACCGCGGAAATCACTAGCCACAGCACCGCCTGAAGCGCGAAGGTGACGCTGGCTAGCGCGAGAAAGAAGGGGACAATTGCCCCCACCCCGATGAATACCGCCAGAAAGGCGTTCGTATGGATCTCGGCAAAGATGCATACCAGGATGATGATCAACCAGAACAGCACGGCCATAGCGGCAGTATAAGTCCGAAACTGCGTTGATTCAGAGGCGCGTGAACAGGCCCGGACGCCCAATCAGCGTTACGTTGGCGTGAGAACACAAGAAGAACGAGGAGCACAGCGTGGTGCACATACAAGGACGAGGGCTGCTGGCGCCGGTGACGTCGGCGTCGACCAATGTCGCAGATGACGGTGACCCCCGCAGATCAGAGTTGCGGAGTTGGCTACGCGAACATCCCCACCCGAGCGGACGCGAGCTCGCCGAGGCCGGGCTCGTAGCACCTTCGCTGCCCGAACCGTGGGGACGCAACGCCTCGGTCGACTATCAACTGCTCATTGACGAGGAGTTGGCCGCCGCGGGTATCACGCGTCCGATCAACCCCATCGGCATCGGCTGGGCGGGCCCCACCATCGTGAGCGCGGGAACGGCCGAGCAGCAGGAACGATGGATGCCGGGTTTGCTGAGCGGCGAGGAGTTTTGGTGCCAACTCTTTAGCGAACCCGACGCGGGCAGCGACCTTGCCTCACTGTCCACGAGCGCGGTACGCGACGGCGACGAGTGGGTGATCACCGGATCAAAGATCTGGACGAGCTACGCCCATCTCTCTGCGTGGGGCATTCTGCTCGCGAGAACCTCGCGCGAGGGAAACCCCCAAGACGGGATCAGTTACTTCATCTGTCCCATGGACGCGCCGGGTGTGTCGGTACGCCCGCTCGTGGACATGACGGGTGACCACGCGTTTAACGAGGTGTTCCTCGATGAGGTTCGACTCTCGGATGAGTACTTGCTCGGCGAGGTCAATCAGGGCTGGCGACTGGCCAAGGTGACCCTGGGCAGCGAGCGCACCGCCCTCTCGGGCGAAGGCGTCCTGTGGGGGCGCGGTCCGACCGCGAGCGACTTAGTCGACGTGGTGCGCGCCAGCGAGATGCACCTCAACGCGCGCGAGCGCGACGAGCTCGTGCGCTGCTGGTCGCACGGAGAGATCCTGCGCTACTTGCGCATGCGACTCACCGAGAACGCGCTCCAGGGGCGCTCCACCGGATCAGACGCCTCACTGCGCAAGGCCCTTGCTGATGATCACGGACAAGAAGTCATGGGTTTGGCCCACGACCTGGCCCAGAGCGCGGGCATGCTCGTGGATCGTGGTCCGGGAGGGCTCACGGGAGAAGACGGTCGATCTTGGTACTGGGGCTATCTCTACGCCCAGGCGCTCACAATCGGTGGCGGCACGTCGGTGGTCCAGCGCAACATCATTGCCGAACGCGTCCTGGGACTACCCCGAGACCCCAGCCCGGCTCTCTAGCGAAGACCGCGCTTGGTCGCGCCGTCAAGGAGTTCCCGGGCGATCTCGAGATGGCCCGAATGGCTGGCCGTCTCTTCGATCATGTGCAGAACTACCCAGCGCACGCTCGGGACCTCCGCGAGAAGATCGGGCTCGTCGCCGAGGCCCTTGGGAGCATCGGACATCGCCGCGGCGGCGAGGTACGCATCGGAACGCCGGCAGATATCAAGGTAGTACGCGAGCACGTCTCGCGACGGCCGATCACAGGTAAAGGGCGCGTTGAAGTCGTAGTCCGGGCGCCCGACGTACCAGGGCTCTTCGCGGGCGTCGTTGGCGACGACCTGATGGAACCACCGTCGCTCGGCACCGGCTAAATGCTCGATAAATCCCGAGATCGTCCAGCCCGACGGAACGATTGAACGGTGCCAGTTCTCTTCGGAGAGACCGTCCACGATGCCCAAGACCGACGCGCGCTGGTAGGCGAGGGTGTCTAAGAGCGCGGTTCGTTCGTCGTCGGCCACTGGTGTCATCGATTCTCCTCTTCGAGGCCGCGGCATCGCGGCTTGGGACCCGCATGGATGTTGCCGTAGCGGTGGTTGGTGACGGCCACGCTCTGTTCGAGAAGCCAGCGCGGCAGTTCGACCTCGCCCGCCTGGGCCAGTTCACGTGGGTCGACGCTGACCCCGTGGTTTAAGAACTCCTCGGTCGGAGCGGCCTCTCGAGAGAGCCAACGAACTTTCGACGAGCCCGTGGCGCGCGCTAGCAGCTCTTCGATGGACTCGGCCCTGGGGTCGTTGAGGCCCGTGGCCGAGCTGAGTTCGTAGGAGAATCCCGCAATCGACTGGAGCCCTCGAAGATACGCGAGGTGTTCGTCCGTAAAGGTGTCGTCGACGCGCACAAATATGACGTCCCGGTAGCGGCGGTAGCGAAAATAGTTGCGCTCAGATTCCAGGCCCGTAACGTCGCGTGCGATGCTCCCCTCCTCGCGCCACCACGAGGCAGCGCGCGCGAGCGCTTCGTGGACGTCGCGCACCCGGGTCCAGTGGCGCAGACAGGCCACGTAGTTCACGCCGCCCGCCTTCGCCGTCGGACCCACGCTCGAACGCTTCCACCCTCCAAAGGGTTGACGGCCCACGACGGCGCCAGTCGTGCCGCGATTCACGTAGAGGTTGCCCGCCTCGACCTGATCGATCCAGCGCTCGCACTCGCCGGCGTTGAGTGAGTGCAGCCCCGCGGTGAGCGCGTATGGAGTCTGGTTTTGCCAGGAGATGGCCTCGTCCAAATCTTGGGCCACCATGATGCCCAACACGGGCCCGAACCATTCGTTCAGGTGGCTCCAGGACTGCGGGCGCACTCCCACCTTGACCCCGGGGCGCCAGAGCAGGCCGGCGTGGTCGAGTTGCTGGGGAGCCACGAGCCACGACTCCCCAACGTCGAGTTCACCCAGCGCTCGCGACAGCGCGGCTTCGGGTTCGCGAATGAGGGGGCCGACGTCGCTGGCGAGGTCAACTCCTGGCCCCACGCGCAGTGAAGAAACCGCGTCGACCAGCTGATGGCGAAACTGCGGGTCGTCGTAAATCGCTCGCTCGACGATGGCGAGGCTCGCGGCGCTGCACTTCTGGCCCGCGTGTCCGAAGGCCGAGTGCACCAAGTCCTTTACCGCGAGGTCGATGTCCGCGCTCGCGGTCACGACCAGAGCGTTCTTCCCGCTCGTTTCGGCGAGCAAGCGCAACGAGGGCTTCCAGGACGTAAAGAGGCGCGCGGTGTCAAAGGACCCGGTCAGCACGATCGCACTAACCCCCACGTGGGTGATGAGGTGCCGACCGGTCTCGTCGTCGCGAGTGGGAATGAGCTGGAGGACGTCGCGGGGAACGCCCGCCTCCCAGAGTTGGGCGCACAGCGCGGCCGCGACGGCGACCGTCTCGGGAGCGGGCTTCAGAATCACAGCGTTTCCGGCCGCGAGGCTCGCCAGCACTCCTCCGGCCGGTATCGCGTAGGGGAAGTTCCACGGCGGAACCACGACCACTACGCCGAGGGGCGTGGAATCAGCGTCGTCGATCAACCCGCGGGCGTAAAAGCGTGCGAAGTCGACGCCCTCGCTAACTTCGGGGTCGGCTTCGGCGACCGTCTTGGCGCCATCGCGGGCCATCACGGCGATCGTGCGAGCACGGTGAGCCGACATGACGTCGGCCGCACGCAGCAACGTCTCGCGGCGCTGAGCCCCCGGCAGTCGGTGCCAACTCGCAAAGCCCGAACTGGCGTGCTCCAGGGCCTCGTCGATCTGGGCGACATTCGCGACGCGGTAGCGGTACCAGACTCGAAACTCGTTGTTGGGATCATGCCCATCTTCCCAGGTGTCGCCGTCGGCCCCGAGATGGCCCAAGGTGTCAATGCGCGCCGCCTCTACGCCGCGCACTTCGTCGAGCGCGGCCACCACGGCGTTCACGTACCCGTCTTGGGTGGGGTCACCGTCGGGCTCGTTCCTAAACGTCTCGTCCGGCAGTGCTTCGGGACCGCGCCGAGAGGCGAGATCGACTGCGTGACGCTGCTCGAGCGCGTGTGTGAAGCGGTCCTCCTGCTCGCGATAGACCGCGGGGTCGTCGGCGATGAAGAGCGCGGCGCGCAGGTAGTTTTCGGGAGACGTGTTTTCGTCGAGGCGCCGCACCAGATAGGCGACGGCGGACGCGAAGTCGTCGCGACGGGTGACCGGCGCGTAGAGCAGCACCGGCTGGCCACTCTGGGTAAGGGCGAGTGCTTCGGCGCTCGCCATGCCTTCGAGCATTTCGACGTCGAGTTGTTCGAGAACTCCGCGATACTTAGCGAGTTCGAGCGCCCAGGCGACGTGGAAGAGATTGTGGCTCGCCACACCCACGCGCAGAGATTTGGCGTGTTCGCCTCGCAGGGCAACGTCGAGTAGCCGCAAGTAGCTCGCGTCGACGTCGGCCTTAGAGCCAAAGGGCGCGGCCCGCCATCCGTGCAGCTCCGCCTCGACTCCCTCCATCGCGAGGTTGGCGCCCTTAACGAGGCGTACCTTGACCATGCCGCCGCCCTCCCGGTGGCGGCGCTTAGAAAAAGTAATGAGCTCCTCGAGGGCGGTATGCGACTCGGGCAGGTAGGCCTGTAGGACGATGCCGGCGCGCAATGCCAGGAACTCTGGCTCATCGAGCACCGTGGTGAAGGCGTCAAGAGTGAGGCGCAGGTCCCGATACTCCTCCATATCGAGATTGACAAAGGTGTCGCGGGCCATCGCCTCGCGATAGAGCAGACGCAGCTTCTCGGCGACGCGCTCGAGAGAGCCCGTGCGGTCGATGGTCAGCAGCTGACTGGCGACCGCCGAAAGTTTGACCGAGACGTAGTCGACGTCCGGGCGACGGATGACCTCAATCACCCGCGCGAGACGGTCGTTCGCCTCGGCCTCGCCGAGAACCGCCTCGCCGAGAACGTTGACGTTAAGACGCAGCCCCGCTGCGGTGTGGCGTGCGAACTGCTGAGTGAGTTCGCGCGGCGCCGCGTCCAGAATGAGATTCTCGGTGAGAGAGCGCATCTTGGCCGCCACGATCTTTTGCGAGAGCGCCGGGGCGAGGCGCGAGGTGCGCGCGAGGGCGCGCAGTCCGATCGCGTTCAGTGCGCCAAAACCCCGAGCCGAGGTTTTAGCGGCCGCGTCGCGCAGGGCCGACGCCGCGGACTGCTCGGCGCGAAACCGCATCACTTCGTCGGTCAGAGTGATGGTTACCTCGACCGCCCTGGGGTCGCTAAAGAGTCGCTTGAGGTCGCGGCGCGTCGCACGCTCGCGACGGCTCGCGGGGCGTGCGGCCACCTCGATGAGGCTTCGCGCACGCGTGAGCGCGTCGTCGCGTACGGACGCGGGCAACTGGTCGTCGGTGACCATCGTCATAGGTCGGTCGCGTCTACTCCGAGGCGGACGGGTCTTCTTCTCCCGCGTGGCTCACGACGAAACCGGTCGGCGCGCGAGTGAGATTCCATACCTCTCGCGAGATTACGTGCACCGTGGCGGCCGCCGGGACGGCCAGGAGGACGCCGATGAGACCGCCGAAGTCGCCGGCCACCCAGGACCCCACTTCGGCCCCGATCAGGATCGCGATGAAGACCGTCAGTGCGTTGATCTTGACTGATCGGCTCATTATCACCGGTCGCAGCACGTGGTTCTCGAGCTGGGTGTACACCATAAAAACGATGAAGGTCACCACGCCGGCTTGTACCGAGTGAACCAATGCAAAGAGCACGACCGGGATGCCCGCGAGAGCTCCGCCGATCTGGGGTAGGAAATCCACCAGAGCGACCCACAGCCCAAAGACCAGCGCGAAGGGCACCGAGACGCACAGCAACGTAATGAAGATGACGAAGCCCGCCAGGATCGACATGATCATGCTGCCCACCATGTAGCCCAGCGCCACCTTGGAGATCTCTGCGCCCACCCGCGCTATCCACGCGCTCTTGGCCGGCGCCAGGTTCGAGAGGCCAAATCGGCGGATCTTGGGAGACTCGAGTAGGAGCAGGACCACGAAGGCGAAGAGGGTGACGAGGGCCAGAACTAAGGTCGCCGCGCCTTCGCCGAACTTGAGCGCCGGCTTGGACAGACCCTTGGCGAAGGAGATCAGCTTGGACGAGTTCTTTTCGACCCAGCGCTGCACGTGGTACTTGTGCAACAGGTGTCCGATCCAGCCACGATTGTGCTCGGCTTCGCGCACGTAGGTCGGCAGCTTGTTCGCCAGGTGGGTGAGTGCGTTGACAAGGGGATAGCCGAAGGCGAAGGCCAGCCCCAAGAACACCAGGACGGCAATCCCCATCACGATGGCCACCGCGAACCCGCGCCGCGCCACGTGGTGATGCTGGAACCAGACCACCAGTGGGTTCAAGATCAGGGCCACGAATCCTCCCACGATCATGAGGACCAGGATGTCGCGCAAGCGATAGAGCAGGCGCCCCGTGAAGTAGACGAGGATAATGATCCCGATCGTGACCAGAATGGTCATGAGGGGAACGTGGTAGCTCTCGGCGCGCTTTAAGAGGAGGGATCGCCGAGAGGGGACGCCGTCATTCTCTGAGCTGCTGAGCGTCATCGTCCTCCCCTTCTCGGATCCATGATCACGCTACCGTTCGGCATCTCGTAGAGCGGACTACGCCGGCTTTTCGCCCTGGCGTAGCGAGCCGTAGCGACGGCGATAGAGGAAGTAGCAGACCGCGCCCGCGATGGTGGGCAACCAGTACGAACCGACGCGAAAGGCCAATGTGGCCACGACGGCGTTCGCGCTCGGCACGTCGGCCAGTACGAGCAGACCGCTCAGGCTCGCCTCGACGAGGCCGAGGCCTCCCGGGGTGAGGGGCAGGAGGGCGAGCACGGCGGTTGCCGCGTAGGCCAGAAGTACCAGGGCCGGGGCGGGTCGGGTGCCCGTGGCGCGCAGCACGGCGAGCAGGCTGCCGAAGTCAAAGCCGATTCTTCCCGCGACCAGCAGCAGAGCCTTCCACCAGTTTTTGCCCAGATCGGCTTTGACCTGATCGCGTTCGTGAATAAGGCGCTCGCCGAGGTCTCGCGGATGGCGGGTGCGCGACTTGTGGCCCGGGAGGCGCGCGAGCAGCCAGTCGAGGGCGCGGGCGAGTTCTCGCAGTGGACGGTCGGTCGTCAGCACGACCGCGCCCATGGCCAGTATCAGCACGAATCCGGCCGCGCCGAGTTCCCCGGTGTGAACCAGTCCGGGGCTCACCGCTTCTCCGCCGAGAAGTAGGGGCAGGGCGAAGATCGGCAGGGCGAAGAGGGCGCCCACCCCGATGATGGAGCTCACCGCGAGCGCCCCAGCCGCCTGGACGGTGTCGATGCCGCTGCCGGCGAGCATGCGGTACTGCACGCTCGCCCCCAGGGCGTCGCCGCCGGGCAGCGTATTGGTCACCGAGTTACCGGCGAGGAAAGCGGTCGTGACCGCGAACCAGTTTTTTGTTCGCAGAATCAAACGCAGCAGAGACATCTGGCAGACGAAGCTCAGCGTCTCGGCGACGAAGGCGACCAGGAGCCACCAGGGTTCGAGGGTGAGCAGCCTCGGCCACGACGAAACCACGTGCACAAGTCCGGGCATGAGGACGTACAGACTGAGTCCCGCCACGACGACCGCGATGACGGTCCGAATTCGGTGATTGGACGGACGAGTAGGGACGTCGGTGGCGATCACGTCAATATAGGCGAGCGCCCCTCACGGACTTTCGCGCATCGCGCGATCGCGCAAAAGTACGCTGAATCGGTGCAACGCGTCGCAGTCGTCGGCTCGCCCGGCGCGGGTAAGTCGACCTTCTCGCGTCAACTCGCTGATCGTTCTGGATTGCCCCTCATCCACCTGGATTGGAACTTTTGGAGTCCGGGCTGGATCGAGACGTCCCCTGAGGAGTGGTTAGTGAAGCAGTCCGCTCTGGTGGAGGGCGAGCGTTGGATCATCGACGGAAACTACTCCAATACCTTCGAGGTCCGATTTACTCGCGCCGACACGGTCATTGTGCTCAGCGCGCCGCGGCGCGTCTGTCTCGCTCGCGTACTGCGCCGGGTCGTGCGGGATTGGGGCAACGACACCCAAGCGCCGGGTTGCCCCGAGCACCTCGATCTGGCATTTCTGCGGATGCTCTGGACGTTTCCGAAGAGGTCAGTGCCGCGTCTCGAAGAAGCCCTTGCGCGCGTCGAACACGAGCTGACCGTCGTGCGACTGGCAACACGCGGAGACGCGACGGACTTTCTTCGACGCGTCGAGGCGAATTAACCGACCGACTCGCGCGTCGGGGGTACGCCATTTCGGTGCTCCTTGAGCCAAGGCGGTCGCGAAGAACGCGTCGGGCGGAGTTCTTTGCTAGAGGCCCGGTAGTTCCGCCGCGGCGTCGTCGGCGAGGCTCACGTGGGCTCGGTCGCGAAGGGGAATTTCCTTCATCAAGAAGCACACGAAGAACGCCACCACCGCAAAGGGGATCGCCACGATGAACACGGTGTGCAACGTCTCGCTAAAGGCGTTGATGATGATGGTTCGCTCGGCCAGGGGCATTTTGTCGATGATCGCGGGGTTGGCCGAGATGTCGGTGCCGCCAATGGCTTTTAGCATGGCGGGACTCGCCGACGCGCGAAGATGGCTGAGCAGTGCGCTGTTAAAGACGGCTCCCAAGATGGCCACTCCAAAGGCGCCGCCAATGGTGCGAAAGAACGTCGCCGTTGCGGTGGCGGTGCCCAGTTGGGAGTGGGGAACCGCGTTTTGTACCGCAACCACCAGAACCTGCATGACCAGGCCCAGGCCGAAGCCCACGACGAACATGTCGATTGCGGCGACCCCGTAGGTGGAGTGCGCGTCCAGCATCGACAGGAGCACCAGACCGAGCGTGGTGATGGCGAGACCCGAGATCGGGAAGATCTTGTATCGACCAGTCTTGGATACGAGTTGTCCGCTGATCACGAAGGTGATGAGCATGCCGAGCACCATGGGTAGCAGTTCTAAACCTGATGACGTGGGCGTCGCGCCGTGGACGATCTGTAGATACAACGGCAGATACACGATGGAGCCAAACATGGTGAAGCCAATGGCAAAACTCACGCCCGACGCCGCCGAGAACGTGCGGTTGTTAAAGAGTCCCAGGGGAATGATCGGCTCGGCGGCTTTGGTCTCGACGAAGCAGAAGACGAACAGGCACAGAGTGCTGACAACCATCATGGCGAGAATCGTGCCCGACCCCCACGCCCATCCCTTGGTGCCGCCCAGGGTCGTAACGAGAATCCACCCCACGACCCCCGCGGATAGGAACGTGGTGCCCCACCAGTCGACCTTGTGGGGCAGTTTGTTGACGGGGATATGCAAGACGGTCGCGATGGTGAAGAGGGCGATGACGCCGATGGGCACGTTGATGTAGAAGATCCAGCGCCACGACAGGTGCTGAGTGAACAGGCCTCCCGCGAGAGGCCCGAGGATGCTCGACAGGCCAAAGACCGCGCCGAAGTAGCCCATGTAACGACCGCGTTGACGCGGGGGTATGACGTCACCGATGATCGCTTGTGAGCCAACCATCAACCCCCCGGCGCCAGCCCCTTGAATGGCGCGGAACATAATGAGCTCGAGCATGTTCTGGCTCAGGCCCGAGAGCATCGATCCGACGAGGAAGATGACGATGCCGATCTGGAAGAACTTCTTGCGGCCGTAGAGGTCGCCGTACTTGCCCCAGAGGGGCAAGGTGATGGTTGAGGTGATGAGGTACGCCGTTACCACCCAGGAGAGGTGGTTGAGCCCGTGAAGGTCGCCCGCAATGGTGGGCAGCGCGGTCGAGACGATGGTCTGGTCCAGCGCGGCGAGGAACATGCCCAGCATCAGCGCGAACAAGATCACCAGGATGCGGCGGTGCTCGTCCTTCGATAGCTCGTGGTCATCGGGCGCAGCGACGACGAGGTCACTGAGGTCGTCAGTCACGGTCACTCTCCATTTCTTTCGTGATCGCCTGGGCGAACTTGTCGAGGGATGTTGCGAAGATCGAGACCTCGTCCTCTTCCCAGCCCTCAAAAAGGCGGGCGAAGCGGTGTTGCACGGCGACCATGATGCGGTCGATGGTCTCTTCTCCCGAGTGCGTTAGGGCGATGAGCTTGGCGCGCTTGTCTTCGGGATCAGGGCTCACGTCCACGTAGCCCAGGCGTTCCAGCTGCTGAAGCTTGCGCGTGACGGCCGGAGTATCGACGTCGAGTTTCTCGGCCAGTTCGCTGACGCGCGCGGACTCCCCGAGGTGGCGAAGTTTGAACAGAAGCGCCGAACCCGCGCGATCGAGCCGCACGCCCGCCTCCTTCAGCAGGTTCTCGTGCGGGCGCGCGAGGGTGAAGGCGCGCGAGAGTATCGACATGCTCGAGGACACCTTCTTTAACTGCTCGTCGCTGAGTGACGTTCCGCAGTTTGCAGAGGTAGTATTTGCTTTCGGCATACAACTATTATAGGCGCTCCAATGATCGACCGTTTCGGGCCAAACCCCTTGGGATCAGGGAAAAAAGTTATTTGAGGAGGAGTTGTTCCGGTTATTGCGCAGAAATCACCGTACGGGGCGGCCAATCGCCAAGATCTTTATTCGCCGTTCGAAGTAGAGGTTCCGGTGGTTCGCCCAAGAAACAGATCGGTCACGACGTTGAGGACGAGTGGCTCGTGTCGGCGCGCGAGGATGGCTCGGGCTTCGCCAAAGAGCTCCGCGCGCGCGCTGTCGTCCATGACCCGATAGGCCGACGTCGAGGCGAGTAAGTCCATGTAGGTTTCCTCGTCGTATCCGAGTTCTCGGCGATACCGGCGACTGACGAAGTCCTCAAAGCGCGAGTCGGAAAGGAGATCGTACGCGGGCCAACCCTCTTCGATAACAATCTCGCCTTCGTTCTCTTCTCTCGACATGCCGTTGGCTCCGTACACGATCTCGAATTTCTTGTCGAGCTGTGCTAACTCGGTGCGGGTCGACTCATCGGCGACGATGTACTTATTCCAAAACAGCGCGACGGTGCCGCCCTCGCGTAGCGCGTCATATGCCAGATCCCAGCGATGTGCGGGGTCCACCCAGTGCCACGACTGGGCCGCGATCAGTGCGTCAAAGGCCAGCGGTCGTGAGTACTCCTCGAGGCGACCGACCTCGACGGTGACGCGAGGATACGGAGCGCAGAGCGCCTTGAGGCGAGCGGCCATCCGGGCGTCGGGCTCGAGGCAGGTGATCGCGACCTCGCGCCGTGCAAAGGACACCGTCGCCTTGCCCGTTCCCGCGCCTACTTCGAGAATCTCGCTCGCGGGGTCCGCGTAACTGAGGATGTCGTCGACCAGCGCTTCGGGATAACCCGGCCGGGCGTTCTCGTACTGCTCGACCGCTTCGCCGAATACGGTGCGTCGTTCACGTGTCATTTCGACTCCTTCAAGAGCAGGCTAACCAGCGAGACCATACATTTGTCGCGCCCCTACGCTGCGAGCATGGAGGAAGTGACCGGTGCCGAACTCGGTCAGATGATTGACGAAGATCTCGATCTCGACGCGACCACCGCAGAGGGATTGACCAATCATTTGCCCATGGCGCTGGTGGCCAAGGCGGGTTTGGGCGCGCCAGCGAAAGAGCTGAAGCGATTCGCCCGACGCTATCGGCGCAGGTTGGCTCCCACGAATCGGGCCACCGTCACTCTCACCTCCGCCTCGTGGCGTCGAGCCGTTGGCGAGCGCGAGGCGTATCCGGATTTGGTCGAGTACTTTGACCAGTCGATCGCGACAGAAGGTATCGAGCAAACTCTGCGACGTCACCTCGATGCCCTGGTGGACGGAATCTCGGGCGCGGCGTTTCATGGGGTCATTCGACTCGCGTACGCCCTCGACGTAGCATCGCCCGCCCGCGTGGCGACGGGGCTCGCCTATCTTTCTTCCTCGGCGACTGTTCTTGGTTCGCTCGAAGCCGGTCCCGCCCAAAGCAACGACGCCGGGGAGATTATGCGTCGCCTCGCGTCCGAGACGGGACCGATCGACGAGCCGGTGCGCACCATTGACGCTCGAATGCGACTCGTCGCCCAGCGACCCGAGTTTGCCCACGTCGCCGGGGCCCTTGAGATAAACGACAATACGTTCCAGCAACTAAACGCGGTTGCGCTTCGTCTCTACGCCCGGACCGATGACTTTACTGCGCTGCACGGCGTTACCGGCATGGAAGCGATCGGCAAGATCCGCCCATACGTGAGCGACCGGGCGCGGCTCGACCGAGCGGCATTTCAGGCCCTCGCGGCGGCGTATTTGACAATCGGTGCACCGGATTTTTGGTCGGGCGACTGGCCGAATTCGATGGTCGAAGTTACCGCTCTCGACGCCGAAGAAGTTGCGGCTCGCGCGGCGCTGAGTAACGACGAGCACGTGGCGAAGATCGTGTTCACGTCGCTGCGGATGAGTCGAGACTCACCCGACGACCTGTATCTGGCGGTCGCGGAGCGAGCCGTTCACGAGGACCGAACTAATTCTTCCAGTGAGATGAGCGCAAGTTCCGACGCTCCTAGGTGCGAATGACCACGTTGAGCGGCTCGTCACCGTTGCGCATTCGCGCGACCTGCTCCTTGACGAGTTGAACAAGACGAGGCGTCGCCGCGCTCGTCCTGCCACCGACGTGGGGGGTGATGAGGACGTTGTCCAGAGCGAATAGTGGATGGCCCTGAGGCAGCGGTTCGGGGTCAGTGACGTCGAGCGCGAAGCGAAGCCGGCCCGTGCGAGCATGGGTGAGTATGGCCTCGGTATCAGCCACCGGCCCGCGCGAGACGTTTACGAGCAGGCTTCCTTCGCGCATCGAAGAGAGGAAGCGGTCATTGACGAGATGCGTCGTGCTGGCATTCAAGGGAACGGCAACGATGACGATCTCCGCCCCGGCCAGACGCGTCTCGAGATTCCCCATCCCGAATATCTCGCCGCTCTCGTCGTGTCGGGCGTGGCGCGCCACGCGGGTGAGTTCGACCTCGAAGGGAGCGAGCCGCGCGGCGATCGCTTTTCCTACGCCGCCGTAACCCACCAGCAACACGTGCCGATCAGCCAGGCTGTCCCGCCAAGTGGGCTTCCACTCGCCGCGCTCCGCGTCCCTGACATATTCGGGGATGCCTCGTTGACTGGCGAGAACGAGGCCGAGGGCGAGTTCTGCGGTGGACGTTTCGTGCACCGTGGCGGCATTAGCGAATACCGTGCCCGCGGGTAAGAGTTCGGCGATGCCGTCGTATCCAACCATCGAACTTTGGATCAGTCGCGCCGTGACGCGCGGTAGCTGCGCCGTCCAACCGGTCCGACCAAGATATGGGGGAATCAGCACGTCGATTTCGGAGATCGGTGGAGGGCCCGTCATGTCCCAGACAATGACGTCGGCGCCTTCCAGGCTTCCCAGCATCTCTGCGACGACTGAATCCGCCACGCTGACGACGAGGCGATCGGACTCAGGGGCCATAGATGCGCTCATCCTAACGAGGGGTCACGGCGGCTTCGAAGCGGGGATGGAGACGAAGCCTTCAAGGACGCACAACTTGCGGGGCGCAACCCGTTGGTCCTCGACACGGAGCGGCGGTCCCGGCTCTCGGACATAATCAGATCGGTCCATCGAGAGGAGCGACATGCCTATCACCGTCACGCCCGTCCCCGCGCTGAGCGACGAGGTGAATGACATTCGTCAACGCACCGCCGACTTCATCAACGCGGAGGTCCTGCCCCACGAGGCCACGCTGTGGCGCTCGGCGCGGGCCGCGGGGTCGAGCGAGGACGAGCGCGATTTGGCACGAGCCCAAAGCCGTGACGTGCGCGACGCCATTAAGGCCAAGGTCAAGTCGGCGGGCCTTTGGGCCCCGCACCTGCCCGTCGAGTACGGCGGCGCCGGTCTGGACTTTCTCTCGCTTGCGTATATGTACGAGATCCTCGCCTACGCCGTCGGTGCGGCATCCCTCTTTGGAATCGCTGCGCCCAACTCCGGCAACGCCAGCATCCTGGTGAAGTACGGCACCGAGGAGCAGAAGGAGAAGTGGCTGCTTCCTCTCATCAATGGCGACATGGAATCGGGATTCTCGATGACCGAGCCCGAACACGCCGGTTCCGATCCGCGCTCGATTTCAACTGAGGCGGTGCGCGAGGGAGACGACTGGGTAATCAACGGGCATAAGTGGTTCACCTCGAATGGGATCGACGCCGACTTCTTCATCGTGATGTGTCGTACCAACGATCCCACGGGGGAACTAGGCGCGAACGGGCGCATGAGCCAAATCATTGTGCCCTCACACGCACCAGGGGTCAACATCATTCGCGGAATCGGCATCTTTGGGCGAACGACGTCGGACCACTGCGAGATCCGTTACGAAAACGTGCGCGTGCCTATCGAGAACACGCTCGGTCTGGCGGGCCAGGGTCATCAGGCGGCGCAGGACCGACTCGGCGCCGGGCGCGTCTATCACTGCATGAACTCCCTGGGACAGATGCGGCGCGCCTTTGATCTCATGGTCGAGCGCTCGCTGGTGCGAGAGGTGCACGGCGGACTGTTAAAGGACAAACAGTTCATTCAGGGCTTCATCGCCGAGAGTTTCATGGACCTACAGTCGGCGCGCCTCATGACGATCGACGCCGCTCACCAAGTGGCCGTGGGCGATCCCGACGCCCGTACCGCCATCTCGGCCATCAAGGTCTTCGTACCCGCCGCCTACCAACGTGTGGTCGATCGCGCCATACAAGTCTGGGGCGGTGCCGGAGTGAGCAACGACCTGCCCCTCGCCCAGATGTACTTGACCGCTCGCATTCTGCGCATCGCGGATGGCCCCGATGAGGTGCACAAGATCCTGATCGCGAAGAACGTCATTCATCGGTACGAGCGCGGCGAGAGTTGGAATTTCGCCTAAGGCGCGATGGAGCGAGCGACGCCGTAGAACGACAGGTAGAGGCGCGCGGATGAAGACGGTTCTACGTGGTGCAGGACGCCGGGCGGGATCGCTAAGGGAGGATCATTCGGGTCGAGAGTCAAGGTTCGCGCCGGCTCGGATTCGAAGACGAAGGTCACCGTTCCCTCGAGTAGATGGACCTCGCCCCAGGTGTCATCGGCCACCCGGTGCGAGCGGCGCAGACCCTCGGGCAGCGTGTCGTGCGTCCACTCGGGAGTGTCGCGCACGAATCGCAGACCCTCGGGCATCTCGTTGCGATCGCAGAGCGGACACTCGAGCGGCAGTCCGAGCCTGCCGCGTCGCCCCTCCTCGCTGAGGACCCAGGGTCGCTCCTGGAACGGCGGCTGGTGGCGCACGTGCTGATTGTGTCCGCACGCGAGCTCTGCCACCCAGTCGCCCACGTCGTCGAGGTGGAACCCGGTGATGGCGCGCGCTGTGGTCATCCGCGCACGAGGGTGAGAGTCAAGATGCCCGCGGCGAGCAGAGCCACGACCTTGGTCCCCTCAAGGGCGATATAGGCGTGATGCGCCCACGAGCCCGACGTCCCTGATCCGGCGAGCACCGCGCGGGTGCGCCGCGATAGGGCGGGGCGAAGAGCGGTCAATTGCACGAAGAGCGCAGCGAGGGCGACGCCCGCGGGAACGACTATGCGCCAGCACCACGGACCAGCGATGAGTGTCGAGGCGACGCCCGCGCCCAGTATCACCTCGCCAATGTTGAGGGCCCGAAAGACGAGGCGCCCGATGCCCAGCCCGATCTCGAGCGTGACGCCCGGGGCGCGGAACTTGAGCGGTGCCTCAAGGAAGGAAATGGCCACGACCATGCCGAACCAGGTAAAGAGAAAAGCGGCGCCGATCGCCTGAGCGTGGCTCATGGCGACTCCTTTCGAACAGTGCCGACTTCGTGCTGGCTTGTTGTCACCGTACTCAGCGTTCTCCTCGAACTCGTCGCAGCGTGAGAACCCGCTCGGCGTGACGCTCTTCTTCGAGGAGCTTGGACCTCGCGTTGAGCAGGTCAAAGTAGGTGATTAACCCGTCGAGATGGGTGTCGTCCTCGCGGTCCACGACGGGCAGCACGCCCAGCCCGGCCCCCACCATGCGGTCCGCGACACCACGCAGAATCTCATCGGGGAAGGCCACGTTCGTCGCGAGAATCATCACGTCCTTCACGCGTGCGTCGGGGCGTTCTTTGGCGTCCAGCACCACCGACCAGGGCAGCAGACCGAGGAGCTTCTCCTCGCGATCGAGCACCGGGAAGAGTCGCTGGCGCCGCTGGGGCGAACCTTCAGGCAGGGCTTGATAGAAGTCGGAGACGAGACGTTCGGGTTCGACCGTATAGACGTCGGTGTCCATCACTTCTCGCACGAACGTGGCTTCGAGAGGATCGACCGCGTATTCGCGCATGACGTGAAAGCCGCGCCGGGCAACTTTCTCGGTGAGGATCGAACGTTTGAGAATCAGCACGCTCGTCAGGTGGGCGATGGTGGCGGCCACCAAGAGCGCGAGCATGCTGTTCACGTCGTGGGTGAGTTCGAGCGCGAAGACGATCGCGGTGAACGGAGAGCGCGTCACCCCACCGAGCGATCCCGCCATACCGAGCAGGGCGAAGACCGCGACGCTCGCGCCGGGCAAGAAGTGGCCCATGAGCGCCCCAATGGCCGCTCCCATCATCAAGATGGGGGCCAAGATGCCGCCGCTGGTTCCGCCCCCTAAGCCCACCGACCAGATCACCAGTTTGGTGATGAGCAGCAGCCCGAGCGCACTCATTCCGAGCTGTCCCAGCAGCTCTAAGTGGATGGTGTTGTAGCCGACGCCCAATGAACGAGAGTCGATCAGACCGCCCAGGCCAATGATGAGCCCGCCGATCATGGGCCACCACATCCAGTGCAGATGGCCGGTCAGTTTCTTAAAGAGATCCTCGGTGCGGTAGACGGCCTGAGTCATCACCCAGGCACCCAAGCCCGTGGCGAGTCCCACGGCGGCTGCTCCCAGCAGCACCACGCCACCCAGGGGGGCGTGGGCGGGAACGGGAAAGAGCGGCTGGGGAAGCACCAGGCCCGCGCTGGCCATCGACATACGTATCCCGTCCGCCGTGGCCGCGGCGAGAGCGATCAGAACCATCGATCGGGGTTTGAATTCAAAGACCAGTAACTCGATGCCAAAGAGAGTGGCCGCAACCGGCGTGCCAAAGACGGCACTCATCCCGGCCGCGGCACCGGCGACCAGAAGCGCGCGACGTTGGGCTGCGGTGAGGCGAAAGAGTTGACCCACGATGGAGCCGACCGCGCCGCCGGTCAAGATGATGGGGCCCTCGGCGCCAAAGGGGCCGCCGGTTCCAATGCTGATCGCCGAGGCGATGGGCTTGAGGATCGCGAGTCGCGGCTGGATTTTTGATCCTCGCAGCAGGACGTTCTCCATCGCCTCAGGGATGCCGTGTCCGCGGATCTGTTCGGATCCGAAGCGGGCCATGAGCCCCACGATGAGTCCACCGCCGATGGGGATCACCAGTGCGATCGCGCCCAACGTGTTGGCGTTGGGCGAAACGAGGTGGACCGAGAGCCGGTGGTAGTAGAGCAGGTTGGTAAAGAATCCGATCATGTCGAGCAGCGCGAGCGCCACGCCCGCTCCCAGCGCCCCCACGGCAATTCCAAGAGGCACCAAACGAAGCAGCGACGCGTCGGCGGTGAAGTCGCCCAGCGAGGTTTCCGCCGCGCCCTTGTTGCGGTGCTCGCCCCCCAGGTACGACGTGTCCTTTTCCTGGTCGTTGTCGGGGGTGTCGTGCACCGCGCCCACTACTAACTCGGGGTCCGAATCCTCGGGGTTCGCGTTGGTTGAGTGGTCGTTCATTGAGGACGTCGCATCCGGCGTGGGGCCGACGGGAGAAAAAGGAGGCAATACATCGTTCAACGATGCTATCGTCAGGCGATGGCTCTTCCCGATGAAGTGTACGAGCGACTTCTCACGCTACGTACCGGGTTGCGCCATTTCGAGGCTTGGAGTGCATCTCAGGCCCGAGCCGCCGGACTCACCCCAGCTCAGCATCAACTTCTCCTTGCTATTCGAGGACACCGAAACGACGAGGGACCGACAATTGGCGAGGTGGCCGATTACCTCCTCTTACGGCATCACAGCGCCGTTGAACTCGTCGATCGAGCAGAAGCCGCTGGGCTGGTGGTGAGACGCCGGGGCGAGGGAGACCGCCGAGTCGTGCGACTGACGCTAAGCGAGAAGGGCAGTGCCACCCTCGAAGCGTTATCGGCCCTACACGTCGAAGAGCTCGAACGCCTGGCCCTTGACGTGCCCGGCGCCTGGGCCGGCCTCGAACCCACCCAACGACTCCACGGGTTGGCCTCACGCCACGGAGGCGCTGTTGCGTGAGCGTGATGCTCGCTCGCGTCTACGACATCGAGATACCTGCAGGCTGGAAAGTGCTCGCCGACCGACTGTGGCCACGCGGGGTGCGCAAGAGCGATCCTCGAATAGACGAATGGGCCAAAGACGTCGCGCCGAGCACCGCGCTGCGGAAATGGTACGGGCACGACCCGGAGCGTTTTGAGGTGTTCGCAGAGCGATATCGCGAGGAGCTGCGCCGCGCCGTGGACGGGTGGGCGTTGCTCCAACGACGAGCTCGCGGCGAGGTTCTTGTGCTTCTCACGGCCACCAGAGACCTCGAACAGTCCCACCTCGTCGTACTGCGGGAGATCCTCCAGGAGCCCTAGTTCGAGCCCGATCGGTCCGAGCGACCCGAATAGGAGGCTCGCGGACCCGACGGGGGTGTTTTC
This sequence comes from Acidimicrobiales bacterium, assembly GCA_036489715.1. Taxonomy (GTDB): domain Bacteria; phylum Actinomycetota; class Acidimicrobiia; order Acidimicrobiales; family RAAP-2; genus RAAP-2. Next base: position 66,636 of record DASXFG010000062.1, on the reverse strand, counting down.
GGATCGATCCTGGGCGGATGGAGAAAAGTCGCCGTAGGCTCAGTTATCGGAGCGGGAGCGAGCTGGTACTGCGGTTGATCAGGAAGAGGACACCCACATGACGGTCGGCCGAGAGGGCAGCGGTACGAAGCGGCGCATTATTGACTGCACCGTACAGTTACTGGCCGAACGCGGCAGCAACGACCTTCGCCTCACCGACGTCGCCGATCTCGCCGAAGTGGGATTGCAGACCATCTACTACCACTTCACCTCGCGCACCCATCTCATCGCCGAGGCCCAGGCCTTCGAATACCTCCAGCGCATCAAGCCCCTCCACGGGTATTTAGACACCATCGAGCGGTCGTTGATCGAAGGCGACGAGACCACCTTCTGGGACGCGCTGGGAGAGAACGTGAAACTGTCGTGGTCGTATGGGATGCGCGACGATCGCTGGCAGACCACCACTCTGCTCGTCGATATTTGGGCGGACGACATCACGCGCGAAGAGTTTTGTGCGGGCCTCGAGATTCAGATCCAACGTTGGGTGAACGCTCTGGACGCGGCCAAGCCGCTTGGTTGGATTCGACCCGAACTCGACGCCTACGCGCTGTTGACTTCGTGCTGGGCGGGCTCGATCGGTCAGGCGATCTTCGTGAACTCGGGCAAGATCCACTACACCGCCGAAAGTGTCCGTGATTTCTTCCTGTCCGTGGCCCGCGCCGCCCCCGAATCTAAGGATGCCTCGAAAAATCGGGTTTCTGAGTAACGTCCCAAAATCTGTAATCCGCTTACAACTTCTGGAGTCCCCGGGTTGTCGCAGAATAGAACTCTCAACGGGCCCGCCCGAGAAGGCGGGTCTTGACGGGCGAGGGAGATTGGGGTGGCCAAAACGAAGGTGTCGACTCTACGGACCTCGAACGCGCTTCGCGAAGCGCTGAACTCCTATGAGGTGGGCGGCAAGGCCGCCGCCACTCGCCGACGCATTCTCGACGCCGCCGCGCGCGTGCTCGCCGAAAAGGGATTCTCGGGTATGCGTCTTTCGGACGTGGGCGAAGAGGCGGGCGTGCAGGCGCCCGCGATCTATTACCACTTCTCCAACAAAGAGGAGTTGGCGGTCGAAGTGTTCACCTCGGGCCTCACTGCGTGTCGCGCCAACCTCGAGTCGGTGCTCAAGGCGCACGACGTGGACGACCCGCTCGAACGACTGGCGGCGGCGATCGACGCGCACCTGCGCATCTGCGCCGAACAGCCCGACTACGCGCGCGCGTGGATCAACCGGGTGGCCGGCGGTGCGCCCGAGCAGGTCCAAGAACTCTGTCAGCCCGACGAGCGCGCCTACGTACGCGTCTGGACCCGGCTGATCAGCGAAGCCAAGACGGCGGGCCTGCTGCGCGACGACGTTGACCCCAAAGTTGCGCAACAACTGATCCTTGGTGCACTGAACGCTCTCACCATCGCCACGCGCCTCGCCCGCACATCCAGCGTCGATTCGGTGATCACCTCCGCCCAGCAGATTCTGCTGTCGGGGCTGTCGCGAGAAGAACGCGACTGGACCATCGACGAGATGGCCGAGTCCTCGTAGCCATTGTCGCCGGGCGAGAACGGCGCATCGGTAAAACTGAGTACGTGCCTGAATCGAACACCAGCCCGGGCCCGCTCGCCGGCGTGCGCGTTCTCGAACTCGCCTCGGTGATCATGGCTCCCTACGCCGGGCAGATTTTGGGCGACCTCGGCGCCGACGTAGTCAAGGTGGAGCACGGCGTCATCGACAACAGCCGGCTGATGGGCGGAGGGCCGGACCCCGAACTGTCGGGAATCGCGCTCAATCTGCACCGCAACAAGCGCTCACTCGGTCTCGACGTCAAAGCCCGGGACGGATACGACGTGCTACTGCGACTGCTGGGCACCTGTGATGTCTTTTTGAGCAACGTGCGCCCCGGAGCCCTGGAGCGTCTGGGTCTTGGCTATAACGACATCGCGGCCCGGTTCCCGAGCTTGGTCTACTGCCAATCGCAAGGATTTGCCACTGGCAGCAACGAAGAAGATCGTCCCGCCTACGACGACATCGTCCAGGCCATGACCGGCTTAGCGCGGCTGAACGAAGAGGTTTTGGGTCGCAGCGCGTTCGTGCCCACCCTGATCGGCGACAAAGTGGCGGGACTCACCATTGCCTACGCGGTCCTGGCCGCGCTCGTGCACCGCGACCGCACCGGGGAGGGTCAGCGCGTCGAGGTACCCATGTTCAACTCGGTGCTCTCTTTTAACTTGGTCGAGCACTTGAGTAGGGCCACCGTTCCCGACGGGCCGGCCGGGTATGCGCGCATCCTCTCCCCGGCGCGCGGCCCCCAGCGCACCAAGGACGGCTACGTGGCGATCATGCCCTACACCGACGCCAACTGGAGCGCGCTCTGTCGTTCGATCGGGCGCGAAGACGTTCTTGACCGGCCCTGGTTCAAGGACTACGCCACGCGCAATCGTGAGTCCGACCGCGTCTTTGCGGACCTTGCAGAGATTGCGGCGACGCGCACTACTGAAGAGTGGATGGCGATCTGCGAAGAAAACGACATTCCGGCCAGCCGAGTACCGTCCCTCGACGAGATTGTCACGGACCCCTCTCTTCACCGTGGCGTCATCGGTTCCGCTCAGCACCCCGTGGTGGGTGAGTATCGCCAGATAGCATCGCCCGTTCGGTTTTCTCGCACGCCAACCTCCATTCGACATCCCGCTCCCGTGGTCGCCCAGGACACCCGGGCCGTGTTGGGCGAGCTGGGGTATTCCCCAGAAGAAATTGCCGCGCTCGAGGAGAGCGGCGCGATTCAGTTGCGCCACGACGATCGCTGAGTGCGGGCCTCGTTAGGCTTTGGCCGTGAGCGGACCGCTGGGCGAACTCAAGATTCTCGAGTTCGCGGGACTAGGACCCGCGCCCTACGCGACGATGCTCCTCGCCGACCTCGGAGCGGAGGTTTTGCGCATCGAGCGCCGCGACGCCGCGGAGCGGTCGTTTCGCGACGACGTTCTTATGCGGTCGCGCCCGAGCGTTTCGATTGACCTCAAGCTCGACGTCGGACGTGAGTTGGTCTTAGAGTTGTGCGAAAAGGCTGACGCGGTCATCGAGGGCTTTCGCCCGGGCGTGATGGAACGACTCGGACTCGGACCAGACGCGGTCCTGGGACGCAATCCGCGTCTGGTGTATGGACGGATGACCGGCTACGGCCAGGAGGGCCCGCTCGCGCAGCGTGCGGGTCACGATATCAACTACATCGCGGTCTCGGGCGCGTTGTGGCCGCTCGGTCGCGTCGGCGAGAAACCGACGCCGCCGCTCAATTTGGTAGGCGACTTCGGCGGTGGCTCACTCTTTTTGGCGCTCGGCGTGCTCGCCGCGGTATTACACGCGCGCGACTCTGGCGTGGGCCAAGTAGTGGACGCCGCGATGGTCGACGGCTCGGCGTCGATGCTCGCCATGACCCATACGTTTCTCAACACGGGCTTCTGGAAGGAGGAGCGCGGCACGAACATTCTCGACACGGGGGCGCACTTTTATGAGGTCTACGAGACGAGCGATGGTGGTTTCGTGGCGGTCGGAGCGATCGAAGCACAGTTCTACGCCAATCTGCTGCACGGACTCGAGCTCGACGCGAAGGAACTGCCCGCTCAGATGGACCGCGACAGCTGGCCGGCGATGAAGCAGCGCTTCGCCGAGATCTTTGCTCGCAAAACCCGTCACGAGTGGACGTTGGCTTTTGAAGGCATCGACGCCTGCGTGACGCCGGTGCTCTCGCCCCGCGAGGCGATCGATCATCCCTACAACGTGTCGCGGGAGGTTTTTACTCGTACCCCGACGCCCCAACCCAACCCGGCACCGCGCTTTTCTCGCACTCCGGGGGCGATCCGAGAAGCTCCGAGCGCGTCGCGCGCTCTTTTCGCCTGGGGAATCGGCAGCGAGCGGAGTGCCGATTTGGTGCGCGCAGGGGTGCTCGGCGAACTCGACTTGGCGTAGCGCAGTCGATACGCCGAGGGTACGAGTCGCCCCTGCATGAAACGCAAAGCGATCTGACACACTGGATGAAGGAGAAGTTGTTCGAGAAAGACGTGTTCTCATGAAGCGCATCACTCACTGGATCGATGGCAAGCCTTTTGTCGGGGACGCGCAACGTCTCGGCACGGTCTTCAATCCCGCTACTGGAGTCCAGAGCGGTGAAGTCGACTTCGCGAGCGTGGACGAAGTCGACGCGGCGGTCGCCGCGGCCCGTGGCGCATTTCCGGCGTGGCGCGCCACCTCTCTCGCCAAGCGCAGCGCGGCAATGTTTTCGTTACGCGAATTGCTGGTGGCCCGCGCTAGTGAACTCGCTGACCTGATCGTCGCCGAGCACGGCAAGGTGAAGAGCGACGCCGCGGGTGAAGTGGCGCGCGGGCTCGAGGTCGTGGAGTACGCGTGCGGCATCGCCCAACTTCTTAAGGGGGAGTTCACCGAGGGCGCCTCTACGGGAGTGAACGTGCACTCGCTTCGTCAACCTTTGGGCGTGGTCGCCGGTATCACGCCGTTCAACTTTCCCGCAATGGTCCCGCTCTGGATGTTCCCTCTCGCGATTGCGGCGGGCAATACCTTCGTGTTGAAACCCTCGGAGAAGGATCCGTCGGCGTCGATCCTCCTCGCCGAGCTCGTTGCCGAAGCGGGAGTGCCCAACGGCGTCTTTAACGTCGTGCACGGCGACAAAGTGGCAGTCGATCGAATACTGACGCACCCCGACATCAAGGCCGTGAGCTTCGTTGGATCCACGGCGATCGCGCGCTACATCTACGAGACCGCCGCGCGCGAGGGCAAGCGAGTACAGGCCCTCGGCGGCGCAAAGAATCACATGATCGTCCTGCCCGACGCCGATCTCGCCGACGCCGCCGAGGCAGCGGTAAGCGCCGGTTTCGGCTCGGCCGGAGAACGTTGCATGGCCGCCTCTGTTTTGGTGGCGGTGGGCGGATGCGGAGATGAACTCGTCGAGCGCATTCGCGCCCGTGTTGATCGACTGACCGTAGGCGAGGGTATGAACGCCGCGTCCGAGATGGGTCCACTGGTGACCTCTGAGCACCGCGACAAGGTGACCTCGTATCTCGGGATCGGAGAACAGGCGGGGGCGAGTATTGCCATCGACGGTCGCGAGCACGACATCGCCGGAGACCCCAATGGTTTCTGGCTCGGACCGTGCCTCATCGACAACGTCACCGAAGACATGCAGGTCTACCGAGACGAGATCTTTGGTCCCGTATTGTCCCTCGTGCGCGTCGATACTTTTGACGACGCGCTCGGGCTCGTGGATCGAAACGCGTACGGCAACGGGGTGGCCATCTTTACTAGCGACGGCGGAGCCGCGCAGCGCTTCGAGACCGAGGTGGATGCGGGGATGGTCGGCGTCAACGTCGCGATTCCGGTGCCGGTCGCGTACTACTCCTTTGGTGGATGGAACAATTCACTCTTCGGCGACCTGCACGTCTATGGACCCGACGGGGTGAAGTTCTACACGAAAGGTAAGGCCGTGACGAGCCGCTGGGCGAACATCGGCCAGCATCACGCCACGCTGAGTTTCCCCGCCAATGCGACACCCGACGCGTCGAAAGGTAAATAGCCGCCAGCTCTCGTGACTGCACCATCCCCCCTGGACGCCCCCCACACCTCCAAGAACGTCGCGCTCGGGCTGAGCGGCTCGGCCGGGGCGGCCGTGCTGTGGGGATTTGGCGGCATTTTCGTCGATTTGACGTACGCGAGTGGGCTCGTGGTGGCCTTCTATCGCCTGTGGCTCGGAGCGGTTGTGCTGAGCGTCATCGTTTACGCCAGTGGCCATCGCCTCACGTGGGCCACGCTGCGCCACACCTGGCTCGGGGGCCTGTTTCTCGGCGCCGACATGACCATGTTCTACTGCGCGGTGCGACAGACGACCATCGTGGACGCCTCGCTCATCGGTGCGCTTCAGCCCGCACTCGTCCTCGTCGCCGCGCGACCGCTCTTTGGCGAGCGAATGTCGCGACGCGACGTGGGATGGATTGTCGTGGCCATGGTGGGGGTCGGTATCGCGGTGATCGGACCGGCCGGGTCGGGGCACGATCGCGTGTTCGGCGACTTACTGGCGACGGGTGCCCTCTTCAGTTTCAGCGCGTACTGGCTGGTCTCAAAACATCAACGCGACGTCACGCCCGCCGTGGAGTACACGGCCGGGGTGATGATGGTGGCGGCCCTCCTCGCGACCCTGGTGGTGCTCATCGCGGGCGACTCGCTCACGACCCTGCACGCGCGCGACTGGATCTGGATTGTCTTGCTCGCAGCCGTGCCGGGCAGCGGTCACCTGGTGATGAACTGGGCGCACCGTTACGTGGACGCGTCGATTTCGGCCTCGATTAGTTGCCTCTCGCCGTTGGTGGCTGCGGTACTGGCGATACCGATACTCTCCCAACCCTTGTCGTTGTTGCAGGTGGGGGGAGTGGTCGTGGGCTTGGCGGCGATTGCGATTGTCGCCGCGCGACATCGTCAGCCCGCTGAACCCCCGGTCGAGTGACGCGCGCGTCGAAGTTTTTCGATCTGCCGATACCGAAAACAGTCAGATTGATGGTCGTTCATCATGCCCGCGGCCTGCATGAACGAGTAGCACGTCATGGGACCCACGAAGGCGAAGCCATCCTTTCGCAGACTTTTACTCATGGACGACGCGGCGACCTTCGCGTCGGGGTCACTGGTGCCCAGCGCCCACACGTACGCATCAAAACTCCCGTGACCGCGCTGGATGTCGACGATGCACCGCGCGTTGGTGACGACCGAAGAGATCTTGCCGCGGTGGCGCACAATGCTCTCGTCACTCACCCGGTCGGTGATGTCCTCCTCAGAGAACTTCGCCACTTTCTTGACGTCGAATTTCTTAAAGGCGCGTCGGTACCCCTCACGTTTGCGAAGAATGGTGATCCAGCTCAAACCGGCCTGGGCGCCCTCAAGGCTTAGCAACTCGAAGAGACCGTGGTCGTCGTGAACCGGCACCCCCCACTCGAGGTCGTGGTAGGCGACGTACAACGGATCCTTTCCGCACCACGCACATCGGCGCTTCGCGTTGGTCACCGGCTCAGACCGACTGTAGGCCCGCGATGACGATGCCCACGCAGCGTGACAGCGCCTGATCGTCAGAGCCCGGAGCGACGGCGGCGCGGCACGTACCCATCACCAGGGCCATGATGTCGTGGGCCTGCACTTCTGCGCGTATCGCTCCCACCGCCACGGCGCGTTCGCGCAGTATTTCGATGTCCGCGATGAGTTGATCGACTCGGTCAGAGAATTTTGCCTTGAAGTCGAGCCCGGAGCGCTCGAGAGCTTCAAACAGGTCCTGCTTGGCCGCCGCCTGGCGCGCGAGCTCGGCAATGAACTCGCTAAATGCGCCCGAGGGGTCAGTGAGCGATGCGGCAACGTACTGATCGGCCGACACCAGAAGCGCGTCCATACGAGTGGCCACGATCTCTTCAAAAAGTGCCTCTTTGGTGGGGAAGTGGCGGTACAGCGTGCCGATGCCCACGCCCGCGCGCTCGGCCACCGCGTCGATCGGCACCCCGACGCCTTCCGCCGCAAAAATCTCTTCAGCGGCGTTGAGGATTTTCTCGCGGTTGCGCTGGGCGTCGGCGCGCATCTTGCGCGGCACGTCACCTTCGAGAGAGGGCGCGTCCGAGGGGTCACCCGTCACTTGCACCATTTCGACAAACCTCCCGCGCGACGCTTGACAAACGGAACGTCCGTTACTATTATCTTAAACGGAACCGGAGTTCCTAATCCGTTTTCAAGGACGACCCCCCGATTGTACCCCAGTTTTCCCGAAAAAACCTCAATTAGAAGTTTGCCGATATAGAAGGAGGCGCAGATGTCAACCACTGAACTCGTCGAGGAGCCGGGTGCCCGTTCTCTCGATCCCAAGCGTTTTTGGGCGCTCGCGGTCATTGGAATCGCCCAACTCATGATCGTGCTGGATGCCTCGGTCGTGGTGGTCGCGCTTCCTTCGGCCCAGCACGCCCTACACATCTCGGTGGCCAATCGCCAGTGGGTGATGAGTGCCTACACCCTGGCCTTCGGGAGCCTGCTTCTCCTGGGTGGACGCATCGCGGACTACGTGGGCCGCCGGCGCGTCTTTGTTATCGGGCTGCTCGGTTTTGGTGCAGCGAGCGCCATCGCCGGTCTCGCCCAGAATCAGATGATGCTCTTTGGCTCGCGCGCGCTTCAGGGAGGTTTCGCCGCCGTCATGGCGCCGGCCGCACTCTCGCTGCTCACCGTGACCTTCACTGACTCTCACGAGCGAGCTCGCGCCTTTGGCGTCTACGGCGCCATCGCCGGTAGTGGCGCCGCGCTCGGTCTGGTGCTGGGCGGAGTCCTCACCCAGTTCGCGTCGTGGCGATGGACAATGCTGATCAATACGCCCATCGCTCTGATCGCGGCGTACATGGCGATGCGAGTAATTCGCGAGAGCCGGGTAGATGAGCGACACGGCTACGACATTGGGGGAGCGATCACCTCGACGGGCGGGCTCTTCTTCTTGGTCTACGGCTTCACGCTCGTCGCGTCGCACGGATGGGGATCGACCTCGGTGATCACATTCTTGGGAGTCGCGATCGCGCTGCTCGCGGCGTTCGTAGTGATCGAAATGCGCGTCGCGCATCCGCTGCTGCCCCTTAAAATTGTTCTCCAGCGCGATCGCGGCGGCGCCTTTTTGTCCTCGTTGCTAGTGGGCATGGCCCTCTTGGGCACGTTCCTGTTCCTGACGTATTTTCTTCAGGGCGTTCTCGGATACAGCGCGTTGAAGACGGGTTTTGCCTTTCTGCCCTTCTCGGGCGGCATCATCGTGGGGGCCACCCTGGCCAGTCGACTCCTGCCACGTACTGGTGCGCGCGCTCTGATGATCGCCGGTCTCGGTCTTTCGATGCTCGGCCTGATTGCCTTTACGCGCATCGGGGCGCACAGTGGGTACCTTGATCACATCCTGGGCCCCGAGATCCTCATGAGCATCGGGCTCGGGCTCAGCTTCGTTCCGATGAACTCCACGGCTCTCTTCGGAGTGGGGGACGACAGCGCGGGCGTGGCCAGCGCGCTGGTCAATACGACCCAGCAAGTGGGCGGCGCGTTGGGCACCGCCTTCCTCAACACGATCGCCGCTTCTTCGACCGCCGCCTTCTTAGCCACTCGCGCGGCGAGCGCCACGGTGCTTCGCTCCGCTACCGTTCACGGCTACACCACCGCCTTTGAGGTGAGCGCCTTGCTGGTGGCCGGCGCCGCCGTGGTCACGGCTCTCTTCGTGGCGTCCCGGCGTTCTTCGACCTCTTCGATCGTGCGGCCCACGCTCGAAGACGACGCGCTGCAGTTTGCCCGCGACGACGCGTAACGCGCTTAGCGTCCGTTCCCGTCGCGCGGCGAGGGCGGACGCTTCAGCGCTTGGGGATCTTGTCGAGCATGGCGAGGAGGTCCTCGCGACGGTATCCGTGCTGGCGGGCGGCGTCCACGAGTTCCTTGAGTTTTAGCGCGACGACGCCGCGATCGGGGCGACCGGTCACGCGGATTGATCTCCCTCGACCCATCTCAATGAAGCCTTCATCGCGCAGCACGCGCAGCGCGCGTAACACGGTGTTGGCGTTGACCCCTAACTCGGCGGCGAGGTCCTTGGCCTGGGGGATCTTCTCGCCCGGCGCGGCCTCTCCCTCGGCGATGGCTCTGCGGATCTCGGCGGCGACCTGCTCGTGCAGGAGCGTAGGGTCACTGCGGTTCAGTGGAACGAGGTCGAGGCTGGCTTCTTCGTCGCTCGGCGACTTGCTAACACTCATGAAGACAATTATAGTAGCGTTATGACTCTCACCGCCGACCGCCTCGATGTCCCTACCAACGCTCCGACCAGCGCCGAATCCGCCCAGGTTCTCGAACTGCTCTTTAAAGAAGCGCGTGAGCGTGCTCGCAAACGTCGCCTTCGCTGGTTGACCATTGCGATGGCGGCCTTCGTGGCGATCGGTGTCGTCGCGGGCCTCACGTACGGCGCGGGCGGTTCAACGCCGCGCGGCGCCCACGCCGTGGTGCCCCTGGCCGCGACGACGTCGGTGAAGATGCTCACCTGTGGCGGCGCGGAAGTCGCGCGGCCCGTCAATTACGTGATCAGCTGTGCCGACGCCAACGCCCAACTGACAAAAACCACGTGGACGACGTGGTCGAGCACGAGGGCTGTGGGCACAACCGACTTCGCACTGAACCAATGCAATCCGAACTGCGCGTCCTCCAAGATGACGTTCCTTCCCCACAGCACGGTGCTTCTCACGTCGCCGGTAACGACCAAGCACGGACGACTCTTTGAGCACCTGAGCGTGCGCTACGTGCTCGCGGGCAAAGTGCATCACTTCAACCTCTCCTTTAAAGGTGACCCCTCGTTCGAGAAGTGATCGGTGGAGACGATGATCGAGCGTCGTTGCCGCCGACGCCTGCAGTCCGGGAACGTTAATAACTCTAGTTTATCTATTGACAAACTAGAGAATTATTCGTAGTCTGGCGTCAGGTGCCGCGGCGCACGGGCGTGAGGCGGTTTCCCCCTCCGACGCGCGACCTTGTTGATGTTGCGGGACTGAGGTCCGTGGGTGGGGCCAGGACGTCGTGGCCCTGGTCCCACCCGCGCAGGCTTAGCGGGGGACCAGCGCGTCCAGCGCCCTCACCATTTCGGCGGGCGTCCAACTTCCCTGACCGGGATGGACCAGGTCGCTGCGTCCCTCGCCGTCGAGGAGTGAAGCCAGCGCGGCGGGAATCTTTCCTCCCGTGTCGGCATTGGATTGGGCGATCGCCGCCCCTTGTCCCGAGGGTCCCAGAATGAAGACGTCGTCGGTGTGGACGATGTCGTAGGTGTAGGGCCGGCCGGTCTGCCAGTTGATGTCGGGGGGAGTGCCCTCCTTTACTCGCTGGTAGTAGACGCCGAGATACTTCCAGAGCTCGCGCAAATGAGCGGGGCTTCCCGTGAGCAGTGAGAACGACACGCCGAAGCGGCGCGCGTAGGCGAGTAGCCGACTCGGTCGGTCGCGCTCGGGATCGACGCTGACTTCGACGATGGCCACTTTGGAAGAGAGGTGCTGGTCCAACAAGGAGTGGCGCACGTCTTCGAGGGCGGCCGTGGTAATCGGGCACTCTTCTTGACACGACGTCATGAAGTCGGCGAAGACCAGAATGCGTCCGCGGAACGCGGCGAGGTCGGTGGTACGGCCACGCTGAGTAAGGAGTGCGAGGTGCGCGATGCGTGGGGGCACCCGGTACGCGACTCGATCGATAGGCCCCGCGTTCGTTGTGGCTACGTAGGTGCGATCCACGCGAAGGGCGTAACCCGCCGCGAGCGCGGCGCCGCCGAGCAGTGCAATAAGGAGGGCGATGATCAGCGCGCGTCGAGCGCGCGCTCTGGGGTGTCGCATAGATCCACCTCCTGGTAGACAGGCTTGTTAGCCTCGGCTAATTAGGTTAGGCTAACCTAAATGACACTCAAGACGGACGAGGCGCCAGATGTAGTCGTGAAGCGCCGAGGTTCGACTCGTGAATAAGGAGAGACGGTGAGAGTTGCCAAAAAGGTGGCCCTGGGGCTCGGTGCCGTCGCGATGGCGTCGGTGACGTTGAGCGCGTGCGGGTCCTCGTCCGACACGACCGCCATCACGCTCTACAACGGCCAGCACGTCCAGACGACCGACGCGCTGGTGAGTGCCTTTGAAAAGGCGCACCCGAACATCACCGTGTCGGTGCGCAGCAACGATGAAGATACCTTCGCTACCCAGATCGTGAAAGAGGGTTCGCGCTCGCCGGCCGACGTTTTGTACACCGAGAACTCACCGGCGCTCGAATACCTCCAGCAAAAAGGTCTGCTCGCCCGCGTCGACACGTCGACGCTCGCTAAAACGCCCGCCCGGTACGACTCACCCAAGGGGGACTGGGTGGGCGTCTCAGCGCGCGTCAGCGTGCTGATCTACAACCCCTCGCTCATCGCCAAGAGCCAGTTGCCCACCACCGTCTTGGGCCTGGCGAGTGCGAAGTACAAGGGCAAGCTCGCCTTCGCGGCGGGCGAAACCGATTTTCAACCCATCGTGACCTCGGTCTTGCACGCCTACGGACATCGTGCGGCGTTGCGCTGGCTCGACGGCATCAAAGCCAACGCGCAGAGCCACATCTACCCCGACAATGAGACCATCGCCAATGAAGTGAATCGCGGCGCGGTGGCCTTTGGCGTGATTAACCAGTACTACTGGTATCGGATGCGCGCCGAGATCGGCGCGGGGGGAATGCATTCTCTGATTACCTACTTCGCTCCGCACGATCCCGGATACGTGATTGACGTGTCGGGGGCGGGCATCTTGAAGTCCTCGCAGCACCGAGACGCCGCCCAGGCATTCCTTAAGTTCCTGGTCTCGAAGAAGGGTCAGGAGATTATCGCCCACTCGATCAGTTACGAGTACCCCGTCGCTTCGGGGGTGAGCACTCACCAACCGGAGACGTCATTTTCGAAATTGGAGCCCTACCCCATCGACATCGCCCAACTGGGCACGGGAGCGGCGGCCATCGCCTTGCTCCAAGAAGCGCAGCTGCTCTGAGTTGTTGATGGTGCCACGCTGGCACTCCTGTATGGCCGCCGAGACCCGGCGTATCGTTAAAAGTGCCACCGAGAGGAGGGCCATGCCGGGCTGGACTTTGGAGATGCGTGGAGATCGAGCACGCGTCGGGCTCACGCGAGAGTTCGAGGCCACGCCTTTGGAGGTCTGGCGAAAACTGACCGACGTCACCGTGCTTCGCTCGTGGTTTCCCTGCGAGGTCATCGTCGAGGGCGGAGATTGGCGTGTGGGCGCGTCGATCACGTTTCTCTTTCCCCCCGAGGTGATCGACATGACTCTGCACGGAGAGGTCCTCGAGGTCTTCGAGCCGGGCCGTCTGTCTTTCTCCTGGGGCGAGGACGACGTGCTGACCTTTGATCTCACCGAGTCGGGCGAGGGCACGTTGCTCATGTTCGCCAACGAACTGAGCGCAGCGTTCGCGGCACGCAACGCTGCGGGCTGGGACGACTGCTTAGATCGCTTGGCCGGCCTCGACGTGGATCCGAGCGCGTGGCGTCGACACTTCACGGAGTATCGAAGTGACTTCGAAGCCATACTCGGACCTCAAGAGGGTCTGCCAGAGGGGTACAAAGGTCCCGATCCGTTGGAGGACGACGAGCTGAGTTAGCTCTCGTCGCTTTCGGCGAGGGCGAGTTGTACCGGCGCAACGACTTCGCGGGAGCGGATGCGTCGCAACGCGAACCAGCCGATCCCGCACGCGACGAAGCACGAAAACGCGCCGACGCCCAGGCCGGTGCGCGCTCCCCAGGTGCTCGTTACCCAGCCGATAAAGGGTCCGCCGATCGGGGTGGAACCGAGGAAAGCGACCGCCCACAGAGCCATCACGCGTCCGCGCATCTGGGGATCGGTGTTGAGTTGCAGAGTGGAGTTCGCCATTGACAAGAACGACACACTCGCGTATCCCACGAGGGCGATCGCGAAGAACTCCACCGCCAGCAGGGGAGAGAGAGCGGCGAAGGTCATGCAGAAGCCAAAGGCCAGCGAGGCCCTGGTCAGAGCTCGAGAACCTGTCTTGCCGTGGGCGGCGGTGCGCAGCCCGCCGATCACCGCGCCAATGCCCATGGCCGCCATCAACACGCCATACGTGTCAGAACTGCCGTGAAAGACCTTCCCCGCGACGATGGGCAGAGTGACTTGGAACTCGTAGGCGAGACAGCCCACCAGCGCCATCATCACCAGGGGAATGGCGAGTTTCGGCGTCTTCGCCACGTAGGCGAAGCCGTCTCGCAGCTGGCCCTTCGCGCGCAGCGTGGGCGGGCTCGGATTGAGCGTTGAGGTGTCCATCGCCACCAGCGAGGCGACGACGGCGATGAAACTCACCGCGTTCAGGGCGAAGCACCAACCCTCGCCCACCGCCGCGATGAGGATGCCCGCCACCGCGGGGCCGACGGCGCGCGCCACGTTGTTGGTGGTGGAGTTGAGGCTCACCGCGTTTCTCAGATTCTCCGGTCCGACCATCTCGAGGACGAAGGCCTGGCGAGAGGGGTTCTCGAAGCAGTTGTTGAGCCCCAGCACCACCGCCAGCGCGCACACGTCGAAGTAAGTCACCATGTGAGCAATCGTGAGCACCGCGAGTGCCGTGGCCTGCAGACCCATGAGCGATTGCAGGCAGATCATGAGTTTGCGCTTGTCGACCCGGTCCGCGATTACCCCGCCGTAGGGGCCGAGCAACAAGACGGGCAACGTCTGGAGCGCGACCACGAATCCGATGCGCGTCGCCGAGTGAGTGAGGGTGAAGACCAGCCAAGACTGGGCGGTCGTCTGCATCCACGTGCCGATCAGTGAGGTGGTCTGGCCGTAGAAGTACTTGCGGTAGTTGGGGTTGTGGAGAGAGGAGAAGGTCCGTTGGGCGGACGCGTGGAGGTTCACTGAATTCGGTTCCTGAGAGTTTCGTCGAGGCGCTCGAGCGCGGGCAGGGCCTCAAGAACGGTACGCCGTTCTTCGCTGGTGAGCGCGGCCAGCGCGAAGAGTAGCGCGTCGGTTCGCTCGCGACGGATCTGCTCGTGCAGTGCGTGCCCGCCGTTCGTGGCCGCCAAATGCACGACGCGCGCGTCGGCGCCATCGGCACTGCGCGTGACGAGTTTGGCCGCTTCGAGGTGCCCCACAATGCGCGAGAGCATGGTGGGATTCAGCCCCTCTTCCTTCGCGAGTTCCGAGAGGCGCAGAGGGCCGCGGCGCGCGATGCTCGAGAGCACTTCGCGCTGACTCGGCGACAGGCTGGCGTCGGCGTGGGTCAGGCGCAGAGTACGGCCCAATCGGCCCACCACGCGCCGTAGTCGCTCCGCCGTTTCCACGCTTTTGCGGCTCTTGGTCGTAGTGGGGGTCGCGTTCACGCTCCCCAGTCTACAGGTACTTGCCTGCCGGCAAGCATATAAATAGTGACCGTTCGTGAAACTACCCGCCGCGCCTAGGCGCGGCGGGTAGTTGCCAGGTCGCCTAGTTCAGATCGAATCGGTCCAGATTCATGACTTTGTCCCAGGCCGCAACAAAGTCGAAGACGAACTTCGCCGAAGCGTCGTCGCTCGCATAGACCTCGGCGAGGGCGCGTAGCTCGGAGTTCGAACCGAAGACGAGGTCTGCGCGACTGGCCGTCCAGCGAAGCGCTCCCGTGGAACGGTCGCGACCCTCAAATGTTGCGCCGTCTCCTGGTGCGGCTTGCCACACGGTGCCCATGTCGAGCAGATTCCGGAAGAAGTCATTCGTGAGCGATCCGGCCTGTTCGGTAAAGACGCCCAACGCGCTGTGATCGAAGTTCGCGTCGAGCACGCGCAGCCCACCGACGAGCACCGTCATTTCGGGCGCGCTCAACGTGAGCAAATGAGCCCGATCGACTAAGAGAAACTCCGCGGGCAGCCCGTGGTTTGATCCCAGATAATTGCGAAAGCCGTCGGCAGCGGGCTCGAGGTACTCAAAAGACTCCGCATCCGTGTCGCTCTGAGTAGCGTCACTACGACCCGGTGTGAAGGGCACGACGAGGTTGAACCCCGCGTTCTGTGCGGCCTGTTCCACTCCGGCTGCTCCGCCCAGGACGATGAGGTCAGCCAGCGAGATCTGTGCGCCACCCGTGTGGGCTTCGTTGAATCTTTTCTGCACCGTCTCGAGGGTGGATAGCACGCTCGAAAGCTGAGCGGGGTTGTTGACAGCCCAGTCCTTCTGGGGCGCAAGTCGCACGCGCGCGCCGTTGGCGCCCCCGCGCTTGTCCGTGCCGCGAAAAGTCGACGCAGAGGCCCAAGCCGTAGTGACCAGCTGGGAGACGCTGAGTCCCGAGGCGAGCACGTCGCCCTTCAGATCCTTGACCTGCGATTCGTTCACCAGCTCGTGGGTGATCGCGGGCACGGGGTCCTGCCAGATCAAGACCTCCCCGGGCACGTCGGGGCCGAGGTAGCGCTCGCGCGGTCCCATGTCGCGGTGAGTCAGTTTGAACCAGGCGCGCGCGAACGCGTCGGCGAACAGATCCGGGTTCTCGTGGAAGCGCTTCGATATCGGCCCATACACCGGGTCAAAGCGCAGCGCGAGATCGGTGGTGAGCATGGTCGGTGCGTGCTTCACCTGGGGATCGAAGGGGTCCGGCACCGCGTCGGCCGCGGCGCCGTCTTTGGGTCGCCACTGGTGGGCGCCCGCCGGGCTCTTAAAGAGTTCCCACTCGAATCCGAAGAGTACGTCGAAGAAGCTGTTCGACCAGGTGGTGGGCTTGGTTGTCCAGATGCCTTCGAGTCCACTGCTGATCGCGTGGGTGCCCGATCCCGACTCGTACGTGCTGACCCAGCCAAGCCCCTGGGCTTCGATCGGCGCGCCCTCGGGCTCGCGCCCGACGTACACGTTGGGATCGGCGGCGCCGTGGGTCTTGCCGAACGTGTGCCCACCCGCGATGAGGGCGACTGTTTCCTCGTCGTTCATGGCCATGCGCCTAAAAGTCTCGCGAATGTCCCGCGCCGCCAGCAGCGGGTCGGGGTTGCCGTTGGGACCCTCGGGGTTCACGTAGATAAGGCCCATCTGCACCGCGCCGAGGGGGTTCGCGAGTTCTCGATCGCCGCTGTAGCGCTCGTCACCGAGCCAAGTGGTTTCTGGTCCCCAGAAAATGCTGACGTCGGGTTCCCATACGTCTTCGCGCCCGCCGCCGAAGCCGAAGGTGGAAAATCCCATGGTCTCGAGGGCCACGTTGCCGGTCAATACCAGCAGATCGGCCCAGGAGATCTGGCGTCCGTACTTCTGCTTAATGGGCCAGAGGAGCCGACGGGCCTTGTCCAGGCTGACATTGTCGGGCCAGCTGTTAAGGGGTGCAAAGCGCTGATATCCCGATCCCGCACCGCCGCGTCCGTCCTGGATACGGTACGTTCCCGCACTGTGCCAGGCCATGCGAATGAAAAACGGACCGTAGTGGCCGAAGTCGGCGGGCCACCAGTCCTGAGAGTCGGTCATGAGGGCGGCGAGATCTTTCTTCAAGGCCGCTAAGTCGAGAGAGTTGAACTCCTCGGCGTAATTGAAATCCTCATCCATCGGATCCGCAGCGGGAGCGTTGCCGAGAAGGACCCTGAGGTTCAACTGATTTGGCCACCACCGCTCATTGGGCTGGGCCTGGGTATTCACCCCGTGTGGGAACGGGCATTGTTCTTCAGCCACGTGCTTCTCCTTTTCTTACTCTCGAACTCACTGAGGACGGGTCTTGACACGAAGGGCACAGGCCCCAGTACGCGACCTCGGCCTCGTCGATCTCGTAACCGTGGTCGTCCGACGCATTCAAACAGGGCGCCGAACCCACCGCACAGTCCACGTCGACGACGGTGGCGCACCGGCGACAGATGAGGTGATGGTGATTGTCATTCACGCGATCTTCGTAGCGGGCGGGAGACCCGTTTGGTTGTATGCGGCGCACGAGGCCATTCGCTACGAATAGCGAGAGCGCGTCGTAGACCGCCTGGCGCGAAATGGTGCCGATGTCGGCCTCGACGAGAGTGGCGACTTCATCCGCGCTCACATGCTTGTGGTGGGTGATCGCCCTTAAGACTGCCAGTCGTTGGGCCGTCGCCTGGATGCCGTGGCTGCGGAGTTCATCGACGGCAGTAGTCATTACTGACATCGTAGCGCGAGACTGGAGTTAGTCCAATTACGGATGAAATCCATTCTCGGCGACGTCTGGCCAGGTGCTTCTCAATACCCTGATGAAAGGCATTTATAAAAAGTCCTTGCTTTCGATATCAAGATGATGCTAGAGTGATGTCATGTTGATATCAGAACTGATGGAGAGCATCCGGTCCGACTTCCGCGCGCTCGGTGAATTAGGTGGCGCCGACACTGCGCTCATCGCCGAGCGCTTAGGCGCCGCCCTGGAGCCAGCCTTTCAAAAGCACTTCTTGGACTCGCTCAACGCCCTGGTGCAGGAGTTCAATTTGAACGACGCGGCGCCCCTCACCCTCAAACTCGAAGGCGACGAGATTCGCCTAACACGCTTGGTTCCGGCGGGCGCCGAGACGCCGAACTCGACTCCGAGCGACCTCTCGGCGCGCATCGCGTTGCGATTGAGCGACGACCTGAAAGAGAACATCGAGAATCTGGCGACCGACGTGGGCTCTTCGGTAAACACCTGGATCGTTCGCACGCTTGAGCGTTCGGTGAGAAGTGACACGTCGGGATCAGCATTCAAGAGTCGTCACCAACTGCGCGGCCGGGGCCGCGCCTAACGAAGGGCCAGATATGAGGCACATAAACCACACTGCCGACGCAAGGTTGCGCTCCTCCACGTATGCCTCTCGTCGTCGCGAGACGATTGATTTCGAGGCCATTGGAGGAGAGCCGTACTTTGAGCACGACATCGAAGCGCGACCCCTCGCACGGATCTATCCGTTCCCCCAGCGCTTCAGTTCTCGAAGCGTGACTCGCCAACAGAGAAAGGCCTAACCACCATGTCCAGTACCGAAAAGACCCGTAGCGCGACGTTCTCGTCGAGCAAGCCCGTCACCGCAACCGTCATGACCAAAAGTGGCGACATCGACGTGCAAACCTCGGCGGGCGACGTCGTTGAGGTGACCCTCAGCGCCCGCGGCCCTGACGCAGAACTGCTCCTCGAAAGTGCCGAGATCGAGTTCGACGAAAAGACCGGCGAACTCGTGGTGCGCACGGCCCGCGACCAGTTCGAGATCGCGGGGTTGAAGAACCTCTTTCGCAAAGGTGCCTGGACTCTCAATACGGACCTCGACGTGGCGGTCGTCGTTCCCGTTGGCTCGTCTCTGGACGTGAAGACGGCTTCGGGCGACACGCAGTGCCGCGGCGCGCTCAACACTGTTGAGCTCAACAGTGCCTCGGGCGACATTCGCGTGAGTGATCCCGTTACCTCACTCGACGTCAAGACCGCCTCGGGCGACGTCGTGGTCGACAGAGTGACGGAGTCACTGGAGTGCCGCAGTGCCTCGGGCGACGTTCGCTGCGCCGGCGCCGCGGCGCGGACATCGGTGCACACCGCTTCGGGGGATGTCTCAATGACCGCCGATCGTTCCAGTGACATCACCGTGCGCGCCGTTTCCGGTGATGTTCGCGTCACGGTGGCGAGCGGACTGGTTGTGGACGTCAACGCGAATACCGTCTCGGGCGACATGGGTTCGTCCATCCCCCTGGACGGCAACGGGGTGAGTGATGAGCAAGATGACGACAAGACCGTCACCCTTAACGTCTCAACCGTCTCGGGTGACTTTCGCATTACCAGGGCGTCCTGAGGCACCGAGCTCTACATTTTCGCTTAGGTGTTTGGTCTATTCACCAGAGTTGCCACGTTGTTGGGAAGTTGTCGGTCGTGGCGTGGGAATTCACGAATCATGCTTGATGAATGGCCATTTCGATTCTACGACGATCCAGTACTCACGAGGACGACGCGACCTCTCTCAGTCTGGTAACCCCCGAGTGGGAATTCGACCTTGGCTCGATGCGCGAAGGTGAATTTCCCCCTTCGCTGCACCGGATGCTCTCGGTGCTTACCGACGGTGTCGCCGTGGTGGACGGGCGAGGGATCATTCGTCACGCGAACGCGAATTTGCTTGAGTTGGCGATTCACCCGAGTGAGAATCTTCTGGGACACTCGGTCGATTCGCTCATACCGACTTGGGGACACCACGTAAAGTTCGGTGAACTCTCCGGCGAGATCGCCACGCCCGACCAAGCGATTGACGTTCGCCTGCGACTGCAAAAAGGCGACGGAACCGACGTCGAAGTGCTGGCGGCAATCTCTCCTTTCGTCTTTGACGACGAGCGCTGGAACGTCGTCCTGGTGCGCGACGCGAGATTGGTGGGCGCGGCCGAACAGTTGCGCGCGGCAACCGAGCTTCGATTCCGCTTGGCCTTCGAAGGCAATATGGCGCCGATGACGGTAACTGACCTCCACGACCAGATGACCGCCGCCAATGGCGCTTTCTGCGACATGGTTGGCTATTCCAAGGAAGAACTACTCGGTCGAGACTCCAGGCTCTTTACCTTCCCCGACGACATCGGCATTACAGAGGAGTCGCATCGACGCGCACTCGCGGGTGAGACCCAGCAGACCCGATATATCAAGCGGTACTTGCGCAAAGACGGCAAGGTCATCTTCGTCGAGGTGCTGCGTTCTGCGGCTCGCGACGACGCGGGTGAACTTTTGTACTTCGTGTTTTCCGAGCGCGACATTACCCAAGAGCGCGCGCTCTCGGCCCAAATCACCCACCAGTCGCTGCACGACCCCCTAACGGGACTTGCCAACCGGGCACTTTTCATGGACCGACTGTCCCAAGGCATTGCTCGGGCGGCTCGTCGCGGGGGCGCGGGGGCCGTGCTACTTCTCGACCTGGACAACTTCAAAGGTGTGAATGACACTCACGGGCACGCGATGGGCGACCAACTCCTCGTGGCGATCGCACATCGCCTGAAAGAGGTGGCCCGATCGTCGGACTCCCTCGCTCGCTCCGGCGACGATGAGTTCTTGTATCTCGCCGACGCCATGAACTCCCCCGAAGACGCCGCCATCGTCGCCAAACGCCTGCGCGAAGTCTTCGAAGAACCATTCACCATCGAGGGAACGCCGATTGAGCAGCACGCCAGCGTGGGCGTCGTCGTGTGGGACGCGACCCAAACCGACGCCGCGGAGATCGTGCAGAACGCGGACGTGGCGCTCTTTGAGGCCAAGCGATCCGGCAAGGATCGATTCGTGACGTTCTCGCCGAGCATGCTCGAGCAAGCGGTGACACGCTTTGAACTGATTCAGGATCTGCGCCGAGGGTTTGAAGCGGGCCAGTTTTCCATGAACTACCAGCCCATCGTCGACCTCGCGACGACTGGCGTGGTCGGCTTCGAGGCTCTCATGCGTTGGCATCACCCCGAGCGCGGTTTGGTCCCCCCGGCCGTTTTCATTCCACTGGCCGAAGAGAGCGATCTCATTCTGGAGCTGGGCGAGTTCGCGCTGCGCAGCGCGATCGACGCGGCGAGTTCCTGGTCCCGGTCGAGCGATCCGACGAACTGGCCTTACGTCAGCGTCAATCTCTCGGCGCGCCAGTTTTACGACCCCAACCTGATCGCGTCCATCGAAGAGGCGCTGTTCGCAAACAACCTTGGGCCCGAGCGTCTGATTATTGAAGTGACCGAGAGCGTCGCGCTTGCCAACGTCGCCGAGACGATGAACGTGATCGAGTACTTGAATCGACTGGGCGTGGCCTTTGCCCTCGACGACTTCGGCACGGGCTACTCCTCGTTGTCGTACCTCGCGCTTATGCGTCCGCGCGTGATCAAGATCGATCAGTCATTCATAAGCCCGACCTTCGAGTCTGCACGCAACGACGCGCTACTCGAGGCGATCGTCTCACTCGGCCAGAAGATGAATATGTCCGTTCTCGCCGAAGGCATCGAGACCCAGGGTCAGTACGTGCAGTTGTGCTGCTTCGGGTGCGAACTCGGCCAGGGCTTCCTCTTTTCACCGGCGGTGACTGCCGAAGGCGCATCCGCGCTCGTGGGGCGCGTGCTCGGCACCTGACGCTTGCTCGGCGCTCGACATCTGGCGGAGCGCTAGACCCACACTCAGTTAAAGGATGCTCTCGTCGAAGGATGCGACGAGCGTCGAAATTCGCTCGAGGAAACGCGCCGCGTACGCTCCATCGATCGCGCGATGATCAAAGGTCAGCGCGAGCAGTCCGATGGAGTGAATAGCAATCGCTTCGCTGCCGCGTTCGTTGGTGACCACCGTGGCGCGGCGAGTAACGGCGTCGGTGGAAAGTATCGCCACTTCGGGCTGGTTGATGATCGCTCCGGTCATCAGCGTGCCAAAGGGCCCGGGATTCGTGAGGGTGAACGTCCCGCCCGCGAAGTCGTCGACGTTGAGTGTGGCGTTGCGCGCCGCAACCGCCTTTTCTCGGATGGAGCGCGCCAATTCCAGGACGCTCATTTGGTCGGCGTCGTGAATGACGGGGACTACCAACCCGCCACCGTCGAGGTCAACGGCCACTCCGAGATTGATCCTTCGATGTACGACCAACGCGTCGTCGCCCACCGATGCGTTGAGGTGAGGGAACTCACGCAGGGCCCGAGCGCTCGCGTACGCCACGAAGGGCAGATACGTCAGAGAGTGCCCCTCTCTCTCCCGAAAGGTTGCGCCGTGATGGTGGCGGGCGCGCTCCACAGACTCGTAGTCGAGCTCGCGCACCATCAACGTATGGGCCGAGACTGATTTCGAGCGCACCATGTGATCGGCCGTGAGCCGACGGATCCTCGTGAACGGAATGATCTCGTCGGACCCGCTGAGCGAGGGCGGGGCTTGCTGGGCCACGTGGGCTTCGACGTCGTGGCGGGTGAGTCGTCCGTCGACCCCCGACGGGACCACCGCATTGGGGTCCACTCCGTGTTCGTCGAGCAGCCGCCGCACCACGGGCGAGAGGATCGGCGACAATGGCCGCGGCCGATTCGCAACCGAACCGAGCACGTCGTCCTTCGTGATGCGCCCGCCGGGTCCGGTCCCTTGCACGTCGTCCGGATCCAAGCCGCGTTCCGCTAGCAACTTTCGTACGACGGGCGAAAGCTGGGTTCTCCGAGCGCCGTTCGCCTCTAGCGGCGTCGGTGGAGGCGGCGCGGGGAGAGGGCGCACCCTCTCAACTTCGCTCGCTGCGGGCGCGATAGCTCCGAGATCGTCGCTGATCGTAGCGAGGGGCGTGCCGACGTCGACGGTGTCGCCTTCGGGGACGTGGATCGCCGTCAGATATCCCGACGATGGGGCCGGAATCTCGGTGTCAACTTTGTCCGTGGCAACTTCAAAGAGGGCTTCACCCTTCTCGACGTGATCGCCCACACTTTTAAACCACTTCGACACCGTTCCCTCCGCGACGGTCTCTCCCAACTGGGGCATGATCACCTCACCCACGGGCACTCGGTTCTCTTGACACCGTGGTGGTGTTGACTAGCATTGAACGAGATGTTAGTCAGTGTGAAACAGTTCGTGCACCAGGGGACAAGTTCATGACGTTGAGTTTCTGATGAACGGTGAAAGAAGGTCTCGTGACGCTTGAAAGGACGGCTGCGCCGGTCTCGCTCGATCTCAACACCCGAGTGCGGCTGTACCGCGCACAGTTCGCGCTGCGTCAGTTCGAGACGCGCGCCTACGACCTCTTCCTCGAGAATTACGTGAAGGGGACGAGCCATCTCTCCATCGGTCAAGAGGCCATCGCCGCCGGTGCCGCAGAAGCGATGCGTCGCGACGACTGGACGTTCGCCACGTATCGAGGCCACGCCCATACTTTGGCGCGCGGCGTTCCGATGACGCCGGTCTTTGCTGAATTGATGGGACGTGCGAACGGCTTGATGGCGGGCAAGGGTGGTTCGATGCACCTGACCAGCGTTGAGCATGGCGTCATGGGCTCCTATGCGATTATTGGGGCCCACCTGCCCATCGCCTGCGGGGCCGCGTGGAGCGCCCAGTATCGGGGCACTGATCAAGTGGCGGTGTGCTTTTTTGGCGACGGCACCGTCAACATTGGGGCCTTTCACGAGGCCCTGAACTTCGCCGTCATATGGTCGCTTCCCGTGGTGTTCGTGTGTGAGAACAACCTATGGATGGAGTACACCCGCACGAGCGACGTGACCGCCGTAGCGAACCCCGCCGCCGATCGCTCCAGCGCGTACGGGCTCGAGTCGATCCTCATTGACGGCAACGATGCTGATGTGGTGTACGAGGTCGTTGCTAGCGCCATTGCACGCGCGCGAGCGGGTGCGGGGCCGAGCCTGATTGAAGCGACGACGTATCGGCACGGCGGCCACTCGCGGGCCGATCCGGGCAAGTACCGGCCCGAAGAAGAACTGGCGGCCTGGATGGCCAAGGACCCTCTCCCGCTGTATCGCTCTCGCCTCCTAGAAGCCGGAGCGGGCGAAGACGATCTCGCGGCACTGGAGCGCGAGGTGCAGGCCGAGGTCGATGCCGCGACGGAAGCAGCAAAGTCTGGACCCGTCCCCGGGGAAGATCTGTTGTTAAAGGACGTCTGGGCGAATGGAGGTGGGTCGTGGCGCAACTGACGTACCGAGAGGCAGTCGTTCGAGGCATCGCTCAAGAGATGGCTCGCGACGAGTCGGTGGTGATGCTCGGCGAAGACGTCGGAGCGGCCGGGGGCGTGTTTAAGGCCACCGTGGGGCTGTTTGATCAGTTCGGCGCGCGGCGCGTGCGCGACACGCCGATCAGCGAGCAGGCGATCATCGGAGCAGCCATGGGTGCGGCGATGACCGGACTACGCCCGATCGCCGAAATAATGTTCGCGGACTTCTTCGCCGTGTGCTGGGACATCGTCGCTAACGAAATTGCCAAGAGTCGCTACATGACGAATGGACAGGTGGCTTTCCCCCTCGTGATCCGATCGGGCAACGGCGGCGGTTTGCGCTTTGGCGCCCAACACTCCCAGGCGGTCGAGAGTTGGGCCATGATGATCCCCGGTCTCAAGGTGGTGGTGCCGGCCAACGCGCTGGACGTCGTGGGGCTGATGGCGGCGGCGGTGCGCGACGACGACCCGGTGATCTTCCTCGAAGCGAAGGGACTCTACGCGACAAAGTGCGACGTACCCGACGGCGAGATCGTGGACACCCTCGGCACCGCCAAAGTTATTCGCACGGGAACCAACGCCACGATCGTCGCGCTGGGGATGATGGTGCCTCGGGCGTTAGCAGCCGCGGAAGAGCTCAGCCGCGACGGTATCGACTGCACCGTGGTGGACGTGCGATCCCTCGTCCCCCTCGACACGCGCACCATCCTTCGCGAGGTGTCGGCCACCGGTCGCTTGTTCACCGTAGAAGAGAATCCGCGATTGTGCGGGTGGGGGGCCGAGGTCGCCTCGATCGTGGCCGACGAGATCTTTTATGACCTCGATGGTCCGATCGTTCGGATCACCGCCCCGCACGTGCCGCTGCCGGCCGCCGATGTTCTAGAAGATCTAGCGATTCCCTCAATCGAACGCGTCGTTTCGAAGATCAGAAAGTCTATGGAGTCTTAGGGCTGAGCGGGCACGTCGGGCTCGACACCGTGAGTGCGCTGCAAGTGCGGCAAGAGGGCGGCAAAGTCAGCTTCGCGGTAGCCGCGAGTCGCCTCTTCGGTCAGTGTGGAGATGAGTTGCACCGCGGGCAGCGTCAGGCCACGTTCGTCTGCGAGTGCGAGGGCGAGTCGTAGATCCTTGGCGAGCAGCTCGGTCGTGAAGGTGGCGGCGTAGTCGCGAGAGATCAAGTTCGCGGTCTTGTACTTCACAAAAGGCGACCCCAAGACGGAGTCGCCCAGTACCTCGAGGAGCACGCTTCGATCGAGCCCGTGACTTTCCACTAAGAGAATCAGTTCCGCGAGGAGCTCGGTGGTGACGGCGAGCCCCGCATTGATCGCCAGTTTGATCATGCGAGCCTCTTCTTCGCGGCCGACGTACAGCACCTTGGGGCCGACGGACTCTAGGAGAGATCGGCTTGCGCGGAAGGTCGCCTCAGGACCCGAGACGATGATGGTCAAGTTCCCCGCCGCCAAAACGAGCGGATTTCCGCTCACCGGAGCGCGCAGATAGTCGACGCGAGCGCTCTTGGCGCCCTCTGCGATAACCCGCGACACGCTTGGTGACACCGTCGACAAATCGATGAGCGTGCTCCCCGGCGGCGCGGTGCGCAACAGTCCGGTCGTTCCAAGGCAGATGTCGCTCAGGGCGCCGTCGTCGGCCACGAATGTCAACGCGGTGCGGTCCGATCCCCACGCTTCCTGCAGGGAGGAGAGTACGCGCGCGCCGCGCGCCTCGAGCGCCGAAAGGTCGCGCACCGATCGGTTCCAGATAGACGTCTCGTAGCCCTGATCGAGCATGCGCTGAGCCAAGGCGCGACCCATGTTTCCCATTCCCAGGATCGCGATCGCCTCGGTGGGCGCGACGGTACCCACGCGCTTTCGACTACTCGCTGGGAATCCAGCGATCCTGGACGAACCACACGGCTCGCACGGCGCTCGGACCGTCATTCCAGAACCGATGCGGCGTGGTGGGGTCGAAACTCAAGGAGTCGCCCGGCTGCAGAACGAACATCTCGTCGCCAATTCGTGCTTGCAGGTCCCCCGCGAGGACAATCGCGTACTCGCGCCCGCTGTGTCGCACGAACTCGTCGTCCCCGGCGGAACTTGAGCCTACGGGGTATGTCACTTCCATAAATTCGTTGTTGTGTTCGGGCGCGGGAGTTAGTAGCTCCCAGCGCACCCCGTGGTCCAAGTCAATCGCCAGGCGAGACTCTTGGCGTTGCACCGTGGTGGACGTCGACAAACGCTTCGCGAGGTCAGACCTGGTTGCCGCCGGCTCGGCGGAATTGGACGGGGCTCCTTCGCTCGTGGTCGCGGCGAACATCGAGTCGACCGATATCCCAAGGACGTTGGCAATGGAGTACAGGGTGTTGACGGAAGGATTCGCTTTATCTCGCTCTATTTGGGAGATGAGGCTGGCCGAGCATTTGAGTAGTCGAGCAAGTTCGCGCACGCCGTAGCCACGTTCAAGACGCGCGGCGCGGATCTTGGTTCCCAGGGTGAGCGGCGGCGGCAACTCGCTGACGGAACCCTGACTTGCCACCTGATCACCTATTTCGCACGTACTGTGCAATGGATCTTAACAGTCTCAGTGGGCCGTATTCAGGGTTGGCGGTTGTGGCCACCTTCGTCAAACCAAATTGCTTCAACGGGGACGTCGCCCACGTTCGCCAGCCGGTGCGGCGTGCTGGAGTCGAACGAGATGGCGTCGCCCGCCTGCATCGTGAAAGTCTCAAATCCGAGTGTCACCTCGAGCGCCCCGCGAATCACGTAGCCGCACTCCGTGCCCACGTGACGAATCAGGCGACCGTCGCTATTCGAACTGCCGCCGACGTCGTACCGGACGAACACGAAGTCGAAGTCAGGGTTGGTGGCCGACGTGAGTCGTTCCCACGTCACTCCTGACTCGAGTTTGATGCTGCGCCGGTGACCCGGCGAGACGACGGGGGAGTGAGGTATCCGCGCGGATCGTCTGCGGGCACTCGCCGCCGCGATGGGCGAATCGTCGCTCGCGAGTACTTCGTCAAACACGTCGTCGATCGTCATATTCAAGGCAGTGCAAATCGCGTAGAGCGTGGCCACCGAGGGCTGGGTCTTACCCGTTTCCAGTTGGGATATGAACGAAGCCGAGACGTTGAGGTCCCGGGCAAATTGGCGCAACGAGAAGCCCATTTCCTCGCGTCGAGCGCGCAGACGGGGACCCAGCGACGCGGAATTGGCGGGGTCTGATGACTCCTCGGCTTTGACGGGCGACGAGGGGCGCGCGCCAACCGTGCGTGCCGGGCGCTCGCGAGACTCTAACGCCGTGCGCTCTCCAGGCACTTCGCTGGCGGTCATTGCCGCCTCCTCTCGCACGTTCTATCGAAGGGTCCCGACTTGGCCCATTGCTAGGGAGAACTTAACCGGCTCCATTGAGCTTTCGTGCCAGGTGCTCCCATTCGCGACTGAATCGATAGGAGTGTTGCGCGGGGGGTTGCGGAGCCTGCAACTCAATCCAGCGAACGAGTCCCTCACTGCGATTCTCGAATCCGTGATCGGCGCCCACCCCCGCCCACAGCACGTCACCGGGATGAAGTATCAGTTCGTCTCCGTCTACGAGGGCGTGCACCTCACCCTCCACAAACACGTACGTTTCTTCGAAGGGATGATCGTGAGGATGGGCGATGGCGGTGGGCTGGTAGTCGACGACGAACATTGTGTGCATCTGGGCACCGACGAGTTGATCGATGAGCATCTTCACGCCGATGCCGCTGTAGGCGAGGAGTGCGGTGGCCATGCTCGGAGAAGTCGTCGGCGCCTCGACGTCGGAGCCGCCGGCGAGCGCGCGAAGGTCCATTGACGCGGCGTCGAATCGCGCGAGGTGCTGGGTGCGGGGGTCGCGCACATCTGGTGCGGATGCGGGGTACTCCTCGAGCTTTTCGTTCGTGAAAAACGTGTCCTGGCGACGTCCATCGTTGAGCTCGGACGGCGCACTCACCGAAAGCCAACGCGCACCGCTTTCGCCAGCGCGAAGCGCGTACGTCGTCCCGATGGGAATGACCGCGCAGTGGTCCTGCTCGAGCAGGGTCGTCGAGCCCAGCGTGGTTAGCGCCACTGTTCCCGAGAGGACGTACAAGCTGACCTCGAAGGAGTGCACCGCTGCACCCAGGTGCCCCTCGGGGGCGAGATGCGCGATTGCGACGCCCATATGAGGAGAGCCGGTCGAGCGGTCGATCAACATCTGGCGCGAGAAACCTGATGAAGAGTCGACGTAAGCCTTCGGGGTATCGGCGAGGGCGTCGTTGACTTTAGTGAGGAAGTACATTTCGCCCTTTCGCGAAGCGAGTCCCGGTGATGCACTCGTAGGTCATCTGAGGAGCCATCCCCCATCCACGTACAAGTTGATCCCGTTGACCCCCGTGTTGTCGAGGAGGAAAAGGACGGAATCAGTTATTTCCGCCATGGTCACGAGTCGCCCCAACGGTGTCCGCGCGAGGACCCCGCTGTTGTCCTTCCCTTCCCAGTATGGGCTGTCACCAATGATGCCCGGGTGTATCGCGTTTACTCGCGTGGGCGCCAGTTCACTCGCCAACGTACGTACCATGCCGGTCACTCCGCCGTTGACGGTCGAAACAGTGGTCGAGCCGGGATAGGGGCGCTCCATCGCGAGGCCGCCGAAGAGGACGATCGAAGTTCGAGGGGTGAAACGATCGTGGAGCGCGTGAATCGTCTCGGTGTAGCCCACGAGTTTCAGCGTGACCAGACGGATGGCGGCGCTCAGGTCGTAATTGATCAGGGTGTTGGTGTCGCGTTCGATCGCCGAAATGACGAGATCGTCCACTCGATCAACGTCGGCGAGCGCGGCGGCGATGGTCTCCGGCGACGTGAGGTCAACCGCGAGAGGGATCGCCTCGGATCCCAGATCGTCGCAGGCGGCGCGTGCGCTCTCCGTGGTTCGACCCGAGATGTAGACGGGACCTCGCCTCAGGAGCGCTCGGGCGACCTCCTTGCCGATTCCCGAGGTGCCACCGAGCACCAGTGAGGTGCGCGAGTTCCTCTCACCTTCTGACACGTTGGCCTCCTCGGTATCGTTCAGTTCTGTCGAACATACATCATGCCATTTCGATCTGCCTAGCAACGAAATCTCGATGGCGTGGACTCAACCCTTGACCGATCGCGCATCGATTGTCGCGTGGGCCTGGACGAAGTTCACCCCAGTGTTACAATCCGCTGAACACCGAGCACAGCCAGAAAAGCCTTTTGGGGGGAAATTATGAGTGACGGCCCGCGCACGTCGACCGGAGAGTCACTGGAGTCGGGTCGCCCACTGGTGTTTCGCCACGGTCGTGTACTGACTATGAACGACGCAGGAGATGTTCTCGGCGACGCGGACGTGCTCGTTCAAGACGGCGTAATTCGGGCCATCGGAGTCAATTTGGCGGCTCCCCAGGATGCCCTTGAGATCGACGCAACCAACGGCCTAGTGATGCCGGGCATGATCGACACGCATCGGCACATGTGGCAGACGGCGATGCGAGCGTACGGTGCGGACTGGACGCTCTCGCAGTATTTCGTTTGGTACTACCTTCAGCACGGGAAAATCTTCCGGCCCCAGGACATCTACGCGGGAAATCTCCTCTCCGCACTCGAGGCGATCGACGCGGGGGTGACGACCACAGTGGACTGGTCCCACGGACTGCAAACGGTTGATCACGCAGACGCGGCGGTCGACGCGCTCGAAGCGGTGCCCGGGCGATTTGTGCTGGCGTACGGCAACATCCAGGCGGGTCCGTGGGAGTGGTCGGCGTCCGCCGACTTTCGACGGTTTTACGACCGGCGCTTTCACGGGCACAGCGACATGCTGGGCTTCCAAATGGCGTTCGACGTGACGGGCGACCCGACCTTTCCCGAGCGTGCGGCCTTCGAGGTCGCGCGAGAGTTGGGCGTTGCGGTGACCACCCACGCAGGCGTATGGGGGGCCACCGGAGACGACAGCATCCGTCTGATGCACGAAGGCGGTTTTATGGGGCCTGACACCATCTACGTTCACGCGTCGTCGCTGTCGGATGACTCCTACCACCGCATCGCCGCTACCGGCGGTTCGGCCTCCGTCTCTACCGAGAGCGAGGAGAGCGCCGGTCAGGGGTATCCGTCGTCGTGGAAGCTACGCCAGTTCGACATTCCCGTCTCGTTATCTATGGACACGAGCGTGTGGTTCAGCGCCGACCTTTTTTCGGCAATGCGTTCGACTGTCGGTGCCGATCGGGTGCGCGAGCACTTCGAGGCGCAGAGTAACGCCGAGACCGTTACTCACCTGCAACTTCGTTGCCAAGAGGTCGTGAACTGGGCGACGCGCGGAGGCAGCAAGGCGCTCGGGCTCGACAACAAGATTGGAAGCCTGGAGGTCGGTAAACGAGCCGACGTTGTCTTGCTGAAGAACGATGACGCACCCTCGATGTTTCCGATTCTTAATCCGTTCGGACACGTGGTCTTCCAATGCAGCCGAAGTGACGTCCACACGGTCGTCGTTGATGGCCGCGTGGTGAAGAATCGGGGAAAGCTCGTAAACGTGGACCTCGCGTCGGCGCGGAGTGCCGTTGCGAGCACCGTGGACTTCCTGCACTCAGAATTAGGGGAAGAGACGTGGAATGAGGGGATGTATCCCGAGGTTCCTCAGCGAAAGTTGAAGGAAAACCCTTACACCTACACCACCTACGACGCGGGCGACGCCGCGTGGAAGCAGGAAGACTGAGGTTCGGGACGCTTGGTTGGCAGTCTGAATCCACTCGTGAAATGTTTGACCTGACTTGACACGTTAAGTAACAGTGTGTAGTTTCACCAAACAGCAACCAGTCAGTTCAAAGGGTTCGCGTGGGGGCCTTATCAACGTCGCGGGGGAATCGCGCTACGGCGGTGACGGGATCACTTCGAGAACACGTCCAGAGACGAGCGCGCAGTGCGTCTCGCTCATAGAGGGGGAAAAGTGGTACCACAGAGATTTTTACGCAAGCCGGCCGTTCTGTTCGCTGCCGCGTCGTTAATGGCCATGGGCCTGAGCGTCGCCAGCGTGGGCTCGGCCCAAGCTGCCACCAAGCAGATCAAGATCGCCTTTTTGTCCTTCGCGGTGAACAATCCCTACGACGCGCCGATGTTGGCCGCCGCCCAGACCACGGCGACGAACCTAGGAGCGAAGTTGGTGGTGTTCGACGCGAACAACAGTCCGACGACGCAGTACACCCAGCTGCAGTCGGTGATTAACAGCGGCGCCTACAAGGGCATCATCACTCAGCCCATCGAGGACACGAACCTAATTCCTCTTGTGAAAGAAGCCATCAAGAAGAAGATCAAGGTTGTGAACATTGACCAGATTCTGGGCAAGAGTGCGGCGACCGGTGCGGTGCAGGTAAAGGGCCTCTCGGCCAACGTGGTTTTCGTGCCCACCACAATTGGCACCTCGCTCGGACACCAGGCCGCGCTGGCGTGCAAGAACTTCACGACGTGCGACATTGGTTACCTGTACAACATCCAAGGTTCGACGGTAGACACCGCAGTGCACAGCTCCTTCCTCAAGGCGCTCGGTTCAGCCGGCACGGTGGTGAACGATTCGGGCCAGACCTACTTCAACGTCCCCGACGGACAGTCGGCCGTCTCTACAGAACTCACGGCCGACCCCAACATCAACGTCATCGTTGCAGCCGACCAGGGCTGCGTGGGCGCTCAGAACTACCTCACTACCCTTAGCGAATACAACACCGGCAAGGTGCTGCTCGTGTGCTGGGGAGCGAGTTACGAGGCCCAGCAGGGAGTGGAGTCCGGCGGATGGTTCTCCGACGTAGCTCAGGCCCCCGCGAGTGAGGGACAACTCGGAACTCAGGCGGTGATCAAGGCGGTAAAGACGGGCAAGAACAGCGGGGCGCTCGACCCGGTGTCCTCCGAGCCCGACCACGGTCTGCTCACCAAGTCCGACGCCAAGCAGTTCACGCCACAGTGGACGGCCTAGGCAAGACCTTCAGGAGGAATCGGAGAGTCGTGACGGATGTGACGTCGCGGTGAGCCGATGACTGACACAGATGATGTAGCACCCCGCCACAGCATGGTCGGCGACATTGACGTAGTCAACGTCTCGATGCGCTTTGGCGGGGTGCCCGCACTGACGGACGTCTCCGTGCACATTCGCCAAGGAGAAGTCCACGCCCTGGTGGGCGAAAACGGTGCGGGCAAGTCCACCCTGGGCAAGATCATCTCGGGCGTGTACAGCCCCGACGCGGGCGAGATCCTTATCGGAGATCGATCCCAAAGTTTTCGGTCTCCGCGTGACGCCATGCGTCAGGGGATCGTCACGATCGCCCAGGAACTCGCCATCGTGCCCTACCTCAGCGTGGCCGAAAACGTCTTCCTCGGAGCCGAACCGCGGCGGGCGGGATTTGTGCGCCGTGGTCTTATGCGCGAACGATACGAGGCGCTCTCAGAACGCGTCGGATTCCACTTACCCGCTAGTCAGATGGCCGGCTCACTCGCCACCGCCGACCAGCAGAAACTCGAGATCCTGAGGGCGTTGTCGCGCGACGCGTCGACCATCATCATGGATGAGCCTTCGGCCGCGCTGTCGATGCACGAGGTCGACGCCCTTCACGACGTCATCCGCTCGCTCGCCGCGCACGGCACGACAGTGATACTGATCTCCCACTTTCTCTCGGAGGTGCTCGAACTCTCCGACTCGGTGAGCGTATTGCGAGATGGACGGATCGTCCGCACGACGACCGCGCAGAACGAGACGGAGAACTCTCTCATCGAGAGTATGTTGGGACGCTCACTCGGCCAAGCGTTTCCCAAAAAGCGCTTCGCCCACGACGACGCCGCCGTCGTGTTGGAGGTGCAGGACCTCTACGCCCCCGGAGTACGGGGCGTGTCGTTCTCCATTCGTCGGGGCGAGATTCTGGGAGTCGCCGGTCTCGTCGGCTCGGGCCGCAGCGAACTGGCCCGCGCAATCTACGGATCGGCGCCGGTGACGAGCGGTCGAGTCACCCTCGAGGGAGTCGACGCCACTCGACACCGTCCGCACCAGTCGCTCCGAAACGGTATGACCATGGTTCCCGAGTCCCGCAAAGACGAAGGTCTTTTCATGCGCAGACCGATCTCTGAGAACGTCAGCGTCGCGAACCTTCCTCTCGTGAGTCGCTGGGGCGTCGTGTCGGCGACCTCAGAGCGCCGAAAGGTGGCCCGGGCTCTCGAGGAGGTTCGCGTGAAGATGGGCAGTGTGCGCACCCCGGTGGGTTCGCTCTCGGGTGGAAATCAACAGAAGGTCCTGCTGGCCCGCACCGCGCTGTGCAGCCCTCATCTGCTTATCGCCGATGAGCCCACGCGCGGGGTTGACGTGGGTTCGAAGCGCACGATCTATGACGTGCTGACTGAGCAGGCGGCTGCGGGGCTGGCAATCATGGTGATCTCTTCGGAGCTTGAAGAAGTTCTCGGAATCGCGCATCGCATCATGGTGATGCGCGACGGCCGCTTCGTCGCCGAACTTCTCGGCGAGGCGATGACCCAAGAGTCCGTGCTCCAGGCCGCCTTCGCCGAGTCCCCCACTGCGCCTTAAGTTCGACTGGAGAGGAACACCCACAATGACTGATGTCCCGAATGTTGCGCTCGATCCCCGAGAGTCTGCGACCAACTTTTCGTGGCGGCGGTTTGGATCGACGTGGCGTACCGCCGGGATACTGATTCCTTTTCTTGTCCTCTTCGTGGGACTCGCCCTGTCGAACTCCAATTTCTTGACCCACCAGAATCTGGTGATCAACGTGCTCTACCTGCAGACGCCCGTCCTGATCATCGCCGCCGCGGGCACATTGGTGCTCATCGCGGGGGGCCTCGACCTCTCGGTGGCCGCCACTTTCGTCCTCGCTCAGGATGTCGCGGCGCAGGTAGCCCTGCACAGCAATCCTTACTGGGCGGTGGTTTTGGCGCTGCTAACGGGTGCGGCCGTGGGAGTGGCTAACGGGGTGGTCGTTGCGTATCTGCGGATTAACGCGCTGATAGCGACGTTGGCCATGTCCTTTGTGGTCTCCGGCATCGCCGAGGTGACCACCAACAACACCTTCTATTCGCTCTTTAGCAAGTCCTCGCTCGGCAAGTTCGCGACCACCGACTTCCTGGGAGCGCAGAGTGCGATCTGGATCACGCTGCTGGTCGTGGTGCTGTTGGGCGTCGCGCTATGGGCGACCACGTTTGGACGTTACGTCTTCGCCGCTGGCGGCAACGCCGAAGCCGCGCGCCTGGCAGGTGTGCGCGTGTCACAGATCCGAATCACGACCTACGTTCTCAGTGGCATGGCCGCCGGGCTGGCGGGAGTGATCAGCCTCGCCCAAACGCTCACCACGACGCCGTACTCAAACGAGAGCTCGCTCGCCTTTACGGTGCTCGCCGGGATCGTGGTGGGCGGGACATCTATCATCGGCGGAGAGGGCTCGGTCACGCGCACCGTGATCGGTGTGCTCTTCATCGCGTTAATCCAAAACGGGTTCAACCTGCTGCAGTTCAATTCGTTTCTGATACCGCTGGTCACGGGAGTCATCTTGATTATTGCGGTCGCGCTCGACGTCTGGTTGCGCCAGCGTCGGCGCTGAGATTTAACCAAGGAGAGGAAACCGTGGGCATTCACACCAATGGAAGTAACGCCGTGGACTGGGAGGAGCGCGTCGACATGGCGCGACTCCGCGAGGCGCGGTTGGCCAAACTCAAGGCTCAACTCAACGCTTCGGAGTTGGGATCGCTGCTGTCCTTTGACTTTCACAACATCCGGTACATGACGGGCACGCACATCGGCACGTGGGCGATGGATAAGTTGATTCGATTCTCGCTGCTGCCTCGAGGGGGCGAGCCGGTGGTGTGGGATTTCGGTTCGGCCGCCCGCCACCACCAGCTGTATAACCCCTGGCTGAGCGGCGTTCAGGTGCTGCCCGACGGAACCCAGGCACCCTACGAGGGCGCCCGGGCCGGCATCTCGACCCTGCGCGGCGCCATTCCGCCCGGCGCCGACCGCGCGGGAACGGTCGCGGTCAAAGTAAAAGAAGTCCTCCAGCAGTTCGGGCTCGAGAACGAGCCCATCGGCGTCGACATCGTCGAGATGCCCGTGCTCGAAGCGTTCGCTCGAGAGGGCCTGCGCCTCGTCGATGGTCAACAGGTGTACCTCGAGGCGCGCCGCTTAAAGACTGTCGATGAGATCTCGCTGTTGACCTACGCCGCGGCCATGGTTGACGCGGCCTACGAAGACCTCTACGGATTCTTGCGCCCGGGCGTCAAGGAAAACGAGTGCGTCGCCGTGGTGAACAAGACGCTCTATGACTTGGGGTCTGAACACGTCGAAGGGGTCAACGCCATCTCCGGAGAGCGCTGCTCGCCCCACCCCCACGTCTACAGCGATCGGCTCATCCGGCCCGGAGATCCCGCCTTCTTCGATATTCTGCACAGCTTCAACGGCTATCGAACCTGCTACTACCGGACATTTGCGGTGGGCAGCGCATCGGTGGCGCAGCGCGACGCGTACGTGAAGTGTCGAGAACTTATCGACACCGCCATCTCCCTCGTTCGCCCGGGCGCCAC
This sequence comes from Acidimicrobiales bacterium, assembly GCA_036489715.1. Taxonomy (GTDB): domain Bacteria; phylum Actinomycetota; class Acidimicrobiia; order Acidimicrobiales; family RAAP-2; genus RAAP-2. Next base: position 30,959 of record DASXFG010000062.1, on the reverse strand, counting down.
GACCGCCGACATCGTCGCGGTGTGGCCAGCCGCCACGGATTTCGGATTTGCGAATGAGGAGGCCGCCTTCGGGTTGCAGTACGGACACGGTGTTGGTCTTTCGATCTGGGAGCGCCCGATCTTCAGCCGGATGATCTCCTTTGATCACCCCGAAGTGCTGGAAGAAGGCATGGTCTTTGCGCTCGAAACGTACTGGCCGGCCAAGGATGGCTGGTCGGCGGCGCGCATCGAAGAAGAGTTGGTGGTCACCGCGACCGGCGCTGAAGTCATCACCAAGTTCCCCGCCGAAGAGTTGCTCGTCGCGGGTAAGCGCTACTTCAGCGCCGGTGGACCCCAATCACCGTTGCGCGAGGCGCAGTCGAATCTCAACGCTTCCGACTAAATCGACTGGGTCGATGGATTCTCCCCGTGCGACCGGGGCCTGAAATTGCTGATGGCGGTGGTGAAACCGGGTGGGGGAGCGTGGCGACTCACTAGCGTGGGCTTAAACGGCATCCGAAATCGCGTCGGCACCGAATAGGAGTCGTATGGGAGAACTAGCCGAGGCCAGCGACGCGCAACTCGTGACACTCGTCGCACGATACGACGAAGGGGCGCTCGCCGAGATTTATCGTCGCCACGGGGGAGCGGTATACGGGCTGTCGCGGCGTGTTCTCGACAACCGCGCGGAAGCCGAAGACGTCACCCAGGACATTTTTTTGAGACTGTGGAGGCAGCCTGAGCGATTCGATTCGGCGCGCGGCACCCTGCGGTCGTTCCTTCTCACTCAGGCTCACTCTCGGGCCGTAGACGTGATCCGTTCGCTCAACGCCACCCGTCGTCGCGAGATGAATGACGCCGCGATGACCGCCAACGCGAGTTACGACGTGCACCGGGAGGCCTGGGATGTCGTGCTCTCGGCCGAAGTACTCAAGGCGTTGGAAGAACTGCCGCCCGACGAGCGTCGCGCCATTGAGTTGGCGTACTTCCAGGGTCACACGTACGTCCAAGTCGCTCAGATCCTTGACGAACCTGAAGGAACCGTCAAGGGTCGAATACGAAACGGAATGAGAAAAATGCGAGGAGAACTCTCTCGCCAAGGTATTGAAGGGGCGGACCGATGAGCCACGACGACGCGTGTGAACTTCTAGCCTCCCTCGCCCTGGATGCTCTCGACGAGGACATGCGCGTCACGGTTGAAGCGCACGTCGAGACCTGCGCGGAATGCCAAAATGAACTGGACGAGTTGCGTGAAGTGGCGAGCGCCCTTGGCACCTCGGTGGAGACCCCGCCCAGTGGGCTCTGGGACCACATCGCAAGTCAGTTGTACGTGCAAGAAGGAGACCGCAGCGACGAAGCCCCGGTCTTGGCGAGCGGGATGTTTGTCCCCCCGGCGGGCGTGCTCGCGAATCGCCGCTCGCGACGTGTGCGCGGGGTGCTGAGCACCGTGCTGCTCGCCGCGGCTGCGGCGATCGTCGCGCTATCACTGAATCTCGCGAACGAAAGTGGACGAGTGTCAAATCTTCAGAGCGCGCTCGCATCGGGCGCCGCCCAGCAAGCGCTTGTCACCCCGGGCCACCACGTGGTCCGCCTTACCGGGGGCAACGACCGCGTGCTCGCGACCTTTGTGGTGCTGCGTGACGGGACGGGTTATTTGCTGCACTCCAATATGCCGAGCCTGAGCGAGGGCAAGACCTACCAGCTTTGGGGGATCGTGAACAACAAAGCCGTCTCGGTGGGCATCATGGGTTCGCATCCTCGCGAGGTCGCCTTTACCTTGGCGAGTTCGCAACCAACGCAGCTCGCCGTCACGGTGGAACCCGCGGGGGGCTCCCCCACTCCCACGACGGCGGTGGTGGCGACCGGGGAGTTGTAGTCCGAAGTTCGACCGATTTCTTATTCGCCATCGCGTGAGTCCATAGGTCTTCGACCGAACTGGTCGTCATCGCGTCACGAAGTAGTGCGCCCGCCACCACGTTTGTGAAAACTTCGACATCCGCGCGTTGCTCGGCGACGAATAGATCAGTAGCCGGTCATCCGACCGGGCGAAGGGACAAACAAAATGCGATTCACTAAACACACTCGGGTACTGGTGGCATCTGTCGCCCTCGTTCTGGTGGCGGGCGTCGGCGTTGCCGCCGCGTCGAGCACCGCGGCACCACCCAGTAACGCCATGCAAAAGGGAATGGGAATCAACGAGTTCGGCATGACGAAGGCCTTCTTTAACGGCGGAACGGTGAGTTTCACGTACTCGAAGGGTTACTACTGTGACAAGAGCGTGAGCTCTGCGGCGACGTCGGGCTGTGAGGCCGGCGCGAACTACAAGGTGGCTCCGGCCGCCAATTTTGACCCCCTGTACATCGCGGTGCCCCTCGGCTTCACGGTGCCGATGATGTCCATGGAGTGCCCCGCGACCTTGGTGTGCGTGGACCACCCCGGAACCATCGACCTCAGTCGCCTAGAGCCCGACCTCAAGTCGCTCTACCCGCAACTCAGTGTCGCCCAACTCACTGCTGCGCTGAAGAACTCGGCCACTCCTGGCCACGAGCACTTCATCACGACCGCGGACGGTGGGAAGGCCGAGTGGTGGGACGTCAAGGTCATTGGAGTCACCAGCCTGAAAGAGTGGAACCTGATTAACGCACACCGTTCGTTTGCGTTCTTGAACCAGCAGGTGGCCAAGAAGTTGACGACCCCGATCATCCCCACGAATCTGTTTCTTTACTTCTCCGTGAACTAAGAAACGCCGACTCAACCCCCGGCGCTGGCGCTCGTTGCTCCCAACGGGCGCCAGCGCCCTTTGCCGTTCGCCACCCGCCCCCATTGACGCGGGGCCGATTCGCCCCGGCGGCGCGGCGAGGGGCGAGGGGCGAGAACCTCGTGAGCAGTGAATGACGCCGCGACGCAGGGCGACTGGTCTAGCTCATGAGTTCTGCAACGGAGTACCGATCGACGAGTTGCTCGGCCGAACCGGGTCGAGCGAAATACCACCCCTGGGCATAGTCAACGTCCACCTGTCGCAGCGCCGTCGCGTCTTCCTTGGTTTCTACGCCTTCGGCAACGACCGTCGCGTGGGCACCGTGACCAAAATTGACCAACGCGGACACCAGGGTCAGTAGCACGGAGTCGGCGGCAACGCCCGCCACGATGCTGCGGTCGAGTTTGATGACGTCGGGAGCGGTCAATAGTATGTGGCGCAACGACGAGAAGCCCGCACCCACGTCGTCAATAGCGAGCAGCATCCCCCTTTGGCGAAATGGTGCCAGGGCATCAGTAAGGATCTCGTAGTCCTCGACGGGATCATGCTCCGAAAGTTCCAGCACAATGCGCTCGGCCGGAAGACCACCTAGAAGCGCGTGACAGCGCTCATCCAGCAAGGTCGAAGGAGAGAAGTTCAGGGAGAGGTAGCCCGAGATAAGAGGCAACTGCTCGAGAGCGCGGCGAACGGCGAGGAGTTCGAGGTCCGTGCCAAAGCCGATGGAGGCGGCCTCTCCAAATACTTGGTCGGGCGGTTGATTCCACTCCACCGGGAATCGGCTGAGTGCTTCGGCGCCGACGCGGTTTCCGTCGGCGAAGGACACGATTGGTTGAAGCACGATCGAGAGTCCATCAGCGTCGAACATCGGTTCAAGGCGTTCGCGCACGGCCGCGTGTCGCCGCCGTTCTTGAACTCCGGGCTCGATGACGGTGGCTGCCGCGCTCGCCAACACCACCATTAGGGCCCGATCACGTTTTGACAGCTCATTGTCGGAAGTAAACCCCGCGGCGCAGAATGTGCCATAGACAGTTCCGTCACTCAGCGACACGGGCACTGAAATGTAACTGCGAATCCGCATCGGGAAATGGGCCGCGGGGAGTCGTTTGGCCTCAGGCAATTTGGCCACGTTGGGTATGACGCTGGGTAATTTCCCGTCGAGAATCGCCTGACACAAGGACGTTGCCTGGGGCTGGGTCTGGCCGTCGTGGAAGAAGGGAATCGAGGATTCCACCACTTCGAGATGCTGCACTTCTCCGTCGAGTCGACTTAAGAACGTCAGGCTCAGCCCCAATGAGTCTTTGGCCGTGCGAAGCAACTCGGCGACTTTTCTCTCGGCGTCCGATCGCTCGGAACGTGAAGGGGCCATGGCTCTCGACACTAGGTCCAATGACCGGCGCACTGACCGTTTCATTGCTTGGCGCTGTCGTGCAGCGAGCGCCTTGACACGTGCGGACCTGTCTTCTTATAGTTCAGCCAGAAGTCAGGGTTGGTTGGCGATACGGTCAGTTGGCCGCAAGTGGTTCAACCAGTTCGAAGTGCTCAAGGGAAAGGTTCGTTCCATGTCCCAGGCTGTGCCCGATTGGACGGATGTCGACGAGGGCTGGGGGCGTAAAGCGGTCGAGTTCGCGACGTTGAGCGAGACGGGCAACTGTCGAGAGTACGTTGCACTGCACCATTTACTGGGCGTGGGCGCGGGTGATCGGCTACTGGACGTGGCCTGCGGCTCGGGTTTGGCGATTGAGTTGGCCAGGGCGCAAGGTGCGGATTGCGCGGGCATTGATGCGTCGCATCGCCTGGTCGCCATCGCGCGTGATCGCAGTCCCAACGCAGATATTCGAGTGGGCGACATGCATCACCTGCCCTGGGACGACGACTCGTTCGATCTGGCCACCAGCTTTCGGGGAATATGGGGCACCACGCCCCAGGCGGTGTTCGAGATCTATCGAGTGCTCCGACCAGGTGGTCGCATCGGACTGTCCGTATGGGGGCATCTGAAGATGTCGCCCGGTGCATGGGCGCTGGCGCCATTTCGACTCGCCGCAGCCTCCAAGGTGGAGAATCAGGCGGCAATGGTGTCTCTGGGACGCCCCGGAGTCGGAGAAGATCTCCTGACATCCGCGGGTTTTATGGACGTTGATCGGGTCACACTTCCGTTTGCCTGGGAGTTTCCCGATCCTGAGACCTACGCTCGAGCCTTGGCGTCCAGCGGTCCCGCGTACGAAGCCATTCAGAATGTCGGCGAGGATGCCTTTTTGGATGCCGCGCGCGAACAAGCGCGCCAGCAGGTCCGCGAAGGTTTACCTCTACGCGCCGAGATTGATGTCGTGGGCTACCTGGCCCGGAAGCCGGAAGGGGAGACGTGAGCGGAAGTTTTCTGAAAGAGGCGGCCATGACTGCGCGCGCGCAGGAACTCTATGACATCGACATAAGCAGCGACGGATTCGTCTGGAATGTTTCGCGGTTGTGGGCGAACCAGCCCGAATCCATGGACCATCTGTTCGAGCTCATGTCAGAGGCGTTCAAGCCGAGCGAATTAAGCTTCCGAGACCGCGGAATACTGGTCCTCGCCACGGCCTCGACGCGTGGGGACTCCTATTGTTCACTGGCCTGGGGCGGCAAGTTAGCGAGGGCGTCGGACGCCAACCTCTCCCGTGCGGTGCTCACCGGTAGCGACGAGGGATTGAACGAGCAAGAAGCCGCCATCGCGTCCTGGGCGCGCAAGATAGTGAGAGACCCCAACGCGACGACGCCCTCCGACATCCAAGGGCTGCGCGAAGTCGGTTTCAGCGATGCACAGATCTTCGCGATCACGTTTTTTGTGGCCCTGAGATTAGCTTTTTCGACCGTGAACGACGCGCTCGGCGCTCACCCCGACGCCCAATTGGCTGCGTCTTTGCCATCCGAGGTCGTTTCTGCCGTCAGCTTTGGGCGAGAGCCTCGTGACTAAGTGCGTAGTCGGAGCTGGTGTCTAGGTCGTGCGTTTTCGCATGACGTTCGAGTTGGCGAGAGCGGCCAAACGAACTCGCGTCTGGGTCACTCGTGCGCCAAAGATCGTCGCGGCGGCGCTCGTGATTCTCGCAGTGGTAAACGTACCTGTCGTGCACACGGCGTCGGCGGCGAGCTCCGGTTATCACGATTCCTACACGGGGACGAAGTTCTGCACTTCGTACGGGGGCAGGGTCGGTCCTCAACTCGTGATCAACAACGTGGACACGAACATCTACGAGTGCGGCGGAGATGTGAAGGACCTCAGCGCCCAGGCGTCTCCGTACACGACGGGCGACACGCCCTTTGATGAAAACGGTGGAGGCTACGACCCCCACGGCTCGTTTCAGTGTGTGGAGCTCAGCCTACGATTCGAATACATCGTGTACGGCAAGGACACGCTCTTCAATGCCACCGGTCACAACCTTCCTGGCGGAGCGGGCACCAACGTCGTCAACTATCTCTATTCGCAGTTTGGGATACCGGTCGCCTTCGGAGTCGGCAACGTGGCGAAGCCGCCAAGGAGCGCTCCCGCCCCTAGTGCCGGCAACATCTTGAGTTTCGGGCCCGAGCGTTCGGACGAGCCCACCGGGCACACCGCGGTGATCGAAAAGGTGAGCGGAGATGCGGCTACGAGGAACTACACCGTCACCATTATCAGCGAGAACGCCCCAACGCAAGCGACCATCAAAGTTGTGAACGGAGTCTGGCCGACCCTATGGGGCTATAACCAGTACAACTGGACCCTCCAATCCGGAGGGGACCCCGGGGCGCCGCTGCTAACCATCACGACTCAGTCGACGAGCACCTCACCGCCGAACGCGACAGTGGGCAATCCATACTCGTTCCAATTGTCAGCGGGGGGCATACCCGGGCCCTACACCTGGTCGCTCGTCAGCGGAAAGCTCCCACCCGGATTATCGCTCTCGACCAGTGGTCTGATATCGGGGACACCCACTTCCGCGAGCAGACTCGGCGCCTTCATCGTTGAGGTCGTCGACGGAAAGCAGAGTGACGAAGCGCCGTTCACGATCTGGGCGCTCAAGGGAAAGAAGAAAACGACTCCCGCCGTTTCCAGCTCGTGCTGGGGCCGATGCGGAGGTCCTGAAGGTCCCATTGGCGGAGCCTTCGTCGTGTCGGGCACCACGATTCAAGAATTCCAGGACACTCAGGCGTGCCTGGGCGATGACTCGAACGGGTTCACTTACTACCTATTGATCGAGAAACCCATACCGATCTCCTCGAAAGGTGCGTTCTCCTACAGTGGACCGGCCGCGGTCTCGAACGGAACGGGTAGCACCGGCACGAGGTTATGGGCGACTGTCGAGGGGCAATTTACATCGTCCACCAGAGCTTCGGTCACTCTTGAGGTGCTCTACAAACAATGCGGTACGTACCACCTCACTCTTAATGAGGTGCCTGATTCAGCAAGTTGATGAACTCGACGTAAAGGACCGCCGATGACGAATCCTATTTCGCGCATACCACGACGTCGCCCTTGGCCAAGAGCGCGTCGCGGACAGATCCTCGTGATGGTGGCGATCACCCTTGATGTTGTCCTTACGGGCGTGGCGGGGGCGGGAGCGGCAGGGGTGGTAGTCCCGCCCCAGAACCCGGCGTCTGATCTGTGGGCTGCTCCCACGTACACGTTCACGCCGCTCAATGATCACTCCTATCGCGTCGGCGCGGCAATCCCGGCCTGCTGGGCGTGGGCGCGGGGAAGTTTCGTCGCTCGCCCTACGGGTCGACGATGCGTTCCCGACGAGGTCGCCGCCACCGACCGCGCCCAGCACTCTGAGGGTCTCGGCAACATCTCGCTTCCCTCGAACTTCGCGAAGCTGAGCGCGCCGGATCAACTGCTGGTCTTAACCGACATTGAGCGGGTAAGCAGGGGGGAGGCGCCGGTGCTCGGCGTGTCTGATGTGGCGAACGCCGTCGCGCAGCAAGGGGCCACCGAACGGACCGATCCTGTCCTGTCGCTATCCACCGCAGTTTCCGGAGCAACCGGATCATTCGGATCAAACTACGCCGCGGGTGTGAACGCGCTCGACGCGAACTATCAGTGGATGTACACCGACGGGTGGGACGGCAAATACACGTTCAACGGCGCTTGCACCACTTCAAGCAGCCCCGGATGCTGGGGTCACCGGGACAATATCCTGGCCAACCAATCAAATATGCCTTGTGAGGCCGCCACCTGCTCGGTCGTTATGGGTGCCGGATTCGTGCACCTCGGTTCGGGCCGCTACAACTCGTATACCGAAATATTTGTTCAGGTGAGCGGAACGATCCTGGCGTTGGCGTACACCTGGCGACAGGCCGTGGCGGCGGGTGCGAGGGGCTAAGGCTGGAGTTGAGGCCGTCCGAAATAGTGTCGAGCAAAGCCGGAAATGTCACCGCGGGCCACGCGTGCGCACGGTCGCCAGCTCGCAGAACGAGCGCCAGGCTTTTGCCGATACCCTTCTTTCGTTGAGCCCATGAGTCTCCGAATGGGCAGTTGAAGGTCCCCTGAAATGAACCCCACGATTCTCCAAGACTCGGACATCATGGCGCGAGTCCGAGCACGCGTCGCCGTGGATTGGATGCGTGAAGCGGTCACTTTGGCAGAGCAGGGTCATCTTCGCGCTCCTAAGCGCGAGTGGGTAGATTTCCCCGGCGAGGGGCGAATCGTCTTCACCGCGGGAGCTTTGAGCGGTGACTGGTACGGATACCGCAGTTACGACACGTTCAATACAGGCACCGCCGAACAGGTCGTCGTTATCCATGACGCGCATACCGGTGAAGTTCGCGCCATCGCGATCGGTGTGCTACTGGGCCAGTTGCGCACCGGGGCCCTAGGTGGGGTGGCAATCGATGCCTTTGCACCTCTTCTCGCCACAACTCTCGGGGTGATCGGTAGCGGAAATCAAGCGTGGTCACAACTCTGGGCGATTTCGGGCGTCAGGAATCTCAGTCGAGTTGACGTGTATTCGCCCAACGTGAGTCACGCCGAGGCTTTCGCGGCGCGGGCGCGTTTCGAATTGGGCGTCGACTGTCACGTGGCGTCCTCGGCCGAGTTCGCCACTCGCGGGCACGAGATGGTCGTACTCGCCACGAGCAGCGCTACCCCCGTGATCAAGGCGGAGTGGATAGATCCGGGTGCACACGTCAATACTTTGGGTGCGAAACAACAGGGTGCCGCAGAGTTCGGCCTCGACCTTCTCGAGCGAGCCGACGTCGTCGTCACTGACTCGTTATCGCAATTGACGGGGTACGATCCACCCACGCTCGTCGAAGCATCGGCGTACTCAAAAGAGGTGAACTCGCTCGGCAGGGTGCTCATTGACGGAGCCTTTGCAGCCCGATCACACTCTGCTATCACCCTGTACCTCTCCGTTGGTTTAGCCGGGACGGAGGCGTACTTGCTGAACCGACTTTGCCAATCGGAATCGTAAAGGCCCACGGGGTGGACCGGCGTGCCGACGTGTCCCCGCACTGCTCGCTCCAGAGCGCTTGAGGCGAACTAACGACGTTCCCTTGGGCCTGGCCCGATTAAGGCCCTGATGAAACCGGATTTGAGGTCCTCGGTCGCGTAAAATGCGTACATGTACTGGAGATGGGAATGGCTGCGTCGCTGGTTTTACTACTCGGGCAACAAGAGTCGCGATGTACTCGGGTTTACCTTGCTCGAGTTGCTGATCGTCATCGTGGTCCTAGGCGTTTTGGCGGCAGTGGTCATTGTCGCTCTCCAAGGCGTCACGGGGCAAGCGGCGTCGGCCGCGTGTAAGTCGAACGCGGAGATCGTCGCAACGGCCGTCAGTGCGTACGAAGCGCGAAACGGCGTGGCGCCGAGCGGACTCGCCGATCTATCGCAGGGTCCGAATCCGTACCTTCAGTCGCTGCCGACGAGTCCCGACTATTCCATCTCGCTGACCAATGGCGTGGTAATGGTGGCCGCTCCCACCACCGCGCCTCCCGTGGCTTTCGGCACGGCGAACGTGTGCGCTGGGGCTGTCGCCGGCACAACGACCACGACACCCCCGAGTGTGACGACGACTACCACGTTGTCGCCTGCGACTACTACAACAACCACGCCGCCCCCGACAACCACGACAACGACGCCGCCCCCGACAACCACGACAACCACGCCGCCCCCGACCACCACGACATCCACAACGACGACGACATCCACTACCACAACAACAATGCCCGCATCAAACGGCGTCGTCGTGACGCCATCGGAGATTTCCAGTACTCGGTCTGGTACGGACACTTTGACAATTACCGACGTCGCGTCGGTGACCTCGCTGACGATAACGATCGACGTCGACACGGCGACGGGCGTGAAGTACTCGAGTGAGTCTGACACATTCCCTCATGGTGCGAAGATGTCGAAGACGCACGGGACTTCGGGAAATTTCATTACGTACACCTTCACGATTGGCTCCGACTGGGCGGCACAATCTGATGGGTCGGTGGCCGCCAAGTGGAGTGGAAGCGGTAGTACCCACTCGTTTAGCGACGACACATACTCCGTAGTCAGCACCAGCGGCGGTCAAGTCTCAACCGTTTCCGGGAGTTTTTGACTTCCGCGTTTTAGTCGCGTACGGCGTGTCGGTGCCGCTCGACGCCGTCCAGCAGGTGGTTGAGACCTCGAGTGAATTGTTGGGGAGTGGTAAAAGCAGCGAGTTGGCGCTCCGTCGAACTTGCGTGCTCGCCGGAGTCGGCCCATCGGGATCGCGAAGCTTCGAGCGCCGCGAAACCCACTGTGTAGGTTTGAATCGAGGCGTACGCCCACAGAGCTGACTGTTCGTCGAAGCCGGAACTTTCTAAGACCCCCAGCATCGCCTCCATGCGGGCGATGGCCGCGGGCGTAACGACAGGGTGACGGAGATAAACATGGAGAACGGTAGGTTCGTGGACCAGCAGGTCTCGCAGGCGCCGGGCGGCGTCAGCGGTCCACCGTCGCCAGTCGGATTTTCCGGAGCGAGGTCGCCACGATCTCGCCAAGAGTTGGTCGGCTACCTCGTCTAATAGGTCGTCTTTGCTTCGGACGTGGCGATAGAGCGTCATGGGGGCCACTCCAAGTCCCGCGGCCAAAGTCCGAATGGTCAATTGCTCGAAGCCGTCGACCTCTACAGCCGTAATGGCCGCGTCGATCACCTGTTCGCGAGAGACGGTTCCCCACGCAACCCGCGGGCGCGCACCTGCGCCCCGCTTCGTAACCGGGGCGGTGGCTCGCGGCGACATCGCCAGATCGTAGCCGGAGAGGTGTCGTTGGCTCGCCGCGGCGTGAAACGAAGTGGGTACAAACCGAGTACGGATTCACGACGGTCATTAGCGTGCTAGCCGTACCTCGAATTCGGGTGTGGTCACGCTGGTTTACTTCGCCGCCTGATGTGAGCATCGGTGCGGCGACCGAAAAGCTCGGCGTGCAAGTAAACGAGAGGGGTTCTAATGAGTGAACTTCAGTTACAAACGAAGCCGGTGCCGGTGCTCATCCGCCGCCTGTCCTCGGATTTTGGCCTACGCCACACCAAAGGCGTAGCCATTACCCGATGGCTGGTCATGAGCGTCATGGTGATCCTGGGATCCACCTTTTGCGCCCTCGGGTACTGGTGGGGCGCCTGGCTCTTCATCGGGGCCGCCGCGAACGGTCTGCTGGCATACTTAATGCCCCGCTGGAAGATCGCTCTCGAAGCTGAGAAACTTCGGATGTCGAGGTAGGTGCCAAAAATGGTGATGAGTGGAGGACGTGACAGGCCTCAAAGTAAAGGGGAGACCGGACCCATCGATCCTCAAGGCGATCTTGGTCTGCGTTCAGCCGATCAGGCGCCTCCACTCATCCGCCACCTATCCTCGGATTTTGGCCTGCGCCACACCAAAGGCGTAGCCATTACGCGATGGCTCGTCATGAGCTTGTTGGTAATCCTGGGATCCGTTTTTTGCGCCCTCGGGTACTGGTGGGGTGCCTGGCTCTACATCGGGGCCGCGGCAAACGGTCTGCTGGCGTACTTAATGCCGCACTGGAAGACGGCTCTCGAAGCTGAGAGCAGGCAGCGCGTCCACGAACTCGAACGATCGAGAGCGCACGTGGTGGACGATGCGGCCGCCCGCTTACGCCGAATAGAGCAGAATCTGCACGACGGTGCGCAAGCTCAAATGGTCGCAGTCGTTATGAAATTGGGACTCGCCAAGGAGCATCTCGAGGGCGCAGATGCGATGAATCGAAACGCGAATCTGATCCGAGTTGCCGAGTTGGTCGACGCGGCTCATCGCGGCGCTCAGGACGCCATTTCTGATCTGCGCAACTTGGCCCACGGCATCCATCCTCCAGTCCTCGATGAAGGTTTGGGCGCTGCCCTCTCCGCTCTGGCGGCCCGTTGTGACATACCCGTGGAACTCATGGTGGATCTTTCCGAGCGACCGTCTCCGGCGATCGAGACGATCGCCTACTTTTGTGCCGCGGAGCTTCTCACCAACGTGGTCAAGCACAGCGCTGCTCGACGGGTGGTGGTAGAGGCGAGGTGCGGGCCGAGCCTCGTTCGAGTGCGAATCTGCGACGATGGCGTGGGCGGTGCCAGTATCGGCGGTGGCGGCGGACTGGCCGGGCTCGCAGAACGCATCGCGACCGTGGATGGCAAACTTGAGGTCGAGAGCCCACCCGGTGGCCCCACCGAGGTTGCTTTTGAATTACCGCTCCACGCCTGAGGTGAAATGAGAACTCCGATGCGGATTGTGATTGCAGAAGACTCCGCAGTTATACGGGCTGGTCTCACCGAAGTGCTGGTCGATCAAGGACACGAAGTCGCCGCCGCCGTGGCGAATGGCGAAGACCTTCTCGAAGCGGTGCGTGAGCATCGCCCTGATGTTTGTGTGGTCGACGTGCGGATGCCGCCTAGTTACACCGATGAGGGCATACGCGCCGCGATCGCTATTCGTCGCGATTTCAACGAAACCGGTGTGTTGGTATTTTCCCAATACATCGAAACTCGTTACGCGGCGGACTTGCTCGGCGCCGCGTCGGGCCACGGCGCCGCGGGAGTCGGGTACTTGCTCAAGGACCGGGTTGGCGATGTCGGCGAGTTTGTCGATGCCCTCGGCCGAGTCGCAGCGGGCGGCACCGCCCTTGATCCAGAGGTGGTGACGCAGCTGCTTCGAGTCAGTCGCCGCACGGACGGCCTCGGTGAATTGACTCCCCGGGAGCGAGAGGTCCTCTCCCTAATGGCCGAAGGCAGATCAAATGGCGCGATCGCTGATTCCCTCTTCATCTCCGAGCGAGCGGTCGAGAAGTATGTGGCCAACATCTTCAGCAAGTTGGGTCTGGCCCCTTCTGACGCCGATCATCGTCGAGTGTTGGCCGTTCTGCGATATCTCGATTCCTAAGCGCCAAGTGAGTCTTCCAAAGTGTACGGACCGGTCACCTGATAGAGCGTCACTATTACGTGCAACGCTTAGCGACTTCTCCACGGTCGAAGCTTCTCCGGGTTGAGGACCGTCCAGATTTCCTGAACCCGGTCGTCCACCACGTCGAATGCCATCACGGCCACCGTCAGATCATCTCGGCGCGCTATCAGCCCAGGCTGTCCGTTCACGGTGCGCTCTAGTATCTCGAGGCCAGGTGCTTGGAGGGCGAAAGTGACACAACCGCGCGCAATCTGCCTGGCGCCATTTGTGGGCTCAAGCACTGCGGTAACGAGGCCTCCTCCGTCGGTGTTCGCCGTAGATCCTGGGTCGAGCAAGCCGACGAGGGCAGCGATGTCTTTTGCCTCCCACGCGAGTTTGAAGTCCCTCACTATCTTTGCTCGCTGAGTCGGCGAGGTCGACGCCGATTTCTCGACATGAATACGTCGTCGAGCCGAAGTGGCTAATTGGCGGCAGGCCGCAGGGCTGCGGCCAACGATGTCCGCCACTTCGGCGAAGGGAAACCGAAAGACGTCATGGAGCACAAAGGAGACGCGTTCGGCGGGAGTCATGGACTCGAGCACCACGAGGAGGGCCATGCTGATCGATTCGTCAAGCGTGATCCGATCGGCTGGATCGATAGTGACATCTCCCGACCCTGTTGAGTATCGTTCACTGACCCGAGGGAGTGGTTCAGGTATCCACTCGCCGACGTAGGTTTCTCGTCGTGATCGCGCCGAGCTGAGGACATTGAGGCAGATGCGGCTGGTGACGGTGTTGAGCCAGGCGCCAGGGGACTCGATGGCGTCTCGTTGTTGCTGGGACATGGCGAACCAGCGCGCGTAGGCCTCTTGGACCGCGTCTTCTGCTTCACTGAGGGACCCGAGCAGTCGGTAGGCAATGTTGAGAAGCCGAGGTCTCTCGTCTATGACTGCGCCCAGGTCAAGGCGGGGTTGGCTGGGTGTTGCCCCGAAAGGTGCAGTCATCGGCTCAAGAACCCCTTTCGCCACATGTAGTCCTGATCGTTCGACAAAACTGCCGACGTCGATGTGAGGTTGGCGCACCACCTCACATTTCGAGCCGCTGGCTTGTCTCATAAGACAAGGGAAATGGCGAACTCTTCACGACTTCGCAAACGCCCAGTGTCCCACCCACATTCAGTTCAGGAGGCCCTATGACATCCCAGTCCCATCCATCAATATTTGCAGAGGCAACTTCTGTCGAGAGACTGGAGCGGGCAGCCGCCTCCCTCCGGGCACACGGCTTTGAGGTTGAAGTTCTCGCCGACGCCACTGCCGCGCGCGCTCGCGTCAAGGATCTAATCCCCGAGGGTGCCGGGGTGTTGACGGCGGCGAGCGAAACTCTGCGTCTATCGGGGATCGAAGAGGACATCAACGTGAGCGGGCGCTACGACGCCATCAAGCCACGCGCTTGGGCGATGGACCGCGCCACTGAAGGCGACGACATTCGAAGGCTGATAGCGAGTCCTGATGTCATTGTGGGCAGTGTTGCCGCCGTGACCGAGACCGGCTCCATGGTCGTGGCCTCGGCCAGTGGGAGCCAACTTCCGGGCTACACACTTGGAGCCGCCGTTGCAATCTGGATCGTTGGAGCACAAAAAATTGTCCCCGACCTGCCGACCGCCCTTCGACGCGTTGAGGAATACGCCCTCCCGCTCGAAAGCGCTCGTGTACAGGCGGCCATCGGAAGTCCCAGTTCCGTGAACTTCTTGCTCATCATGAATGCCAACTATGTGCCTGGGCGCGGAAAGGTTCTATTGCTTCGAGAAGCAATCGGGTTTTGATGCATTTCGGACGTCTGGTGGCTTGTCATTGAGTCCATCTTCGTTGTAGCGCGCGAGTTGTCGCTGCCATCGGGCGCGGAAACGGTGCCGCCCAGAGTGAAGCGGAGAGATCCAAGTGTGCACACTTTGACGACTCAACTCGAACTTCGGCGCGACGTCACTTACCGTAAATCCATCACGAATCACGCAGAGCACGGCGTCGTAACGCTGCTCCATTTTGCTTGACTCCCACAACATGGCCACCTCCCTTGACACGAGCCAAGGTCAGTGGCGGCCGAGTGTCAAGGAGGTCCTGAAGGTCTGTCAAGCAGGTGTCGCAGTTCCATAAAGGAGGACCCGAAGGTCAATTGTCCAGTAGGAACCGAAGTAATACGGCTCATCGGATTCTGGCGGGGTGAGCATCTCAGCGGACCACGATCGAGCCGAGAACTCGCCAGTTGGGCTTGCCCGCCTAGAGCAGCGCTCTGATGCGGTAGTTCTCGAAGTTGCGAAAGCCAAAGCCGATGCGCTTAATGCGCTTGATGAGGTTGTTGATGGACTCAGTCGGTCCGTTGGAAAGGCGCGTTAGGTGAAAGTGGCAGATCTTGTCGAACCAGGTCCTGATGGTGCGACCGAACTTTTGGATCTCGGGCGGCATGGCCTTCTTCAGACAGTGGCTCATGAGGTCCTCGAGGATGGCGCGAGCCTCGTCGGGGTCGGGTGTTCGATAGAAGTCGCGCACTCGCTCTTTGATCCGGTAGGCAATGGCCACTTCGGCGTGGGGGTCCCCCAAGGCGAGCAGCGAGGAAAGACGCTGCGTCGCGTGCTCGTCGAGCCGCTCCTCGCCACGCAGCAACAGGCGCCGGGCCCGGTAGAGGGGGTCGTCTCTGCGTCCGCGGTGTCCGAGCTGTTGGACCTGGACCCGTCGTCGCACGCCGTCGAGGGCGCCATTGGCCAGCTTCACCAGATGAAAGGGGTCGACCACCTGGGTGGCCCTCGGCAAGATGACCGAGAAGACGGCCGCGTAGGTGGAGGACATGTCCAGGGTCCCGACGGTGATGGCGGCCTTCCAGTGGCTGGGCTGGCGCTCCAAGAACCCCGCCACCTCCTCAAGCCTCGTGGGCACGATGTCGATCACCGCGCGATTGGCCACGTCGCACACCGTGGTCGCGTAGCTGGTGCGCTGGTCCTTTAAGCGCACAAAGTTGGTCTCATCTAAGCCAATGGCGTGAGTGTGCACCACCCGCTGGCGATCATTCGCCAAGAGCGCGGCCCCGTAGGTCGTGACGGCGTCGTTCACGGTGTGCCAGTCACAGTCGAGCTCCCCGGCCACCTCCTTCACGGTTCGTCCATAACCCACCTGGCGCGTCGCCCACTTGGCCGCCCGGGTGGTGAGCAGGCAGTCCTTCGCGGCGATGCGGTGATCACTCATCACCCAGGTGCGCTTGGCACACACGTCGTTCACGCACTTCATGCGGTGCTTCTTCCAGGAGAGGCGCATCGGAAAGCCGTAGACGGGCAGGTCCACGTAGGAGACGATCGGGCGCTCTTTGATCTGAGCTCGCTGATCACAGCGGGGACAGCGAATCTCGTCGAGTACCTGCTCAATGACTAAAGAAACGTCGGGACCGCTGCGCTCGTAGTGCAGGACGCGAACGTCTTTGAGGCCAACGAGGGCCTCGAGAATCTCGCTAGGGTCGGACAGGACGAAGGTGTTTTTGGTTTGTTTTCTCACAATTACAACTGAAGCACCTTCGTCGCTTCAATGGTCGAGGGATTTCAGACCCGGGCTCCCCGCCAGAATCCGATGAGCCAGTAATACATATTACTGGTGGGCCGCCCGGGTCTCGATCCCGGCACCTTGGGATTAAAAGTCCCCTGCTCTTCCCGATGAGCTAGCGGCCCGATAAAGGTTAGAAAAGGTTACACACTCCACGGAGAGCAGCGGAGCGCTTGGACAGCAACGTCGCTCGCAGGTCGAGAACGGCGCTCCCCAACGATTCGCCCCTACGCAATGTCAGTTCGGGCGATCGCAATCGCTGAAGTTTTATGTGACGCGGCCGAGCGTTCACGCCTGTGCTCGGAGGTAGATTTGAGATCTGTGAGTGGCGAAGAAAACGAGAGCCTTAAGGAGATCGAGCGAACCCTCGATCATGTAGATCGCGCACTCGAGCGTCTGCACAATGGAACGTATCGGAATTGCAACGTATGTGGATCTCAGCTCGCCGAACTCGATCTTGAACGTGACCCGTTGCGCGCGACGTGCGACCTGCATCTCTCAACTGACTAACTCGAACTGAGCGCAACCACCCCGAAGTTACAGTCGACACTTTGTCGTCTACGAATTGACTACTTTTTCGTGGCCCAGAAGATCTCGGCAATGTCGTCGATCTCGGCGAGTAAGCGGTCGGCGACCACGACGTCGTTGGTCTTCTTCGCTTCGCCAGCGGACTTGGTGGCCATCCAAAAGAGATCGTGGAGGTTCGGGTACTCCTTTAAGTGGTCGGGCTTGAAGTAGTCAGTCCAGAGCACCCAGAGATGATGCTTGACGAGTTCGCAGCGCTCCTCCTTAAGGATCTCGCAGCGGACTTTGAAGTCGGTGTCGTTTGAGGCGTTGTACTTCTCCATGATCCCCTTGACGGATTGAGCTTCGATGCGCGCTTGCGCGGGATCGTAGACGCCACAGGGCAGGTCGCAATGGGCGGAGGCGACCAGAGGGGTGGTTGATGAATCGAGGAGTGAGTTGAGGCGGGACAGCAGGGTCATCGCGGTGCCTTTCTGTAGTCGCATCCACGGAGGACGCGTCACTGTGCAGGTTAGTCAGGTGTCGCGGGTAGCGTTTCGCCGTGGATCGCCTGGTCAACTATTTGGTGCGTCGTATCACCATCGAAGGTTCATCGATGTCGCCCACGTATCTCGAGGGCGAGCGGGTGACCGCGATACGTCGCTGGCGAAAGGTGCACCCCGGTGACGTCGTGGTCCTGCGCGATCCTCGAGAGAGTTCGCGTTGGCTGCTTAAACGCTGCGCGGGCGCGTCCGGGAGGCTCCTCGATCTGCGCGGTGACAATGTGGCGGCGTCGACCGACTCGCGTCACTTTGGACAGGTCCCGGGCCGCGACATTTCGTACATCGTTCTATCGCCGCGACCGTCTCACGACCAGTAGACCTCCCGGGCACGGTTGCCGACCACAAGTGCCTGTCGCGCGTCAGTGTGAGGGAGCCTCGGCAACCTCGCTGGTGGAACGAATGACGATCGTGCCTGCGAGCTTGTCGTGGAGCGTCTGTTTCTTCTTGTCCCAGAGCATCCAGAGCAGGTCGAGATATAGAGGTATTCCGAGAGAAAACAGGATCGAGGCCTGTCGTGTTGCGGTCTTTGACTGTTGGGGCGTGGGGTGCACGAAATGCTCCACGTGATAAAAGCTGACAATCGACGCAAGGATTACGTAGCCCAGTGTGCGCAGCGCGGCTCGTCTCGCACTCACTCCCTCACCAGAAATTGAGACGACTCGGATGCCCACGGTGAGCATTCCTAGCGTGCGGCCGCGATTGAAAATGAGAAACGCCGCCCCGTAGATAAAGGCGAACGCTGCCCTAGTGAGGGCACTTTCTACCGTCGACAGGTGAAGGGATCTAAGTGGCAGTTCGACGACGACAATCAAAACGACGGAGTCGATCACGAAGCCGAGCGCCCGCCACCAAAAGCCCGCGTACGGCATCGACGGCTCAGCGAAGGTCCGATCCATCGGGAAATAGGGCAGTCGTGCGGTCCCCAGAGGGGGCCTGGTTGTCTCTGTGCCGCACGCCGAACAAAACTGCTGGCCTTCCAACTCCGGTGCACCACAGTTCGGGCAGTTCGCCATCACGTCCTCCTGGAGTCGATGGTGCGCACCATGTCTAGTGGAGTATCGAAATCGTGATCAAGACGGCGTCGAAGAGAAAGTGGGCGACGATGGGACGGGTCAGCTTGTGACGCTTCTGGAAGGAGCGCGTCACCAAGAATCCGAAAGGCACGGTTAGCAAAAAACCGAATCCGTAGTACACGTGGTAGCTGGTTCGAAGGATCAGACTTAGCGTGAGAGAGGCGCGTGGTGTCCAACCGAGCTGGCCGAGCCGGGTGATGAGGTAACCGTTGACAAGAACCTCTTCGGTGACCGCGGTGGTGGCAGAAATTGCGAGCCCCCAAAACACGTAGTACTTAGGCACCGCTTTGATCGACACGCTGACGATCAACGACTTGTGGTCAGCGATCACGGGTTCAAAAGCGATGAGCAGGACCAGCTCGCACAGGAACGCAACCACGCCGATGCCCAAACCGGCAAGGATGTCGTCCTTGAATCGGGGTCGAAGGAGCCCGAGGGTGCGGCGGTCCTGGCCGGTTTGACCAAGGAGGTAGAGGGCCAGCGGCACTGTTGCGGCCACCGGGAGGTACGCGAGAGTTCCCAGCAGCATGTTCTCCATCGGATGGTGGGGTACCAGCGTGGGGAAGCGGGCGATGTCTTGTACTCCCGACGCGTGTTCAACGAGCACCACGATCGCCGAGACGACGGCCGGGACCAGAAATGCGACCATGACCCATCGCGTCTCTTTCGCGAGCGATCGACGCACCGACCCGGTGGGTAGCGACGCAGAGGCTGAAGTATCTCCTCTTGTCGATAGTCGCTGGTCGACTTCGTCCCTTTGTGGGGGACTTGCCACGCCGGTGACGTAGGTAGCGGCGGCGATGTTCTCTGGCGGGGGGCCACTAGTCGAGTCTTCCGCTGGACTCGCGAGACGATAACTCTCGATCGAGGTCGATGCGCCGCAGCGCGAACAGTAGGCGCCCTCCACCCGCGTACCACAGAGAGGGCAGAAGTTCACGGTGGTCCGCTTTCCTCGAAAGTCCTTCGAACACTAGCGCCGTAGGGTCGTCGATGAAAAGGGCTGGCCATACCCAAGGGCGAGGCGAAAGTCCTTGTCCGGAGCGAAATGTCGATCAGTAGAATTAGGTGGTGGCGCGCCTAGCGGTTCTCTCGTATCACACCTCGCCTCTGGCTCAACCAGGGACCGGCGACGGTGGGGGAATGAACGTCTACGTGCGCGAACTATCCAGCGCGATTGCCCGCCTCGGTCACGACGTCGACGTCTACACCCGCCGAGACACATTCTCACTCAAGGAGATCGAGTACGTGGAACCCGGATTCCGCGTGCACCACATTCTCGCCGGCCCACCTGTCTCCCTCGACCGCGACGATCTCACCAAATACGTCGGGGAGTTCACCGACACGGTGGCACGCATCTTCGAGCGGGACGGTGCACCCGACGCCATCCACGCCAACTATTGGTTGAGCGGGTTAGCCGGTCACCGCCTCAAGCACGAACTCAACATTCCGCTGATCATGACCTTTCACACGCTCGAGCGCGTCAAGGCCGATACCTTTGAAGGGGAGTCCGACGATCGAGCATTTCAAGAGGCCGCCTTGATCAGCTGCGCCGACGCCATCCTCGCTAGCTGCGATGTCGAAGCAGAGCAGTTCGTGCGCCTCTACAACGCGGAACCCGCGCGCGTGCACGTGGTGCCGCTCGGAGTGGAGCACGCCTTCTTCGCGCCTGGGTATCGGCCGCAAGCGCGTCGGGCGCTCGGCCTGGGAGAACAGACGCCGCTGCTGCTCTTCGTGGGGAGGCTGCAGGAGTTAAAGGGGGTCGATCTCGCCCTTGACACCCTCATCGAGCTGCGCCGTCGCGGTCGCTACGCCTCGTTAGCCATAGTCGGAGGGCCGTCCGGACCGGACGGCGGACGAACGCTTTCGCGACTGCACGAGCGCGTGGCCGAGGCGGGTGCCATGAATGAGGTGATCTTCGTCGCGCCTCAGTCCCATCGTCGCCTTTCAACCTGGATGCGCGCGGCCGACGTTACCGTGGTGCCGTCGCGCGCGGAGAGTTTCGGCCTCGTGGCTCTGGAATCCTCGGCGTGTGGGACGCCGGTGGTGGCGAGTGACGTCGGTGGACTCCCGACGATCGTCGTCGAAGGTGTCACCGGCTACCTCGTGCGAGAGCGAAACGCGACTCACTGGGCCGACGCCATCGAAGAAGTGCTCGACAGCGCGGAGGATACCGCGATGTCGAATGCCGCCGTGCTGCGCGCGGGCGAATATACCTGGAAGCGCGCCGGGGAGTCACTCGCGTCTCTCGTTCGAGAACTGTCTACCGCCAGTCTGGCCCACTGCTAGGTGACCCGCGCTCCCCTGAGCGATGAGGGTGCCGCGACTTCGCTCGACGACACTCTCAAAGAGTGGTCCCGACAGTGGGGCGCGAACTCCCTCCTTGGCGAGATTGAACACCGACCCGACAGCGACGACCGCGGTCACTTTCACTGGCTAATCCGGTGTCGAGGAGATGAGCGCGACGCGATCACTCTGTGGCTCTCGTTGCGTCAGCGCACGGTCTTCGTGGAAACCGAACTTATTCCTGCACCCGAAGAAAACCTTGAAGGGGTCTACCGCTACCTCCTGGTGAAGAACCACGCGATGCGCGAACTGCACGTGGCGATCGGACCAGAGGCGGGTATCTATCTCGTGACCCAGATCCCCATCGGGGAGATCACCGTGGGACGCGTGGACGAGCTCGTGGGGGCGGCGATCACGTACATTGACGAGATGTATCCCACGGTCATGACCTTGGGACTACCCGGGCTCTACCGGAAGCGTCGTTCGAAGTAGCCAGGTAGCGTTGTGGCGTGGCGCACAAACTCATCATCATCGGTGCCGGCAAGATGGGTTCCGCTCTCGCGGCGGGGCTCCTGGAGGCTGGATGGTGCGACGCGGGCGACCTCGCGCTGATTGCGCGCTCAGTGGAAACTCGCGCAGAGTTGGAGGCGCGATTCCCGGGTGCGGGCGTCTTTGCCGGACTCGACGTGGTCGAGATCGACTCGAGCACCGGAGCGATCCTGGCGGTAAAGCCCGACTACGCCGAAAGCCTCGCCAGAGTGGCCGCCGCCATGGGCATTCGGCGCGTGCTGTCGGTCGTGGCGGGGCTTTCGACGGCGCGACTCGAGTCGTGCTTCCCCGAGCCGGTGCCCGTCATTCGCTCCATGCCCAACACGCCGGTGGTGATCGGGCTGGGGGTCACCGCCATGGCTGGCGGATCGCACGTTACGAGTGAGGACTTGGACTGGGCCGAGTCGATTCTGGGAGCTGTAGGGACCGTCGTACGGGTGACCGAGCGCAATATCGACGCCGTGACCGGCTTATCGGGCCCCATGCCGGCCTATCTTTACCTGGTCGTCGAAGCGTTGATCGAAGCGGGAGTTCACCAAGGGCTGCACCGTGACGTCGCCAAGACCCTCGTGGTCGACACGCTGTACGGTTCGGGCGCACTTTTAAAGGAGTCGGGCGAGTCGCCCGAAGTGTTGCGCGCCCAGGTGACGTCCCCGGGGGGCACCACGGCCGCGGGCTTGCGCACGCTCGAGCAGCGCGCAGTACGCGCCGCCTTTATTGACGCCGTCGCCGCCGCTGCGGAACGCAGTCGCAACTTGGCTCGGTGACCAGCCTGACGCGCCGTTTGGTGAAGAAATAGCCTGTACTGATGGCGACTTCTCGTCTTCGAATCAAGAAGCTGTCCGAGCCCACGATCGCGCGGCTCCCGGTCTATCAACGTATCGCCGAGGGCTTGCTGCGACGAGGAGAGACCAAGATCGACTCCAAGCAGATCGGAGAACTGGCCGGGGTGACCGCGACAACCGTGCGCCGAGATCTGGCGGGCCTGGGGTCCTTTGGCACCAGGGGCGCGGGCTACGACACCAAAGTGTTGATCGACCGCATCGCCGAGGCCCTCGGCCACGACCGGCTCTACGACGTCATTGTGGTGGGCATCGGCAACTTGGGGCGCGCCCTGGTCAACTCCTCGAACTTCCTTATCCGTGGTGCGCGATTGGTCGCGCTCTACGACATCGATCCCGAACTGGTGGGCCACCAGATCGCGGGGCTGAGCATCCAATCCCTGAGCGATCCCATGCCCGCGGCCACGGTCGGGGTCGTATGCACCCCGGGCAGCGCCGCCCAAGACGTAACGGACCGCATGGTGGAAGCCGGCATTCACGCGATACTCAATTTTGCGCCCCAGGTCGTGTCGGTGCCGCTCGGCACGGCCGTGCACTACGTCGACTTCTCCATCGAGCTCCAGATTCTGATGTACCACCTCAATAACGGCACCGGCCCGCTCGGCGGCGGCCTGCTCCACTCGCTCGGCATCGCGAGCACCAATCCCTTACGGGGCTCGTAACATGAGAAAGACCGCGGAGGCGATGTGGCACTGATTTCTGTGGGAATAGATCACGAGCACGCCTCTCTCGACCTTCTCGAGCGAGCGACGGTGCCCGAGCACGAATGGGCCAAGATGTTGCGCACCTTGGTGAGCCATCGCAACATCCACGAGGCCGTATTCATATCGACCTGCCTGCGCACCGAAGTTGTCGGGGTGATCGACCGCTTTCACGGCGCCATTGAAGAGATCACCGAGACGCTCGCCGACGCTACAGGTCTTTCCCGACACGAGTTCGAAGATCGCCTGACGGTCAACTTCGAACACGACGTCGCAGCGCACCTCTTTCAAGTGGCGGCCGGCCTTAAGTCCGTAGTACCCGGCGAGTTTGAAATACTCGGGCAGTTGCGCCGCGCGCTCCAACTCGCAGTCGATGAACAGACCGCGGGCAGCGAGGTCACCGAGTTGTTTCAGCGCGCCATCAGTTCGGGTCGGCGCGTGCGTTCTGAAACCACCATCTCTCGGGGCACCACCAGTTTCGCCCAGGCGGCTGCGTCCGCGGCGATCGAGGAGTTGGGCGCCCAGCTCGACGGTGCCGAAGTGGTGGTCCTGGGCGCGGGTCAGATGGGCGCGGGCGTCGCCAAGAGTCTGCTCGCCGGGTCTCCCCGGCTCGAGCGCCTCACGATCTTTAATCGCACGCTCGAGCGGGCTGAGGAGGTCCGAGCGTCACTCGGTGACGAGCGAGTACGCGTTGCCCGACTCGACGATCTGACCGACGGCCTCGGAGAGCCACGCTTGGTGGTGAGCGCCTTGGAAGTCTCGTCGCCGATACTGTCCTCTGACGCCTTTGCCGCTCGGACGAGTGATGTCTTGATTATCGACCTCGGCGTTCCGCGCTCGGTGGCGGCCGACGTCAGTGATCTCACCCACGTTCGCCGCATTGACATCGGTGATCTGCACCAGAGCGTCGAGCGCGCGCTCGGAGACCGCCAGGAGGCGACGAGCGAAGCGACGCGCATTGTGGATGAGGACGTCGAGAGATTCCTGTCCGATCAACGAGCGCGCGGGGCGGCGAGCATCGTTCGTGAACTGCGCGAGCACTTCGACGACGTCGTGGCGGGCGAACTCGCCCGACGCGCTCACGATCTCGAAGGTTTGACGTCGGATCAGAGCGAGACTGTCGAGTCGCTGATCCGATCGGTCGTGGCCAAAATCGCCCATCGCCCGACCATCGCCCTGAAGGAGGCGGCCGGGACCGATCAAGGTACCCGTCTGAGTGAGGCGACGCGCAACTTGTTTGATCTATGACTCTGCGTCTCGCGACGCGGCAGTCTCCGCTCGCACTGGTGCAGGCGAATCGTGTCCGCGGGCTCTTGGCGGAACGCGACATCGATAGCGAACTCGTTCTCATTGACACCCGCGGAGATCGCGAGTCGCGAGCCGAACTCACGACGATCGGTGGCCAGGGAGTCTTCGCCGTCGAAGTGCAGCGCGCCGTCCTTCACGGTGAGGCAGACGTTGCGGTCCACAGCGCCAAAGACCTCCCCAGCTTGACTCCACCGGGATTAGTTCTCGCCTCGGTACCCGAGCGACTCAACGCCAGTGATGTGCTCGTCGGCCGGTCGCTCGCCGGTCTGGGACCCGGGGCCCGGGTGGCGACCGGGTCGCCGCGTCGTCGCGCGCTCCTGCTCGAGCGGCGCCCCGACATTGAAGTCGTGCCCCTTCGTGGCAACATGGCGACCCGCCTCGCTCGCGTCGGACATGACGGCGTCGACGCCGTGATCGCTGCCCTGGCGGCTCTCGAACGCCTCGCTGCGACCGAAAGAGTCAGCGATCGACTCGATCCGGAATGGTTTGTGCCCCAGGTCGGCCAAGGTGCGCTCGGCCTCGAAGCTCGAGAGGATGACGAGTCCACGCTTGAGTCGCTGACGGCGATCGATGATGACTGGGCTCACCGGGCCCTGCGCGCCGAGCGCGCGTTCCTTGAAGAACTGGGCGCGGGGTGCTCAGTTCCGGCGGGTGCGTACGCGACGAGTGAGGCTACCTCGGTCACGATCCGCGGCGTCATGCTCGAGCTCGATGGCGCTCAAAGCGTGCGGGCCCAGTTCTCTGGCGAGGACCCCGAAGAGCTGGGTCGACGGTTGGGCCGATATCTTCGCGACGAACTCGGCGGGGGGTCCTTCGCCGCGCACGTGCGATGAACGTCGTGCTCACTCGAGAATTCGGTCACAACGCCGAACTGGCGTCGTGGCTCCCCGTCGGATCTCGCGTGAGCGAAGTGCCCCTTACCGCGACCGAGTACTACGACAGTCAACGTGTGGGCGAGGCGCTGGCCGCGAGCGCCCACTTCGGCGACTTTCGCACGCTCGTCGTGACCAGCGCACGAAGCGCGCTCTACGTGAAACTGGCGCGCGCCGCGCTCGCCGCGGGTGCCCACGTGTTGAGCGTCGGCACCGCTACCGCCCGCGCACTGGACGACGAAGACTGTGCCTCGGACGTGGTGGGCACTGCGGGGGCTCAGGATTTGGGCGGCGATATTACCGAGGGACCGGTGCTGTTGCTGGGAGCCGCATCCATGCGTTCTGAGCTCGCCAACGACCTGCACTCTCGCGGACTGGACGTCGAGCACCTCGCCTGCTACGCGACGGTGCCCACGACACTGACGAGCGAGGCGGTGGCGACGCTGCGAGCCGCCGACGTTGTTCTGATCGGCGCTCCTTCGGCCTGGTGGGCCGCGCGAGACTATCTGAGCGAGGCGTGCTGGGTGGTGGTCCCCGGCGCGACCACCGCGGAGGTTGTGTCCCAAGACCGCGAGCGAGTGCTCGAGGGCTGGGGACCCCAGCTGGCATCGCGACTGTCACGCTTGTAAACGCCCAGGGAGAAGCCCTCGCGCCCCGCAATAGGCTGGCTGTCGTGTTTCCCTCTGAACGTCCTCGGCGGTTGCGCCGCACGCCGGCGATCCGGTCACTGGTAGCTGAAACGACGCTCACCCCGAGTAATTTCGTCGCACCGCTGTTCGTGGCCGAGGGTCTGAGTGAGCGCCGAGCCATTACTTCGCTGCCGGGGCACTTCCAGCACACGCTCGACTCCCTGCGCTCCGAAGTGACCGAACTTCTCGACAGCGGAGTGACGAGCATCATTCTCTTTGGCGTGCCCGCCACCAAGGACGAGTTCGGCAGCGGCGCCTGGGACTCCGAGGGCATCGCCCAACGCGCCCTACGCGACCTCAAGAATCATTTTGGCAACGACCTGGTGATTATGGCCGACCTGTGCCTGGACGAGTACACCAGCCACGGGCACTGCGGGGTGCTGCGCAGCGACGGCACGATTGACAACGACGCGACCCTCGAGCTCTACTCCCGAGTGGCTCTCGCCCAAGCTGAAGCGGGTGCCGACGTGATCGCACCCAGCGGCATGATGGACGGTCAGGTGGCGTCGATTCGCGCCGCACTCGAAGGGGCGAGTTTTTCCGACACCATCATTCTCGCCTACGCGGTTAAGTACGCGAGTGGTCTTTACGGTCCCTTTCGCGAGGCCGTCGGAGTCGAGATCGCCGCGGGCGGCGATCGCAAGAGCTACCAAGAGGACTTGCGCAATCGACGCGAAGCGCTGCGCGAGGCGCGCCTCGACGTGTCCGAAGGTGCGGACGTCGTTATGGTCAAGCCGGCGGTGACGTACCTTGACGTGCTGGCCGACCTCAAGCGCGAACTCGACGTGCCCCTCGCCGCGTACCACGTGAGTGGCGAGTACGCGATGATCAAAGCCGCCGCCGCCAACGGGTGGATCGACGGAACAGCCGTGGCCTTAGAGCAACTCACCGCCGTGCGCCGAGCCGGCGCGGACTTCGTGCTCACCTACTTCGCCAAGGAACTCGCGCGAGAGCTGAACTCTTGAAGACGAACGCGTCCTGGTTCGAACGAGCACAGGCCGTTATCCCGGGCGGCGTCGACTCGCCGGTTCGCTCGTTTCGCTCCGTGGGTGGCGTGCCCTATACCGTCGTGAGTGGCGACGGCGCGTACGTCTGTGACGTGGAGGGCACGCGGTATCTGGACTACGTACAGTCCTACGGCGCGTCGCTGCTGGGTCACGCGAGTGAGTTCGTGGTCGAGGCCGTGCGCGCGCAAGCGGGCCTCGGTACGACGTTCGGGGCGCCGACGCCCGGCGAGGTGATCCTGGCAGAGCTGATGACCGCGCGCGTGCGCGGCCTCGAGCAGGTTCGTCTCGTCTCGTCGGGGACCGAGGCGGTGATGAGCGCCGTGCGACTGGCGCGTGGTTATACCGGCCGGGATCGCATTCTCAAATTCGACGGCTGCTATCACGGTCACTCCGACGCGCTCTTAGTGGCCGGGGGCAGCGGAGTAGCCCAGATGGGGCTGCCCGATTCGGCCGGGGTAACGAGCGGCGCGGTGCGCGACACGCTGGTGGCTCCCTACAACGAGGTTCCCGCCTTAGACGAGTCCGTCGCGGCCGTCCTGGTAGAGCCCGTGGCGGCCAACATGAATCTCGTCGCTCCCACGTCGACCTTCCTGTCTGATCTTCGCGCGGAGTGCGACCGCGTGGGCGCCCTTCTCATCTTTGACGAGGTGATCACCGGATTTCGCCTCTCGATGGGGGGCGCGGAGGAGTTCTTTGGGGTGACGCCGGACCTATGGACCTTCGGCAAGGTCATCGGCGGGGGCCTGCCGGTGGGGGCCTTTGGCGGTAGCCGGGAAATACTGAGCGCCCTGGCGCCCGAGGGTCCGGTGTATCAGGCGGGCACGCTCTCGGGCAATCCGCTGGCGACCGCCGCGGGGGCGGCGGTACTCGAACACGTCACCGCCGACGATCTGGCGCTGCTGGCGGGCCGGGTAAAGAACTTCGCCTCCGACCTCGAAGGGGCCATCGGCGAGTCGGGACTCTACGCTCGCGTTCCCCAGGTGGGCTCTCTCCTGGGTCTGTACTTAAGCGAGAGTGAGTTCGAGGCGCCGCGCAACTTCGCTGAGTCCAAGGCTCTTAGCGAGAACGGGCTCTACGCCGCGTTCTTTCACGCGATGCTCGAGCGCGGCATCGCCTTCGCGCCCGGCGCGTACGAAATAGTCTTCGTCTCCCTCGCCCACGACGAAACCGATTTAGAGCGCACGGTGTCCGCCGCGGCGGAGGCCGCGAAAGACGTGGTGGGGTGAGCGCACTGCGCAGCGAGGACTGGCAGGTCCAACCTCCCTTTGTTCCCCACGGTCCGACCTCACCGGTGACCCTGCTGTTTGACGACGCGGGTCTCACTCAGTTGGCTGGTATTCCCGCCGTCGCCTGGCAGACCCCGTGGAGTGAGATCGCGAACCTTGAACTCGTGCGAGTCGGGGGGCGCATGATGCTCTTTGCGAGCGTGGGCGGCGTGCGCTATCTCTGGCGGCACCGGGACACCGACGGGTACGACGAGTTGCGCGCCGTCGTCTCTGAGCGCGGTGGAGTGGTCGTTGAGCGCCGGCCGCGCGCCAGCGTCTACGCCGTCGTGGCGGTGGTGCTGCTCGCGAGTTTCGCCGGCGGCATCGCCGCGTGGGTCAACCACGCCAATCAGGGCGCGCGCGAGTTGGCTGACGCGCGCCACGTGAACCTCACGTTGCGCGACCTGCCCAGCGGTTGGTACAAGACCTCCCAGACGGTGCTCGACTACTTGGTCTCTCCGCCCAACAAGGTCTATACCTCCACCACGACCACCACGACGCCGCCCAAGGACTCGGTCTTCACCGAGGCGGCGAGCGTCTTTCAAAAGTGCCTGGGCGTCTCTAACTCTCGCGATCGCATGTACGGGGCGGCGGGACAACAGCCCGACTACCAGGTCTCTTCGCCGATCTTCAACACCGAGTCACTCAAGGGCATCCAGCTCGCCTCGAGTGCGCAGTACTACCGCACCACCTCGATGGTGGAAAAAGACACTCGTGAGATGTCCCAGACGAAATTCGGCGCGTGTTTCGCAGACGCCAGCGCAGCCATCATCATGGCGGGTTATCACTCAACCAATCCGGCTAGTGACGTGGCGAGCGACTGGCGCCCCACGACCTACGACAAGGGTTTTGCCCGAGGGGGCGTGGTCACCCTGGCTCTGCCCAACATTCCCTCCAAGGTGCAACTGGTAATGGCGGTAGTTACCCACGGCCACTACGAGATCACCCTGAGCGCGATCGTAGG
The DNA here is from genome assembly GCA_036489715.1 of Acidimicrobiales bacterium. Taxonomy (GTDB): domain Bacteria; phylum Actinomycetota; class Acidimicrobiia; order Acidimicrobiales; family RAAP-2; genus RAAP-2. The sequence goes on along the minus strand of DASXFG010000062.1, from coordinate 1,671 downwards.
TTCGTTTGCGAAGGCTAAAACCTTGCTCGACGGACTAGTCAATACTCTGTTGTCGCGCACCGAGAACAGCTCGTCCACCTCGGCGTAAGTCCTTATACGCCGGCCGACTGAGGGAAGACCACGTTCCACACTTGTTCGGGTATCGTGCCCGCGAGCCTCTGCATGGCGCGGTACCCCATTTCGCCCGGAGCGCGAGAGTCGTTCGACATCAGATTCGCCATGATCTTGAGGAGTTCGCGCATGAGGATCGGAATACGGAATCCGGTGCTCACGCAGACTTGCATGACTTTGGGGTCCGAGATCAGCCGAACGAACGCACGCGCAATCTGGTAGTAATCGCCGTAGGCCGTGTTGAGACGCTCTTCGTAGAGCCCCAGTAGCTCCGAGTCGTCAGCGAGCAGCGTCTCACCCAGCACTCCCGCCGCCAGTCGGCCCGTCTCGTAGCCGTAGGAGATGCCCTCGCCGTTAAAGGGATTGACGCTGCCCGCGGCGTCGCCGATGGTCAGGGTGTTGGCGCCGACGCGCGGTCCGATCGACAGCCCCATGGGAAGCCGACCACCGGTGGGTGCGCCACAGCTGGTCTCGTCACTGAGACCCCACTCCTCACCCACCTGGGCGACGAAGAGTTCTTGAAGTTTGGTGGTGTTGACGCCCTTCCACTTGCCCCCGGTCGAGAGCAGCCCGACCCCGACGTTGAGGCGCCCGTCTCCCAGGGGAAAGATCCAGCCGTACCCGGGTACGACGTCCGCGCTCGCGTCGCGAATATCCAGGTGCGAGACAATCCACTCCTCGTCGTGACGCTCACTGGTGTAGTACCCGCGAAGCGCCATTCCCAGGGGCCAGTCCCGGTTGCGAGTCACGCCCAACTCGCGCCCGAGACGCGAATTTTGACCGTCGGCGGCCACGAGGTAGCGCCCGCGAATCTCGGCGACCTGGCCGGTCTCCTTGTCCTTGACCACAACGCCGTGGGCGCCCGACAGGTGCTCCGCGTCACCCGGCGTGGGGTCCACCAAACTCAGCGCTTCCACGCCGTTGAGCACGTCGGCACCATATTTCTCCGCGTGCTCGGCGACGAGCCCGTCGAGATTGAAGCGCGTAATTGTGTACCCGTAGTTCGGAAATACCGGGTGCTCGGGCCACTGCATGTCCAGCGAGGCGCCAAACCCGTACGCGCGCAGTCCTTGATACCGGTGGCCGTTCGCGGCCACGACGCCCTCTAAGCCCATTTGGGCTATTTGGTGGACCGATCGGGGGGTGAGTCCATCGCCGCAGGTCTTCTCGCGCGGGAAGTGCTTTTTTTCCACGAGGCACACCGACCAACCCGCCTGAGCGAGCCAGTAGGCGCAACTCGAACCCGATGGTCCCGCGCCCACGATGACGACGTCATAGACGTTCGGGTGGGCGACGACATCGGCGAGGCTTTTCACTCGTTCAATCCTAGAACGTGGTTCTGGTGCGTTCACCCGTCGAAGACCCCTTTGTAGGTCTGGTAGAAATGATGAACGTGGGTCAGTACATCGCAATCCTTGGACTCCTCATCCTCGGAGTGCTGTTCGCGTCGGGTTCTTTTGTTGCCTCGGGTCTTCTGGCCCCGCACAAGCGTCCCAGCGACGCGAAATTAGCACCCTACGAGTGTGGAATCGTCCCCGACGTGGAGCCGCCTCAGCGCTT
>DASXFG010000060.1:0-37376 GCA_036489715.1 Acidimicrobiales bacterium | reverse complement strand
ACTCCTCATCCTCGGAGTGCTGTTCGCGTCGGGTTCTTTTGTTGCCTCGGGTCTTCTGGCCCCGCACAAGCGTCCCAGCGACGCGAAATTAGCACCCTACGAGTGTGGAATCGTCCCCGACGTGGAGCCGCCTCAGCGCTTCCCCGTTCGCTTTTACCTCGTCGCGATGATTTTCGTGATCTTCGACATTGAAGTGGTCTTCATGTACCCCTTTGCGGTGGTCTTTCGCCAGTTGGGCGTCTTCGGGCTGGTCGAAGTGGTGATCTTTTCTCTGGCGGTCTTTGGCTCTTTGTTGTTCCTCGTAGCCGAGGGTGCGCTGACCTGGGGGCCGGTCAAACAACTCGTCAAGGGAATGCCGGCTCGCACCAGCGACTCGACCATTGTGCGCATCAGTGCCGACCCCGACAAGGCGGCGTAGTGGCCCTGGAGGACCTGCAGCACAACTTTCTCACCGGCCAGGTCGAGGACCTGGTTCGTTGGGCCCGGCGCGCCTCGGTGTGGCCCGCGACCTTCGGCCTCGCGTGCTGCGCCATCGAGATGATGGCGGCGGGGGCCGCCGATTTCGACCTCGCGCGCTACGGCATGGAGGTCTTTCGCAACTCGCCGCGCCAGGCCGACTTGATGATCGTGGCCGGTCGGGTCAGCCAGAAGATGGCCCCGGTGCTGCGCCAGGTGTACGACCAGATGATGGAGCCCAAGTGGGTCATCTCCATGGGCGTGTGCGCCTCGACGGGGGGCATGTTCAACAACTACGCCATCGTCCAGGGCGTGGACCAGATCGTGCCCGTGGACGTCTACGCGCCCGGCTGCCCGCCGAGTCCCGAGACCTTGATGCACGCGATTCTCACCCTGCACGAGCAGATCAGGACCGGCGAGATTCTCCAGCGCCGCCGCGACGGCCGCCCCACGCAGGTCGCCGAGCAGTCGAACACCTGGACTCCCGAAGTCCCCGTCGCGGTGAGGGTGGGAACGCCGAAGTGACCCTTCTTCCCCCTACGGCCCCCCCAGGAGTCGTGACCGCGGATGCGGTGGCGAGCGACCTTGGATGCTTTCCGGCGCGCCATCAGTACTTCGAACTGGTGCGTGCGTTTAAGGACGATCACTTTGAACTGTGCGCGGATCTGTGCGCGGTCGACTACCTCGAGCACCTGGGCCGGTCCCTACCCGACGGGGTTGAGCCCACCCGGTTTGAGATTGTGGTGAACCTGCTCAGCCTGTCTAAGAAGCAGCGCGTGCGCATTCGCGTCCAGGCGGGCGACGACGAGCCGTGCGTGTCGTCGCTTTTTTCCCTGTACCCGGGGACCGAAGCGATGGAGCGCGAGGCCTTCGACCTCTTTGGCGTGCTCTTCGAGGGCCATCCCGATCTCACGCGCATCTTGATGCCCGAGGACTGGGAGGGCCACCCTCTGCGCAAGGACTACGCCGTGGGCAGAGTGCCCGTGCAGTTCAAAGAGACGCCCGGACCGCGATGAGCAACGACGACACCTCGATACGCGTCGCCGATCGCGTCGACCTCTTGGCGGCCGAGACCGACGAGGGCGCCCAGGGTCTGCGGGCGCGCAACGACACCAATGTCGACCAGCTCGGACGCGAGGTGGGAGCGGTGCTGCGCACCAGCGACCTCACCTTGGACCCCAAGGACGTCGACTACGAGCGTCGCGACGACGAGACCATGATCATCAACATGGGTCCCGCGCACCCCTCCACCCACGGAGTGCTGCGCCTCATGCTCGAACTCGACGGCGAGTTCATTTTGCGCACGAAGCCGGTGATCGGCTACCTGCACACCGGTATGGAAAAGACCGGCGAGGAACTCTCCTACGTCCAGGGGGCGACCAACGTCACGCGCATGGACTACCTCAGTCCCATCGGCAACGAGCTCTGCTACGCACTGGCCGTAGAGACCCTGCTCGGGATCGAGATTCCCGAGCGGGCCACCTGGATCCGCATGATGATGGCCGAACTCAACCGCATCACTTCACACCTGGTGTGGATCGCGACCAACGGCATGGACTTAGGGGCCACGTCGATGATGATTTACGGGTTTCGCGAGCGCGAGCTGATTCTGGCCTTTTTCGAGAAGACCGCTGGATTACGAATGAACCTGAACTACGTGCGCCCCGGCGGCGTGGCGGCGGACTTGCCCGACGGTTGGGAAGACGACGTGCTCGTCATCTGCGACACCCTCTATGAGCGCACGTTCGAATACGACGAACTGCTAACCGGTCAGCCGATCTTTCGCGGCCGCATGGTGGGGGTGGCGCCCATCGCCGCCGAAGAGGCGCTGGCGTTGGGCGTGACCGGGCCGATTCTGCGATCGACGGGTGTTCCCTGGGACCTGCGCCGCTCCATGCCCTACCTGGCCTACGACCAGGTGGAGTTCGACGTCATCGTGGGAACCTACGGCGACAATTTTGACCGGTACGCGATTCGACTCAATGAGATTCGTGAGTCGGTGCGCATCGTGCGCCAGTGCCTCCAGAAGATGCCCGCCGGCGACTATCGCAGCCAGGATCCCAAGGTCACCCCACCTCCGCGCGCGCGCATCGATGAGTCGATGGAGGCGCTCATCCACCACTTCAAGCTCTACACCGAGGGATTCATGGTGCCCGCGGGCGAGGTGTACTCCGCCATCGAATCTCCCCGCGGCGAGCTGGGTTGCTATCTGGTGGCCGACGGCGGCCCCAAGCCCTACCGCATGCACACCCGCGCGCCCAGTTTTGTCAACCTCCAGGCGGCGCCGCTCATGATGCGCGGTGGATCGGTCTCGGACGCCATCACGGTCATCTCCTCGATCGACCCGATCATGGGTGAGGTCGACCGATGAGTTATTTACGCAACGACCTGCGCCAGCGCGCCGAGGAACTCGTTGCGCTCTATCCGCGCAAGCGCTCGGCCATGTTGCCCTTGCTGCACCTCACCCAGGAACAAGAGGGGTACCTCAGCGACGCGGGAATAGCCGAAGTGGCCGAACTCACCGGCACCACGCCCGCCGACGTACGCGGCACCGCCGCCTTCTACGAGATGTTTCACCTAGAGCCCGTGGGTAAATACGTGGTGAGCGTGTGTACGAACGTTGCCTGCCTCCTCGCGGGCGGTGTGGAGATGCTCGAACACGCGAGCCAGCGCCTGGGGTGCGCGGTGGGATCGACCAGCGCGGACGGACTTTTTACGCTCGAGGAAGCCGAGTGTCTCGCCGACTGCAACATCGCCCCCTGCGTGCAAGTGAATCACCGCTACGTGCGCACCACGACCCCCGACACGTTCGACGCCCTCATCGAGGATCTCGTGTCCGGGCGGCGCGAGGCCGAGGTACCGAGTCACGGGACTCTTATTCGCGTGCGTCGCCAGGGCGGACTTCGCGTGGCCAAGGAGGAGATCGCCCACGAGCGCGCCACCGCCAAGGCCGCGCGCGACGCGAGGGCGGAGCAGCACTGATGGCCGTACTGGACGCCCCGCGCATCGTCACCGCCCGCGAGCGCTACGAAGACTCCTACTCTCTGGCGCGCTACCTCGAGACCGGCGGCTACGAGGGCTTAAAGAAGGCGCTGAGCATGTTTCCCGAGGCCGTATCGGCCCAGGTTGACGAGGCCTCCCTGCTGGGCCGCGGGGGAGCGGGATTTCCGGCGGGGCGCAAGTGGTCCATGCTGCGCAAGTCGCCCATCTCCTACCTCGTGGTGAACGGCGACGAGTCCGAGCCGGCCACTTTTAAGGACCACTACCTGGTCGAGCGCGATCCCCACCAACTCCTCGAGGGCGTGATCATCGCCGCGTACGCCCTTCAGGTGAATCAGGCTTTCATCTACCTTCGCGGTGAGTTCGCGCTCGGCCTCGAGCGGGTTCAGGTCGCCCTTAACGAGGCGTACGAGCACGGCGCGCTCGGCCAGAAAATCTTCGGTTCGGACTTTTCCCTCGACATCGTGGTGCACCCCGGGGCGGGCGCGTACATCTGCGGTGAGGAGACGGCCCTGATCGAAGGCCTCGAGGGCAAGCGTGGGTTCCCGCGCATCAAGCCCCCTTTCTTTCCCGCCGTCACCGGTCTCTACGGCGAGCCCACGGTCGTGAACAACGTAGAGACGATGTCGAACCTTCCCTGGATCGTGCTCAATGGCGGGGCCGCCTTTGCCGCCCTGGGCGCGGGACGCAGCACCGGCACGCGACTGTTCGCCTTGGCGGGCAAGGTGAATCGACCCGGCGTCTACGAAATTGAGATGGTGAAGAACACCTTCCGCGACCTGATCTTTGACCCGGCCCTCGGCGGCGGCGTGGTGAAGGGCGGAACGGTCAAGGCCTTCATCCCCGGGGGCGTTTCGGCTCCGTGGTTCGGTCCCGACCTGCTCGACTTGGCGCTCGGCCAAGACGAGGTCGCCGAGAAGGGTTCGATGCTCGGCTCGGGCTCGGTGGTCGTCTTCGACCAGGACACCTGCGTGGTGCGCGCCACCTGGCGAATCGCCAAGTTCTTCTCGCGAGAGTCCTGCGGTCAGTGCACGCCGTGCCGGGAGGGCTCGGGCTGGATCGAGCGCGCGATGTACCGCCTCGAGCACGGCGGCGGACGCATCGAGGACCTCGACATGCTCCTCGACCTGTGCGACAACATCTCCCCGGGGCTCAACTGGCCACCCCAACAAACGACCATCTGCGTGCTCGGGCCGTCTATTCCGTCCTCGGTGCACTCGGCCATCGACATGTTCAAGGACGAATTCCTCGAGCACGTCCACCACGGAGGGTGCCCCTTTGACTGAGATGAAGACCTCCGTAACGGTCACCGTGAACGGTCGGGCCACCGAGGCCCGGGCCGGTGAACTCCTCATTGAGGTCGCCGAGCGCGCGGGCCACTACGTGCCGCGCTTCTGCTATCACCCGCGCATGGAGCCCGTGGGCGTCTGTCGAATGTGCCTCGTCGAGGTGGACGGACCGCGCGGGGCGACCTTGCAGCCGGCGTGTTATATCCACGTCAACGACGGTATGAACGTCGTCACCGATTCAGAAAAAGTGAAAAAAGCCCAGGACGGGGTACTCGAGTTTCTGCTCGCGAACCACCCACTGGACTGTCCGGTCTGTGACAAGGGGGGCGAGTGCCCGCTCCAGGATCAGACCCTCGCCCACGGCTCGGGCGAGACGCGATTCATCGAAGAAAAGCGACACTTCGTCAAGCCCGTCGAGATCGGCGAACTCGTCTTGTTGGACCGCGAGCGCTGCATCCAATGTGCGCGCTGCACCCGCTTTAGCGCCGAGGTGTCGGGCGATACCCAGATCGCCTTCTCCGGTCGCGGCGACCTTATTGAAGTCGCCGTCTCGCCGACGGAGCCCTTCGACTCGACCTTCTCGGGCAACACGGTGCAGATCTGCCCCGTGGGCGCCCTGACGGCCAAGCCGTACCGCTTCACCGCGCGCCCCTGGGACCTCGAGCAAGTCGAGAGCACGTGCACGACGTGTGCGATGGGGTGCCGGGTCGCCGTGCAGTCCTCCGGCAATCGACTTACCCGACTGCTCGGCGTGGACTCCGAACCGGTCAACCACGGCTGGCTGTGCGACAAGGGCCGCTTCACCCTCGACGCGATTGACGGACACGACGACGCCACCGACGTACTCTCGGCTGCGACGCGCCTGCGCGAGCCGCTCGTGCGAGAAAACGGAGAACTGCGCGCGGCCACCTGGGGCGAGGCGCTGACGCGCGCCGCCACCATTCTCCAAGACGCCTCCTCCGCGCCCGGCGGCGTGGGAGCGATCGGCGGCGCGGCGCTGACGAATGAGGGAGCTTTTGCCTGGGAGCGGTTCGTGCGCGGAGTGCTGGGGAGCGATTCTCTCGACGCGCAGTACGACGACGGCCTCGACGGCGCGCTCCTTCAAGCGTTGCCCCAGGCCACGATTGACGAGGCCGCGCACGCGCGCGTAGTGGTGACCCTCAGCGGCGACCTTCGCGAAGAGCTGCCCGTGTTGTTCTTGCGCTTGCGCGAGAACTTCGTCCAACGAAAGAACGCTCTCGTCGAGTTCGCCTTTGGCGCCAGCGCCCTGCGCCCCCTCGCCAGCGTCGCGCTGCCGACCCGTCCCGGCGAGGCCCACGTGGTGGCGGCGGCTCTGGCGAGCAAGGACGCCAAGCTCGCCAAGGAGTCGACGGTCACCGACGCGCAGCTGAGCGCGGCGCGCGAACTCCTCGCCGACGGCGAGGGCGTCGTCGTCGTGGTGGGCCGGCCCAATCTGGCCGAAACCGCGGGTGTGATGGAGACTGCCGCGCGCACGTTGGCCGAGGCCTTCCCCCGGGCGCGATTTCTGCCCGCCCTGCGCCGCGGAAACGTGCGCGGCGCACTTGACATGGGGCTGGCCCCGCGGCTTCGCCCCGGTCGCGGGTACGACGCGTCGTGTCGAGGTCGCAGCACGGGTGAGCAACTCGAGGCCATGCGTTCGGGCGAGCAGAAGGCCGTGATCCTCCTGGGTGGGTGCCTGCTGGGCAACGTGCTCGACTCGGAGGGCGCACGCCGAGCCCTCGAGGCGGCGTCGGTCGTGGTCGTGGGGGGACATGGCGGTAAGACCCTGGCCTACGCCGACGTGGTGCTGCCGGCCGCGGTTCAGCACGAGCGCCACGGTACCGTCACCAATATTGAGGGCCGGGTTACCAACGTGACGGCCAAGATTGTGGCGCCCGGATCGGCCTGGAACGACGTGGCGATCGCCTCGGAGCTGGCTGAATCCTGCGGTCAAAACCTCGGGCTCGAGTCCGTTGAACTCTGCGCCAAGATCCTCGAAGAGACGACGGGCTATCCCGCGCTGTCGATTATGAACGACGTGAGCGGCGAGGGAGCGGTCGTCGGTCGTGCGAGCACGGGCGTGGCACGCCGGGCGCTCGACCCGATGGCCTTTCCGGGCATACGCTCAACGAACACCGTGGGACTCGGTGAGCTCACCGGTTCGCTCGAGAGCGAGTCGGTGCGCACGGGCGAGGTGCCGCGCCTCGCCGCGCTGTCGGAGGTCGCCAGCGGGGTCGAGGTCCACGTCGGTCACTACGACGGCTACGCCCTCGCGCTGCACGTCTCTCGGCGTCTCTACGACAACGGCATCTTGATGCAGGGCTCACCCGCGCTCGCCAATCTGGCCGCAACGACGACGGCCTTTATTAATCACTTCGACGCCGACCGGCTGGGCCTAGTGAGCGGGGACTACGTGTCGGTGAACGCACCTTCGGGTCCCCTGAGCTTTCGGGTGACGGTGAGCGACGACACGCCGCGCGGCGCGATGGAAGTCGTCTTTGGCAGCCGGGACCCTGACGACGAGAGTCGCAGCGTTTCCCAGCTCTACGACGCGAGTTCGGCGATCACGCAGTTGAAGCTGGCCACCTCGTGAGCGTCTTCTCCTCGGTCGATCCGCTCTTCGTGCACGGACACGTCAGTGGCGTGGACATTCTGATTGTCCTGATCCGTCTGGTGGTCGGCTGGGCCGCGTTGATGGGCGCGGTCACGATGATGATCTGGTTCGAGCGCAAGGCGATCTCGGACATGCAGAGTCGTATCGGCCCTCAGCGCTGGGGACCCTTCGGGCTGCTCCAAACCCTGGCCGACGGCATCAAGCTCTTCTTCAAAGAGGACTTGATTCCCGAGAACGCCGATCGGTTCGTCTTTAAGTTGGCTCCCTATCTGTCGCTGGTGCCCGCGATCATCACCTTCGCCATTGTTCCGGTGGGGGGGACCTTGCACATCGCGGGCCACTCGGTGGCGCTCCAGATCGCCAATCCGCCGATCGGCATTTTGCTGATGCTCGCGATGTCGGGCATCTCGGTGTACGGCGTCATGCTGGCCGGTTGGGCGTCGGGCTCGAAGTATCCCCTCATCTCCTCGGTGCGCGCGAGCGCCCAGATGATTTCTTACGAAGCCGCTCTGGGCATCACCATCGTGACCGTGGCGCTCGTCACCGGGTCCCTGTCCACGCACAACATCGTTACCTCCCAGGGCGGCTGGTTCTGGCACTGGAACGTCATCCGCCTCGGCTTTGTGCCCTTCATCATTTTCTGGATCGCCATCACCGCAGAGATGAACCGCCCGCCCTTTGACGTGGTAGAGGCGGAGAGCGAACTAGTGGGCGGATTTAACACCGAGTACTCCTCCATCCGCTTTGCGCTGTTCTACATGGCCGAGTTCATGAACACCATCACGATGTCGGCCATGATCGTGACGCTGTTTTTTGGAGGTCCGGCCGGATGGGTTCCCCCGGTGGCGCACCTCAAGTGGATCTTTCCGATTCTGTGGTTCGTCATCAAGACGTCAATCTTCTGCTTTTGTTACGTATGGTTTCGCGCGGCGCTCCCGCGCTTTCGCTACGACCAGGTCATGGATCTGGGCTGGAAGCGCATGATTCCTCTCGCACTGGGCTGGATGCTGGTGGTGGCCGGATTCATCATCAAGCCGGCGTGGGGCCTGTTGATGGCGGCCATCGTGCTCTTCGCATCGGTGCTCCTGGGGCGGGCTTTCTCGCTCGGCCAGACCCGCGCGAGCGGAGCCGACTCGGTGCTGCCGCCCATCGGACGTCGTCCCCTGCCCGGTGAGGTGCTGCGCGCCTACACCGATAAGGACGTGGAGATCATCGACGAGGACGAGGAGGACTGGTGAGCAAGCCTCTCAACTTCTTTGGCGGATTCAAGCTGACGGCCCAGCATCTCGCCAAGATGCCCGTCACGATCAGCTACCCCCAAGCCAAACGCCCCAAGCAGCCGCGCCAACACGGGCGTCACGTGCTCAACCGCTACGAGGACGGAATGGAGAAGTGCATTGGCTGCGAGCTGTGCGCGGGGGTATGCCCGGCCAACTGCATTCACGTGCGCGGTCTCGACAATCCGCCCGATCACCCGGTGAGCCCCGGGGAGCGCTACGGCTACATCTACGAGATCAACTACCTGCGCTGCATCCACTGCGACCTGTGCGTCGAGGCGTGCCCGACTCAGGCGATCACCGAGTCCAAGATGTTCGAGTTCTCTTTCTCGAATCGGGCGGACGCCATCTACACCAAGGCCGAGCTCGTGGTCGACGACGACGGCTATCCGCGACGCCTGCCCTGGGAGGATTGGCGCGACGGCGAGGCCGAAATGACGGGCGGATGGATGCGCGCCACCTCCCCGGCCGGCGACGCCGCGTTCGAGGGCCTAACCCAGTGGACGGGCGACCTGGGCTTCGGCGTGAGGGCGGCCGAGGGGGGCCAGAGCGGAGTGCGCGACGACGCGCGCACGGGATCGAAGCAGTTGCGCCGCGCTTTCTTTCGCCACCTGAATCCAATTGATGTCAACGACGATCAACGCGGTATTCAGGGCATGATGAGCATGGCCGAAGAGAAGATGAAGTTCGCCAAAGAGAAGTTGGCCGAGCGCAAAGCCAAAAAGAGGGCGAAGCAGTGATCGCCGCCGCGACCTACGCCCCCGATGTCGTGGTCTTCGTGACCACCGCCGTGCTCATATTGGTCGGCGCCCTCGGCGTGATCACGCTGCGCAATCCAGTGCACGCTGCTCTGAGCCTCATCATGACGCTCTTTGGTGTGGCGGTCGCTTTCATCGCCCAATCGGCCGACTTTTTGGCCGCCGTGCAGATCATCGTCTACGCCGGGGCGATCGTCGTGCTATTCCTCTTCGTGATCATGTTCTTGGGCGTCGGGCACGACTCGCGCAGCGAGGTCGAGCCCCTCGTGGGCCAACGCGCTTTCGCCCTCGCGGGCGTGGTGATCACCGTCGCCGGACTGATCGCGCTGCTGGCGTCCTCGCACTGGGTGACGGGAGCCACCTCGGTCACTGGCTCACTCGCTACGGGTCAGGGAAACGTGAAGCAACTCGGCACGGCGGTCTTTACGACGTACCTTTACGCCTTCGAGGCGACCTCCTTGCTGCTGGTGATCGCCGTGGTGGGTGCGGTGCTGCTGGCGCGGCGCGAACGCGCAACCATCAAGGAGATCAAGGAACCCGAAGAGGTGAGTCCGTGAACGTCTCCGCCGCCTGGTATCTCGTCGTGGCCGCACTCCTCTTTGGCATCGGCGCCTTCGGCTTGCTCACGCGCCGCAGCGCGTTGATCATGTTTATGTGCCTCGAGCTCATGCTCAACGCGGTGAATCTCACCTTCGTGACGTTCTCGCGCACGTTGAGTGACGTTGCGGGACAAGCCAGCGTCTTTTTCGTGATGGTCGTCGCCGCCGCCGAAGTGACAGTCGGCCTGGGCATCGTGGTGGCCGTCTTTCGGCGTCGCTCGTCCACCTCAGTGGACGAGTTGACCGAGTTGAAGGGCTGATATGGCACCCCTCGCCACGCTCCTCTTGCTGTTCCCCCTCGTCGGGTACCTCTTCGTGCTGGTCATGGGGCCCGCGCTGAAGGAAAAGGCGATCGGGGCGATCGCCACGGGCGTGGTCGCACTCTCCTTCGTCTGCGCGATCGTTACCTTTTTCGATCTCTTGTCGCGCTCGCACCGCGAGGTGACGATTCACCTCTTTGATTGGATCAGCGTCGGCTCGCTGCACGTACCGGCCGCCCTACTGGTCGACCCCCTCTCGATCACGATGTGCCTGTTCGTGACCGGAATCTCGGCGCTCATCCACCTCTATTCCATTGGGTACATGCACGCCGAGAAGGACTATCGCAAGTTTTTCTTGTACCTGAACCTCTTCGTCTTCTCGATGCTGATCTTGGTGCTCGCGAACAATCTCCTGCTCACCTTCGTGGGTTGGGAGGGAGTCGGAGTGTGCTCGTACTGGTTGGTGAGCTACTACTTCACCAAGGACTCGGCGGCCTCGGCCGGCAAGAAGGCCTTCCTCTATAACCGCGTGGGGGACTTCGGTCTGCTGATCGCCATGTTCTTGCTCTTTCATTACACCCACACCCTCACGTACCTGGGCGTCTTTCACCTCGCGGGCACGCTCTCGCCCACGGTGGCCACGCTCACGGTGCTGGCGCTGCTGCTCGCCGCCACGGGAAAGAGCGCGCAGATTCCGCTCTTTAACTGGTTGCCCGACGCCATGGAGGGCCCCACTCCGGTCTCGGCCCTCATCCACGCGGCCACCATGGTGACCGCCGGCGTATATCTTTTGGTGCGCATGTCGCCGGTGCTGGCCATGTCGGCCGACGCGCGCGCCACCATCGCCGTCATCGGCGGAGTGACGGCGTTCGTTGCGGCGACCATAGCGACTTCCCAACAGGACATCAAAAAAGTACTGGCCTTTTCGACGGTGTCCCAGATCGGGTACATGGTGCTCGCGGTGGGGGTCGGGGCGTACAGCGCGGCCATCTTCCTCATGGTGGCGCACGCCTTCTACAAGGCGCTGCTCTTCTTGGGGGCCGGATCGGTCATCCACTCCTTGGGTGGGGAGCAGGATCTCAAAAAGATGGGCGGGCTGGCTCGGTATCTGCCCATTACCTTTCCCGCGTTCCTGGTCGCCTGGCTCGCCATATCGGGTATCCCGCCCTTCGCCGGCTTCTTCGCCAAGGGCGACGTGCTCACGAGCGTGTACGAGCACAACAAACTGCTCTGGGCGCTGGGCGTGGTGACCGCGATGCTCACCGCGTACTACATGACACGGCTCTTCGTGCTCGCGTTCCGCGGCGGCGAACGCTTCCGGGACCAGACCGGCGCCCACGACCCTCACGAGTCACCGTGGGTCATGACCGTCCCGCTGGTGATCTTGAGCATTCTCGCGTTTCTCGGTGGGATCATCGACCTGCCCTGGGCGCATCAGGCCGCGCTCGGCGGATTCCTGCACCCCGTGCTCGGCTACGTACCGTCGGTGGCGGCCGCTTCGACGACCGAGCAGTGGGTACTGGCGGGCGTGGACGTGGTGGCCGCCCTCATCGGGCTCGCGGCCGCCTTTACGATCTGGCGCGACGTGAAGTCCGGCGAACGCTACGAGAGCAGATTCTTCGAACACGTGTGGTACTGGGATGACTTTTACGACACCACCATCGGACGTCCTCTCACGACCGACGCGGTCTTCCTCGAAAGCGTCGTTGAGCCCCAGATCATCGACGGCGCGGTGGCCGCAGTGGCGGTGGGCGTACGCGACAGCGCCGAGGGACTGCGCAAAATCCAGTCGGGCTTCGTGCGCCAGTACGCGCTCGCCATGGTGCTGGGCTTTGCCGTCATCATCGTCTATCTGGTAGCGAGGGTCCACTAGATGCACTCCTCGATCTATCTCGACCTCTTGGTCGTCGTGCCCGCACTCGGTGCGCTCCTGGCCGTGGCGGCCCGCAAGGTGGAAGGTGCGGCCTACCTCATCGGTGTAGCGAGCGCGGTTCTCTCGGTCGCGCTCAGCGTGGTTGTTTTCGTGCTCTACAACAACCACCTCCAGGGCGCGGGCACCTTCGACTTCGTCTCGCGCCACGTGCTCTCCGCCCCCCTGGGCCTCGCCTGGGACGTGGGCATCGACGGCATCAGTCTCGTACTTGTTCTGCTCACCACCATCGTGCTCACCCTCGCGCTGTGGGGGGCGCGCGAGCGCCGACAGGAGTCCTCCTTCGTCGCCTGGATGCTCCTGCTCACCGCCTTTACCCTGGGCAGTTTCATCAGCCGCGACGTGCTCGAGTTCTTCATCTTCTTTGAGCTCACCCTGGTGCCGAGTTACTTCATCATCGCGGGCTGGGGCGGGGCCCAGCGCGCCAAAGCGGCCCTTAAGTTCTTCGTCTATACCTTCGCCGGCTCCGCCTTCCTCTTCACGGGCATTTTGTACTTGGGCTTCGAGCACCAGCACCAGACCGGTGCGGCCCTAACGTTCTCGGACTCGGCCCTCGCTTCAACGGTGCTCACCCACGGCGCGTCGGTCTGGCTGTTCGTCGCCTTCGCCATCGCCTTCGCGGTGAAGTCGCCCATCTGGCCGCTGCACACCTGGTCGCCCCTCACCTACGCCGAGGCGCCCACGGGCGGTTCGATCCAACTCTCAGCGCTGCTGGCCAAGCTCGGCTCCTACGGACTGCTTCGCTTTGCGGTCGGACTCTTTCCCCTGGCGCTGGTGACCTTGCGCCCGTGGCTCTTGACGCTGGCGGTGATCGGCATCTTGTACGGGTCCTTCGTGGCGTGCGCGACCCCGGACCTCAAGCGCCTCGTGGCCTTCTCCTCCCTCGCCCAGATGGGTTTTGTCACTCTGGGCGTGATGTCGGGCTCGGTGATCGGCGCGACGGGTGCGGTCTTGTTGATGTTCAACCACGGCATTATCACGATCGGATTCTTCTTGTTGATCGGCTTCATCGAACAGCGTCGCGGTTCGTATCAGATCAAGGACCTCACCGGACTCCAGGGTCCCGCGCCGGTGCTGGCCGCGCTGTTCACGCTGGTCATGATGGCCTCGATCGGTCTGCCGGGGCTGTCGGGCTTCGTCAGTGAGTTTCTGGTCCTCGTGGGCACGTTCGCCACGCACGCCTGGTGGGCGGGCGTGGCCACCACGGGGGTCATCGCCGCCGCGGCCTACCTGCTCTGGGCCTATCAGCGCGTCTTTCACGGCGTGGCCACGGGTCCGAACGCCGAGATCGCCGACGCGAGCCTCGCCGAGCGCTGGGTGATGGTGCCCGTAGTGGTCCTCATCGTGGCCGTGGGGGTCTTTCCCCATCCGCTGCTCGACCAGATCACGCCCTCGGTGTCGCTCATCGTGCACCACCTCGCCGCCGGAGTGAAGTGATGGGCGTCGTGATCCCCTCCATCCACTACTTGGCGCTACTTCCGGTGCTCACGTTCTTCGGCGCCGCCGTGGTTCTGTTGATCGCGAGCGCCCTGGTGCCGACGAAGATCGCCCTCGCGACCTCCACGGCGATCACCGCGGCGGCCTCGGCGGCCGTGCTCGTGTACTCGTTCTTCGAGTGGCGCTACATCGACGATCACGGGGCCACCACCACGGTGGCCCACGCGGTGGTGCTGGATGGCTTCTCGGTGGTCGGCAACGTCGCCATCGCGCTCGCGATGCTGCTCTCGGCCCTGGTGGCCCACGACTGGGCGAAGCGCGAACGCATCGCCGGAGCGGACTTTCACATCTTGGCCCTGGCCTCGAGTGCGGGGGCTCTGCTCATGGTTCAGGCGAACGACCTGATCGTCATCTTTTTGGGTCTCGAAATCCTCTCGATCGGCCTCTACGTGCTGGTGGGCTTTGATCGACACCGCCGCACCTCGGATGAGGGTGCGCTCAAGTACTTTTTGCTCGGAGGATTCGCCTCGGCGATCTTCATTTACGGCGCCGCCCTGGTCTACGGCGCGACCGGGTCGACGAATCTGTCGTCGATCGCCTACTTCTTGAGTGAGAACACCGTGCTGCACCCCGGGCTCCTCTACGCCGGCGGGGCGCTGCTGCTGGTCGGCTTCGCCTTCAAAGTGGCAGCCGTGCCCTTTCACGCCTGGTCGCCCGACGTCTATGAGGCGGCTCCCACTCCGGTGACGGGCGTGATGGCCTCCATCGTCAAGGTCGGCGCCTTCGCGGCGTTGTTGCGCGTGTTGATCTCGGCCCTCGGCACCCAGCTCGCGACCTGGCGACCGATCCTCTACGTGGTGATCGTCCTGACCTGTCTGGTCGGCGCCTCGCTGGCCGTGGTGCAGCGCAACGTCAAGCGCCTCTTCGCCTACTCCTCGATCAATCAGGCCGGCTTCATGCTGCTGGGCGTGTGGGCGGGTAGCGCGAGGGGGATCGCGGCCACGCTCTTCTATGTGCTCACCTACGCGCCGGTGATTATCGCCACCTTCGCGATCATCACCCTCGTGGGCGGCGAGGGCGACGTCAATCACGACATCGATCACTACCGCGGGCTCGCGCGGCGTCAACCTTGGCTGGGTGCGGCGCTCATCGTGCTCGTCCTCACCCAACTCGGTGCGCCGTTGACGATTGGCTTCTACGCGAAGTTCACGGTGCTGGCCGCCGCCATCGATTCAGGCGGCGGCGCTCTTGCGCTGGTGGCCCTCATCTCGGCCGCAATCGCCGCGTTCTTTTATCTGCGCTTCGCTCTGGTGCTCGTCGCGGACGACGACGGCGAGTCGCGGCGCATCGCGGTGCCGCGCGCGAGCGTTCTCGCGATTGGCTTCGGCGTCGTGGCGGCGGTGCTCTTTGGTGTCTGGCCCGGTCCTCTCGCGGCCTGGGTGCAGCACGCGACGCTGCTCTTCGTTCCGTGAGCCGCGTCGCGATTGCGACCGCGCGGGGCGTCGAAGACCCGGACAACCCCGCTCTGTTGGGCGCGCTGGCCGAGATCGGCGTCGCCGCGGACGTGTTGATCTGGGACGATTCCTCGGTGCGCTGGGACGACTACGACCTCACCGTGCTGCGCTCGACCTGGGACTACTCGCTGCGTCGCGAGGAGTTTTTGACGTGGGCGCGCACCGTGGCGCGCCTCGAGAATCCCTACGCCGCGGTGGAGTTCTCCTCGGACAAGATCTACCTCGCCGACATCGAGTCTCGGGGCGTGGACATCATCCCCTCGCACTTCTGCGCGGTGGGCGAGCGACCCGAGTACTTCGCGGGCGACTTCGTCGTCAAGCCGCGCATCGGGGCGGGTTCGCGCGACGCCGTTCGCTACCACGAGGGAGATGAGGACGCGGCCACTCACCACGTGCAGGGCCTGCACGCCCAAGGCCGCGACGTCATCGTCCAGCCCTACGTCCACAGTGTGGACACCCTGGGCGAGCGCGCGGTGATCTTCATTGACGACGAGTACTCCCACGCCATCACCAAAGGGGCCATGCTCAACGTCGCGCCCGAACAGCGCGACTTCATGTTCCGTCGCCAGCAGGTCTCCTCCGTCGCGCCCGAACGAGACGCGATCGAAACGGCCGCGGGGGTGCTCGATACCCTGGGACTCGACGAGCTCCTCTACGCGCGCGTCGATCTCGTGGCGACGACTTCCGGGTGGCTGGTTATGGAGCTCGAACTCGTGGAGCCGTGTCTCTTTCTCACCTTCGACGATCGCGCCCCCGCGCGCTTGGCCGCGGGCATCGCCGCGCGAATCGACTGACTCACGAAGCCGAGCACGTCGTGTGCTCAGCGCTTCGAACTCGCGGTGTCGACGTCACGTGCCGCGGCCAGCACTTCTTCGGGTACGACCGTGCCGGGGCGATTTGACGGATCGTTGGCGAAGAAGCGGCCCACGACTGGGAGCTCGGTGATGCTCTCGGCGCGCAGGGTGGCCGCGACCACCGGCACGAAGCTCTCGGCCGCGGGATAGACGAGGTATCGGGGTAGCCACGCGGGTTGGTACTTCGAATTGAAGCTCCACAACGTCTCGATCGGCAAGATGCCCGAGAGGCGTTTGAGGGCCCAGCGCTCGACGCGCGAGAACGTGCCGTCCTTTTCCCCGTCCACCACGGAGCGAAAGGCCGCGAAGTTCAGACTCAATCCCCGGCTTCCCTGTTCGCGCAGATGGGCGATCGTGGTACAGAGCGCGTAGTCGATGAGCCCGTTGGGGTGCTCTCCGGGGTCACGGCGCATGAGGTCGAGCGAGTATCCCTTCGTGGCCAGCGCGGGAACGAACTGGCACACGGCAACCGCCTTTTCGTCGGGGCTGTAGACAACGGTCAGCAACAGTCCCTTGTCGCGGGGATTAAAGAGCCGCCCCAGCATCATCGAAAAGCCGCGCTCCGCGTCCCCGCGGCGCAGCATCGAGATGAGTTCCACAATCTCGATGACCTTCGAGGGGTCCATGGTGGCGGGGTCGAAAAACTCGACCCGGTAGCCGTGGCGCGCCAGTCGAGTGCAGGCCTGGCGCAGACCCTTCATCTTGTGGCCCGCCAACGCGAAGCTCTGACAGTCCACGATGGCCTCGTCGCCTAAGTAGATCGAGTGCAGACCTGCTTCGTGGTACACGCCCAGCCACTCCTGACCGGCCGCCATGACACCGATCGTCCACCCCTTTCCCTCGGCGTACTGGCGAAAGGCCGCGAAGACCTCGGTGCGCTCGGCCGCAGGGCCGATGGGATCGGGCGAGAGCAGTGCCACCCCCCCGTACACCGCGTAGGCCACCAGGGAGTCGCGGAAGAAAAAGAACTGCTTGTCGTCGCGCAACGAGAAGTAGTCCAGCGTGCCCTGGCCGTGGCGCCGTACGATCTCGCGCGCCCGCAACTCGGCCAGTCGGCGCTCGCGCGAGTTAGACGCCGAGGAGAGCCGACGGTCCACGACGGGTCGGGTGACCAAGTAGAGCGCCAGCACGATGAGCGTGATGCCAATCGCCAATAGGGCCGGGGACACGAAGTCGTCGATGTGGTCCGGCAACGATATGTCGTGCTGGCCGACGAGTCTCTCGACGCAGGCCACGAAGACCACCCCGAAGCCGTTCAGGTGAAAATGGTGTCGTGCGGACGCGTCGATTCCCAGGGCCGCCGTGAGAACGCTGATGAGCGCGATGAGCGCGAGTCGCGGCAGGGTGGTCCCTACCCCGGAGCGGTCCGAGGTTCCCTGGAAGTAGCGCCGCTGGGAGATCAGCGTCACCGCAAGCCCCGCGGCAATCAGCAGAGAGATGATCGTGCCCCCGCGAACCGCGTGGGCGACGATGGTCACGGCGAGGATCGACACCGCGAAGAACCACGAGCGGCGTTGTCCGCGGCGAAGTCCGCGGGCCAGCATGATAAGAGAGATTCCCGCGACCGCCGTGAGCGCGGCCGCGTCCTTGGCCACGTCGAGGGGGAGCACCTCGAGCACCAGGTGCAGGTGGCTGCGCAGCGGTCGAAACGTGGTGATGATCACGTTAAAGACACCCTCGATGAAGACGAGGAGGGCGAGCGCGCGGCGCATGGTGCGCTGGTGGACCTGCTCGTAGAGCTTCTCCATGTTCATCGGGAAGGGCGGGCCGCTCGGCCACGAGGCGAGCGCACGGGTGTCGGCTCCCAGTTCTTGCTGCACGCTCTCCCTGCCGACCAGGCGCTCAAGGTACGACTCGCGGCGGGTGCGCGACTCACCCGCCACGAGTCGGACCTGTAAGGTGCTGCCCGCCTCGATGGCCACCACCGCAAAGCGCTCGAGCGTCCTAAAGGAGGCGGGAAGCCCGAGGAGGCCCCGCTTCTCCACAAGAACCTGGCGCGAGGGCCCGGGCGCGGCGCATACCCCGTCATCCAGGTAGGCCAGAGCCGAAGAGGGGGCGCCGCCGACGATCGCCCCCGCCCCGCCCCGCTCGAGGATGCGGCGCGCATACTCCAGCGCGTCGACCTCGTTGACCACGAGGAGGGCGAGGGGCTCGCTGAGCGTCTCGCGCGGTCGCGCCACCGCGGCGCGATGAAAGCGCCGTTGGACCCAGAGTGCGGCAATACCCGCGATCAGGGTTTCGCTGAGCGCCACGACCACGAGGACCACGAAGGCGTTCTCCCAGAAGTTGTGCGAGTGCAACACGTGAATTCGATAGTGGTGACGATCGAGGTGGTCGGCGACGCTGGAGAAGATGGCCCAGACGTCGAGAGCGAGAAAGGCCACGACCGGCAGCCAGACCCACGCCGCCAGGCGCCGGTACAGCACCCGCGACGCGGTGAATCGTCGAACGGCGAGAGGATCCTCTAAGAACTGAGCGTCCATTCGGTCGCGCGCTCCCACCGGATGGTCGTCGAGTTCGTAGGTGCCCGCGGCGACCGCGATGTCGCGAACACCCTCGGCCGTTGCGACTTGGAGCATTAGGTCTCCCGCGACTTCGACGCCGAGCGAGCCCAAGGCGCCCTGTGCTCGTTCGTGCTCGCGAAGCTCGCCGTCGTTGCTCCCGGGCAGAACAAACAGACGATGGTTTGATGTCGAGCAAAATTCGATGATGGCGATTCGAACGTCCGCGAGGGCACTCAGCGTCGCCTCCACGAACTTGCCGAGATCGGCGGTGGGGCCGGGAGCGAAGAGGTTGCCCGCTACCACCACGATCGCGGCGTCGTCAATGTCGCCGAGTAGTTCGACGAACTCGCGAATCGGACGCGTAGATATGTCCGAAGTGGGCGTGAGACACAGATCGCTGATGACGTACACGTGATGGCCGTAGGGAATCGGGACTGTTCGCCGCTCTGCCATCGCCACGCCGTCTATTCTCGCAGAGGCGCCTTCGGGCGGCCGGGTGGACAAAAAGAGGTGATGGCGGCGGAAAAGTCCGAGAACTGGTACTGGCGAGCCGGGCCGCTGCCCGCGGGCACGTCGGTCATCTTTGACATTGACGGCGTTCTCGCCGACGCCGCCGGACGCCAGCACTACCTGGACTGGGGAGACTGGCAGAGTTTTTTTGATGCGGTAGGCGACGACCCCATCATTGAAGAGATCGAGCGTCTCTTAGAGCTGCTGGACCAGTCGTTACTAGTGATCCTGGTGACCGGACGACCACGCCGCGTGCAGCCGCACACGGTGGCGTGGCTCGAGCACTACCGGATTCGTTGGGATCTGCTCATCATGCGCGACTTCGGAGACTATTCGGGGGTGGACCGCTTCAAGCGCGAAACCCTCCACGAACTCTCCGCGGGCGGATTTGATATCCGTCTCGCTTTGGACGACGATCCGAAGAATCACGCGATGTACGTGAGCGAGGGCGTTCCGTGCATCTACATTCACTCCGGCTACTACCTCTAGGGCCTGACCTGCTCGGAACGTGACGGGCTCCAGTTGGTGCCTCGGCTAGTTAGAAAATGCCGCCGTTCAAAAACAACACGGGGAGGGATAGTACGAAAGAGGCGACGAAAGCCATGACGGCCCACGCGGCGTACACATAGGAGTCCGCCAACTCGTAGCGAGATCTCGTACCGCCGACTATGTCGAAGAGTGCTTTTTTTCGAGCATTAACGGGAGCAACGCAGAGAAAAGCGAGCCAACCGATCAACACGAGAGTGAGAACCCAAGTCATCGGACTGGCGAAGGATCCGGCCCTTATTTCGGCCAGGAAGTCGAAAGCGCCGTATAAGACCGCCAGGGCATAAACGACGACCGTAAACAGTGATACGCACCACCATGCACCGCACTGCAACGAGAAGCGCCCCGAGACTCGATCCATGCTCTGACTCCCGCGTCACCTGCGCTAAGTCCAAGGCGACGCCACTTTCATTTTAATGCTGGTACCCGTCGACCTACTCGACGCTCGACGCCAACAACGCGCGGGCTGCACGCCGGCCCGAGCCGATGCTGGCCGGCACGCCCACCCCGTCATAGGCGTTCCCAACCAGGGCGAATCCGAAAGTCGCGGCCGCGTCGCGCGCGCGCTCTATGAGTTGCCCGTGACCGACGCGGTACTGGGGTAGCCCCTCGGGCCAACGCTGCACGAGCGACTGGCTCGGCGTCCCGCACGAGCCCAACAGCTTTCCCATCTCTCGAAGAACTCGCGAGCCGAGCTCGCGGTCGTCCAGGTCGCGCCATCGTGTGTCGTCGATTCGCCCCACGTGCGCGCGAAGGAGCACGTCGTCTCTGCGATACAGCCTCGGCCACTTTCGATCTAGAAAGGTGAGTGCGGTCACCATCAGTGAACCTTCACCTAACCCGGGCGTCCCCAAGGGCACGAGTACTCCAGTTCCGCGAACGGGCAGCTCGATACTCGCGCGGGGTATTGAGAACGTAACGATTGCCGCACCTGCACTATCGATGCGTTGGAGGTCGGCGAGGGCGGGATCAAAGCCGCCGATGAGCGCCCCCGTCGCCGCGGCGGGTGCGGCGAAAATAACCCGAGTCGCTGGCGTGGTGGTGTGGGCGGTATCGACTTCGAGGGGATACGCCCCGCTGGGCGTACGGCGCACGGACGTTACCGGGGCACGAGTTCGCACCACCACGCCGCGCTCGACAAGTCGTGCGACCAGTTGAGCGGGCAAGGAGCCTACGCCTTCCATCAGGGAATAGAAGAGGGGCGTGTCGCTGGAAGCCGTGGAGGGCGCTGATGCCTGTAGTGCGCGCATCAATGAACCTCCCTCTTGGGCGGCCGAAAACAGTGCGGGAAATATCGACTTCGCGGAGAGGTGGTCGATGCGACCCGCTTGGATGCCGCCGATCATGGGTTCGATGAACTGATAGCTGAGCTCGCGCCCCAATTTTCTTCGCGTGATCGCACCAATGGAGATGTCATCTTCAACGTTCAGGCGAGCGGGGAATCGCTCATCGCGCCGGGCCGCAGCGCGAGCGCGCCAACTCACGCCCGCGAAGCGTTGAAGAACGCGACTGTTCGTGGGTACCCCGAGGACGAGACCCTTGGGCAGTTCGTGCAGCGCGCCGCGCGAGTACAGCCACGCTCCACTCTCGGCGATTGCTTCGAGTTCTGCCTCCAGGCCAAGTTCTAGAGCGAGGGCGACGGCTTCGGGGCGGCGCGCGAGGAAGCCGTCGGCCCCCAAATCGACGGTGCGCCCCGCGAACTCGGTGGTGGCTAGCGATCCTCCGCAGCGTTCGTTCGCTTCAATGAGTTCGATGCGCGGCGTCGCATCAGTGGGACCCGACTCCGCGCCGCTCAGTTCCCACGCCGCCGCCAGCCCGGCGATGCCGGCGCCCACGATGACAATCGACGCGCGACTCACTGTCTCGCGGTGCGGGCAATGAGTGCGGCGAGCACGCTTAGGAACACTGGGTCGTCGTTGAGAGAAGCGGTGCGCACGAGGTTGACGCCGACGTCGCCCGCGACAGCCCGGGCCTCGATGTCGATGTCGAAGAGCACCTCTAAGTGGTCGGAGACGAAGCCGATCGGGCACGACACGACGTCAGTGACCCCGGCCGCTGCTTTGTCGCGGATGGCGGCCAGAATGTCCGGGCCGAGCCAGGCGTCGCTGGTGCGCCCCGCCGACTGCCAGGCGACGTCGAACGTTTTCAACTTTGCGAGCGCGGCTACCTGCGCGGCGCTGTCGGCGAGCTGGTCGGCGTAGTTGTCGCCCGCGTCAATCACGCGTTCGGGTAGCGAGTGCGCACTGAATATAACCTCGGTCGACTCGCGCCGCTCGAGGGGGATCGTTGCGATCGCGTCGGTCACGCGAGACGCAATCAGTTCAAGAAAGCCCGGCGCGTCATACCAGGAACCGATTTCGACAAAGTCGACGCCGCACAGCGTGTCGCGCGCGCGGCTCATGTACTGCTCAGTCGACAGTGACGACGAGTGTGGAGCGAGGACCAGGCCCACGACGCGCGAAAATCCCTCGTCGCGAAAGCTCTGGGCGGCCTCTTCCAGTAGCGGGGGCTCGAATTTAGAGCCAAAGCGCACGTCAAACCCCCGCGGATGGGAAGCCTCGAGTTCGGCGGCGATTCCCGCCACCTGCGCGCGAGTTCTCTCGGTCAGCGGCGAAACGCCGCCGATCGCCGCGTAGCGACGCGTGAGATCGGCCAGTAGTTCAGGGGTGGGCGGCTGCCCTCGACGGATGCGAGTGTAGAACGACTCGATTCCCGAGGGGGATGAGGGAGTGCCGTGCGCCATCACCAACACGCCGGTGCTCATGACACTCCTGCTCGACCTTCCTCGTGAACCACGTTCACAACGGTCGCGAGCACTTCGGGATTTGTCGACGGCAACACCCCGTGTCCGAGATTGAAGATATGGCCCGGGTCGCCGCCAGCCTTGAGCAGCACTTCGCGAGTGGCCTCCACCGCGAGTGCTTCTCCCGATAGACATCGTGCCGGGTCGAGGTTTCCCTGCACCGCTTTGCCTCCGACGCGTCGGCGACCTTCGTCCAGGTCAACGTGCCAGTCGATGCCCACGACATCGCTGCCGGCGGTACTCATGAGTGGGAGTAGTTCTCCGGTACCCACGCCGAAGAGAATCGTCGCTACCCCGAGATCCTCGATTCCCGCAAAGACCCTCTGGGTGGCGGGGAGGGCGAAGCGCTGATACTCGGCGCGAGTGAGGGCACCGGCCCACGAGTCGAACAGCTGTACGGCGCGCACGCCGTGGGCAATCTGGGCGCGCAGGAAACTGACGCTGATCGCCACGAGGCGATCGAGTAGCTGATCAAACAACTCCGGCTCGCGGTGCATCATGGTCTTGATAATCGCGAACTCTCGGGTGGGTCCGCCCTCAATGAGATAGCTGGCCACGGTAAAGGGCGCGCCGGCGAAACCGATGAGAGGAGTATTGGTGGTGGCGAGTTCGGGCAGCACCAGGTCGATGGTGTCGGTAACGTAGGCGATCTGCTCGTCGCTCAGATCGGGCAGTCGCGCCAGGTCGGTCTCACTCGAAAACGGCGCAGCAATAACGGGACCACGACCAGGGACAACCTCGACTCCGAAACCCACCGCGTGATACGGCACCACAATGTCGGAGAACAAGATGGCTGCGTCAACGCCGTAGCGTCGCACGGGTTGGAGTGTGACCTCGCTGGCCACACTCGGATCGGAAATGGCTTCTAAGACCGATCCCGTCGCGCGCAACGCACGGTATTCGGGAAGCGAACGTCCCGCCTGACGCATAAACCACACTGGAACGCGATCGACCGCTTCGCCGCGGCAGGCCCGAAGAAAGTCCGGTTCGCTAGTCACGACGACCAATCTAGGTCCGAGCGAAGAAGTGCCCGGTAGTTCGCCGCGACGGCGTTACTCCCAGGGACTGGCGAGTTGCAGGTAGTTACCGTCGGGGTCGGCCAGCGTCGCGAGCCAGACTCCACCGGGTGCGCCCTCGGGCTGGTACGGCTCGGCGACGACGTGGGCACCTAAGTCGACGAGTCTTTTAAATGAGTCGGCGACGTCTTTGGTCTCGACACCCAGGATGATGCGTTGGGGGTTCGCGCTGGCGCCGTGGACATCACTGTGCTCGCCCAACATGAGGTCGGCTTTGCCCGACCAACCCCACCACGTGCCTTCGTGCCAACCGGGTTCGCCCAGGACCTGGACATAGAACGCGGCGAGGCGCTCGGGATTGTCCGAACCGATCATCGCTCCGCTGAATTTCATAGGGCCTCCCGCTCGTTGCTAGTGGCACTCTACGGCCACGAGCGACGATTCGCCAGGGCGTTGAATCGCCCGAAAAAGGATCTCGCAGCGACCACTAGACTTGTTGATTCCCGATTTTGGGCGAGGGAAAGAGGTCGTTCATGTCGCACGAGCGCGAGATCGCCGAGGAGCAGGAGTTCCTTGACGTGGCCCTCGAGGCCCTCGACCACATGCGCCAGGGCGCCCGTGAGCTCCGCGACAGCGCGGCCGTCGCAAATATGCGCGGTGCGGGAGACCTGGTCGAGCGCGATGTCGTCATGGGCACGGCCCTTCACCGACTCGATCAACTCGCGATCGGCGACCAACCTCTCTTCTTCGGCCGTATCGATTACCAGGCGAACGGCCACGGGCGCGGCGATGCGTATCACGTGGGCCGACTCGCCGTCTCCGACGAAGCGCTCAATCCGCTGGTGATCGACTGGCGGGCCCCGGTCGCCGAGGCGTTCTATCGCGCGACGGGGGTGGAGTCCCTGGGCCTCTCTCGCCGACGCCACGTGGCCATACACGCCAACGAGGTCACCGGCGTTGAGGATGAGTACTTCGCCGACGCCAACGGCGAACTCGACCTCCCTGAGAGCGACGTGCGTGCCGCGACCGAAGAGGGACTCGTCGACGGGGGATTAGCGCTGGGCGGCCCCGGCGCCCTGTTGGCCGCTCTGGGCCGCGCGCGTACCGGGCGCATGGGCGACATCATCGCCACCATCCAGGGAGAGCAGGACCAGATCATCCGTAGCCCCCTACCGGGCATCCTGCTCGTCCAGGGCGGCCCGGGAACCGGCAAGACGGCGGTCGCCCTGCACCGCGCCGCCTATCTGCTCTTCACCTATCGCGCGACGCTCGAGCGCCAGGGTGTCCTCGTCGTGGGGCCGAACCCCCTGTTCTTGAACTACATCGAAAACGTGCTGCCCTCGCTGGGTGAGTCGGGTGTCACCCTGTCCACCATCGCGGGCCTGGTGACCAACATCGATGTACGCGGCGTCGACAGCGAAGAGGTCGATCAACTCAAAGGCGACGCCCGCATGGGCCGCGTGCTCATGCGCGCAATGCGAACTCGTGAACGAGCGTTACGACACGACGTCGAGATTCCGGTGGGTCGGGCCACTCTCGTGCTGCGAGTGAAGTACACCGAAGATGTCGTTGAGCGCGCCCGCAAGCGTCCGGGCAACCACAATCAGCGACGCTCGGCGGTGGGGCGAGAGCTGGCCACGCGTTTGGCGAACGAGTACCGCCAGCGCTTCGGGAGCGACAGTTTCGATGAAGTGAATGGAGAGGCCGAGTTAGCCGAGTCCATCCGCGCGACCCCTCAATTTAAAGAGGCCCTCCAACGCGTTTGGCCGCGCATCACCGGCCAAGAGCTCGTCCACGATCTGCTGGGCGCTCCGGCCCTCCTGCGCGCCGCCGCCAAGGGGATCTTGAGTGATCGAGAGATCGGCTTGCTCTATCGGCCGCGCTTCACCTCCACCGAGGAGATCGCCTGGACCAAGGCCGACGCCGCACTCATCGACGAGGCTCGCGTGTTGGTAGGTCCGCGCAAGCGCCCCCGTCCCGTCGCGCCCAAGAACACCGAGAACCTCCTCGCGGGAGTCGACCTCGACGCCTACTCGGGCGACCACCGCGCCGCGGCGCTGCGCGAGGCCCAACGCGTCGCCATCGCGCAGTCTCAGGAGCTCGACGAAGCCGAGTTCCTTACCTACGGGCACATCGTGGTCGACGAGTCCCAGGACCTCTCGCCCATGGAACTACGGGTCTTAAAGCGGCGCGATCTCACCGGCTCGATGACCATCGTGGGCGACATGGGCCAGGCGACCACGGCCGGTTCCTCGGCGTCGTGGGACACTCTGCTCGGAGTCCTGGCGCCACGGCGCGAGCCCAGCCGCGTCGACCTCAGCGTGAGTTACCGAACGCCCCAAGAGGTGCTCGCCTTCGCGGCGCCCACCCTGCTCGCGGCCGCTCCGGACCTCGAACCGCCGCGCCCCGTGCGCCGAGCGGGAAGTACCCCGATCGTGGCGCGCGTCAGCGAATCGCAGTTCACGTCGTCGCTGATCGCGCTGACTCGAGATGAAGTTGAAGCGGTCGCGCCCGGTCGCGTGGCGGTGATTGTCACCCGTGCTCGCGTTGAAGAGATCGTGTCGACACTGCGCGACGGGGGTCTAGAAGCCGTTGATCCCAACGACCCCGAATCCAAGGGCTTGGCCGCCGATCTCGTGGTGCTGGCCGCCGAAGGCGCGAACGGCCTGGAATTCGACGCAGTGGTCGTCATCGAACCTGGTCAGATCGCCATTCGTGGGGCCAGCGATGCGCAGAGTTATACCCCGCGCGGTCTACGCACGCTCTACGTGGCGCTCACGCGCCCCACGCGACGTCTCGCGGTCATCGCGGCGACGGACCTTCCGCCCTCACTTGGCTGAGGGTTGGGTGCGTCGCATCGACAAAGTGGTGTCGCGATTTCTACTAGAAATGATGGCGTGAGTCAGGCAGTTTCCCCCGAAAGCCTGGCGAAGCCACAAGGGAAGATTGTCCACGATCGACCGCCGATGCTGGCCATCGGCGTGATGATTTGGCTCGGTTCTGAGCTGATGTTCTTCTCGGGTCTCTTCGCCGCCCTCTTTACTATTCGCGCGCATCTGGCCTCGTGGCCGCCCAAGGGAACCCATCTCGACGTCCTGCAGTCGGGCATCTTTACCATCATCCTGATCCTGTCCTCGGTCACGATGCAGCGTGCGGTCTGGCTCATTGAGCATCGCCATCGCGGCGCGGCGCGAAACTGGGTGATCGCCACCATCATCATGGGTGCGCTCTTCGTGGGAAATCAGGCCTATGAGTGGACGCACCTCACCACTCGCTGGTACACCAACTCCTACGGTTCGATCTTCTTCATCACCACCGGTCTGCACGGTCTGCACGTGTTCCTCGGCTTGGTGGCCATGTCCTTCTTGCTCTTTCGCATGCGCGGGCGCGAGGGTGACCCGGGTGAGCTTGCCACGTTCCAGGGCGTGAGTTACTACTGGCACTTCGTCGACGTCGTGTGGATTGGTCTGTATTCGTCCCTCTTCTTGTTGAAGTAGGTGAGGGCGTGAGCGTGACCTTTCTTCGTCGAGTGGCCCTCCTGGCCGGCGCCAGTTTCGTGGCCGCCGCCCCGATACTGCTCTTCGTCGGCCCGGCCAATGCCAGCAACGACAAGTCGATCCCGTTTCAGACCTCGCGCAAGAACGCGGGTACGCCGAACTCGACCAGCGTCAAAAGGAATGCCGACGGCAAGGTGACGCGCTACGGCAACAAGTACATCACCTACAAGATCCCCTCCAGTTCGCTCGACAAACTCGGCCAAGCGCTGTTCATGGAGAACTGCGCGTCCTGCCACGGCAGCGCCGCCAACGGCGTGCCCACTTCGGCGGTGGGCTCGTATCCCGATCTGGTGGGCCTCGGGCCGGCCACCATCGACTTCTGGGTGGACTCGGGCCGCATGCCGGCCAAAGACACGACCGCGGTGCAGGCGTCGCGCCGCGAACCGGCCCTTACTCCTTCCCAGGCCGAGGCGATCGCCGCCTGGGTCAACTCGCTCTCGCCGAGTTACCCGGGCATCCCCACCCCGAACCTCAACAACGCCAACGTGTCCATGGGCCAAGAGCTCTTCGCGCTCAACTGCGCGGCCTGTCACACCATTGAAGGAGATGGCGACGCCCTGGCCAACAGCACCGTTGCACCCTCGCTGCGCCACATCCCGGCCTTCCAGGTCGTCGAAGCGGTGCGCACCGGACCCGGCAACATGCCGCGCTTCACCGGGAACTTGAGCGACCAGCAGGTCGACGACATCGTCAAGTACGTCACCACCGAGATTCAGCACCCGCGCAATCCCGGTGGCTTCGGACTTGGCGGTTTGGGACCCGTGGCGGAAGGTTTCATCGCGCTCCTCGTCGGGGTGGGCTTTCTCGCCATTATCTGCTACTGGATCGGAGAGCGCTCGTGAGCGACACCTCTTCGGAACAGCCCCAGGGCCTGATCGCTCGATTGAGGGCGCGAGGACGCAAAAAGATGGCGGCGACGGTCGCCAAGCACATCGTCGAAAATCCTCACCTGGCGGTGGAGGTCCAGGCGCTCGCTGAAGAACTTCACGAGCGTCATATCGAGGAAGCGCACGACATCGACGAGCAGCGCACGCCCGTGGCGATCTCGGGCCTGCGCGCGGACGACCCCCACCTCCAGCCACTGGCGAAGAACCCCCAGACCGTCGAGCTGGTGATTGGGATCTGTTTCGTTCTGGGCATCTTCGCCATCGCGGCCTTCGGCGCGGCCTACGTGGAGAACTCGAAGCCCTGGATTCTGGGAGCGACGATTGGCCTCGGTCTGTTCCTCTTCGGCGTCGGACTGGTCGCCTGGGGCAAGTACCTCATGCCGCGCGGACCCTTCGTTGAGGAGCGACACGACCTCTCGGGCACCAAACTTGAGCGCGACGCCTTAGCGGCCGCCATCGTCGAGCGCGGCGGCGGCGTCGTCAAGCGTCGCAAGGTATTGGCCGGCATTCTCGGAGGGGGACTGGGCATCTTTGGCATCGTGGCGATGTTTCCGCTGCTGCGCAGTTTGGGACCGCTGCCCAAAGGGACGCTCTTTTATACCGATTGGCGCAAGGGCTCCTACGCCGTGGACTCGAGCGGGCATCGCGTCTCGGTGGGTGAACTGGCCATCGGTTCTCTCGTGACCGTGTACCCCGAGGGCACCGAAAACACCGATCGCGGGCAGGCGGTGGATCAGACCGTTCTCATCCGCATCTCCAATGAGGACTTCACGACCCAGAAGGGCCGCGAGACGTGGGCCCCCAAGGGGTACCTCGCCTACTCCAAACTCTGTACGCACCTGGGCTGCCCGGTGGGTCTCTACGAACAGCAACTCCAACTTCTCGTGTGCCCGTGCCACCAGTCGATGTTCAACGTCACCAACGGAGCGATTCCCCAGTTTGGGCCGGCCCCGCGACCACTGCCACAACTCGCGCTCTACATCGACGCGCAGGGTTACATCCGGGCTCAAGGCGACTACGACCAGCCCGTTGGTCCGGGCTTCTGGGAGCGTAAGACCGTATGAGCGACGCGACGATCCCCTCCAATCCGCGTGCGCGCAAGCGTGCGGCCGGGCCCTACGGCAAGATCGGCCAGGCTCTCGACGAGTTGGACGAGCGCCTGGGCATCGCCAAGGGCGGGCGCACCTTCATGGACAAGATCTTTCCCGATCACTGGTCCTTCATGCTGGGCGAGATCGCGCTCTACTCCTTTGTGATCTTGCTCGTCACCGGCGTCTTTTTGACGCTGTACTACGTGCCGAGTTCCTCCCAAGTCATCTATCACGGGCCGTATCTGCCCCTCGATGGACAGCGCGTGACCCAGGCCTTCGCCTCGACGGTCAACCTCTCCTTTAACGTTCGCGGCGGCATGTTGATGCGCCAGATGCACCACTGGGCGTGCGACATTTTCGTCGGCGCGATCGTGGTGCACATGGCGCGCATCTTTTTCACCGGGGCCTTTCGCAAGCCGCGCGAACTCAACTGGACCATCGGTATCACCCTGCTCATCCTCACCATGGCCAACGGCTTCCTCGGCTACTCGTTGCCCGACGACCTCGTCTCGGGCACCGGCATCCGCATCGCATACTCGATCCTGCTCTCAGTGCCCTTCGTCGGTACCTATCTGGCGTTCTGGGTCTTCGGCGGAAACTTCCCCGGATCAGCGACCATCCCGCGCTTTTTCATCCTGCACGTCTTGGTGATTCCGCTCATCATCCTGGGGCTCGTGGGAGCGCACCTGTTTTTGCTGGTTCGCCAAAAGCACACCCAGTTCCGCGGCGAAGGCCGCACCGAGAAGAACGTCGTGGGCTCACCCATGTTCCCGGTCTTCATGGCCAAGACCACCGGGTTCTTGTTCGTGGTGGGCGGATTCATCGCCATTCTCGCCGCGTTCTTTCAGATCAACCCGATCTGGCAGTTCGGCCAGTACGAGGCGTCGCGCATCAGCTACGCCGTCCAGCCGGACATGTATATGGCGTTCTTGGACGGGGCGCTGCGCATCTTTCCCGCCTGGGAGTTCACCGCCTGGGGCCATACCTGGCCCCTCGAGGTCTTCATCCCGGCCGTGCTCTTCCCCGGGATCCTCTTTAACATCGCCTACGCGTGGCCCTTTATTGAGCGCAAGATCACCGGCGACGACGAGATGCACAACCTGCTTGATCGCCCGCGCGACCGACCAAAGCGCACGGCCTTTGGCGTGTCGGTACTGGTCCTTATCTCGGTGCTGTTCATCGCCAGCGCGACCGACGTCGTGGCCAAGTTCTTTGACGTCTCGCTCAACACCGTGCTGTGGGCGATGCGCATCTTGACCATCGTCACCCCGATTATCGCTTACCCGATCGCGTACAAAATCTGCAAGGAACTCCAGGGCGTGCGCGGCGGTGGTAAACGCAAGACACCCAACGTGGTCACTCGCTCGCACGAGGGCGAATACCTGGCGACCGCGACGCCGGTGTACTCCGAGGACAAAGAGCACCACCTGTTGCCCACTCCGGTGCCGACCTTCATCGAGGACGGGACCGACGAGGTGGCCGATCAGGGCGGCGTGAGGACCGTCGAGCGCTAGTCGTCGCTCGGACCAACCGTTCTGCGGCGTGGTCGCTGCCTAACATGGCGAGATGGCCGTGAGCGATACCAAATGGCGCCCGGCGTCCTCGCTGATCTTTGACCGGCCCATCAACGCTCGGCGCAATGTGGGCCTGCTCGGCATCCCGACCTACGCCACCTCCCTCTCAGCGCGCTCGGCCGCCAGTACGCCCGCCGCCATTCGATCGGCGCTCGACTACTACTCAACCTGGTCCTGGTCGAGCCGGGCCGATCTAGCCGAGTACGTCGCGGTGGTTGACTACGGCGACGTACTCGATCCCGACGGCGAGGGCGGACACGAACGCGTCGCCGCGGCACTGGAGACGATCGAGCAGTCCCCGCTGGTGATTCTGGGTGGCGACAACGCCGCGACCTGGCACGCGATGAGCGCGTTGATGAAAGACCGTCCCGAGGAGTTCGGACTGATCACCCTGGACGCTCACCTGGACATGCGCGACGGAAGGTCGAACGGCTCGCCGGTTCGCCAACTCCTCGAAGAGGGTCTCGACGGGCACCACGTTGTTCAAGTGGGTCTCAGCGACTTCGCGAACTCCCCGGGATACGCGCGTGACGCCCAAGCCGCCGGGGTGCGCATCATCGAGCGCGACGCCTTTAACCGCGACGACGCGGCGGTCATCGCGCGCCGGGCCCTCGACGTCGCTCGCCAGGGTGGTCGCAAGGTCTACGTGGACATTGACGTGGACGTGGCCGATCGCTCAGTCGCTCCCGGGTGCCCTGCGGCGGCACCGGGTGGGCTGCGCGCGGACGAGATGCGACGTTTCGTGCGAGCGTTGGCCACCTCCCAGCATGTCGTCGCACTCGATATCACCGAGGTCGACGTCGAGCGCGACGCCCCTGACGCGCGCACCGTGCGATTAGCCGCTTTACTACTTCTCGAGGCGCTTTCGGGCGTGCAAAGGAGACCGCTGTGACCATCGAACTCGGAGTCGAGGGCCTCACCCGAGAGGAACTCCTGCGCGTAGCGCGCCAGTACGAGTCGTTGGAGCTGAGCGAAGAGGTGCTCGGCCGCCTCGAGCGTCAGCGCGACGCTATTGACGTCCTCGTCGACAGCGGTGAGGCGGTTTACGGCCTCTCGACGGGATTTGGCTCGCTGGCCAGTGAGTCGATCTCGCCCGAGCGTCGTCGCGACCTTCAACGCTCACTCGTTCGCTCCCACGCCGCGGGCGTGGGAGGTGAAGTCGAGCCCGAAGTGGTGCGCGCCATGATGGTCTCGCGCCTGACGAACCTGTGCAGCGGCGTTTCGGGGGTGCGAGCCTCCACGGCCCTGGCCTACGCGGCGCTGATCAACGCTGGCGTCACCCCGGTAGTGCACGAGTTCGGATCCCTGGGCTGTTCGGGCGACCTCGCGCCGCTCGCCCACGCCGCTCTCACGCTGATGGGCGAGGGCGACGCGCGCGACGCGGGCGGCACGCGGCGGCCCTCGGCCGAGGTGTTAGCGGACGCGGGACTGGCCCCGGTGGAACTGGCCGAAAAGGAGGGACTCGCCCTCATTAACGGCACCGACGGCATGCTGGGCATGCTGATCCTCGCCCTCGACGACGCCCTCGCGTTACTGCGCCAGGTGGACGTGTCGGCGTCGCTCTCGATTCAGGCCCTGCGCGGAACGGACAAGGTGTTCGTGCGCGAGATTCACGAGCTGCGCCCCCACGACGGTCAACTCACCAGCGCGCAGAATGTGGCCAACCTGCTCGCCGACTCTCTTATCGTGGCCTCGCACCTCGAAGACGGCAGCCAGGTGCAAGACGCCTACTCGCTGCGCTGCGTTCCCCAGGTGCACGGCGCGGCGCGCGACACCCTCGCTCACGCCGCGCGCGTGGCCGACGTCGAGCTCGCCGCCGGAATTGACAATCCCTCGGTGCTGAGCGACGGCACCCTGGCGAGCAACGGCAACTTCCACGGCGCGCCGATTGGCTACGTGCTCGACTTCCTCGCCATCGCGCTCGCCGACGTGGCGTCGATGAGCGAGCGCCGCACCGATCGCCTGCTGGACGTGAATCGCAGTTTCGGTCTGGCTCCCTTTCTCGCCGACGACGCGGGGGTGGACTCGGGTCTCATGATCGCCCAGTACGCCCAGGCCGGCCTGGTCACCGAGATGAAGCGACTCGCGGTGCCCGCTTCGGTCGACTCCATCCCGTCATCGGGGATGCAGGAAGACCACGTTTCGATGGGTTGGCACGCGGGGCGAAAGTTGCGCAAGTCCCTCGACGCGTTCGCCGACGTCATCGCCATCGAACTGCTCGCGAGCGCGCGTGCGCTCGCCCTTCGCGAGCCGCTGACCCCGTCGCCGGTGGGGGCCGCGGTCGCGGGTCGCGTGAACGCGGTAAGCGGCGGTCCCGGACACGATCGCTGGCTGTCGCCCGAGATCCGTGCGGTGAGTGAGTTGGTGCGTTCGCGCGACGTACTTGAGATCTGCGAGCGCTTCGTCCCGCTGCACTAGGAGGTTCAAAATGGAAGGAGCCCGGGTCGTTCGCGCCGCGCGCGGATCTCAGCTCAGCGCGCTCGGCTGGCCCCAGGAAGCCGCCCTGCGCATGCTCTCGAACAACCTCGATCCCGAGGTCGCCGAGCGCCCTGAGGATCTGGTGGTGTACGGCGGCACGGGACGCGCGGCGCGGGACTGGCGCAGCTTCGACGCGTTGGTGAGGACTCTCACGACCCTCAAAGCCGACGAGACCATGCTGGTCCAGTCCGGACGTCCCATCGGGGTCCTGCAAACCCACGAATGGGCGCCGCGGGTACTGATCGCCAACTCGAACCTGGTTCCTGACTGGGCCACCTGGCCCGAGTTTCGTCGTCTCGAGGCGCTCGGGCTCACCATGTACGGCCAGATGACGGCCGGCTCGTGGATCTATATCGGCACCCAGGGCATCCTCCAGGGCACCTACGAGACCTTCGCCGCGGTGGCGGCCAAGCGCTTTGGCGGGACGCTGGCTGGCACCCTCACTCTCACCGCGGGCGCGGGAGGGATGGGCGGCGCCCAGCCCCTCGCGGTCACCATGAACGACGGGGTCTGTCTGTGCGTCGACGTCGATCCCACCCGACTCGATCGGCGCGTGGAACACCGCTACCTCGATGAGTGGACCACCGATCTCGACGAGGCGATCGCGCGAGTGCTCGAAGCAAAGGCTCAGCGCCGAGCCCTCAGCGTCGGTCTACTGGGAAACGCGGCCACGGTACTGCCTGAACTGCTCCGTCGTGGCATCGAAGTTGACATCGTCACCGACCAGACCTCGGCCCACGACCCGTTGAGTTACCTGCCCGAGGACATTGCGCTCAACGACTGGCACGACTACGCCGAGAAGAAGCCTGAAGAGTTCACCGATCGCGCGCGCGCCTCGATCGTGCGCCACGTGGAGGCGATGGTCGGTTTTATGGACCAGGGTGCCGAGGTCTTTGACTACGGCAATTCGCTGCGCGGCGAAGCGCAGTTGGGCGGCTACACGCGAGCCTTCGACTATCCCGGTTTCGTCCCCGCCTACATTCGCCCGCTCTTTTGTGAGGGGAAGGGTCCCTTTCGCTGGGCCGCACTCTCGGGCGATCCCCAAGACATCTATCGCACCGACCGAGCCGTGCTCGAGCTGTTTCCCGAGAACGACCTTTTGCGCCGCTGGATCACCAAGGCCCAAGAGCGCGTGGCCTTCCAGGGCCTGCCCGCGCGCATCTGCTGGCTCGGCTATCAAGAACGCGACAAGGCGGGGGCCGCCTTCAACGATCTCGTGGCCAACGGCGAGGTGAGCGCACCGCTGGTAATTGGGCGCGACCACCTCGACGCCGGATCGGTAGCGTCTCCCTATCGCGAAACCGAGTCCATGCTCGACGGCTCCGACGCCATCGCCGACTGGCCGCTGCTCAACGCGTTGGTGAACACCGCCTCGGGCGCGACCTGGGTCTCGATCCATCACGGCGGGGGAGTGGGCATCGGGCGCTCGATCCACGCCGGACAGGTCTGTGTAGCCGACGGCACGGCGCTGGCGGGCGAGAAGGTGCGCCGCGTGCTCACCAACGATCCGGCCATGGGGGTCCTGCGCCACGTGGACGCCGGATACGAGATCGCCGAGGAGACGGCCAACGCCTCGGCGCTGCGCGTGCCGATGCGCGAGAACGGGTGAGCACTCTGGTCGTCACCCACGTTGGTGAACTGACCACGAACGATCCGACGCTGGGCGATGAGTCGCCCTGTGGTCGTCTCTTTGACGGCGCCTTCGTGGTCGATGAGAGCCAGGTTCTCTGGGTGGGCCCGAGCAACGCGGCGCCCGCCGCCGATGAGCAACTGGACGTCGCAGGCGCGGCCGTCGTACCGGGCTTCGTGGACTCGCACACCCACCTCGTCTTCGCCGGCGAACGCAGCGACGAGTTCGAAGCGCGCATGGCCGGACGGCGATACGACGGCGGGGGCATCACGCGCACCGTTCTGGCCACGCGCGCGGCGACCCGCGAGGAGCTGAGCGCCGGCGCGCGCCAACGCGCGGACGAGCTGCGCGCGGGCGGGGTGACCACCTTTGAGGTGAAGTCCGGTTACGAACTCACGAGCGAGGGCGAGGTGCGCTGCTTGGAGGTGGCGGGTGAACTCACCAACGAGCGCACGTGGCTCGGTGCGCACGTGGTGCCTCCTGAGTTCACGGGGAATCGAGACGGGTATCTCGACCTGCTCGTCACCTCGATGTTGGAGGCCTGTGCCCCTCACGCACGTTGGGCCGACGTCTTTTGCGATCGCGGCGCCTTCAGCGTCGATGAAGCGAGGACCATTTTGACGGCGGCGGCGGCTCAGGGCCTCGCGCCGCGCTTGCACGCCAACCAGTTGGGACATAGTGGGGGGGTGGCGTTGGCGGTCGATCTCGGGTGCGCCAGCGTCGATCACTGCACGTACCTCGAAGACGCCGACATCGAGATGCTCGCGGGTTCCGCCACGGTCGCCACCTTGCTGCCCGGCGCCGAGTTCTCTACCCGTTCGCCCTACCCGTCGGCCCGGCGGCTCCTGGATGCCGGGGCGACCGTCGCTCTGGCCACCGACTGCAACCCCGGGTCCTCGTACGTGACGAGCATGGCCTTCGTCCTCGCGCTGGCGGTGCGCGAGATGAACATGAGCGTCGACGAGGCGCTGTGGGCGGCGACCCGGGGCGGCGCCCTCGCTCTTCGTCGCGACGACATCGGCCACCTTGGGGTCGGTGCGCGCGCCGACTTCGCGATTCTGGACGCGCCGCGCGCCGCGCACCTCGCCTACCGGGCGGGTTCTCGCGTGGTGGCAGAGACCCGTCGAGGAGATCTCGCGTGAGTGCGACGAAGTCCGAGTTCTACTTCAGCGAGGACCGCAGCGAGGCGCTGGCGGCGATCGAATCGATCGCCGGGGGCAAAGGCTGGTGCAACATCCTGCCCCGGATAGTCGACGACGACGTGCCCGATATTCACATCAACTTCATCGGATGGACGAACCGAGGCATCACCAAAGCCAGCTTCGTTACCGAGGCGCCCAAGAACGCCCAGCCCCAGCCCTCGAGTCTGGGGGTTCTGCACTCGGGTGGTCGAGTGGGGCGCGCCCGCGTCACCGCCATGCTCGAGGGCGCGCCGTATTCGATCCGCCAGGATCACTCCCAGCGGGGTCTGATTTTGATCGTGCCGCCCAGTGCGGCGTCGAGCGAGGTGCTCGACGTGATGTGCCGATTCTCTAGCGAGTTGTGCGAGTACGAGCGAGCCGGCGGTTGGCGATTTGAACTCTTCGAGCGCGAAGAGCGAATCTAGTGCGCGACCGCGCTCGGCGCGGAGCGGATCGCGCCCTCGGCGAGGACGCTCAACGCGGTAATCCACTCATCGGGATCGACGGCGAGCGCGTGTTCCCCTTCCAGCTCGATCTGGCCGAAGAAGAGTGCGTACCAGATGCGCGCAAACGCCACCGCGCTCATGCCGGCGGCGAGCAGACCCATTTCCTCCAGGGGCCGGACCCACTGGACGATGAGGGCCGCAGTCTCCTTCTTCGCTTCAGCGATGCCGGCCGACGCCGTGGGATTGTGGCGGGCGAACGACATCGACTCGATGCGCTGGATGCGGGCCTCGGTGCGGAGGGGTATCTGTGCCTCGGCGATGATGACGCGCAGAGCCTGGCGAAGTTCGTCAGTGCTCGTCACCGCGCGTAGGGGGCGGGTGAAGGTATCGGCCAAGCCGAGCAGGACCTGTCGAAAGCGGTGGACGATCGCGCAGGCGATGAGATCCTCGCGGTCATCGAAGTAACTGTAGAGAAGCGCGACCGAAACCTGCGCGTCGGACGCGACGCGCTTGATGCGGAACTGGGTCATCCCGTTCTGCTCAATTTCTCGTGACGCCGCCTCGATGATCGTGTCCCGCGACATGGGCTCAGAGTACTCGGCGCACCGTCCGGCGCCTAGGGCGCGGCGAGAAGGTCCGAGCCGTTGAGCGTGGCCGAGACGTGAGCCAGAAACTTTGCGGCGGTGGCTCCGTCGACGGCGCGATGATCGAACGTTAGGGCGAGAAGACCGACCGAGTGAATCGCGAGGGACTCTTCACCCCACGCGGAGGTGATGACGACGGGTTTGCGCGACACGCCGTCGAGCGCGAGAATGGCGACCTGGGGCTGATTGATGATGGCGCCGGTCATTAACGTGCCAAAGGGTCCGGGGTTGGTGATCGTGAATGTCCCTCCCGACGTGTCGTCGAGAACGAGTCGCTTGGTACGCGCGCTCGTCGCGAGTTCGCGAATTCTCCGAGCGAGGGAGACCACGTCGTAGCGGTCGGCGTCGTGGATCACCGGTACGACCAGACCGTCCCCGTCAAGGTCAACGGCGATGCCCAAATTGATGCGGCGGTGCACGATCAGTGCGTTGTCGCCCACCGAGGCGTTGAGGTGGGGAAAAGCGCGCAGTGCGTCCAGGACCGCGGCCGCCACGAAGGGGAGGTAGGTGAGCGTGAAACC
>DASXFG010000024.1:0-12189 GCA_036489715.1 Acidimicrobiales bacterium | reverse complement strand
TAAGCCGTTCAAGATGGTGCGCACCCGCTCGCCACTCGCACCCAGCTCGCGCCCGAGGCGAGTGGGGCTGCGCGGACCCTCGACCAGTAGGCGCAGAACCCGTCCGCGCATCTGGCGGTCCGAGCCCGCAAAGGCGGGCTGACGACGTGAGACGGCGGCGCTCCTGGGCGCGGGGTCCACTCCCCCCTCGGCGCGCCAGCGGCAGCGAGATCGCACCGGGCAGATCGCACAACGCGGCGCGGCGCGACAAAACTGGGCGCCCAGATCCAACAGCGCCTGATTGAAGGAGGCGCTGTCGCGAGGCGGCATCAGATGATCGGCGAGTTCTTGGGCTTCGCGCCGCGTCAAGGGCGCGTTCGCGAGGGCTCGCGCGAGGACGCGCCCCACGTTCGTATCGAGAACCGCCACACGCTGCCCGAAAGCGAAAGAGGCAACCGCGTGGGCGGTGTAGGCGCCCACGCCCGGCAGCGAGAGAAGGTCCTCAACGTTGCCGGGTACGCGACCCCCAAAGCCGCTCTCGATCAACTTGGCTGCTTCGCGCAGCGACTTGGCCCGGCGCGGGTAGCCCAGACCGCTCCAGGCCACGAGCACCGTAGAGAGGGGCGCACTCGCGCACGCGGCGGGCGTGGGGAAGAGCTCCATGAAGCGCGCCCAGGGCTCTAGCACCCGCGCGGTCGAAGTCTGTTGAAGCATCACCTCACTGACCAGAACGGCCCACGCTCGCTCGTCACCGATCCAGGGCAGGTCCCGGGACAACCCCGGAGCCGCCCGTCGCAGCGATCGGCGAAATTCGGGCACGCCGCCCGGGCGAAGATTCAGTGCAGCGTGGCGCGCCAACGACTCATTGACCCTGATCGGCCTGCTCGTCGACCTCGACGCGCGCAGGGCGAGTGGTAAAGGAGACCAGAGCACCGGGAAGCGTCTCTCCGTCAATCACCGCGCGCCAGGTGTAGCGCGCGTTTCCCAGGAGCGGGATTGGACCAAAGTTCACCGCGATCGGCACCTCGACCGGCGTGCCCGGGGGGAGGTCGGCTGGGGGGGCGGTGGAGAAGTCACCACGGACTTCGATGAAGTGAGGACCCTCGGGCGTTTCGAAGCTGACCTGCTTACCGTCAGCGTCTTCTAAGAAGAGTTCCCAGTGATGGGCCACGTTGAACTCGTGGGAGTCGACGCTGACTTTGAGAGCGACCGCCATCGGCATAGGATCGGGCCCGACCACGGACCAACCGCCGCCCAGGATGTAGAGCTTGCCGTCGGCAACTTGCGCCGAGTCGGCGAGCAACATAGTTACGTTCACGAGCGTTGAGCCTAATTCGACCACTCGCTCACCCACAACGCGCCACCGAGTTATACGGGTCGCTACGCGGTACGCGCGGTGCGTAACTTGACGCAGTTGATCAGGCGCGTTGTCGCTCTAGGGGCGTGCACTCGTGAAACTCGATGAGCCATTCCACTAGCCTGTTCCGGTGACTGACGTCGAGCACGCGGTGCCATCGACCCGGCCCGCACGGGACTCCAAGACAGTCCGCCTCGCACTCTTTGGCGTCGCCTTGAGCACACTCGCGCTCGGCTTAGTCGCCACGATGGCTCCGGTGGCCGGAGCATCGGGGCTCTCGGACTCCCGTCAAGAAGCCACCACCCTTTTGCATCAAATCAACCACATGAGCAACGAAGTGAGTCTGCTCGGTCAGAAGTACGACGAGGCGCTCATCAAGCTGCACAAGCTCAACAACCAGATCGCCGATACCAAATCGATCATCGCCAACATCGAGTCCAACGAGAAGAGAGGTAATCGGCAACTTCAAGCCGACGTCATCTTCGCCTACGTCACCAACGGCGGCACCATGGCGAGCAACCCGCTCTTTACGAAGAACGCCTCGCGCGCCGCGGCTACGAACGTTTACTCTCAGCTGGCCGCGGGCAACATCAACACCACGATCGAGAATCTCAAGACCGACAAGATCCAAATAATCCAAGACCGGGGACTGCTGCGCGCCGAGGACGCCAACGCGCGCAACTACACCCGTGACGCCGCGCACTCGCTGAACAAAGCTGACGTCGTCCAAGCGCAACTCAAGAGCACTCTCTCGCGCGTGAAGGGACGCATCGGCACGTACATCGCCCAAGCGCAGGCGGCCGAAGAAGCGGCGTCGGAGAGCACTCTCAATACCGCGCCCAACGACACCAATATTCCCGCTCCGCCACCCGGCTCCTCGGCCGTGGCCGCCGCCGCGATAGAAGCTGCCGAGAGCTATTTGGGCGTGCCCTACGTCTGGGGTGGGGCGAGCCGTGCGGGGGTCGACTGCTCCGGACTGATCATGCTGGCCTACGAAGCAGCGGGAATCGACTTTCCCCACTACTCAGGAGCCATGTACGAAGACACCGAGCGCGTACCGCTCTACGACATCGAACCGGGCGACCTGCTGTTCTACGGCCCCGGGGGCGATGAGCACGTAGCAATGTACGTAGGGCACGGTGAGATGATCGAAGCGCCCGAA
Organism: Acidimicrobiales bacterium; assembly: GCA_036489715.1. Taxonomy (GTDB): domain Bacteria; phylum Actinomycetota; class Acidimicrobiia; order Acidimicrobiales; family RAAP-2; genus RAAP-2. Next base: position 9,691 of record DASXFG010000024.1, on the reverse strand, counting down.
ACCGGCGAGGTCGTACACATCACGCCCATTCGTCTCTACGGCGACTTCGCGGGACTGGGCCGTCCCCGCTAGGTGACGGGTTTTCCCACTTCGTTTCATCTCGGTCCGCTGGTCTTTCACACCTACGGATTCGGCCTGGCCGTCGCGGCCTACGTCACGTACCTTTATGCGCGCAGGCGCCTCAACGACAAGGGCATCGCCACCGTTCACTTTGGCCGCTTCACGATTTGGATGATCGTCAGCGGACTGCTCGGCGCGCGCGCGGCCAACATCGCCACCAACTGGCGCTACTACGACGGTCACTTCGGACGCTGGATCGCCGTCTGGCAGGGCGGACTGGCGAGCTTTGGGGGGATCGGCGTCGCTCTTGTCGTCGGCGTCGTGTTGTGGCGGCGCTACTGGCCCCAGACGCCCTTCGCTCTTTTCACCGACGCGATGATTCCGGCGCTCATCGCGGGATGGGCACTCGGTCGGGTACTGGGGCCCCAGTTCATGGTTGACGGCGGGGGCCACCTCACCCATCAGTGGTTCGGACTCCACTACCACGGCCAGGCCGGCAAGCGCGTGCCGGTACCCCTGATCCAGGGCTGCGAAGACGGGCTGTTGTGGTTAGTGCTCATCGCGCTCGAGCGCACGCGACTCAAAAACGCCACGGGATTCATCACCGGCCTGGGCATGTTGGTCTGGGGGGTCGTTCGATCGAGCGACGAGCGCCTGCTTCTGGGTCAGGAGTCACACAGCGGATCGCTCGGCGTGCAGATCGCCGGACTCGCTCTGGCCGCGGGAGGCGCAGCCACGTTGATCGTGCATTGGCCCCGCCGCAGGCGATCTGAGCTAGGCGAAATGCTCGACGCCGTCGATCCGATGCGTCCCTAGAAGAGCGAGTTCCACTCGGCGACGCTCAGTTGAGCGAGCGAACGAATCGTCAACACCTCCACGCTCACCACGACCCGCGCGTCCTCAATGAAGGAAGGATGGTCCAGACCTGCGCGCCGCCACGCGGAAAAGGGCGACCGACTGGGCGCATCGTTCGAATACAGCGCCCGCACCAGCAGCGCGTCGGCGCCAACTCCCACCACGAGAGCGGGCCGCTCCTTCGAGGAGATCTCTGGCTGGGCGGGATCGACGGCGTCGAAGGGCACGTCGATCAACACCAGCGCACCCACCAGGGCGTGGCCGGCGTCGAAGCGAGACTCTTCGAGAGGGGTCAGGATCGGACGCCGGCGCATCTCGGGCTCGACGGGAGCGGCGCGCACGGGCGCCGAGCTCACTCGCGGCGGCGCCACGCTCTTGGGTCGCGCACGACTCGGTGCGCGGGTGACGCTCGCCGCCTTCTTCTTCTTCTCTTCTTCGCGGCGCTGGCGACGCAGCTCGCGGATCGCGGGATTCACCTCGCGAGGCGCTGCGAGCACCGAGGAGGAGGCCGCTTGAGGCACCTCGGGCAGCGCGAAGGCCTCGCGCGCAGCGAGGAGGCCCCGACAGTGCGCGGCGGCGGGGAAATCTTCGGCAATCGCGAAGGCCAGAACCACGAGCACCTCGTCGAGCGTCCCGCCCGCTTCGAGGAACGCGTCGATCGCCCCGGAGAGCTGTTCGAAGCTCGGATCGTCGGCGTGTTCGCCCAGGTGTTCGACGACTTTTTCGAGCGGCGCGAGGGCCAGAACTTCGAGAAGACCCCGCACCGCCGCTAAGGGGGCGTTGGCGGCGAAACTCGCCACGTCGCGACGTTGTTGCAGTTGACGCAGCGGCACGCCTACGACGGGGCTGACTTTCGCGTTCGCGCGCAGATCCAGTGCATCCACCGTCTCGAGAACCCACTCGGGATCGACTTTGATCAATGACGCTCGGACGATCGGATTGGCGTTGCTCGCGGGGTCCGTCATCGAAATTTACCTCGACGCCTCAGGGGTGACAGAGTGCGCAGCGCTCGTAAGTTTGAGCCAGCGAGCTACTTTCACCGCACCATTATGGCAGGTGGTGCCGGTGTTCTTATCTCTCGTGGCCCTGGAGCGCGCGACACGCCAATTAGCATTTAGCCCAGTGGAACAGTCGACGCAGTGCGGGGATGAACTGGCCACCTCCCAGAAGAGGAACCTCTAGTGTCACGACGAATATGGCGCCTCGCCATCGTCGTCGTCGTCCTCATGGCCCTGGTGATCGGCCAGTCGGCCTATCTGCAGTTCTTTCACCGCGACGCGCTCGACAAGTCGACGCTGAATCCAAACAACTTCGTTTCGACGAATAAATTTCCGCGCGGAGAGATCGTTGCCTCCAACGGCGAGGTGCTGGCCCAGTCCGTGGCGACTTCGAGCACCACCAATCCCTGGAAACGCATCTACCCCACGGGTTCGCTCTTTTCTGGCGAGGTCGGCTTCACCTCAACCGTGTACGGCGACTGGGCTCTGGAGAACGAGTACAACAGCTACCTCGAGTCGCATCCATTGCCGCCCCAAAGCTTCGAACAGCTTCTCGAGCCGACTCAAGGTGACGACTCGATCACCCTCACACTCGTCCCCACCCTGCAAAAGATCGCCCGCTACGAACTCAACCTCGCGCACGCTGATGGTTCCGTGGTCGTGATTAAGCCCCAGACGGGAGCGATCGAGGCGATGTTCTCGAACCCCACGTACAACCCCACTCCGTTCACGTCAATCAGTACGTCGGTGCAGAAAGCGGCGTGGATCAAAGACAACAAGAACAACGCCCACGGCTATCCGCCCCTGGGACTGGTCGCCACGCAGCAGACGATCTTTCCCGGTTCGACCTTCAAGGTCATAACCACGGCCGGAGTGGTGAAGTACAAGCCTTCGTTGCTCACCAAGTACTACCCGGTCGCCGCTTTCACGAAACTGCCCGACACAAACCATCTCCTCTATAACGATGGCGGCGAGACCTGCGGTGGAACTGTTGAAGAGATGCTCCCCCAATCGTGCGACCCGGGCTACGGCCTTCTCGGCATCGACTTGGGGGCGCAGGATCTCACCGCCATAGCCAACTCCTTTGGCTACAACCAGGTCCCGCCGATTGACCTCCCCGGTGCGGTGGCGTCGTTCTTTCCGACCGAATCCAACCTCGCAAAGAATCCGCCGTTCCTTGCCTATTCGGCCATCGGGCAAGAAGACGTGCAGGCAACGGCGTTGCAGAATGCGCTGGTGGCCGCGGGCATCGCTAATGGGGGCAAAATCATGACCCCTCACCTCTTGGCCTCGGTCCAAGGACCAGACGGAGCAACGATTAGTCGCTACAAGGACTCTGTCTGGAAGGCTCCCTTGACAGAAACCCAGGCCGCCCAGGTGGTGCCGCTAATGGAGAAGGTCGTGACCGAGGGCACCGCGGCCTTAGTCGGATTTCTGCCCGCGGATGACGTAGCCGCCAAGACAGGGACGGCCCAAGTTGGAAACAATCTCTCCAACGACACGGACGACTGGATGATCGCCTTCGCCCCCGCGAACGATCCGGTGGTGGCCGTCGCGGTCAGTGTTCCCTTCCAAGGGTCGAGTGTCACCGGCGCGCAAGTGGCGGGTCCCATCATGAAATGCATGATCGAATCCGCCATCGCCCTGAGTAAGGGCGAGCCCCCCGCGAACACCTCGACCACGTGCAGCGTCCCGGGAGCGACCAGCGCGGCGCATTCGTCAACGAATACAACGACCACCACGACGCCGACTACGACCACTACAAAGAACTAACTGCGGTTCAAATCTGCTCGTAGGATTCTCGAGATGCGTGCTCGATTGAGTCTTGCGACAGTCCTGAGCGCTTTGGTCGTAGGAGCAAGTGGCGCGTGGGTCCTTCCTGGCACGTCGAGCGCCGCCAGCCTCACCTCGGGCAAGGAGTTCGACTACCCGGTCGGTCTCGCCTTCAGCGCCGGACACCTGTGGGTCGCCAACGAGAATGGCAACTCGGTGAGCGAGATCAATCCGGCCAACGGCTCGTGGGTCGCGTCTCTCACTTCGGGCCCCTACGGCATCTCTCGTCCGGTCGCGATCGCGAGCTACGGATCCGACATCTTCGTGGCCAACTCCGTGGGCTCGGTCAGCGAGATTTCGGCCAACCGAGAACTCGTGCGCATCGTCTTCGGCTCCAAGTACCACTTCAATCACCCCGTCGCCATCACCGCGACGGGTGGCCGAGTACTGGTACTGAACGCGGGTGCATCCGTCGGCTCAATCACTGAGTTCAACGCCCACAACGGGGCGCTCATCTCGGTGATCTCCGGATCCCAATTCAACTTTCGCGGGTCGGCGGCACTGGCGACCTACGGCCCCGACGCCTTCGTGGCCGACCGGGCGAGCGACTCGGTGACCGAGGTCAACATGCTCAACGGACATCTGGTGCGGGTGGTGACTGGTCAGGGCCTTGGAGGTCCCGACGGCATCGCCGTCGATTCGGGACGCGTGTGGGTCTCCGACAGCGCGACGAACTCCGCAACCGAGATCAACGCGGCCAACGGTTCCGTGATCGCGACCTACACCGACTCCGAAGCCCAGTACGGCTTCGCCGATCCGGGAGCAGTGATCGCGGCGGGTAGCGACGTCTACCTCGCCACTCCCTACGGATCGAGTCCGATGGTCACGAGCGTGGACGCCACCACGGGGACTCCGTACTGGGACATGTGCAATACGAATGGTCCGTACTACTTCAGCCAGCTTTCCGCCTTTGCGGTATCGGGTAACGACCTGTGGGTGGCCAGCCGCACGGGGGCTAATAGTCCCACCCCGGGTTCAGGAACTGGATCGCTTACGGAGATGAATCTCGCCAGCGGTGCGCTCGTGGGCACGTTCCCCGTGCCCGAAACTTCGAACACGACGACGACGACTTCTACTACCACGACAGGGCCGTAATGGCTAGTGGCCCAGATGCCACTTCCCGCACGTGTCGCACTGGTACGCGCTCATCCCGTCGCGCGAGTGCGATAGCGCGTCCTCGCGAGACGGGTACGACTTCTTGGCCTGCCCGCGTGCGGTGGTGTGAGAGCGAACGCCTCGTTTGAGCGAAGTGCCCGCACTTCGCTTGCGGTCGCCGTAGCGTCCGGACCAGTAAAAAACCGCGACTAGCAGAAGGATCGCGACGACCAAGATGGCGAGGGTCATTCGCGCGGGTCCATTTAACTAGGCACGCTCGAGGTGCGACTTGAGATTCTCCAGTGTCTCGCGGATCGACTGGACGGTGAATTCGGCTCGGTCAATTTTTCCCATTGACCTCTTGGCCGCCCACCTCGCGATGGCCCCACGCCGGTCGATCCACGACTCGCTCACGCGGCATCCCGTCGGTGTCGATTCAATGTCGTACGACCAGCGCGACACCTTGGCCGGCCCCACCGTGATCTCAAAGGCGAACGCGCTCGGTGGCGTGAACACAACAATGGTGGCCGTGGTCGTCCAGGAATGTCGCCCGTGAGCGTTGGATCCCTTGAACTTGACACCGAGGGCTGGTCCCGACGCGTTAATCCACTCCCCGCCGGTATTTTCGGGCGAGTACTGGCCCATCGCGGGCAGGTCGCTCACCGAGCGAAAGGCCTCTTCGGGCGACGCGCTGATGTCGATCGACTGCGAGTGTTCATTCATGGGCTCTCCTCGTGCTCTGGTCATGGTACGCCTTTACGGACAGGAAACGCTGATTGAGCCACTGGACTCGCCTACGTCAGCAGAGCAACAAGGTGGCGACCCGTGATGTCCCATTCAGAATTCGTGAGAAAATGATTGAATGCTCCGATGGGTTTCACGAGATGCTCCCAATATCGGCGCGAGCACCGGTCACACAGTTAAACGCTTTCCTTGCAGTGATGGCCGCGAGTAGCTGACGTACATGTCCGCTCCGCATCCGTCTCGTCTATCTATGTCGTACCCCGCATGGCGAGTATCGACGGTGTGCCTCCAAGTGATTGCGATCATGGCAACTGGCGGCCTCGTCGCCGGTATTGCCATTTGGGGGCTCACCTGGGCTAGCCCGCGGTTCACCATGCCGGATTGGATCTTTGCGCCATTCTTTGCCTTCGGCATAGCGGGAGTGTTTCTCAGCGTCGCGCTGGTCGCGATAACCCACGGGAAAAGGTTGCCGCTCGGCTGGTCGTATCTTCGCATTCTTCCCAGATGGCTGGCCGGAGTGGTGAGCGTCCTCGGGACCGGATTTCTCCTCACCGGATCCGTGCAGCTTTTCAGGAGCGCCCCAGGACAACCCGGCTACAACAGTTGGACCCACCAATATTTCTTCGACAACCACGGTTCGACTATTCCCACCACGCGAGGTCCATATTTGTCTGCGGTGGCGATCCAGACTCGTGGATTCCTCTCGTTCGCCGTTGCATTCATGTTCGTTGCTCTGTTGGTATCCGCGTCAGAGCTCGCGCAACGAAAGCGGATCGTCACCCCGCGCATCACCGAGGTCGCCGGGCCAGCACAGCGGCCCCGACTCTGCCCACGCGCCTGGGTAAGCGCGGTCTTTCTACTTGGGGCAGTGACACTCGCAACCGGCCCCGTCACGCAGATTGTTCATCGCGTCGATGCGTACGCGTCGAACGGCCCAAAAGTTACGACCAACGAGACGGTTTCGTTTCTCAAGAGTGGAGACTGGGTCGTCTTCACCTGGTGTCAGACGCACGCGACCAACGCGCCCTATGGTTGCCCGTCGATGTCGCCGAGCGAAATCGAAATACGACGGTCCTCTACCGGCGTCATTCTCACGACACTTCTGGACAGGAGCGTCGACCACATCAGTCCGAACGGGCTCCCCGCGGCGGGCCAATTGACGTTCTCGGTGCAAACATCGGGCAACTATGAACTGCTCCTTACCCAGAAAATCGCCAAGGGAGTGTTCCTGGCACCAAGTCCCGGTTCGGTTGCCCGGGCCCTCGCCGGCGACATCGTTGTTACCGTCTTTGCCGTGCTCTGCATCGTGATCTTTCTCATTCTCCTCTGTCGGAGAGTTGCCTGGAGGCTACGAGGCGTTCCTCGCGTCGACATCGAGCTTTCGTGACACAAGCCATCACCTCAGCACGCGAGTCAACTGGTCGTCAATCTATGAAGCCTGGAGGGAGTGGCACTAGGGATAGAACTAACGAAGCAGTTGATTGGCGACCACCACGCGCTGAATCTGATTCGTGCCCTCGTATATCTGGGTGATCTTGGCGTCGCGCATGAAGCGTTCCACGGGGAACTCCTTGGTGAATCCGTATCCCCCGAGTAACTGAACGGCATCGGTGGTGACGCTCATCGCGGTATCCGAGGCGAAGGACTTGGCCGACGCGCCGAGATAGCTTAGATTTCCGTCAGGGTCGCCCTGGTCGATCGCCGTGCACGCCCGATAGACGAGGGCGCGCGCCGCCTCGGTGCGGATCGCCATGTCGGCCAGCATGAAGCGCAGTCCTTGTAGGTCACTGATCGGAGCGCCAAAGGCCTTCCGGCCTTTCATGTAGGTTCCCGCGTAGTCGATCGCCGCCTGGGCGATGCCCACCGCCTGAGCACCGATAGTGGGCCGAGAGCGATCGAGCGTGTGCATCGCGATGCGGAAACCTTCACCCTCGTCTCCGATGCGGTGCGTGGCGGGTACCCGAACGTCCTTTAAAACAACCTCGCCCGTAGGAGACGCGCGAAGTCCCATCTTGTCCTCGTGCTTGGGGAACGCCAGCCCCCAGTCCTTCTCGACCAAGAAACACGTCACTCCGCGACCACGGGCGCCCGGATCGGTCTTGGCGAACACGGTGTACACGTCGGAGACTCCCGCGTTGGTGATCCAGTACTTCGCACCATTGAGCACGTAGTCGTCGCCATCGCGCTCGGCGCGGCAACTCATCGAGGCGACGTCGCTACCGGCGTCCGCCTCAGAGAGGCAGTAACTGGCCTGGATCTCGCCGCTGGCGATACGCGGCAGGTAGGACGCTTTAATCTCTTCCGAGGCAAAGTTCATCACCGGCAGCATGCCCAGTTTGGAGATGAGCACCGTCACCGCCGTGGAGGCGCACCCTCGGGCGACTTCCTCGATGGCGATGGCTTGGGTCACCATGTCCGCGCCCGCTCCGCCGTAGGCCTCTGGTACGCCCAGGGAAGGAAGCTCCAACTCCACGCACGCGTCGAAGCTGTCTTGGGGAAAGACCTGCTCTCGGTCGTAACGGGCGGCGTGGGGGGCGATGCGCGCATCCACGAAGTCGTGCAAGACGTCGCGAAAACTGCGTTGCTCGTCGGTGAGACCGAAACTCATGTCAACCTCCGCATCGTTGCGGCTAGTGGGATGTCGCGACGTTATTGGCGCCCGAGATGAGACTCTCGCGCGGCACCGCGTCGACGAAGCGGCGCTGGGCCGCGTAGCTATGTCCGAGGCCCCGGAATGGCATGGTCGCCTCGGCGCTCACCGGAGAAACGTCGCGCAGGCCAAAGTAGTCCATCGCGACGTGCACGTCCCCGAGGGTGGGACCGCGCACGATGACGCTCGCTCGTTTCGCCGCCACCAGACCAATGCCGATGGCCACGTCGTGTTCATCGCGGTGATTGGCGTACTCCAACTTCGCGCACTCGCGTGCGGCAATCGTGAGGGCGAATCCCTCCCCCGGCGCCGGGGTTCCGTATCCCGTGCCGTTCGCCGGTACGGGCGAGCGCTGCAGACCGGCCTTGGGGATCCGGTTTAGTTCAGGAATCTCCGTCGCCATGAGGGGACGGACCTCGCCCGCGAGGGGAACCGGTGAAAAGGAGGGTTGGGCCACGCCATGAGGTTACTCTCGAGCGCTCGGCACCAAACTCACCGTTCACTTCAAAACGCCGGCGATCCAGAGCCCGCCTAGACCCGCGCGAGCCAGTCCTCGTACTGGGGACGCTCGCCGCGTACCGCTTGGTGGTAGGTGGTGCGAATGTCTGAGGTGATCGGTCCGGGCTTGGCGTTTCCGATGACACGGTCGTCCACCGAGGCGATGGGAACGACCTCGGCCGCCGTGCCGGTAAGGAAGGCCTCATCGGCCAGGTATAGATCGTCCCGGCGCAGCGTCTCAAAGTTCACCTCGTAGCCGAGGTCTCCGGCGATGCGCACGATCGAAGACAGCGTGATACCGCTGAGGGCCCCCGCGCCCGAGGGCGGCGGGGTGTAGAGCTTGCCGTCGCGAACCACAAAGAGGTTCTCGCCCGTGCACTCACTCACCCGCCCGTCCGTGCCCAGCATGATGGCCTCGTCGTACCCCGCCTTGATGGCCTCCACCTTGGCGAGACTCGAGTTCACGTATCCCCCGATGGTTTTTGACGCGGTGGGCATCGAGTTGGGATAGTGGCGAGCCCAGGACGAGATCTTCATGCGCGCGCCCGAATCGGTGTGATCGCCTAAGTACGCGCCCCACGACCAGGCGGCCATGGCGGTCTGCACCGGGGCGCCCATGGGGTTCACGCCGATCTCGCCGTAGCCGAGAAAGACGATGGGGCGCAGGTAGCAGCCTTCGGTGAGGTCGTTCACTCGCACGATCTCCTTGGCCGCCTCACACAGTTCCTTCAGGCTGTAGGGAACTTCGAGGTCCAGAATCTTGCAGCTGTTGAGCAGGCGCTGCATGTGCTCTTTGAGACGAAAGATCGCCACGCCATTGGGGGTCTTGTAGGCGCGAATGCCCTCAAAGGCGCCCAAGCCGTAGTGCAGGGTGTGACTGAGGACGTGCACCTGGGCGTCGTTCCAGTCCACCAGCGTGCCGTCCATCCAGATCTTGGCGGTGGGCGTAATGGGCATT
>DASXFG010000006.1:0-23336 GCA_036489715.1 Acidimicrobiales bacterium | reverse complement strand
CCCGTAGCGGACGTCGCCCAGGCGCTGCCCGCGGGTGGTGGGCCACCATTGAGCGTCTCGTAGTCCGACACCGCCGAAAGGACGATGTTGTAGTTGCCCACGCAGCCCGATATCGCCGCCGCCTTGGTGTCGGTGCCGATGTTGCTGGAACCCGTCGTGGAGGTCGACCCGCCCGCGCCGCCGGTGACGTGAGTCTGGGGTGTGCTGGGAGTGCCGTTTGTGATCACGATCGTGACCAACACACCGAGAGTGACGACGACGGCCAAGGTGGCGATCATGCCCACCCCGCGCTCGTCGCGGCGCCATCGCGCGCGAGCGAGTCGAACTCTGTCTGCACCCATGGCACCGCCTCGTTTGCCAGATGCTACGACGATCGCATCGAGCACGTCGCTCGCAGAACCACAACGCCTCACAAATCTCCGAATGCAACGAACACCCAAGGCCCGCCGTTAGGGCTACCGCGAGACGTGAACGTTGACTTCGGCGTGGGTCGCCCCGACTTTTGAGTGAGGGCGAACTAAGTTCTCCCTATGCGGCGTCGAGTCCCCCTCATCGCGGCCCTGACGCTGGTCGCGAGCGCCGTGTTCACCGTCGGCGCCCACGCGAGCACGACGACTACGACCTCGAGCACCTCGAGTACCACCACCACGACGACGCCGGTAGTTGCGAAACCTCGACCGGTGGCGCCGTTGACCGGTCTGGCCTATCCCAAGAGACTGCTCAAGAACCGCTCCGCGCTAACGATCAAAATCGACAACACTCCCCAAGCGCATCCTCAGTTCGGGGTTCAAGACGCCGACGTAGTGTACGAAGAGATCGTCGAAGGCGGCATTACCCGACTGGCCGCCATCTTTAACTCTCACGTGCCCTCCGTCGTCGGTCCGGTGCGCTCGGTGCGGCGCACCGATCGCGAGATCGTCTTTCCCATCGGCGGCATCTTCGCCTTTTCCGGGGGAGCGGAGTACGCCGTTAAGAGCATCGAGACCGCCCCGGTAAAGCTCTACGACCAGTCCAACGCCGGGTCCAGCATGTACCGCGACCCCAGCCGGCCCGCGCCGCACAATCTGCTCGCCAACGCGGTGCTCCTCATGGCCAAGGACGGCAAGCCGCGCCCGCCGCCCGCGCTCTTTACGTACCTCGCGGGCAAGAAGACCTTCCGGGGCCCCGCCGTTAGGGCCTTTACCGTCGGATTCGAATCGGGATTTGCCGCGACCTACGACTGGAACACGGCCACCAAGTCCTGGGACCGCTCGATCTTCGGGGCTCCTGACGTGAGTGCCGAGGGAGTGCGTCTCTCGCCCAAAAACGTGATCGTGATGACCGTCAACTACGTCGGCGGCGTGGGCGTTATTGACTCCTACGCCCAGCTGGTGGGCACCGGCCCCGTGGCCGTCTTTAGCCAGGGCCGAGTTGAACGCGGCACGTGGTCGCGAGCGAATTTGCGCCAGCGCACGATCTATAAGAACGCCCAGGGAAGGATCATCGACCTGACCCCCGGTCAGACCTGGGTGGAACTGATGTCGACGGGCGAAAGCGTCTCGGTCACCTCGGGCAGCTAGCGCCGCTCGCGCAGCGCCACGATTCCCGGACGGCGCTGGTGCAGCCAGCGCAGCGCGCGCGAGGAGTAGGGTCCCGTCCACGCTCGTCGGGCGGGTCGCAGGTACATCCAACGCAGCATCACTCCGGCGCTGAGCCCCGCGAAGAGTGCGACGCCGTGTTCGAGCGCATCCAGTCCGGGCGCAACGACGCCGGCGATGGCGAGGCCCAGAAACAAGAGGAACGCGGCGCGATTCATGCGCAACGATACGAGCAGGCACGCGCCCACCGCGGTGGTGGCTCCCGAGGGGCCGGTGTCCAGAACATGGGCCAGCGCGGGGGTGAGGCCCAGAATATGCACGTGGGGGGTATCGAGCAGGACGCGCGCGAGCAGCGTGGAGCCGAAGTGCCCGGCGGCAGCGACCAGCACCGTGGCACTGCGGCCGAGGATGATCTCGCCGAGCCCGATCACCACCGCGAGCTGCGCGACGGCTCCCCACAGGGGCAGGTAGGCCGTGGGCATGAACAGCGACATGGGAAGTCGCGCGAGTTCTGTCGAGAGGGGGAGCGCGGCGTAGACGTCCCCACTGCGCCACAGTTCGGGGCGCGCGACGTGCGCGTGGATGAGAAGCGCGACCGCGATCGAGGCGAGCGATAGCAGTACCGCCAGCCAGGGGCGCCTCCCGCTATTCCAGCCCGCGTGGGCTGCTCGAACCAGGCGCCCGAACTCACCTACGATTGCTCGCCGCGCCCTGGGAGCGCGCGCAGTGGAAAGTTCGGGGTCGAGTGCCACACCCCGACGGTACCGCGCAGCCTGTTCGTGCGCGACGATGCAGAGGAGTTCGGGGTCGGGGAAAACCCTGACCAGGACGAGGGTTAGTGCGTGCCGATCATCGCGCGAATCGATTCGCGCAAGGAGTCCATGGTCGCAATCACGGCCGTGGGCTCGTAGCCACAGTGAGCCATGCAGTTCGCGCAACGCTCGTCGCGCCCGCGTCCGTACTTGGACCAGTCGGTCGTCTCGACCAGTTCCTTATAGGTCTTGGCGTAGCCATCGGACATCAGGTAGCAGGGACGCTGCCAGCCAAAGACGGAGTAGCTCGGAATACCCCAGGCGGTGCACTGGAACTCGCGCTTGCCCTCTAAGAAGTCCAGAAACAGCGGCGAGTGATTCAGGCGCCAACGCTTGCGGTGGCCTTCGGAGAAGGCCTCGCGGAACAGCTCGCGCGAGGCTTCGACGCCGAGGTAGTGCTCCTGGTCGGGAGCTTTCTCGTAGGCAAAGGCGGGAGAGATCATCATCGCGTCGACCTTGAGGTCGTCGTTGAGAAAGTCGAGTACGTCGCGCACGGTCTTGGGGTGATCGGTGTTAAAGAACGTAGAGTTCGTGCACACGCGAAAACCCTTGGCCTTGGCGGCCTTGATGGCTTTGACCGCTTCGTCAAAGACGCCGGGACGATTAACGGCCTGGTCGTGGCGCTCCTGGAGGCCGTCCATGTGGATGACCCACGAGAAGTAGCGCGAGGGCGTGAACTTCTCCAGACGACGCTCGAGGAGAATCGCATTGGTACAGAGGTACACGTAGATCTTGCGCTTGATGAGCTCCGAAACGATCTCGGCGATCTGGGGGTGCAGCTGCGGCTCCCCTCCGGCGATGGACACCATCGGGGTGCCGCTCTCCTCCACGGCGTTGAGCACGTCCGAGACCGAGAGGCGCTTGCGCAGGATCTCGGTGGGGTACTGGATTTTTCCGCATCCCGGGCAGGCCAGGTTGCAGGCAAAGAGAGGTTCAATTTCAACGATGAAGGGGTAGAACTTCGTCTTCTTCAGACGGTGCTTCATCAGATACGTGCCAATACGGAGGTTTTGGCGAAGAGGAACGGCCATTACCGTACCCTAGTCGGAAGCGAGAAGTGCACGGTCTCTTGGACGGTACGTTCTTCGCTTAAGCGCACCGGTCCGAGCGACGCGAGCGCCCCCACGACGTCTTGAACCAAGGACTCGGGCGCCGACGCTCCCGCGCTCACCCCGATGCTGCGCGCGTCTGAGAGCCAACTCAGTTCAAGGGCATCCGCGTCTTCAATGAGCTGCGCGCGACAGCCCTCGCGCAACGCGACCTCCGCCAAGCGGGCGGTGTTCGATGAGTTCATCGATCCCACCACCAACATCAGGTCACAGCGCCGCGCAATGGAGCGCACGGCTTCTTGGCGATTCTGGGTGGCGTAGCAGATGTCGTCGGTAGCGGGGCCCACGATGGCGGGAAAACGCTCGCGAAGGGCGTCGACGATCGCCGCGGTCTCGTCGGTGGCGAGAGTGGTCTGGGTGAGGTAGGCCAGTGGTCGTTCGTCGAGGACGAGCGCAGCGACGTCGTCGATCGATTCGATCAGGACGATGCGATCCGGAGCCTCACCGAGGGTGCCTTGGACTTCTTCGTGCTCGCGGTGCCCGATGAGCACGATGTTGTAGTCCTGGGCGGCGAAGCGGCGGGCCTCCGTATGAACCTTGGCGACCAGGGGACAGGTCGCGTCGATCACCGTGAGATCAGTACGTGCAGAGGCCTGGGCGCGGACTTCGAGAGAGACGCCGTGCGCGGCGAGAATCACGACCGCGCCCTCGGGTACGTCGGCGATCTCGTCAACGAAGATCACCCCGCGACGTTCCAGATCGCGCACCACGTGTTGGTTATGCACGATCTGGCGGCGCACGTAGATCGGCGAGGCGAACTGGGCGAGCGCGGCTTCGACGGTCTCGATCGCCCGTACGACCCCCGCGCAAAACGATCGCGGCGAGGCCAGGATCACCTCGTGCTCACCACAGGCCTTGGCCCAACGCTGGAGAGGACCGCGGGCGTGGGAGAGCGCGGCCAGGGCGCGAAGACCTCCGCGCACCGGACCAGTGGTGCTCGTGTCGGAGATGGCGCGCACCACCGCGAGGGGATGATGGGGCAGGTAGTCCATCACCCAGGACGACTCCATATCGACGGCCAACGCCCCTGACGCAGCCAGATGGGCCCGCTCGTCGCCGGCCACGAATCGCGGTGAGCTCACGAGCGGCCCGTGGTGCACGCCGGCGCGCGCCCGGCGAATCTCGGCGCTGAGCAGGGCGGATCCGGGAAGTTCGCGCGCGGTGCTCGACTCGGTGCTGCGCAGCTCACTCGCCACCACCAAGTCCCCCACCGAGAGGGTCGGCGCGAGGGCTCCCGCCACGCCCACCAGGGCCACGGCGGTGCTGGCCTCGAGTCGGGCGGCCAGCTTGGCCCCGGACTTTTCGGCCTTTTCGCGACCGGTGCCGATGACGGTGTGGGCGCCGCCAAAGGCGATCGACTCAATTCGCAACGGTGCCAGGACCTCTAGCTCAGCCGTTGTCGTTCCCCCTCGTGATGTACCGGCCCAGCGCCATCAGCGGAAACACCTGGCGATAGAGGTGATAGTTGATGTAGAAGAAACCCGGGAATCCGGTCCCGGTGAACCAGGGCTCATCCCAGGTCCCATCGTCGTGCTGGGTGTCGATGAGATAGGCCATGCCGCGCTGAAGTGATTCGGAGTTCTCGCGCACGGCCAAGAGGCCCAGGAGCGCCCACGCGGTCTGGCTGGCCGTGGAGTGGCCCCGTCCTCTCCAGGACGGGTCGGCGTAGGAGCGAAGGTCCTCGCCCCAGCCCCCGTCGGGATTCTGGTGAGCCTCGAGCCAGGCGACCGCGCGGCGCAATGCGGGGTGCTGAGGGGACATTCCCGTAGCGATGAGCCCCGTCATCACCGCGCCGGTGCCGTAGACGTGATTGGCGCCCCAACGGCCAAACCACGAGCCGTCGTCGTCTTGATTGCGCAACAACCAGGTCACGCCGTTCTCGATCACCTCGCGAAACTCCGTACGCGTGCCGAGCAGTTCGAGCACGTGGGCGGTGACGTCCGCACTGGAGGGGTCGATCAACTCGCCAAAGTCGCAGTAGGGAAGTTCGCGGCACAGCGTTTGAACGTTGTCGACGTCGAAGGCCGCCCAACCGCCGTCGCGCGACTGCATACCGACGATCCAGTTCAGCCCGCGCCGCTCCGCGCCCTGGAGCGGTTCGGCGGTGCGCGCCAGGGCCAGGAGCACTTCGGCCGCGTCATCAATGTCGGGGTAGTTGTCGTTGTGGAACTCAAAGGCCCAGCCGCTCGGCTCTACGTGGGGGCGGCGCAGCGACCAGTCGCCCGGGGTCGTGATCTCTTCACCGAGCAAGTAGCGCGCCGCTGATCGCAGCACCGGATCCTCGGGGGAGAGACCGGCGTCGGCCAAGGCGGTCACCGCGAGCGCGGTGTCCCACACGGGTGATTGGCAGGCCTCGAGTCGACGGCCCTGATCGTCGACGATGGTAAAGCCGTCGAGGCCGCTGATGCCCGCGCGCATGACGGGATGGTCCAACCCGTACCCGCGCAGGCGCAGCGCGATGAGCGAGTACACCCAGGGCGGCTGGATCCCTCCCCAAGAACCGTCGGCCTCCTGGCGCTGAAGAATCCAGCGCTCCGCGCGGCGCAACGAGGCGCGACGGAGGATTTTTAGTGGGTGTCGCTCATAGATGTGGAGCACCTTGTCCACGGCGAGGAAGCGGCCGGCCCAGGTGCGGATCGATTCGCGCGGGCGCGGCGTGCCGCACTTGAGTTCCTCGACCCCGAAACTCAGTTGGTGGGTCGGTCGGTAGTGACTCACGATGGTGAGGGCCACCACGGTCTGGCGGGCCCAGCAGGCGTAGTCGTAGATATTTAAGGGCACGCGCCGGGGTACGAAGACCAGCTCGGCGGGCACGACGGGCAACTCCGCCCAGGGCCACAGATCAAACATCGCCAGCCAGATGCGCGTAAAGGTGCGGCTGCGTTCGATGCCGCCGGCGCCGACGATGTACTCGCGCGCGCGAACTAAGTGCTCGTCATCGAGAGAGTCGCCCGCCAGGCGAAGCGCAACGTAGGCCTCGATCGTGGTCGACAGGTCGGCGGGACCACCAAAGAAATTGGCCCACGTACCGTCGTCGCGCTGGCGCGAGCGAATCCATTTGGCCGCGGCGTCGGTCTGCTCTTGGGTGCGAATGCCCAGGAACTCGCGCAGCAAGAGATCCTCGGCGTCCATCGTGACGTTCGTTTCGAGCTCGCCCTTCCACCAGCCCTCTTCGCTCTGGAGCGCGACCAACGCGTCCACGGCGTTCTTGAGCGAGTTCTTGATGTCGCGTTCAAAGGACGGTGACGGAGCCCCTCGCGGATCGTCGTCGTCGAGGGCGCTCGCGCGCACGAACTCACTCACTGGTCGCGTTCCACGACGTAGCGCGCGACGACGGCAAGTTTGTCGCGCGCGGTGGGATCCAACGGCGCACTCTCTAAGTCCTCGAGCGCGGCTCGCAACTCGCGCTCGGCGATCTCGGTCGCTTCGAATCGGGCGCCACACTCTTCGAGCAGCACCATCGCCTCGGCCACCTCGGCGTCACTGAGATCGCCGCCCTCGCCGTCAAAGACGTCGAAGCCCTTGGCGTTGGCGATGGCGATCAGCAGGGTCTTTTTTCGCATGCGCAAATCGTTGCCGACGGGCTTGCCGGTCACCGCGGGGTCACCCCATACCCCGAGCAGGTCATCGACGGCCTGGAAGGCGAAGCCCAGGTGTGCGCCGTAGGAGGCGAGGGCGTCGACGACGAGGGACGACGCGCCCGCCAGAATCGCCCCGATGCAGGCGGCGCACGAGAGCAGCGCGCCGGTCTTTCCGGCCTCCATCTCCAGGCACTCCTCGACGCTGAGGTAGTCGCGACTCTCAAAGGCCACGTCCTGGGCCTGGCCGATGATCATGGCCTGGGTCGCGCTGGCCAGGCGCGCCGAGGCGGCGAGGCGGTGCTCGCTCGAGTCCTCGAGCAGTACTTGGAAGGCCAGGGTGGAAAGCGCGTCGCCCGCGATGATGGCCGGTCCCGCTCCAAAGGCGGCCCACACCGTGGGATGGTGGCGTCGTTCGAGGTCGCGATCGATGATGTCGTCGTGGATCAAGGAGAAGTTGTGGACCAGTTCGATGGCGAGTGCGCCGGCGAACCCGACGTCATCGCGAGCTCCGGCCGCCTCGGCCGAGAGTAGGGCGAGGCAGGCGCGCACGTGCTTGCCGCCTATGACGAGGTGGTGATCGATAAGGGGAGTGAGCTCGTCGCCGAGGCGACGCGTGACCCGGGTGAGGGCCGGGGCGACCACGGACTTCGCGTGCTTGAGGATCTCGAGGGCTTGAACCTCGTTGTCCTCACGAGAGAGAGAATCAGCCAAGGTCACGACGTAACGCTTTCGCGCTTGGAGGGTTGCTCGCGAATCGTGTCTGAAAAAAGGCTCAGCACGCCCGACGCGGCTTCGGCGCCGCTGCGCACGGCCCCTTCCATCGTGGCGGGCCAACCCGTATCGCACCAGGCGCCCGCTACGAGCACGCCGGGCATTTGGGACGCGATCCCGGCGCGAATGCCCTCCACGCCGGGAGCAGCGAGAAACGTGGCCGTGGCTTCGCGCGTCACCACGGCACTAAGGACGTGCGCCTCACGAACCAGGGGAAAGAGCTCGGCGAGCGCGTCGAGGAACTGAGGAATGAGCTCACTCGAACCCACGCCCATGTAGTGCGACGCCCCCGAGAGCGACACCACCAGGCACTGTCCGCTGCGGGTGCCGGCTGCGTCGCTGCGATCAAAGATGAACTCCACCGGCGAGTCCACGCACGCGGCCATGTCCAGGTCGGTCACTTTGCGGTCGAACACGAACTGGACGTTCACGATCGGCGACGCACCCAACGACGCCGCCCGGTCGGAGTCCAACACGCCCAACGACGCCGCCACCCGCGCGGGCGTCGCCACCACGACCGCGTCGGCTGTCAGCGTCTCTTCGTTCGCCACGATGCTCACTCCACCTCGGGCGCGAGGCTGAAGCGAGTGCACGTTGGTGTTGAGGCGAACCTCAACTCCCGCGTCGCTTAGTGCGCGAGCGAGTTCCGTACCGTGAAGTTGAATCAGGGGGACCCTCGACCAGCCGACATCCGCGCCGTCGTTCGCCGAAAGGAAGCCGACCTGGAAGACCTGGGCGGCGAGGGCCAGCGACGCCTCATCGACGCCGACGTTGAGAGTCGGCAGGACGATGAGATTCCACAGACGCGCAATCGCCCTGTCGCTTTGGTGGTGCCGACGCAACCAGGAGCCAAAGGTGAGCGTGTCGAGGGCTGGGTCGCCGAGCTTCAGGCGCGACAGCGAGATCACCGCCGGCAAGAGCGAGAGACGCTCGCGCCAGCTGAGCAGGCGATAACTCAGGAGCGAGCCCGCTAAGTGCAGAGGCGCGGGCAGTGCGCTGCGTCGAATCGCACCCCGCACGCCTCCCGGCGCCACCACGGGCATGTCGAGGCGAGGCTGGAGGTAGACGTGCTCGCTGAGCCCGGCGCGTTCGAGCAGGCTCCGGTACGCGCTGCAGCAGCCGAGAAACACGTGCTGGCCATTGTCAAAGGAGTACCCGTCTCGCTCGACCGACGTCGTGAGACCCCCTAGGTGCCCACGGCGCTCTAGCAGCGTGACCGCCAGTCCCGCGTCGGCGAGGGTGAAGGCCGCGCTCGCCCCGGCCAGGCCGCCGCCCACAATCACGACGCGCTTGGTCATGACCGCGCAGCCAGCAGGCTCTGGAGCGCGACGGTCACCTTTTCGTGGGTCGGAACTGAAACGCGGCTCGAGGTTACGGCGAGGGGGTTGGCCTCGATGCGCCGCAGGAGCCGGTAGTAGATGCCCGAGAGTGCCCCCACGCAGGCTCGACCGCGGCCGTGTAAGAGAGGGAGTAACTGAAGGCCCTCGTGAAACCATCGCTCCGCTCGACCACACTCGTACTCCACCAGGCGCGCCACCGAACTCGCGGGGCCGTCTAAGTCCGCGGGGCAGTTCACGCGCAGCGCGTCGGCGCGGGGAATGTAGACGCGCCCGAGCGAGCGATCCTCCCTCACATCGCGCACGATGTTGGTCAACTGCAGGGCCACGCCTAACGAGTCGGCCAGCGGCGCCGCGCGCTCGGGGTCCTTAGATCCCACAACGCCCAAGGTGAGCCGGCCCACGGACCCCGCGACGTTGCGGCAGTACTTGACCAAATCGTCGATGGTTTCGTAGTGCGTGCCGTGCACGTCCATTTCACAGCCGTCGATGATCTCGCCGAAGCAGCTCATGGGCAGGTCGTACCTCGACTGGGCGTCCCGCAGGGCGATCAGAACCGGATCGGTCGTCTCGGGATCGATGGGGTCGATCTCTTTGCGCAAGGCCCGCAGCGAGACCAGTTTGGCGTCGGGCGAGGCGTCGCCGTCGCCGATATCGTCAATACGCCGCGCCAAGGCGTAGACGGCCGACATCGCCCGGCGCTCGGGCGGGTGCAAGAGACGAATGCCGTACGCAAAGTTCTTGGCTTCCTTGCGCGTGACGTGTTCGCACCATTCATAGGCGGCGTCGACGTTCACGATCCACCCGCCGTGCCGGCGAGGGAGCTCGCGATGTACCTAAAAAGAACTCGCTTGCTCGGCGTGCACGACGTCGCCAGCACGTCGTAGGAGGCTTTGGCCAGGGCATCAAGTACCGCGCGCCCACCGCCCACGAAGCCCTCGACGGCGATGCGCGCACGAAACGGCAGCGTCGCGGCGAGCGGCGCCCCCTCGCACAAGAGCACCCGGGCGCGCTCGGCCTCGTGAGCGACCACGCGGCGAAGCCCCGGACCGGCCGAGGACGCGCTGAGCTCGTCCACCTCGCAGCCGAAGTGCGCCAGATCCTCGAGGGGCAGATATACCCGGCCCGCCCGGGCGTCTTCGCCCACGTCCTGGAGGTGCTCGACGACCTGGAGGGCGACACAGATCTTGTCGGAGAGGGCCACGCGCTCGGGACTTGAGGCGTGAAAGACCGAAAGCACGAGATGGCCAATGGGAGCGGCCGAGAGCATGCAGTACCCCACCAGATCGTCGAAGGTCTGATAGCGGGTAACGCGCTGGTCGACGCGATTGGCTTCGATCAGGGCGCGAAAGGGCTCGGGCGTGAGGCCTAACTCCTCGATCATGGGCGTGAGGCGCTGAAAGACGGGGTGGATGGCTTCGCCGCCAAAGGCTAGATCGAGCTCGTCGTCGAGCCAATCCAGCAGCGCCAAGCGGTCGCCCTGCGCCTCGTCCCCGATGTCGTCAGTCAGGCGAGCGAAGGCGTAGATGGCCATGAGATGCTCGCGCTCGGCACGGGGCAACAGGCGCGTAGCGACGGGAAAGTTCTCCTGGCGCGAGCGCACGCTGAAGTGGTCGGAGGCGGAGCTACCCCACAAACTGCTCATCGTCTGCGCCATTCTGCTCGACACCGTGGCGACTCCCTTTGCACAACTTCTCCCTAGCAACCTATCAGTCGCTGTTTTTTCCTGGTCGCGTGATATGCCCTACAACCTGCGATTACGAACGAGTTCGCGCGCGAACTGCGTCGCGCGTTAATCCTTCGAGGTGAGAGTGTCGTGGTCCAAAAACGTTCCGCGCGGTGCGAGCGGCAGCGCCGGAGGGAACTCGGGCTCATCGTTGAGGAGTCGACGCAGGGCCGTGGAGATACCGGGGGGATCGAGTCCCAGTTCCCCTAAGAGCGCGTCGGGCTTGTTGTGGTCGAGGAATGCGCGCGGCACGCCGAGAATGCGCGTAGTGGGAACTGCGAGGTGGAGATCTTGGGCTCGCTCGCGCACCGCCGAGACCATGAGCGTGCCGGCTCCGCCGTGCCTCGTCCCGTCTTCGATGGTGATGATGCGCTGGTGATGCACCGCATCGTCGATCATCTCGGGATCGGGAGGCAGGATTCGCACGTCATAGAGCGTGATTCGCGTCGCGTCCTCGCCGAGCAGCGAGAGCGCTTCGTACGCCGAGGCGGCCATTTTGCCCAGCGCGAGCACGCACAGCGAGCCGTCCCCTCGCTGAACCTCGCGCGCGTGAAGGCCGATGCCGCTCTGACCGTCAAATGGTGTGGGCAGCGTTTTGGGAAACCGGATGGCCGCGGGTCCCTCCAGGGACAGCGCGTCGGCGAGCATGCCCGGGATCTCCTGAGCGCTCGAGGGGGCGAAGATCGTCATGTTGGGTATGGCCAAGCACAGCGCGATATCCAAGAGGCCGTGATGGCTCGGCCCGTCATCGCCGGTGATACCCGACCGATCAAAGACGAACACCACGGGCAGGTTTAACAGTCCTACATCGAGGTTGGCCTGGTCGAAGGCGCGCGAGAAGAACGTCGAGTAGATCGCCACCACGGGTTTGAGCCCGCCCATGGCCATGCCCGCCGCCGCGGTGACGGCGTGCTGTTCGGCAATGCCGACGTCAAAGAACCGAGTGGGGTATCGCTCTTGGAAGCGAATCAGACCGGTGGGCTCGGCCATGGCGGCCGTGATGGCCACTATCCGATCGTCGAGGTCCGCCAACGTGATCAGCGAGTTCGCAAAGGCGACGGTGAAGGACTCGGGCACCGGTTGATCGTCGAGGGGAGCCGCGCGCAGCTTGAAGTCGTGCATTTTGAGTCGGTCGGTGGTGGCCGGTTCGTACCCGCGGCCCTTTTCGGTGAGGACGTGCACCACGATGGGCCCATCCCACAGTGCGGCGTTGCGCAGCGTGGCTTCGAGGTTCTCGACGTTGTGCCCGTCGATGGGTCCTACGTAGCGCACACCGAGGTCCTCGAAGAAAGTGCCCGGGGTCACGAGGTCGCGCACGGCCACGGTCATACCGTGCAGTCCGGCGAGTCCCGCCCGACCGGCTTTGGGCAGGTGCGGCGCCAAGTGGCGCACCCCCTCGCGCACGCTCACGTAGGTCCGATTCAGGCGCAGCGAGGTGAGCGACTCGGACAGCTTCGAGACGGTGGGCGCGTAACTACGTCCGTTGTCGTTGAGCACGATGACCACGCGCTGGTTGGCGTGGCCGAGATTGTTGAGCGCCTCGTAGGCCATGCCACCGGTGAGCGATCCGTCTCCGACCACGGCCACCACGTGGCGACTTCCGCCGTGCCCGGCCAGCTCCCCGCGGCGCTCGAGGGCGACTGAGAGGCCGTGGGCATAGGAGAGAGCGGTGGAGGCGTGGCTCGACTCGATCCAGTCGTGCGCGCTCTCGGCGCGGTTGGGGTAGCCCGATAGTCCGCCGCGCTGGCGCAGACTCGAAAACCGCCGGCGGCGCCCGGTGAGCAACTTGTGCGCGTAGGCCTGGTGCCCGGTGTCGAAGAGCAACACGTCCGAAGGAGAATCGAAGACCCGGTGCAGCGCGATGCTGAGTTCCACGACGCCGAGGTTCGAACCGAGGTGCCCGCCCGTGGCGGTAACCGTAGAGATAATGAGGTCACGAATCTCCTGGGCGAGGGCGTCGAGCTGAGGATACGACAGCGCCGATAAGTCCGACGGGCCCTCGAGGGAGTCCAGAATCATTGGAGGAAGCCTACCGGCGAGGGTGCTCCGTGTTCAGAAGTTGAGGGTCCTAGGCGCTTCGCTGGTGGCGCCGCGCGTAACGGCCCCGGCCGGCGAGGAGGTGTCGGTCGGGGTCTTCGTCATAGACCCCCACGATCGACGGCGAGGCGCACAAGCTCACGGCGCCCGCGACCAACACCACAAGAGAGAGAACTTCAACGGTGGTGGCAAGCGCCCCGGAACGGAGTCGTTCGTGGAAGAGAACCGCGCCAAGAACGATCGACACGATGGGATTGGTCAGAATCAGCGCGCCCTGAGAGACCGCCAGCGATCCCGCGCGAAAGGCGTACTGCATCACGACGAAGGAAGTCAGCCCCACGAAGGCCAGCGCGTAGAGCTGCCAGGAAATGAGGGCGTGGGCCCAGTCGTGGAGCAGAACACCCGTGAGCGACTTGGTCACCAGCGCCAGGTAGGCGAACCCCACCGAGGCGCCCATGCCCAAAAAGAGCGCGCGCCACCAGTCGGGGCCGCGCGTGCCCAACGACACCAAAACAATCGCCACCCCGGCGACGACGACGCTCGCCACGATCCAGCGCGTAGCGTGCGGCGAGCTCGTCCCCCCATCGGGCGCAGCGACCGCGAGAAAGATCGCGAGACCCGCCACGGCCGCCAACACCGAGACGACGTCGCGGGCGCGCCAGGGGGTGTCGTACCAAAACCACAGCACGAAGACGACCACCAGCAACTCACTCACCATGAGCGGCTGGACCACGATCACCGAGCCGAGGTGCAGGGCGACCGCCTGGACGAGGTAGCCCAGGGTCATGACGACGGATCCCACAATCCAGATCCGGCGGCGCAGCATCTGGTGAATGAGCCCCCCTCGATCCTTCGCACCGGACCCCGCCTCGACGCCGAGGCGCTGACAGACGCTCGAGAGCGCGTAGAGGCACGACGACGTCAGAGCCAAGAACACCACCACGCCAGAGAGACTACGGGGGACCGCTCTGATTTCGTGTGAGTTCCCTGCGGGCCGGGGGGACCTAGATTTAGAGACGGCGTAAGGAGAGTGATGTCGTTCAACCTGTCGGAGCTGCTGGCCTCGCGAGACGGCGAAAACTTCGCGCTGCACGCCCGGTACATGAATCCTCAGCTCACCAAGGTGATCACGACCCTTGGCTTTGACCGCTTCTACGCGCGCGGCGAGGGCTGCTACCTCTACGACGAAGACGGCGCGTCGTATCTCGATCTCCTGAGCGGCTTTGGCGTGTTCGCCCTCGGGCGCAATCACCCGGTGGTGCGCGATGCCCTGCATCAGGCGCTCGACGCGGATCTTCCCAACATGGCCCAGATGGACTGCGCGCTGCTGCCAGGAATCTTGGCCGAAGAACTCGTGCGACGCAGCCCCGCCCAGATTGAGCGGGTCTACTTCTGCAACTCCGGCGCCGAAGCAGTGGAGGCGGCGATCAAGTTCGCCCGCGCCGCCACCGGACGAGCGCGCATCGCCTATCACGCCCACGCGTATCACGGTCTCACGATGGGAGCCCTCGCCCTCAATGGCTCCCCGGGGTTCAAAAAACCCTTCGGCGACATGCTCGCCGGCGCCGTGGAGATCCCTTTCGGCGACGTCGAGTCTCTGAAGCGAGAACTGCAGCGCCGCGACGTGGCCGCCTTCATCATCGAGCCGATCCAGGGCAAGGGTGTCTACGAGCTCGACGGCGACGTATGGCGCGCCCTACAGGCCGCCTGTGAGGAGGCGGGAACGCTCCTGATCTGTGACGAGGTGCAGACCGGCATCGGCCGCACCGGGCGTTTCTACGCCTTCGAGCACTTCGATCTTCGCCCCGACATCATCACCGTGTCGAAGGCTCTCTCGGGGGGGTACGTGCCCGTAGGGGCGATGCTGACGAGCGACAAGATCTTTCGTCGCGTGTACAGCTCGATGGAACGGGCCATGGTTCACTCCACCACGTTCAAGGGAAACCAACTGGCGATGGTCGCGGGACTCGCCACCCTTTCGGTCTTTGACGACGATGCGATCGTCGAACACGCCGCCGCGATGGGAGATATGTGGCACAAGAAGCTCGGTGATCTGCGCGAGCGCCACGAGTACGTCCACGACGTGCGCGGACGCGGCCAGATGATCGGCATCGAATTCGGCGAACCGTCGACGCCCGCGTTAAAGCGGCGTTGGCGCGCCGTGGAGTCCGCGCGCACCGCACTGTTCACCCAGTCGCTGGTGGTTCCCCTCTTCCAACGCCACCGCATCTTGACCCAGGTCGCGGCCGACAACGTCAACATCATCAAGTTGCTGCCCGCGCTGATCGCCTCCGAAACAGAGATTGACCTCTTCGTGGACGCCCTGGACGAGCTCCTGGTCGAGACCGAGAAGAACAGCGCGTGGATATTTGGCTTCGGGGCGTCCATGGTGAAGGGCCTCGCTCGGCGCACCCCCACGCGGGCTCACTCTCGCATTTCGTGAGACCGTCGTGGGCGAGCCCACTCGTCGTGCGCGTCGCTGCGGTAGTGGTGTTCGCCTTCCTGGTGGTGCTGTTCATCGTGTTTCGACCTTCGCCGACGAAGGGCGTGACGCTGGGCGTGATCCACTCGAGCGCCTACGGCAACGTGCTCGACGTCACGAGCGGGCCGCTGGCGGGATTTCCTCTCTATGAGTTCAGCGGGGACGCACCCCAACGCCCCGGCTGCGGCACCACCCGGGCTCGCGGGTACGATCTGGACCCCAACGGCTCACGGGAGATGACGTGCACGGGTCCCATGAGCGACATGCTCAACGACGTCACCTCTGACGACTGGCCCGCGCTCACCTCTTCGCTGCGAGCGCTCGCGGGCCCCGGCGTGCGCCAAGACCTGATCGGCACGATCACGCGCGCCGGCGTCGGAAAACAGGTGACCTACGCCGGCCATCCGCTCTATCTCTTTGATCCCTCATCGGCTCCCTTTCGACCGCTGGGCGAGGACTACCCCGAAACGGTGAAGCCTTTTGCTCCCTGGCACGGGTACTGGACCCTGGTCGCGGCCCGGAACGGCCAGAGCGACCCGGGGAGAGTGCTCATTGAGCTCGACGCCCCGCGCCACGGAGAGCGCGTCCTCGCGGTGCAGGTCGATCCCAACGTCAGCCCCTTCGCCATGAGCGTGTTCACGTACTCCAAGCGACTCTGTTCGCACTGCGCGCCCACGTGGGTCCCGGTGCTCACGAACGCAACCCCACTCGTAAGGGGGGTGGATCCGTCGAGCGTGGGGACACGTCGTTTGCGCGACGGCGCCCTCCAAGTGACGTACGAGAACCGGCCGCTCTATGAGTACGCTCGCCAAACGGTCCAATTGAAATCAGACGGGTCACCCGGCACGACCGGCCTCGCGGGTGCTAACGCACGCCTCGACGGCGGCACCTTTTCGCCCGTGAAGTTGGCGAACTAGAGGCGGGTGATCTCCACGACGGGGATAACGCGAGCGGTCTTTTCCTGATACTCGCCGAATCCCGGGTAGCGCTCCACTTGGGTTGCGTAGATCCGGTCTCGCTCCGCGCGCTCGAGAGGCGCGGCGCTCGCTTCGAACACCTCATCGCCCAGCTCCACGCGCACCTCAGGGTGGGCGACCAGATTGTGGTACCAGTCTGGACTGGTGTCGGCGCCCGCCTTGGACGCAAAGACGTATAGCCGTCCCTCAAGTGAGAGATACATCATGGGATTGACGCGCTCGGCGCCCGACTTGGCGCCCGTGGTGTGCAATAGGAGCATCGGAGCTCCGGCGAAACGGCCGCCGAGTTGGCCGTGATTGGCGCGAAACTCCTCGATCATGCTCTGGTTGTAGTCGTTCACGTCACTCATGAGGGCCCTTCGTCGAGATACGCCTCAGAGTACCGCGCCGACCTACTCTTCTCCCATGTGTCGAAACATCACCACCCTGCGAGGTCTGGAGCCGGCCGCCAGCTCCGAAGAAATTGAGGCGGCCGCACGCCAGTACGTGCGAAAGGTGAGCGGAGTCAGCGCCCCGAGCGCCAAAACCAGCGGGGCCTTTGACGTCGCGGTCGCCGCGGTCACCCGCGCCACCGAAGAGCTGTTGCGCGACTTACCCGCGCGCCAGCGTCCCCCGACGAGCGTTCCGCCGCTGCGTCGTCTGCGCGCTCCGCAGTAGCGCACGTTCGCGGGAGTGGCGCAACCGTTGGTAACTACGATGGCCGGAGTGTCCGCGAGCCAAGTCCTCTTTCTTGCCTACAGCAACCGCCGCGACGCGGTCGAGTTAGCCCACGAGGTTGGCGCGCAGCTGGCCCAAGAGGGGGTCACGTCGTCCCTGCACCTTCTTGACGAACCCGGAGAACCCGAGGTGGACCTCACCACGCTGGTGGTGAGTCTGGGAGGGGACGGCACGTTTCTGCGCGCCTCGCGACTCGCTCACTCGGTGGGCGCGCGCGTCGTGGCGGTGAATCTGGGCCAACTGGGCTTTTTACTGGACGTTCCCTCGAACGAGGTCGTCGAACACGTGCGCCGATCACTCCTCAACGACAGCGCGGCCGAACGCCTGGCCCTGCAGATCAAGGTCTCCCACGAACGATTAGAGGAGTTCGCGCTGAACGAAGTAGTGGTCGAGCGCGCTAGCCCCGGGCACATGGTCCGGGTAACGACATTCATCGACGAGGCCGAGTTCCTGACGTACTCCGCCGACGGCGTCATGGTTTCCACCCCGACCGGATCGACGGGCTACAACATCTCGGCCGGTGGCCCCGTGGTGGACGCTTCTTTGTCGGTGATGATTCTCACTCCCATCGCGCCCCACTTCACCATCGATCGCTCGATCGTCGTGCCCGACAACCGGGTGATTCGACTGTTTGTCGACGACAAGCCCGCCGTGCTGGTGGCCGACGGCCAGACGATCGGACCGCTCGCTCCGGGCGAGTTCATTGAAGTGCGCAAGAGCCCCACGCCCGTTCACGTCGCCGCTACGGGTGACGTCGACCTGGCGATGAGGTTGCGACGAAGTCTCCGAGAGGGCCATGCCTAAGGCCCAGCTCCTCGAGCTGCACGCTCGACGTTTGGGCGTCATCGAGGAGGCAAATCTGGAATTTGGGGACGGCTTCAACGTCCTCACCGGCGAAACGGGGGCCGGTAAGACCCTGCTGCTCGACGCGCTCGGTCTGTGTCTGGGTGAAGAGGCGAGTGGGACACGCCACGCCCTTGGCGCCCAGACCCGGGCGGCCGCGCTCTTCGTTCGAGCGGACGGCTCTGAGGTGGCGCTGTCTCGCGAAATGAGCGACGGCGGACGTCTTCGCAGCGTCGTGGACGGCGCACCCTCCAGCGCGGAAGCCTTGCGCACGTTGGCCCGCCAGCTGGTGGTGATTCACGGCCAGCACGACTCGCTGGCGCTTCGTAGCCGCGCCGAGATCGTGCAGCTCATCGATACCGCTGGCCACGTCGACACCACGGCCCTCAACGAGGTCCGCCGACACCTGCGTGAAGCCGTCCGCCTGCGCGACAGTTTTGGCGGGGACCCGTCGACCCGCCAGCGAGAGCTGGATTTCGCCGCCTTTCAAATCGGCGAACTCGAAGCGGCGAAAGTCGCCTCGGCGAGCGAACTGGCGGATGATCTCGAGGAACTGGCGAAGTTGACGGCGCTGCGCGACGGCCAGGAAGCCCTCACCCAAGCGGTCCAAGAGTTCGACGGCGACGCCGACGACGCGGCACTGTCGCGTTTCGCTAGCGCCCTGCGACTTATTCCTGAGGGTGCGGTCTATGACGATATTCGCTCCGATCTGGCCGACGCGCTGGTGCGGGCTCGTGAAGGCGTGCGCGACCTGAGCGCCCTGGCCAATCCAGAGATGCTCGATCCACGCGCGATCACCGAGCTCGACGAGCGCGTGGACGTGCTCCAACGCGTCGCGCGTAAATACGGCGGAACCTTGGCCTCCGCATTGACGATTCTGGACGACCTGCGTGAAAGCGTCGAGAGGTCGGCCGAGGACGAAGAGCGTCGCACTCACATTGATCAGGAGATATCAGAACTAGAAGCGCGCGAGCGAGCAGCCGCTCAGCACGTGCGCGCCGCTCGTGAGGCGGCGGCGGCTGACTTGGGCGAACGAGTAGCGCGTCAACTCTCCCGAGTGGCTCTGGCCAACGCCACCGTGCGCCTGGTGGTCGAGGGAACCGACGGCGCGGACGCGCAGATCCTCTTCAGCGCCAATCCTGGGCAGGTAGAAGGCCCGCTCTCATCGCTCGCCAGCGGCGGTGAACTGAGCCGACTGCTCTTGGCTATATCACTCGAGACGGTGCATCAAGACGTCGTGGCCGTGTTCGATGAGATTGACGCGGGACTGGGTGGTCAAGTCGCCCAACAGATCGGGGAGTGCCTGGCCGAAGCGGGGCGCCGCCAACAGGTTCTCGCGATCACGCACCTGGCTTCGGTGGCCGCTCGCGCGAATCACCACTTTGTCATCGAAAAGTTCGTCGAGGACGCGACGACGAAAACGCGAGTTCGTCGCGTGGAGGGCGCGGACCGCATTCGTGAAGTCGCTCGCATGCTCGCCGGTGACGCCGCGAGCACTGAATCACTCGCCCTCGCGTCACAACTGCTCGAAAACTCTCTCTAGGTTCGCACCGCGTCACAGCGCTCTGGCTAGGATGGTGTTCCGTGAGAAGCGCGGCCTGATGGCGAAGTATGTCTTTGTAACGGGCGGCGTTTCCAGCTCCCTCGGTAAGGGCCTCACGGCCTCCTCTCTGGGTCGGTTGCTCAAATCCCGCGGCCTTCGGGTCACGATGTGCAAACTGGATCCGTATCTGAACGTCGATCCAGGAACGATGAACCCCGGTGAGCACGGCGAAGTGTTCGTCACCGACGACGGGGGAGAGACCGACCTCGACCTCGGGCACTACGAGCGCTTCATTGACGAATCGCTCTCGAAGATCTCGAACACCACGACCGGGTCTATTTACTCCAACGTGATCGCCAAGGAGCGCCGCGGTGACTACCTGGGCAAGACCGTCCAGGTAATACCCCACGTCACCGACGAGATCAAAGAACGCGTACGCCGCCAGGCGGCGTTAGGCGCGGACGTGGTGATAGTCGAGATCGGCGGCACCGTCGGCGACATTGAGATCGTGCCGTTCATCGAATCGATTCGCCAGTTTCGCCGAGACGCGGGTCGCGACAACGTCTGTTACGTGCACCTGACGCTCGTGCCGTACCTGGCGCCCTCGGGCGAGCACAAGACCAAGCCGACCCAGCACTCGGTGACCGAACTTCGCTCGCGAGGCATTCAGCCCGACGTGATCGTATGCCGCAGCGACCAGCCCATCTCAGACGGGCTCAAGCGCAAGATCTCGTTGCTCTGCGACGTGCCGGTGCACGCCGTGATATCAGCGGTGGACGAAGCCAGCATCTACGACATTCCCATCACGTTGCATCACGAGGGCCTCGACACCATGGTGT
This sequence comes from Acidimicrobiales bacterium, assembly GCA_036489715.1. Taxonomy (GTDB): domain Bacteria; phylum Actinomycetota; class Acidimicrobiia; order Acidimicrobiales; family RAAP-2; genus RAAP-2. The sequence goes on along the minus strand of DASXFG010000006.1, from coordinate 2,985 downwards.
GCGACATCTTGAAGATCGATCTCGAAGAGCACCCGATCGATCTGAATCCATGGGAGAAGGTCGTGCGCCGGGTCCACAACACGACGCGCAACTTGCGTATCGGGATCATTGGCAAGTACGTCACGATGCCCGACGCGTACCTGAGCGTGGGCGAAGCGGTCCGCCACGCGGGATTTTCGGTCGGGGCCAGCACTTCGATCGTGTACCTCGAGGCAGAAAAGGTGCCCTCGGAACTCGACGCCGAGCGCATCTCGCAACTCGACGGCATCATCGTGCCGGGGGGGTTCGGAGAGCGCGGCATCGAAGGGATGATCTCTACGGCGCGTATCGCGCGCGAAAACGACATTCCGTATCTGGGCATCTGCCTGGGCATGCAGATTCAAGTCATCGAGTTTGCGCGCCACGTGCTGGGCCTGAGCGACGCCCAATCCACGGAGTTCTCGCACTCCTCGTCCGCGCCGGTCATCTCGCTCTTGGCCGAGCAAAACGACGTCACCGACATGGGCGGCACCATGCGCCTGGGCGCCTGGCCCGCGATGCTCGACGAAGGATCGATCGTCGCCGAACTCTACGGAGCGACCGTGGTGTCCGAGCGACACCGCCACCGCTATGAGTTCAACGCGCGATACCGCGACCAGTTCGAGGCGGCGGGACTGCGCTGCTCGGGCAACTCTCCCGACGGGCGTCTCGTGGAGTTTGTCGAGCTCCCCGGTCACGCGTTCTTCGTGGGGACCCAGGCGCATCCCGAGTTCAAGTCGCGGCCCGATCGACCTCACCCGCTCTTTCGAGGTCTCATCGAAGCGGCCGTCGCGCGCGCGGAAGGCCGTGAACCGCACATCATCGATCCCTCGACGGTCGCCAGCTCCTTGTGAGCGACTCCTTCCACGTCGAAGGGGCCCAGACAGTCTTCGAGTCGAGAGTCTTTAACGTCGAAGTGCGCCGGGTGTCGCACAACCACGAAGAGTTCGAGCGCTCGGTGGCGGTGCATCCCGGGGCGGTGGCGATCCTGGTTATCAACGATCGCGGCGAGGTGGGATTTATTCGCCAGTACCGAGCCACTTTCGAACGCGAAGTTCTCGAAATACCCGCGGGAACCCTTGACGTTCCCGGCGAAGAGCCCCTGGCGGCGGCCCGACGCGAACTGCGCGAAGAGATGGGACTCACCGCCGAGCACTGGACGTTTCTGGGACGATTCATGAACTCTCCGGGCTGGTCGTCTCAGGTGATGTGGTTATACGAGGCCCGAGATCTGCACGACACGCCGCGCGAGCCCGCCGGGGCCGAAGAGGGCAGCGCGACACTGCACTGGTACGCAAAGGACGAACTTCGCACCGTTCTGCGCGCTGAGGACGCTATCGACTCCACCACCGCCATCGCCCTGCACCGGCTCTTTGGAACGTTCCTCGATGACGTTTGAAGAGGCCACAGAGGACTACCTGCAGTGGATGACCATCGAGAAGGGCCGCAGCCGCGCCACCCTTGAGGCGTATCGGCGCGATCTTTCCGCGCTGGGCCAATGGCTGGCCGTAAAGAAAATCGATGTGGACGAGGTTCGCGAAGAGGACCTTGAGGCCTTCTTCAACTCGTTAAGGTCAACACGGCGCTCTGCGTCGGTTGCGCGCATGATCGCCTCCACGCGGGGATTCTTCTCGTATCACTACGACGAAGGCACTGTGCACCACGATCCGAGCGCGCGCATCGCGGGGGGCCGACGGGGCCGCTCGTTGCCCAAGCCCTTGGGCGAGGCGGAGGTCGTGGCACTGCTCGATGCCATACCTGCGAGCACGGCGATTGATCTGCGCGATCGCGCCCTGCTCGAACTGCTCTACGGGACCGGGGCGCGCGTGAGCGAGGTGGTCGGGCTCGAACTCTCGCACCTCAACTTCGATGAAGAACTGATCTTGGTGACGGGCAAGGGCAACAAGCAGCGCCTGGTGCCCATGAGCGAGACGCTGTATCGGGTCCTCAAGGAGTATCTCGGTCCGGGAGGGCGCTCCACGCTGCTCGCGGGTCGCAAAAGTTCACGCGTCTTCATCAACGCCCGATCCGGCCCGCTCAGCCGCCAGGGGGTCGGCCTCATCGTCGACAAGCGCGCGCTGAACGTCGGGATCGAGCGAAAGCGCATCTCGGCCCACGTCTTTCGCCACAGTTGCGCCACCCACATGCTCGCCCACGGGGCCGACATTCGAGTCGTCCAGGAGCTCTTGGGCCACGCCTCGATCTCCACCACGCAGATCTACACCGCGGTCTCGGTCACCACCCTCCAGCGCGAGTACCTCGACGCCCATCCGCGCGCCCACGGCTAGAAAGTAGTGCGATGATCCTGTGGCTGTGGTTCGTGATTTTGGTGCCCTCGGTGGTGTTGCACGAGGTGGCCCACGGCTACGTCGCCTACCTCTTTGGCGACTCGACCGCCAAGGAGCGTCATCGCCTGACGTTGAATCCGCTCGCTCACATCGATCCCTTTGGCACGCTGTTGATGCCCGCGGTGCTGTTGTTTTTTCACTCCCCGGCGTTCGGCTACGCCAAACCGGTGCCCGTGAACCTCTCGCGACTGCGCAAACCTCGCCAGCAGGGACTCTGGGTAGCCCTCGCCGGCCCGGCCGTCAACATCGTGCTGTCGGGGATCGGGCTCCTTTTGTGCCACTTCGCGCATTTATTTCGTGTCGACGGTGTGCTCTACGTGCGCAACCACGACCTCTTCACGGCGGGGGAGTACATCGGAATCGTGAATCTGGTGCTGGCGGCGTTCAACCTCCTACCGATTCCACCCCTCGACGGCTCGGCCATCATCGAGCGCTTTCTTCCCCAACGCACGCTGGCGCACTACTACCAGTTCCGCGCGCGAGCGATGGTGCTGGTCTTCATCGCGGTTCTCATCCTGTTCCAATTTACGAACACCGGTTCCAACTGGCTGGCGCACATCGAGAACTGGTGGTTCGATCTCCTCTAGCGCAGGCCCATGGCCGTGGCGGCGCGACGATA
>DASXFG010000065.1:0-49661 GCA_036489715.1 Acidimicrobiales bacterium | reverse complement strand
ACGTCGGGCCCGGCGAGGGTGTTTTCGAGTTCTCGGCGAAGCGAGGCCAGGTCACTGACGAGAAGGACGGTAGCCACGAAATAAGCGTAGCGGAGCCCGGAATCTGCTTTCTTTGGGCCACGCGCACGAGAAAAGTTTTCCTTGTAAGCCCGAAGGTCGATGGTTAACCTGCGGGTCGGGGGTTATCCGGGGGGAGCGTGATGTCGACGATTGTGGACTGGTCGATCGGCGCCGCGTGTCGAGGGAGCGAAGGCTCGCTCTTCTATTCGGCCGAGAGCATCGAACGTAAGGAAGAACGCCTCGAGCGTGAGCAGCTGGCCAAACGCATTTGCGCGAGTTGTGAGGTGCGCGACGCCTGCTTGCACGCCGCGCTCGATCGCCACGAAACCTACGGAATCTGGGGCGGACTGAACGAGTTCGAGCGACGCGCGCTAACGCGCGCGTGAACGGCCCCAGCCCAACTGCTCGGGGCTGACCCGGGTCAGCACCAGTAGCAGCGCGAAGGTCACGACGTGCACTCCGGTGCAGTAGAGGCAGATGGCGTCGATGATCTCGACCTCTGCGTAGACCAGCCAGAGCACGAAGCCCATCGAGACGATGGCCAGAATGAAGCGTGCTACGTGAATCCAGCGCTCGCGCGCCCTCCACGCCCACGGTGAGGTGAGCGCGCTCATCACGACGTAGTTGCCCAAACCCAGAAAAGCCACCGGAACGCCGAGGAAGTGGGACGGTCCCGAGGTGGTCACCTTCTGACAGTCGATGACGCTATTGGCCACGCAACCCTGGAACACCGGTTGAAAGTGCTCGATGGTCAGATAGATCGACAGACCCAGACCCAACAGGCTCAGGGCGAAAGTGGTGATCACCGCCCAGCGCGGGATGTCGTAGTCGCCACCAGTCTCTCGGCTCGCGCGGCCGAGATCAGTGCTCACTTAATGCCCATCGCCTTGGCCGCCGCTTGCACACCAGAGCTGGAGCAGACGTTGCCGGGCTGCTGCTTGGTGAGGGTGCAGATAACCGCCGTCTGGTAGTTGGCCGAGGCGACGATGGCGTCGGTGATCGGACTCGTCGCGTTGGATAGACCCGCGGCGATATCGGCGCGCGTGGATCCCGCCAAGGTCGAGGGGCTATAGCTGGCCCCCGATACCAGGAACTTATTGCCGAAGCTGAGGAAGGGAATCGAGCCCGCCGTACTCGGAGTGAGCCCGGTGATGTACTTCTCCGTGTCGTAGGTGGTGATCTCCTTTTCTTCCGCTTTGCTCGGAGTCTGGAGAACGGCGTAGTAACTCTTGGCGGCGTTCAGGTAGTTGGTGTACAACTCGACCGTCTTAAAGACGAGGTATTTCGAGGTGTACTTGGACCGCGAAAACGTAAACGTGGGGGTATTGGGATAGACGTCGTTGGCATAACTGCTCATATTCCCCAGGCCGCTAAAAGTGCCAAAGCGACTGAGGGCGGCGATCGTCGACCAGCGTTCGGCGGCGCAGTACGGGCAGTACTCGGCTCCCATGTACAGCACCTCGGGCTCCACCGCGCCGCTCGCGCTGGTCGCGGTGAGAGGCGGAAGATTCTTCTCCGACTGCGGGGGGGAGACCGGGACGCTCGGCGAGGAAACGCCGACTGCGTTATAGACCGAATCGGGGATGTGGGTGAGTTGCTGGACGGTGGTGGGGCTGGCCGCCGTCCAACTCGTGGCGCCGCCGCCCGAATTCCCACTCGGCGCGACTTTGATGATGACGAAGACCACCCCGACCACGACGACCAGACCCACCGCCAGCCACGTAAAGAGCCCGGCCGGGCGCCCCCTTCGTGCGGGGGGGCGCGTTGCTCGAGCGCCCGTCGGGCGCTTGGTGGAGGACTTCTTCGTGGCCACGGTGCTCCTTTGATCTTCGACCAACAAATGTAGTTGACGTCTTTGCCGTACCTCATTGCGAGGAGGACTCGATAAGTTCTCACGCGTGAGCCAAATCCTTGCCCCGCGCGCCGCCGCCACGGTTTTGACCGTGCGCGATGCGCCAAATGGTTACGAGATTCTTATGGTGCGCCGCAATGTTCGCAGCGAATTTATGGGCGGCGTCTACGTCTTTCCGGGTGGCGCGCTCGATGAGCGCGACCTTCACGCACCGGTCTTGGGACTCGATGACCTCTCCGCCTCGGCCCGCCTCGAGGTCGATGGCGGGGGACTCGCGTACTACGTCGCCTGCCTGCGCGAGCTCTTTGAAGAGGCGGGTCTGTTGGTGGCCTGCGGCCCGGAAGGCCAACACCGCTCGTTCGCTTCGGAGGGCGATGCGGCGCGCCTCCACGCCCATCGCACGTCGTTGAACGCCGACGAGACGTCGCTGGCCGAGGTTCTTGTAGCCGAAGGCGTCGTGGCCGACCTGCGCGACATTGCGTACTTCGCCCACTGGATCACCCCGGTGGGTCCGCCGCGACGATACGACACGCGCTTCTTTGTCGCGCTCGCGCCCGACGGTCAGGTGGCCTCCCACGACGACAGCGAGACCACCGACCTGCGGTGGCTGCGACCGCGCGACGCGCTAGCGGCGCGCGAGCGCGGCGAGATTGACATGGTCGTGCCCACCGTTCGCAGCCTCGAGGCGGTCGCGTCGCTGGAGCGCGCCCACGAGGTGCTGGAATTCGCCCACTCGATCGCGAGGGTCCCCGTCGTGCGTCCGCGCGCGGTTCAGCGCGATGAGGGCGTCGTCATCTTGTTGCCCGGTGAGGACGGATACGACGACCCGACGCCCTAAGGGCCGTAGATCTGGGGTGTTCATGTCCGAAATCCTTCGCTACCATGGATGGAAGGAATTCCTAAAGGAGTTAGGTCGTCATGAGCACCACCACCCCCGTGAACTTCACCCAGAAAGCCACCGAGCCGATCGGTCTGAGCGACGCCGCCATAGTGAAGGTCGCCGAACTCATTGCCGCCGCGGGCGTCGAGGAGGAGCTGGCGCTGCGCGTGGCCGTCAAGCCCGGCGGGTGTTCGGGCTTCAACTACGACATGTACTTCGACTCAGACTTTATGGATGACGACATCGTGTCGACCTTCGGCGCGGTCAAGGTGGTAGTCGACCCGGCCAGTGCGGAACTGCTGAGCGGCGCGACGCTCGACTTCACCGACGGCCTCCAGGGCGCGGGCTTTCACATCTCGAATCCCAACGCCTCACGCACGTGCGGGTGCGGCAACTCCTTTAGCTGAGTCGTGACCGCAGCTCGTCTGTACTCGCCGTGGCGGCGCGCGGGTGACTTCGTCATCGTCTCGGGCCAGATCGGACGATCGCCGCAGACCAATGAACTCGTTGAGGGTGGGGCGCCGGGTGAGCTGCGCCAGGCGATCGCCAACGGCGCGGCCCTGCTCGAAGAAGCCGGCGCGACCCTCGCCGACGTCGTGAAGGCGACAATATTTATTCTCGACATGGAGCAGTTCGGACCCTGCAACGAGGTCTGGCTCGACTCGTTCAGTGAACCTTTGCCGTCGCGCAGCACGATCGCGGTGAAGGAACTGCCCGCGGGCGCGGCGGCCGAGATCGAGTTGTGGGCGTACGTGCCCCAGGCCTAGTCCTCGGGGTCGTTCGAGACCCCGAACTTGTAGCCCACCGAGCGTACGGTTTGAATCAGGTGCGCGTACTCCTCGCCCAACTTTGCCCGTAGCCGGCGCACGTGCACGTCAACGGTTCGCGCACCCCCGTAGTACTCGTAGCCCCACACCCGAGAGAGCAGGGTGGCCCGGGTAAAGACTCGATTGGGGTTGGTCGCGAAAAAGCGCAGCAGCTCGTACTCCATGTAGGTCAGGTCCATGACCCGACCGGCGATCGAGGCCTGGTAGGTCTCTAGGTTCATCGAGAGTTCGCCGTGCTCGAGGCGCGGGGCCACGCTCTCGTTGCCGGCGCGGCGCAGGCGATGACGCAGGCGCGTCGCGAGTTCAGCCACGTCGTAGGGGCCAACGACGAAGTCGTCGAAGAGGTCCTCGCGAAACGTCAAGTCGTCGAGCTGGTAGTGATCCAGCAGCAAGATGATCGGCCCCACGCCGCGCTCGCGCTGGCGCAGCTGTCGACAGAGGCTCATGGCTTCGTTAAAGGGCAGGGCCGCGGCGTTGATGACCGCGCCCGCGAATCCGTCGGCCGGCTCGAGGGCCGCGATCTCATTAAGCCGCGCCGAGGCGGCGATGGCCGGAGTGACCCCGGTGACGTCAAAAGCCTTGCGCACCGGTCCCTCACACGAGGGGACGCACAGGACGACGTCGATGTTCACAGCAGTGGCAGATACCGTTCGAGCTCGAAGGGCGTCACCTGGGTGCGGTAGCTGTCCCACTCGGCGCGCTTGTTGCGCAAGAACCACTCCACCAGGTGCCCACCCAGGGTTTCGTGCATGAGCTCAGAGTGCTCCATCAAAGTCAGGGCCTCGGCCAGCGACTGGGGCAGGGCGGCGATGCTTTCGCCCTCTTTGGGCAGTTCGTAGTTTCCGCTCACTCCGCGCAGGCCCGCGGCGAGCACGACCGCGAAGGCGAGGTAGGGGTTGGCCGCGGCGTCGGGCGAACGGTACTCCACCCGAGTTGAGTCGATGCGACCGGGCTTGACCGAGGGGACGCGAACCAGAGCGCGTTCATCAAAGCGCGCCCACTCGACCCCGACGGGAGCCTCACTGCCTGGCACCAGGCGCTTGTAGGAGTTGACCCACTGATTGGTCACCGCCGTGATCTCGGGCGCGTGCGCGACGAGCCCGGCCATGAACTTAAGGGCGACGTCGCTCAATCCGTAGGTGTGCTCGCCGATGAAGGCGTTCTTCTCGTCTCGCCAGAGCGAGAGGTGCGTGTGCATGCCCGATCCCTGGACCCCAACCAACGGCTTGGGCATGAAGCTGGCGGCCACGCCCGCCTGGCGGGCCAGTTCTTTGACGACGTGACGCAGCGAGATCACCGTGTCGGCCATGGTGAGGGCGTCGGTGTAGCGCAGATCAATCTCGTGCTGGCTCGGGGCGTCCTCGTGCTGGGCGTGCTCGACCCCGATGCCCATCTCTTCGAGGGTGAGCACGGTGCGGCGTCGCAACTGGCTGCCCACGTCGTCGGAGAGCAGATCAAAGTAGCTGCCGCGATCAAGAGGCAGGGGGCTCGAAGCGGGGTTGAGGTCGGGGAAGTAGAAGAACTCGACCTCGGGGGCGACAAAGAAGGTGTAGCCCTGGGCGAGCGCGTCGTCAAGGACGCGGCGCAGCTGCTGGCGCGGACACCCTTCAAAGGGGGTGCCGTCAATGTTGACGATGTCGCAGAACACCCTCGCGATGGCCTCGTCTTTTTTGTACCAGGGCAGGAGTTGGAAGGTGGTCAGATCCGGGCGCGCCAACAGATCGGACTCGGTGGTGCGAGAAAAGCCGTCGATCGCGCTGCCGTCAAAGGTCATGCCCTCGGCCAGAGCGTCCTCGAGTTCAGCCGGGGTGACGTGGAAGGCCTTGTGGCGACCGAGCACGTCGGTGAACCAGAGCTGGACGAAGCGCACCCCGCGCTCCTCGACCGTGCGCAACACGTACTGCGCTTGACTCTGCATGTCGACCATTCTCGCACCTCCGACAAAAACCCGATCCGCGAGCCCAAAAAACTGCGTCCGCCGCGGTCGGGCGGACGTAGTTACCTGAAAAGAGAGATTGCCGGGCGCCGACTCAGCGCGCGCTCGCCCTCTTTGCCACTTTCTTGGCGACCGTCTTCTTCGCCGCCTTCTTTACCGCGGTCTTCTTGACGGGCGCCTTCTTCACGGTCTTCTTCACCGCCGTCCTCTTGGCGGCGACCTTCTTCACCGCCGAGGCGCTCGCCGCGCCGCAGATCGTCTCGGTCATGAGCGCGGCGACGACGTAGGGGTCGATGTTGGCGTTGGGACGACGGTCTTCGAGGTATCCGCGTTGTGCGCTGGCGACGCCCGCGGGAATGCGCACGGAGGCTCCCCGGTTGGACACCCCGTAGGAGAACTTGTGGTACGGCGCGGTCTCGTGCGCGCCCGTCAGTCGATCTTCGATGCCCGCTCCGTAGGCCGCGATGTGCTCTTTGACCCTGGTGCCGAGTGCTTCGGCCCCCGCCACCACCGCCGCAATGCCGCCCGCGGCGCGCATCTGCTTGGTCGAGAAGTTCGTGTGCGCGCCCGCCCCGTTCCAGTCGCCCTTGACGGGCTTGGCGTCGTAACTGACGTCGACTTCAAACTCTTCGGCGATGCGCTCGAGCAGCCAGCGCATCGTCCAGAGCTGGTCACCGATCGCGACGCCGTCGAGCACGCCCACTTGGAACTCCCACTGGGCCATCATCACTTCGGCGTTGGTGCCCTCGATGGCCAGGCCCGCGCGCAGGCAGGCGGCCGTGTGGGCTTCGACGATGTCGCGCCCGGGCAGCTTCGCCCCGCCCACGCCGCAGTAGTAGGGACCCTGGGGCGCGGGGAACCCGTCCTCGGGCCACCCGAAGGGGCGGCCATCCTGGAAGAACGTGTACTCCTGTTCGATGCCGAACATCGGCTCGAACTTCGCGTAGGTCGTGGCGACCGCGACGGCCCGCGCACGGTTGTTGGTGGCGTGAGGGGTTCCATCGGCGCTCAGCACCTCGCACATCACGAGCACGTCGCGGGCACCGCGCAAGGGGTCGGGCACGACAAAGACGGGGGCTAAGAGGCAGTCGGAGTGCGCGCCGTCGGCCTGATTCGTGCTCGAGCCGTCGAACCCCCAGGCCGGCGGCTCTTGACCGTCGGCCACGATCTTCGTCTTGGAGCGAAGTTTGTGGGTGGGAACGGTTCCGTCAATCCAGATGTATTCAGCCTGATACGACAACGATGCTCCTCGTTTTTGCACGTGCGTTCGTGTTGCCATCCAGTCTGGTGGGTCGGCGTTCGCGGGGACCCCGAGTTCTGTTAATGGCGTGTGAAATGTTGACCGCCTCTGCCTCACGTTCCTTGTGGGGTGCGCTCGACCCCCCGTTAGGCTTTGGCCGTGGCCACGCTGCGACTCGCCCTCGCTCAAATGAACGCCGTGGTGGGCGGATTCGCCCAGAACGTGGAGACGCTCAGCCGTTTTCGTTCTCAGGGCGCGCTGGTGGGGGCCGACCTCGTCGTTACCCCCGAGCTGTCCCTGATGGGATACCCGCCCGAGGACCTCCTGCTCAAAGAGGGTTTTATCGAAGCGAGCGCCCAAGCGCTCCAGGATCTGGCCAAGTTCGACAGTCTTCCGCCCGTTCTCGTGGGTACGGTCCTGCCCGAGGGCGCCTTTGGCGTGAGCCTCGCCCCGGCGAGCGACGGGCGCGACGAGGTCAACGTGCTCGAGCGCTCCTCTCGTCTGCACGTCGCTAACGCCCTGGTGGCCCTGGGCGACGAAGGGGTGGTGGCGGCCGCGACCAAGAGGCTGTTGCCGAACTACGACGTCTTTGACGAGCGGCGGTACTTCCACCCGGGAGTGGGTCCCCAATCGATCGTGAACGTGTGCGGGGTGGCAGTGGGCATGCTGGTGTGTGAGGACGTGTGGACGAGCATGGGGCCGGCCGCCGAACTGGCGCTGCAGGGTGCGACCTTGTTGGTCGTCGCGAACGCGTCCCCCTACGCCCGCACCCGGCGCCAGGAACGCGAGCTGGTGATCGCCGAGCGCGCGCGCGAGACCAACTGCCCCATTGCCTACGTGAACTTGGTGGGCGGACAAGACGAACTGGTCTTCGACGGCCAGAGTTTCGCGGTGAACGCGAACGGCGAGGTAGTCGCTCGCGCGCGCGCCTTCAGCGAGGAGCTGCTGGTCTGTGAGCTCGAGGCGCGCAAATCCAACGTCGGAGTGCCTCTCGCCTCGCTCTATGCGCGCGACGAGTCGCGCGTGCGCGCCGCCAGCGTCAACCGCGTAGAAGAGGTGCTCGATCCGCGCCAGGAGATATACGAAGCGTTGGTGATGGGCACGCGCGACTACTTACGCAAGAACGGATTTAAGGAGGCGGTGGTTGCGCTCTCGGGGGGCGTCGACTCCTCGCTCGTCGCGGCCATCGCCGTGGACGCGGTCGGCGCGCGAGCGGTGCGCGGATACGCGATGCCGAGCCGCTTCTCCTCCGAGGGGTCGATCACCGACGCCGAGGACCTCGCCGCACGCCTCGACTTTGACGTGACGACCGTAGCGATAGAGGACCTGCATCACGCTTTTGCCACGGCACTCGACCCGGTTCTCGCCGGCGAGCCCCAGGGCCTCACGGACGAGAACCTGCAGTCGCGCATTCGCGCGGTCATCATGATGGCGATCTCGAATGACACCGGGGCCATCGTGCTCACTACCGGCAACAAGTCCGAGATGGCGGTGGGGTACTCGACCCTGTACGGCGACTCGGCCGGAGGCTTCGCGGTCATCAAAGACGTGCCCAAGACCCTCGTCTACGAACTGTGCCGCTATCGCAATGAGGTCGCGCGTCGAGACGGCGACGCCGAACCCATCCCCCAGTCGGTGCTGGACAAGGCGCCCTCGGCCGAGCTGCGCGCCGACCAGCGCGACGACCAGTCGTTGCCGCCCTACGAGATCCTCGACCCGTTGCTCGAGCTCTACGTCGAAGACGACGCCACGGCTGAAGAGATCATCGCCATGGGTTACGACCGCGCCCTGGTCACGCGCATCACCCGACTTATCGATCGCAGCGAGTACAAACGTCGCCAGATGCCTCCGGGCGTGCGCATCTCGAAGAAGGCCTTCGGGCGCGATCGGCGCATGCCGATCACCAACGCCTTTCGCCCCGAGGCCTGATGGGCCGGCCCGTCTCCGAGCACTTCTTCACCTGTTTCGACACCACGTATCGCGTCCTGGGGGAGTACGCGCCCACCTTTAGCAACGACGCGTACTGCGTGCGCGCCTACGAGGTCGCCCGCGCCATGGGCGAGGTTGCGCTGACCCTGCGCGAAGGACTCACCGAGGTCCCCCGCGAGGACCTGGGCGCCCTGGCGACGGCGCTGGAGGACGCCGCCCACGGAGATCCGAGCGGCGCGCTCGCCCTGTACTGCTTTTCGATGGTTGTGGGCCCGCGACTGCTCGTATCGTTGCGCGACGCGAGAGAGTACGCGGATCTGTCCGATGAGGACGTGGCGTGGAGCAACGGGGCCTCAAAGTGCGTGCTCGCCGAGATGATGGCGGTGGGCGAGGTGGCCAAGGGCCAGGGCCCCATCGACGACGACGCCTGGCAGGAGAAGGCGCGCGGCCTCAACCGGGGCCTCGAGGACGCGGGCTACGCCGAGAGTTTCGGGTTTTCCCGGTAAGTTGCGTACCCCCGTATAACTACAGGTAGCGGGGGCGAGTGCCCCGCGCCCAGAAGAGGTTTCCCATGGCCAAAGACCGTATCGATCGCGACGACGAGGACCTGGTACGTCTCTATCTCTCCGACATTGGTCAGTACACCCTGCTCACCAAGGACGACGAGGTGCACCTGGCCCAGACCATCGAGGAGGGCCGCGAAGCCAAGGCCGAACTCGAGGCGGCCGAGACCGATAAGAAGGTCAAGCTCACCCCGAGCCGCAAGCAGGCCCTCAAGCGCGCCGCGCACCGCGGCGATCAGGCCGAGCGCGACTTCGTCCAGTCCAACCTGCGCCTGGTGGTCTCAATCGCCAAGAAGTACCAGGCGTCGGGACTCCCGTTGCTCGACCTCATTCAAGAGGGCAACCTCGGACTCATGCACGCCGTCGAAAAGTTCGACTGGCGCAAGGGCTTTAAGTTCTCGACTTACGCGACGTGGTGGATTCGTCAGGCCATTACCCGCGGCATCGCCAATACCGGACGCACCATCCGCCTACCGGTACACGCCGGCGACACGCTGGCGCGCGTGCAAAAGGCGCAGTCGCGCCTAGAGCTGAAGTTCGGACGCCCGCCCACCATCAAAGAGCTCTGCGACGAGTGCGAGATGCCCGAGGACAAGTTGATCGAGGCGCTGCGCTTTCGCTCCGAGCCCATTTCGCTCTCCGAGCCGCTGCGCGAGGACGGCGACGCCGAACTCGGCGACGTGGTCGAGGACCGCTCGGCGGAGTCGCCCTTTGACGTGGCGGCGGTCAAGATGATGCCGGCCGCCATCGAGAAGCTCCTCCAACCCCTCGACGAGCGCGAGCAGAAGATCCTGCGGATGCGATTTGGTTTGGACGGCGCGGGAGAGATTCGCACGCTCGAAGACGTGGGAGCCGAGATGAATCTCACGCGCGAGCGCATCCGCCAGATTGAGGCGCGCGCGATGAGCAAGTTGCGCCACCCCTCCTCGGACACCGGCGCGCGCGACCTGCTGACGCTCTAGCGGCGCTGCTGGAGGTGACGGCCGCCCAGCGCGGCCGCCACGCCGAGCGCCACCGCGCTCACTACGTATGGCGTGTGGGACCTCGTGCGACTGAGCGCGGTCACCGGGTGGCTGAAGGTGAGAATCGGCCAGCCCCGGTCGTGGGCGATGCGCGCGAGTGCGCGGTCCGGGTTGACCGCGTAGGGGTGGCCCACCGTCTCGAGCATCGGCACGTCGGTTTCGGAGTCGCTGTAGGCAAAGGATGAGGCGAGGTCGATGCCGTGCTCGTGCGCCAGGTTCTCGATGGCGAGGGCCTTGTTGGGTCCCTGGGCGAAGAACTCCATCTCGCCGGTGAACTTGCCGTTCTCGTCGATGCTCGCTCGCGAAGAGATGGCCCCGGTGATCCCGAGGAGCTCGGCGAAGGGCTCGACGATCTCGGCGGGGGCGCTCGAGACGAGGTAGACCTCGTCTCCCTGGGCGAGGTGGTAGTCCACCAGTTCGAGCGCTTCGGCGTAGAGGAGCGGCTCGACGACCTGGCTCAGGGTCTCTTTGACCACTCGGCGGACCTCGTCGCGATCCCAGCCTTCGGTCACCTTGAGGACCGAGTTGCGCACCTTGTGGAGGCGGTCTTCGTCGGCGCCGAAGCGTTGGAACCATAGTTGACCCACGACCGCGCGAATGAGAGTTCGCCGGTGCAACAGGCCCGCGGCGTGCAGCTCGGGTCCTAGAGCGATCAGCGAAGATTTGACGATCACCGTCTTATCGAGGTCGAAAAAGGCGGCTCGCACGTACTCAATGCTAGGCGTGCGGCCTAGAAAAACACCGCAGGGTTAAGCAATAAACGCGGTTGTGGCGTCGCTGAGCGCCTCGGTGCGCGCCATGAGCACCACGTGGTCGTGTTCGAGGAAACGCATCGAACCCACGGGCACGAGCGGCAACTCGTTGCGCACCACCGCCACCACGCGCAACGCGTCGGGCAGGCGCAGTTCATCGAGGGTGCGCTCATCGACGAGCGCCGGGGAGTCGGCGTCCAGGGTGACTTCGATGAGGTGCATCTTGCCGTGCGCCAAACTCATGAGCTCGATAATTGAGCCGATCGCCACCGCCTCATCGACCAACGACGTGATCAGGGCCGGCGTCGAGACCGACACGTCCACGCCCCAACTTTCGTTAAACAGCCACTCGTTACGCGCATTGTTCACCCGACTGATGACCCTGGGCACGCCGAACTCTTGCTTGGAGAGCCAACTGATGACCAGATTGTCCTCGTCGTCTCCGGTGGCGGCGATCATCACATCGGCGCTGCGCACGTCGGCGAGGGCGAGACTCGAGTACTCACATGCGTCGGCCGCCAGTACCGACACGCCGGGCAGGAGCGACTTGAGCTTCTCGGCGCGTTCGCTCACCTGCTCCATCAAGGTGACGTCGTGGTGGCGATCAATGAGGTCGAGTGAGATCGAGGTGCCCACCGAGCCGCCTCCGGCGATCACGACCTTCACGACGTGCGCCCCTCGAGCAAATCGCTGAGCGCCCGCAGTCCCTCGTGGGTGACGAGGAACTCGAGAAGGTCGTCTTCTTGGGCGAAGAGGCCTTCAATGTTCACGCGGCCCACTCCGGCGCGAATGACGCCCACCAGGCGCACGCTGTCGGCGACGTTGAAGTTCTTGACCGGTCGACCGGCCAGGGCGTCGGGCACGATGCGTTCGACCAGGTGGATGGTGTTGGCCATGTCCGTCCACTCGATGGAGTCGTCCGAGGGCAACATCCAGCGCTTCACCTGCTGGGTCGTCCACAGCGACGTCGCCACGGTGGGGATGCCCAGCTTCATGTAAATGTCGGCGCGCGCCGGATCGTAAATGCGCGCCACCACGTTCTTGATGTTGTAGTGATCACGGGCGATGCGCGCGCAGAGAATGTTGGTGTTGTCGCCGCTGGTGACCGCGGCCAGGGCGTCGGCGGTGGCCGCTTCGGCGTGGGCCAGGGTGTCGCGATCGAAGCCCGAACCCACGATGGTGCGGCCGTTGAAGTGCGTCAGGCGGCGCAAATTATCGCGACTTTTGTCGATCACGACCACGGTGTGGCCGTCGTCGGAGAGGTCCATGGCCAGTTCTGAGCCGACTCGGCCACAACCGACCACGATGATGTTCACAATCTCATCTGACCACACCTCAGGTTTTGACCGCAACTTCCTGGGCAACGACCGCCCACCATCGAGAGGGATATGAGGTCGAGTGGCTTAGTATCGACATCGTGCCAAACGAGGAAATACCCGCTTCTCGGCGTCCTCCCATGTTTACCTCGCACGCAAATCTCGCCAAGTTCTACCCCGAGACTCTCGACTATCGGGTCAAGCGATTCTTCCTCGGTCGACCCCTGGTCACCGAGCAGCTCGCGGGCGAACGCCTCAATCGACGCACGGCCTTGGGCGTCTTGGCGCCCGACTGCATCTCCAGCTCGGCGTACGGAGCAGAAGAGATTCTGACCCAGATGACGCCCTATATCGGCATCGCCGCCTTCGCCCTCGTCGTGCCCATCATGTTCGTGATCATCGGCGTGCTGTTCTTTGTCACTCTGTGTTACCTCGACGTGATCAAGAACTACACGACGACCGGCGGCTCCTACATCGTTACCCGCGACAACTTCGGCCCCAAGATCGCCCAGGTCGCGGCCGTGGCGCTGCTCATCGACTACACCGTGACGGTCGCGGTGCAGTGCTCGGCGGGCACCAACGCTCTCACCAGCGCCATTCCCGCTCTGGCGCCCCAGCATCTCTTGATCACCGTGGCCGTTGTTCTGCTGCTGATCTACGGCAACTTGCGCGGCATCAAGGAAGCGGGAAGCTTCTTCGCGTTTCCTACCTATTTTTACGTTCTCATGCTGGGCGCCACCATCGTGGTGGGCTACTACCGCAAGATCGTGGGAAGCCTGCACCTCATCCCCGCGCCGGCCACCCACGCCCTCGTCGGCGGACATCTGGGACAAAAAGGCAGCGGCCTGCTCATGGGGCTCGCGTTCTTAACCCTCCTGCGGGCCTACGCCAACGGCGGCTCGTCGCTCACGGGCCTCGAGGCGATCTCGGACGGGGTGGCGGGCTTTCGCAAGCCCGAGGGACACAACGCGCGCGTCACCCTCGTGGCGATGGCCTCGATCCTCGCGTTCTTGCTGGTGGGCACGGCGCTGCTCGCGTCGTGGACCCACGCCCTGCCCTACGCGGCCGGCTCGCCCACGGTCGTGAGCCAAGTGGTGGGCGACGTCTTTGGAGCGCACGGTGCGGGCCACGTCATCTTTCTCTTCGTGCAGTTCGCCACGGTGCTCATCCTCTACACCGGAGGCAATACGTCCTTTAACGGATTTCCCTTCCTGGCGAACTTCGTAGCGACCGACCGCTACCTGCCGCGCCAACTGACCAAACGCGGGCACCGCCTGTCCTTTTCCAACGGGATCATCGTTCTGGGGATCGTGGCGCTGCTCCTGGTGATCATCTTTGACGCGAACGTCAACGCTTTGATCTCGCTCTACGCCATCGGCGTCTTTACCGGCTTCACCCTGGCGGGCGCGGGCATGACGGCTAAGCACCTGAGAGAAAAGGGCGCTAAGTGGCGCCGCGGCGTTATCATTAACGGCTTTTCCGGTTTCGTGTCGGCCATCGTGGTGGTGATTTTCGTCTTCGCCAAGTTCACCGAGGGCGCGTGGATCATCGTGGTCGTGGGGCCCCTGATGTACCTGGCGCTCCTTCGCTTTCACAAGCAGTACGTGCGCGAAGAGAAGGCCTTTGAGGCCAACAGCGCGCGCGCCTCGCACCAGATTCGCACGAATCGGGTCATCATCTTCGTCGACAACTACGACCTGCCCACCGAGCGCGCGTTGCTCTACTGCAGCTCGCTGAGCCCGTTTTCGGTGCGGGCCGTGCACTTCGACGTCGACAACCTCGTGACCAAGCGCCTCGAGGCGAGCTGGGGCCGCCCCAACACCGCCTCGGCCAACATCGCCCTCGAAGTCGTCGAGTGCGAGGACCGCCGCATCGACCGCGCCGCCCTGGAACTGGTGGCCGACGTCGTGCGCGATCCCGACGTGTTCTGCATGGTGATCCTGCCCCGGCGCGGTTTTGTCTCGCGTTTACAGCGCCTGCTGCACGACCGTACCGCTGATCAGATCGCCGAGGCCGTGATGCACGTGCCGCGCGTGGGCGCGACGATTATTCCCTACCGCGCGATGCGGCGCCTCAGCGAGGGCCAGATGCACGAAGAGCCCGCCGAAGACGAAGTCTCCCGCGGCGGACTGCGCGACCGGACGAATCTCGAGGCGGACATCAAGCTCGCGGAGCGCTCCACCGACGCCGAACCAATTGGTGCGGTCGTGGAGCGCGACTTCGTGGAGATCGCCGGGCGGGTGCGCGCCATGTCGATCGGCAACGAGAGCGGCGCGCACGAGCTGCGCTGCGTGATCGCCGACCACACGGGATCGATCACGATCGTGTTCCAAGGGCGCAGCAACGTGCCGGGCATCGAGCGCGGCACCCGACTGCTCGTCAAAGGAACGGTGACCTCGCTGCGTCGCGAGGCGGTGATTCTAAACCCGCAGTACGAGATCGTGGCCTCGCCGCTCGGCGATCAGTAACGCAGCGAACATTTCCTGCAGTTCCGAGCGTTGCGTCGAGCGAAAGACGCAGTGAGCGTCTCGGTCCTGCCTAGGTTGGGTGGAGTCAGTACGAGGCGGCGATAGGGTGTCACGCCGTGAGAGACCGCAGAGGTGGTGAGCATGGCTAGGGCCCTCGTGATTGTGGAGTCCGTCGCCAAGGCGAGCCGAATTCAGGGCATGTTGGGTTCGGACTACATCGTCAAACCCTCCATCGGCCACATCCGCGACCTGCCCCAGAGCGCGGCCGAGATCCCCGCGTCGGTCAAGGGTGAAAAGTGGGCGCGCCTGGGCATCAACGTGAACGACCACTTCAAGCCCGTCTACGTCGTCTCGAGCGACCGCAAGAAAATCGTCGCCGAACTCAAGGCCGCCCTTAAGCAGGTGGACGAGCTCTACCTCGCCACCGACGAGGACCGCGAGGGCGAGGCCATCGCCTGGCACCTCCAAGAAGTGCTCAACCCCAAGATCCCCGTCAAGCGCATGGTCTTTCACGAGATCACCCCGGCCGCGATCACCAAGGCGGTAGAAGAGACGCGCGATCTCGACCTGCGCCTCGTGGACGCCCAGGAGGGGCGTCGCTTCCTGGACCGCCTGGTGGGCTACGAGGTCTCCCCGGTGCTGTGGCGCGCCGTGGACAAGGCCCGATCGGCCGGTCGCGTGCAGTCGGTCGCGATTCGCCTGGTCTGTGAGCGCGAGCGCGAACGCATGGCCTTTCACTCCGCCACCTGGTTTGACGTCACCGCGACGCTCAACGCACAGAGCCCCTTCGAAGCGACGCTCGAGAGCGTGAACGGATCCGCCCTCGCCACCGGCAAGAACTTTGACGCCCGGGGCCAGCTCGCGTCCAAGACCCCCGTCGAGATGTTGGGCGAGGGCCGAGCGCGATCTCTCGCCCACAAACTGGTCGGCAGCGACCTGCGCGTAGAGGCCATTACCTCCACGCCGCGCACCCAGCGACCCCAGGCGCCCTTCATGACGTCCTCACTGCAGATCGAGGCGAGTCGCAAACTGCGCTTCGACCCCGAGCGCACGATGCGCGCCGCCCAGCGGCTATACGAAAACGGGTGGATCACCTACATGCGCACCGACTCGACCACTCTCTCGGACGAGGCGATTCGCGCCGCGCGATCTCACGCCGCCGAGATGTTCGGCGACGACTACGTGGCCGAGTCGCCGCGCCGCTACGACCGCAAGGTGAAGAACGCCCAGGAAGCGCACGAGGCGATCCGCCCGGCCGGCGAGTCCTTTCGAACCCTGGACGAAGCCCAGAGCCAGTTGGGTCCCGACGAGAGGGCGGTCTACGACCTCGTCTGGAAACGCACCATCGCCTCCCAGATGGTCGACGCGCGCCTCACCCAGGACCGCGTGCGTCTCGCGGGCACCCTCACCGACGTGGAGGGTTACGACGGGAGCGTCACGGTGGGCCTCAGCGCTAGTGGGTTGCGGATCGAGTTCCCGGGTTTTCGCCGCGCCTACGTAGAGGGCACCGACGATCCCGAAGCGGAACTGGCCGACCAGGAGCGCCTCTTGCCCACGCTCCAAGAAGGGGCCAGCGCCCACGTCGAGAGCGCCGAGGCGAAGTCGCACGACACCCAGCCGCCGGATCGCTTCTCCGAGGCGACGCTGATCAAGAAGCTCGAAGACCTCGGCATCGGCCGTCCCTCCACCTACGCCTCGGTGATGAAGACCATCGAGCGACGCGGGTACGTCTGGAAGAAGGGCAAGTCGCTCGTGCCCACCTTTCGCGCCTTCGCGGTGGTGAACCTGCTCCAGAGTTACTTCGCCGACCTGGTCGACTACCAGTTCACCGCCGCCATGGAAGACCAGCTCGACGAGATCGCCCAGGGCCGCCAGGACTTAGAGCCCTGGCTGCGTCGGTTCTACTTCGGCGATAAGACTGCTGAGAGCGCGTTCGCGCGCGCCGGGCTCGAGCACATGACCCACGAGCCTCACGAGTTTGACTTCGCGGCGATCAACTCTCTCATCCTCGGCGAGGCGCCCGACGGCCAGAGCGTCTCGGTGCGATCGGGCCGCTACGGCCCGTACCTCGTCCACGGCGAGGATCGCGTGTCGATCCCCGAGGCGACCGAACCCGATTCGCTGAGCGTCGAGCGAGCCCTCGAACTACTCGCCGCTCCGAGCAACGACCGCGAACTCGGCCTGAACGACGCGGGCGAGACCATATATCTAAAGGCGGGCCGCTACGGCCCCTACGTCCAGGTGGGCGAACTGACCGACGCCAAGGACAAGCCCCACACCGCGTCCCTCTTTTCTACGATGACCCCCGAGACCGTCACCCTCGAGGACGCCCAGCGGCTGCTCTCGCTGCCGCGCGTGGTGGGCGCTCACCCCGAAGGCGGCGAGGTGCTCGCCCAGAACGGGCGCTACGGCCCCTACCTCACCTGGGAGAAGGAGACGCGCTCACTCGAGAACGAGGATCAGATCTTCGCGATCGATCTCGCCGGCGCCCTCGCGCTGCTCGCCCAGCCCAAGGCCCGCGGGCGCCGCGCCGCGGCGGCCCCGCTGGCGGACTTGGGCGAGGATCCCGAAACCAAGCGCCGCGTGGTGGTGCGCAGCGGCCGTTTCGGCCTCTACGTCACCGACGGGGAAACCAACGCGACCCTGCGCCTGGGCGACACGCCCGAAACGATGACGTTGGACCGGGCCGGAGAGTTGCTGGCCGAACGGCGCAACGCCGAACCATCGACGCGGGTGCGCAAAGCCGCGAAGAGGCCGGCCAAGGCTCCGGCGAAGAAGGCCGCCGCGGCGACCAAGAAGACCACCAAAAAGGCGGGCACGAAGAAAGCGAGCGCGCAGAGCGCGGCCACCAAGCGCGCTCAAGTCGCCAAGGGGGCGGCCGCCAACGCCGCGTTGCTGGCCCGCGAGGACCAGTGAGCGAGCGCGGTACCTTCCTCGTCTTTGAGGGCGTCGACGTCAGCGGCAAGAGCACCCAGGCGCGTCGCGTCGCGGACCTACACGACGCGCTATTCACCTTCGAGCCGGGCGACACGCCCCTGGGCGTGGGGCTGCGCCGCCTGGTCCTCGACGCCGCCACCGCCATGGAACCCCAGACCGAGGCGCTGTTGATGCTGAGCGATCGCTCCCACCACGTGGACAGCGTGATTGAACCGGCGCTGGCTGCGGGCCGCTCGGTGGTGAGCGACCGCTACTTCGCCTCAACCCTGGCGTACCAGGGATACGGACGCGGCGTCGACCTGGCACTGTTGCGAAGCGCGAGTGATCTGGCGATCGGTTCGTGCCGGGCCGATCTGACCATCTTGTTGGACCTACCCATCGAGGCGGTCAACGAGCGCCGGGCCCACGACCAAAAGGACCGCTTCGAGTCGGCCGACCTGTCGTTTCACGAGCGGGTGCGCGAGGGGTATCTGGAACTGGCCGAGCACGAGGGCTGGGTCGTGGTCGACGCGGCCCCCAGCGTCGAGGTGGTCGCTGCCGTGATCGACAGTCACATCGCTCACTTACCCTGGTGAAATGACCGACGTCTTTGACTCACTGGTCGGACAAGAGCGCGCGGCGGGGGTCCTGCGCCAGTACGCGCGCCACCCGGTTCACGCGTACCTCTTTTGCGGCCCGCCCGGCACCAGCGTGCGAGACGCCCTCTTCGCCTTCGCCGCGTCGCTGCAGTGCCCGGCGTTCGGCTGTGGGACGTGCGAGATGTGTCGGCGGGTACTCGACGGCCGCGACGCGGACGTTTACGTCGCGGAGCGCGCCGGGGTGTCGTGGCGCATGGAGGAGATCCGCGAAGCCGAACGGGTCTCGCGGCGCCGACCCCTGGGGGCGGGATATCAGATCGTCATCCTCGACGACGTCGAGCTGACCACCACGAGCGCCGCTCCGAGCGCGGCGGCTCTACTCAAGTCACTCGAAGAGCCGCCGACCCGCACGATCTTTCTCCTGAGCGCCCAGGACGTTCCCGAAGAACTCGGCACCATCGTGTCGCGCTGCGTGGAGGTTCGCCTGCGCGCGCTGGGCGAAAACGACATCGCCACGATTCTCGTTCACGACGGGGCCAGCGCTGAGACGGCGCGTGATGCCGCAAGAGCGTCGAATGGCAACCTGCGCCGGGCGCGAGTGTTGGTGCGCGATCGGGGTCTCGGTGATCGCTTGGCGCAGTGGCGCGGCGTTCCCGAACGTCTCAGCGGAAAGCCCGCGGACTCGACGCGGGCGGCCAAGGAGTTGGCGAGGGCGATCGATGACGCCATGGCTCCCCTCGAGCAGATGCAGAACGAGGAGTGGACGCGTCGCAGTGAGGACGCGCGCCAGATGGGCCTGCGCGCGGGGAGCAAGCGCGACGTCGAGTCGCAGTTCAAACGCGAGCAGCGCCGCTTTCGTCAAGACGAGCTGCGATTCGGCTTGAACGCGCTCACCGGCGCGTACCGCGAGCGTTTACGCGAGAACGTCGCCCAGAGCGATGCTCGAAGCGACTACCGCGTCGGAGCGTCGCTGCGCGCATTAGACGCGATCGCCGAGGCCCATCGCCGCCTGGAAACGAACCTTGACGAGAACCTTTTGCTCAACGACCTGATGCTCTCGTTGATGGAGTTCTGAGCGGAGAAGCGCGAAGCCGATCGTGTATTCTGGCTCTCTGCGCCTGGGTAGCTCAGTCGGTAGAGCAGCGCATTCGTAATGCGCAGGTCAGGAGTTCGAATCTCCTCCCAGGCTCCGTTATTCGCGTAATCGGGCCCCACAGCGGGCGTTTGCGCCAACTGGATGCTCGATCGACGCATTCGGGTCTCGGACCAGCGCGGCCCGCCACGGTGGTGGCTGAGGGATTCGGTCTCGCATCTCAGCATTTTCGAAGTTCGCGGCGCGAGCGAGATTGAAACGATTGGGAGCGCTGGGTAGGCTCCTCACAGAGGGGGAGGAAAGATCGTTGGCATCGAAGTTAGGCGAGGCACACGCCGCCGCGGAGGAGTCGACGAGTAACTCCGCGGTCCGCCTGGAACACGTCACCAAGCAGTACAAGTCGATGGTTGCGGTTGATGACCTGTCGCTGGATCTGGCCCAGGGCGAGTTCTTCGCTCTGCTCGGACCCTCGGGGTGCGGCAAGACCACGACGTTGCGCATGGTCGGCGGATTTGATCAGCCCACCTCCGGCAAGATCTTTCTGGGCGGCGAGGACATCACCTGGACACCGCCGTATCGACGCGACGTGAACACGGTCTTTCAGTCCTACGCTCTCTTCCCGCACCTCAATGTCTTTGACAACGTCGCCTTCGGTCTGCGCCGCAAGGGCGTCGACAAGGGTGAGGTGAAACAACTCGTCGAAGAGCATCTCGAACTCGTGGGCTTGGGCGGCTTCGGGCAGCGCCCGGCCCCCCAACTCTCGGGCGGCCAGCAACAGCGCGTCGCGCTGGCCCGCGCGCTCGTGAATCGCCCGCGCGTGCTGCTGTTGGATGAGCCCATGGGCGCCCTGGACGCCAAGATTCGCAAGACCATGCAGATCGAGCTCAAGCGCATCCAGCGCGAGGTTGGCATTACCTTCCTCTACGTCACCCACGACCAGGACGAGGCGATGGCGCTCGGCGACCGACTGGCCGTTATGCACGGCGGCAAGTACGAGGACTTGGGCGAACCCCAGCGCGTCTACGACCAGCCCTCGACCCAGTTCGTCGCCCAGTTCCTCGGCACCTGCAACCTCTTCGCCGTGACGCCCGACCAGGGTTCGCTCAAGCTGCCCGACGGCACCGTCATCGACGCGCGCCCCGGCGCGCTGTCGGCCACTCCGCAGTTAATTCGTCAAGTCGGCGTGCGTCCG
Source organism: Acidimicrobiales bacterium (assembly GCA_036489715.1). Lineage (GTDB taxonomy): Bacteria > Actinomycetota > Acidimicrobiia > Acidimicrobiales > RAAP-2 > RAAP-2. The sequence continues at coordinate 29,016 of DASXFG010000065.1, read as the reverse complement.
GAGAAGGTCCAACTCACCCGCGAGGACCGCGCGATGGAGACCACCTCGTCGGCTCTGGTTAATCGCGTGAACGCCGTGGTCGAGTCGGTCGTGTATCTCGGGGCCACCTCGGAGTACGAGCTCACGACGCCCTGGGGCGGACGCGTGCACGTGCTGGCCCAGAACATCAACGACTCCGATCGGCTTCGCCCGGGCGACAAGGTGCGCTGCACCTGGCTCGTCGAGCACGGCTTCGCCCTGCCCGCGGACACCTCGGGCTCGAGCGCAGACGCCGCGAGCGACGCGGAGGTCACCCCGAGTGACGCCTGATCCGCCCAGCGGCGCGGGCAACGGTCTCGATCCGGCGCTGGTGCGCGGGCTCACGCAGCGTCGTCTCTCGCGACGCTCGATGCTCAAAACCCTGGGCGCGGGCGCGGGCCTCGCGAGCATGTCGGCGTTGCTGGCGGCGTGCGGCATCGAAGGATCCCAAGCGCGCGTGGGTGAGCGCGGCGTGGACTGGGCGAGCTACTGGGCCAAGCAGCGCCCGACCAAGCAGTTCAACTTCGCCAACTGGCCGCTCTACATCGACCAGGAGCACGGCAAGTCCGAGTCCCTCGATCTCTTCACCAAAGAGACCGGGATCAAGGTCGACTACGAGGCGGTGATCCAGGGCGACGCGCCCTTCTACGCCACCATCGAGCCCCTCCTGCAGGCGCAAGAGGCGACCGGTTACGACGTCATGGTCGTCACCAATGGCTGGTATCTCACCCAGTTGATCAACAATCAGTTCCTGGTGGAGCTGGACCACTCTCGACTGCCCAACTTCACGAAGTACGCCAGTGAACTGGTGAAGAACCCCAACTACGACCCGGGCAACAAGTTCACGGTGACCTGGCAGACCGGGTTCACCGGGATCGCCTACAACTCCAAGATCATCAAGCGACCGATTACGAGCTTTAACGACCTGGCCGATCCCGCCTTTAAGGGTCACGTGGGGATGATGAACGACAACGTGGAGCTCGGGTGCATGGCGTTGCTGCGCTCCGGGGTCGAACCGGGCAAGTCCACGCCCAAGGACTGGGCCAACTCAACCAAGTGGCTCGAAAAGCAGCGCGAGAACGTGCTGGGCTACTACGACCAGAGTTACATCCAGTACCTCGAAAATGGCGACACGTGGATCACTCAGGCGTGGTCGGGCGACGTCTTTCAGGCGAACCTATCGGGGTACCCGCACCTCAAGTACGTGGTTCCCGAGGAGGGCCAGGTCGTTTGGCACGACAACATGATGATTCCGCGCCAGGCGCAGAATCCGCTCAGCGCGCTCGACTGGATGAACTACTACTACACGCCCAAGATCGCCGGAATCGTCGAAGACTGGGTCAACTACGTCTGTCCTGTCCCCGACGCCCAGAAGTACATCCTGGATGTCCTCAAAGACCCGGGCGTGGCCAACAGCCCGCTGGTCTTCCCGCCGGCGTCGGTGAACTCCAAGTCGTATCCCTACTACGTCTATAAGGACTACGACGAGTACGAAACCTGGAACGACACCTACAACCCCATCATCGAATGACGATCGACACCGACCTTCGCCGCGCGGCGCCGCGCACTCGTCGACCCAGTTGGGCGCGCCGGCACAGCTCGCCCTACCTGCTCAGCCTCATGGGCGGCGGGTGGATGCTCGCCTTCTTTTTGGTCCCCCTGGTGTCGGGACTCATCGTCTCGCTCGAGACGGGAAACCCCATCAACGGGTACCACCTCACGTGGAACTGGGCCATCTACAAGCAGCTCTTCGTCCACTCGGACATTCCCTACACCACGTTCTTCTTGCGCTCCTTGTACTTCGGGGCCGCCTCAACGATTATCGCCATCATCATCGCCTACCCGATGGCCTACTTCATCGCCTTTAAGGTCAAGGACCGCTGGAAGAGCCCGCTGCTCTTCCTCGTGCTGCTCTCGTTCTTCGTCTCCTTCGTGATCCGCATCGACATGTGGTCGTTCGTTCTGTCGAATCAGGGGATCGTCATCACTGCCTTGCGCGACATGCATCTGGTCTCGAAGAACTTCCACATCCTGGGCACGTCGAACGCCGTCATCGGTGGCGACGTCTATAACAACTTGGCGTTCATGGTGCTGCCCATCTACGTCTCCCTCGAGCGGGTGGACCATCGCATTTTGGAGGCCGCCCGGGACCTGTATTCGAACGGCCGACAGGTCTTCATGCGCGTCGTGCTGCCGCTCTCGCGCGCGGGCATCTTCGCCGGCGTGCTGCTGGTCTTCATCACGACCGTCGGTGACCCCGTGGTCTCGTCACTGCTCGGCGGGGTCAACACCTACACCATCGGCCAGGCCATCCAGGACTCCTACCTGACTAACCAGCAGTTCAACGTCGCGGCCGCGCTCTCGACCGCGCTCATGGTGGTGCTGGGGCTCATCATGTTTGCCTACGCGCGGATCTTCGGTACTCAGAACATTGAGAACTTGGTGTAGCGATGGCCATGTTCGAACGTAGCTTGCAGCGCCGTCAACGAAGCCCGTGGCTTGCCGGGTTCTACTGGCTGGTCATCGCGATCACCTTCGTGCCGATCGTGGTCATGGTGCTCTACAGCTTCAACAACGCGCCCACGAGCCGCATCACGTTTGCCTGGAACGGCTTCACCTGGTACTGGTACAAAAATCTCACCCAGGTCGACGGTCTCACCCACGCCTTTGTGACCTCGATCGAAATCGCGGTGATCTCCTCGATCATTTCGGTGGCCATCGGCACCCCGTTATCGATGGCTCTGTCGCGCTATCGCTTCTGGGGCCGGGGGCTGCTCTCGTCCATGGTCTTTGCCGACATCGCCGCCCCCTCGATCGTGGTGGGCGCGGCGTCCTTGTCGTTCTTTCTCTCGATCAACCTCAACACCGGACTGCTCACCATTCTCATCGCCCATATCGCCTTTAACGTCGCCTACGTGGTGGTAGTGGTCCAGGCCCGACTCTCGGGCATGGACAGTTCGATCGAAGACGCCGCTCGAGATCTCGGGGCGGGACCGCTGACTACCTTTACGCGCGTCACGCTGCCCCTGTTGTGGCCAGCTCTGCTGGCGGCGGGGCTGATGGCTTTTGCCATGTCCATCGACGACTACGTCATCACGAGCTTCGTGGCCGGTTCCACGGTCACCTTCCCGCTGTTCGTGTACGGCGCGGCGAAGGTCGGTCTTCCCCCCCAGGTGCTGTGCTTTGGCACCATCATCTTCTTCGTGGGGCTGTTCGTGGCCATCGCCAACGGGCTCTTGAACCGCCATCACCTCGCGGCGCGCGCGGCCACTGAAGACGAGGTCGCCGGGGTCGCGTTGATGGAGCCGCGCAAGCAGTAAGCGACTAGCTCGCGAGCTGGTAGATGACTTGAACCTGCACGCTGATCGACTGCGAGCCGGACTGGACCGGAACGCTCTTGGTGGCAGCCGCGCTGGCGAACTCGGTAAAGGGCAGAACAATTCCCGTGCCGCCGGTGTTCTCCTGGTCGACGACTTTGACGATCGAGCCCACGCGAGTGCCGCCGCCCTTGGCGATCTGGCTCGCTTCGGTGCGCGCGTTGGCCATGGCCTTGGCTCGAGCCCGGGCTAAGTACTTGGACTGGTTCGAGATTGAAAAGGTGACGCCCGAGAACTGCACGCCGTTGCCCGCGGAACTCGCCGCCGCGTCGATGGCCGTGCCCGCCTTGGCGATGTCGTGCATGGTGACGTTGAGCTGATCGCTCACACTGAAGCTCACCACCTGGCCGCTCGAGTTGGTGTTGTCGTAGATGTTGAGATCCGACGTCTGCATGTTCTTCTTCGTCACGCCGTTCTTGAGCAGCGACTGCTCCAAGGAAGCGGTCTTGGCGTTGTTCTGTCGCAGGGCGGCGGCGGCGCTGCCCGCCGTGGTCTGGACGCCGATCTGGAAGCTGACGGTGTCGGGCGTGCCCTCGACGGTTCCCGAGCCCGTCACGGTGATCGTGGCGGCCGCGCCGGACGATCGCGAGTGGCCCAGGGTCTCACCCACGAAGGCCACGGCGGCGATCACGATGACCAAAAGGATCACAAACACCATGCGCGTGACCGCGCCGGGTCCGCGGCGACGCGGGGTTTCGTTTCCGGGGGCGGTGCTTTCGTGGCTGCTCACAGGGTCTCCTTCGTCGGCACGAACTGTCGTGCGAAAGCAGCCGGTCTGGTCGCTCTCTGACTAGGTACCTGTCGCCAGCAGAGAAAACTTTCTAGGAAGTTTGATCGACTCGCTCACGCACGATGCGGGTGAAGTCCGCCGAACGCTCTTCCCAGTTTCGGTACCGGTCGAAGCTGGGCGCGGCGGGAGAGAGCAACACCACTCCACCGGTTTCCAGCGAACTGCGCGCGAGCTGTACCGCTTCTTGCATCGAGCTGGCGGAGTGTTGGACGAGGTCGTGGCAGTGCGCCCGCACCACCGTGCTCAAGCGCAGCCCCGCGTTGCCGATGGTGATCAGAGCCGTGAAGTTCTCTCTGGCGCACAAGGCGTGGGCTAGTTCGTCGTACTCCACCCCGCGATCGAAGCCGCCCGCGATAAGCGCGACTGGCTGGTCGCCAAAGACCTCCAGTGCCGCCAGGGTCGGCAGCACCGATGTCGCCAACCCGTCGTCGACGTAGCGCACCGTGAGGCCGTCGCGGCGTTCGTGGGCAACCAGGGTCAGGCGACCCGACAGCGGTTCAAACTCACCGGCGCGCGAGCGCGTCGCCTCTCGAACCCGCGTCTCGTCGATCCCCGTGAGGGCCGCCACCGCGGCCAGGGCGAGCGCGACGTTGGAGTCGTTGTGCTCGCCGATCAGACCCAGGGCCTTGGCGAGCTGGGTGTGGTCGCTCGCGACGTAGCTGAGATCGCCGCCGATTTCGTTTTCGTGCTCGTGCAGCGCGGGCGAGTCGGCGACGATCGTGCGATGATCTCCCGGTGCGCGGGTGAGGGACAACTTATCCTTGCGGTACTGAGCGAGCGAGCCGTGCCAGTCGATGTGGTCCTCGCCGAGCGACGTCACCACCACGACGCGAGGAGCAAGGTCCAGGTCGACGATCTGAAAGCTCGAGACCTCGAGCACGAGCCAGCCCGCGGCGGTGTCGACCTCGGGGTCGTAGGGGGCGCGTCCGATATTGCCGAGTCGCTGGGCGTCTTCGCCGAGGCACTCCAAGAAGAAAGTCACGAGCGACGTGGTGGTGGACTTGCCCTTAGTGCCGGTAATGGCCACGACGCGATCGCGGGGGGTCTCGTGGAGCCAGAGGTTGAGCGCCGACGTGACCACCACGCCGTAGTCCTCAAGTTCCAGGACGTCGGCGCGCCGGCGGGGGATGCCCGGGCTCTTGAGGACTACCTCACAGGTGCGCAGCGCCTCGAGACCGCCGCGCTCGGCGACGAGTACCTCATCTCCGAGGCCTTCCACGTCGTCGACGATGACCAACTCACACGTCCCGCGCAGCCTGGCCACTGCGGCGCGGCCCTCCAGGCCGTAGCCGAAGATGCCCACGCGCCGTCCGGCGAGGTCAGCGAAGCCAGTGGGCCGGAACACGGTCCGCTCCTTGGGGCTGGAGTAGCTGATCGAAGCCGCGCGACGCCACCGCCTCGCGGGCGATGTCGACGAGCGCGGGCACGTCGCGCCACGCATCCATCTCGCTGACCTTGTGCAGGGCGGCGGCACTCTCGTCGGGATCGCCCACGCACTCGAATGGTTTGGCCTCGGCACCTACTCCTACGAGCACGCGCAACTGGCGCTCGCGAGCGGGATCGCTCAGGGGTTCGTGAGCGAAGATCGATCGCAAGTCGGCTCGTGACAGGAACGGGGCGAGGACCAGATTCGTAAAGACGCACTTGTCGCATTCGCCGCACCACCCCGCGGCGCGCTCGTCCAAGTTCTGGCGAAAGGCGCGGTTGCAACTGCGAAACACGTGGTGATAGCGCGGGAGTTGGCTGAAGGACTGCGCGATCCAGACTTCGCTGCGACTGCGCAGGAGGCTCGCGACTACCAGGTCGCCGCCCAGGCCCTCGCAGAGCGCGTCGGCGATCGCGACCTCGGCGGCGAGTGACTTGCTCCACTGATGGTTGACGTCGAGCCCCGACCAGCGCAAGTTGGGCGCCGAGGAGGAGTGCTCGTTGCTCATCACCACCCCGCCTCGCCCGCTCGCCAGCGCCACGAGGGCCGCGAGCAAGGTCACCATCGCGGTCACCGGTACGTGACCGCTGAAGAAGGACGGGTCGCCGGAAAGTATTTGGGGGTCCAGGTGGCGCGTCGCGCGCAGAACCCGGAGTCCGGTGAGCGCGGCCGTCGCTTCGAGGGGCGCGTAGCGGCCCGAGGCGGGGCTGACCACAAAGAGTGCGCGATCGAGGTCCGGGTGCAGTGACTCGGTGCTCACGACCGAGTCGATCCCGCCGCCGAAGGGGATGAGGACACGCGAGGGATCCAGTTCAGAGCGCTGCGCCGCGACGCCAGAACCGCCGACGATCTCGACGTCATCGAGGGGCAAATCGTTGCGAAAGGAAAACTCGCCCAGACCCTCGCGCAGGGCGGCCCGCAGGAGATTTTCACCCGCGGGCCCCACCGCGAGCGGGCCCACGTCGATGCGCCGGGCGGCGCCCGCCTTGTAGTAGGACAGGCCCGCAATGAGCGCCCAGAGAGTCGCCACGTGGCGAACGCCGGGTGCCTCGAGGTCGTTCACGCCGTCAAAATCGACCGTCTCAGAAAATGATCGCCCGTCCAGTTCGTAGGTGGCGCGCACTCGGGTCCCCTCAACTTCGACGTCGAGGTATCGGAAGAGCTCCGCACGTTGTGGGCTAGTCGCGTCCTTCATGACCGAACTCATGCTACGGCTCGCTTGGCCACAACTGCGAAGCGACCGCAGGGCCGCTGTGCGCGATCACTGAAGAAAATCTCGCCGCCGTCGGTGACCTCGCGACTGAGCGCAATGTTCCCATCGGGCACGCCCGCTCGGCGCAGTTGATGCACGGCAACCGCGCGCAGATCAAGGCGCGATCGATCTGGGCCGTCGGGCGCGACGGCGCCCGGCACGTCACCGAAGCGATCAGCGACCTCGGGACCGACCTGGTAGCCCTCTTTAGAGATCGACGGTCCGATGAAGGCGTGGGTGGTGGCTGGTTGTAAGTCGCGGAGTGCTGCATAGATGACTCCCGCTGCCAGCCCGCGCCAACCCGCGTGCACGACCGCGACGCGCTTCGATCGTTCATCGAAGAGAGCGAGGGGAACACAGTCGGCGACGAGAATCGCCAGCGCGAGAGAGGAGTCGTCGCACAAGAGTGCGTCGGCCTCGGCGCCCGCGTTCGCGTTCTCGGCGCGCATCACGTGCGTGCCGTGCACCTGGCGAACCATGATGAGTTGCGAGCTCTCGACCCCGGCCGCGCGCGCGACCAGTGAGCGGTTGACCCGAACGAGTTCGTCGTCGTCGCCCACGTGATCTCCCAGGTTGAGCGAGTCGTAGGGGCCAGTGCTCACTCCGTTGAATCGATCGGTGACGAAAGCGTCGACGCCCAGATCCGCGAGGTTCGCCGCGGGATATACCGTGAGAGCGCCGCGCGGCTGGGCGCGAAGAGTTAGTTCTTGAGGCACGAGGCGCAATGTCCAATGACGTCGAGGGCGTGGGACGAGGCGCGGAAGCCCTGCTGGCGAGCGAGCTCGTCCACCATGACGCTCACCGTTCGTTCAAAGTCCGAGGTGGGCGTCACGTCAATCACTCGTCCGCACAGCGAGCACAAGAGGTGATGATGATGGTGGGTGAGGTCCTCGGCCAGCTCGAAGCGCGCGAACTCGTCGTTGGCCGCGATGCGACGCACGACGCCCGCGCTCTGGAGGTCGGCGAGGTGCCGGTACGCCGAGCTGCGCGGGACCTCAGGAATACCTTGGGCGATGTCGGAGATGCTGAGCGGTCGGCCACCGGAGGCGAGCAGTTCAACGACGGCCTGTCGACCAGGCGTGTAGCGCTGGTCGATGCGGTGTAGGTGAACCTCCACGAGTTCGTGCAACTCCTGGTGCGCCACGCTGAGCAACCTCCATTCTCAGTTGTAATGAGACTCAGTCTCATTCTACGCTGATGGCATGGGTTACTCACTACCGCGTCGCCCGCGCGCGCCGCGACTCGCGGCCTGCGGCGTTGTCCTCGCCCTGACCGGCATGTCGTGCCTGGTCATAGGACTCGCGAGCGCACCCGTGTCGGGAGCCGCCACCAAAATCGTGGCCATCGGGGCCGAGAACGAGTACGCCAACGTTCTCTCTCAGATCGGTGGAAAGTACGTGGCGGTCGACTCGATTCTCAATAATCCCAACACCGATCCCCACACCTTCGAAGCCAGCGCGAGCGTCGCCGAAGAGATCGCCGGTGCGCAGCTCATTGTGCAAAACGGCGCGGGCTACGACGGCTTCATGGACAACATCGAAGCCGCCGCGTCGAACTCCGCGCGCAAGGTCATTGTCGTTCAGCACGTGCTGGACCTGCGCGCAACCACCCCCAATCCGCACCTCTGGTACAAGCCCACCACGATGCCCAAGGTCGCGGCGGTCATGGCCCAGGACCTCGGCACCCTTGAACCCGCGCACAAGGCGTATTTCGCCGCGAACCTCGAGAAGTTCGACGCGTCACTGCAGCCGTGGCTCCGTGCCATCGCGGCCTTCAAGGCGAAGTACCCGCACACGCCGGTCGCCGTCACCGAACCGGTCGCGGACTACCTTCTTCGAGCCATGGGCGCCACCATCCTCACCCCCTACGTCTTTCAGGCCGACATCATGAATGGCGTGGATCCCTCGCCCGAGGACGTCTCGCTCGAAGACGAGTTCTTTACTAAGCACCAGGTGAAACTGTTTTGCTACAACGAGCAAGTGGTCGACGCGCTCACCGCTTCGATCCGGCAGTCGGCGATCGGGGCGCGTGTTCCGGTCGTGGGGGTCTACGAGACCATGCCGGCGGGATACGACTATCAGACCTGGATGATGGCGGAACTCACCGCGATCGAACGAGCGATCACTTCGCATCGCTCGACGCAGAAGTTATGAATGACGCGCAGATCCCGGTGCTCGACGTTGAGCACGTCAGCGTCTCGTTCGGCTCGCGCGCTGTTCTGGACGATGTCAGTTTCAGCGTGCGACGCGGCGAATTCACGGGCCTCATCGGCTCGAACGGCGTTGGCAAGACCACTTTGTTGCGCGCGATCCTCGGTCTGCAGCGCCTAGATCGCGGCACCATACGAGTGCTGGGGGCGCCGCGCGCCGCGCGAAGCGCCGCCATTGGCTACGTTCCCCAAAAGGTGGTACTCGATCCCGACGTGCCGCTACGCGCGCGCGACTTCGTCGCGCTGGGTCTGGATGCGCAGCGATGGGGACTCGCCCGGCGCACGTCACAACAGCGCGCGCGAGTCGAAGAGATTATGGGGAGCGTGGATGCGCTGCGCTTTGCGGACTCTCGCATCGGAAGCCTCTCGGGCGGCGAGCAACAACGCGTGCTGATCGCCCACGCGCTCGTGAGCGAGCCCGCCCTGCTCGTGCTCGATGAACCGTTGGCCAATCTGGATCCCAAGAGCGTCCAAGAGATTGTCACGCTGCTGCACCGCGTGTCGAGCGAACGCGACGTGGCCATCGTGTTGTCCGCCCACGAGATGAACGCGTTGCTGCCGGTGATGGACCGCATCGTGTACTTGACGAACGGGCGCGCGGCGTCGGGCACGACCGACGAAGTCGTGCGTTCCGATGTGCTCAGCGCACTCTACGGCCAGCACGTGGACGTACTTAAGTTGCACGGGCGAGTGCTGGTGGTGACCGAGCCGGGCCAGGACGAGCCGGGCATCTCCCAGCACTCGAATCTCACGGTCGACTAGGTCATGCACGTCCTGTTCGAACCCGGCTTCTTTTCCAGTGGTCCGGTCCACGTGGCCCTAGCGGTCGGCGGCGTGAGCGCCCTGGTGTGCGCGGTCGTGGGGGTATTTACCGTGATGCGCGGACAGTCCTTTGCGGGACACGCCCTCAGCGACGTGGCCACGACCGGCGGCTCCGGGGCGTTTTACTTCGGTGCGAGTCCGCTGGTGGGCTTCTTAAGCGCAGGGGTCATGGGGGCGGGAGCGATGGAACTCATCGGAGTCGAGCGCTTGCGCGGTCGTGACGTCGCCACCGGGGTCGTGCTCGGTTTCGCGACCGGACTCTCCGCCCTCTTTCTGTACCTCGACTCGACCAAGAGCGCGGTCACCGGGGTGAGCCAGCAGGTCCTCTTTGGCTCCATCTTTAGCCTTGACCCCTCGACGATTCCGCTCGTGAGCGCGTTGAGCGCGTTGACCCTTCTCGTTGTCGTGGTGATCTATCGTCCGCTGCTGTTGAGTTCGGTGAGCCCGGACCTCGCGGCCGCGCGAGGAGTGCGGGTGCGTCTCGTCGGGCTGCTGTTCATGCTGAGCCTGGCGGTGGCGGTCGGGCTCTCTTCGATTGCCATCGGCTCGATCCTCTCGACCGCTCTGCTCATCGGACCGGCAGCCACGGCGCTGCGCGTTACGAAAAACCTGCGCGCGGCGATGGCGCTCGCCGCCTCCTGGGGGGTACTGGCGACCTGGCTTGGCGTGATGTGCGCCTACGACAGCTACTACTGGTTGCGACCGAACCCGGGACTGCCGGTGAGTTTTTTCATCGTGGGCCTCATCTTTGTCGGGTATCTCGGGGCCGGCCTGCCCGCGCGGCGGCGCCCGAGTTCGACGGCGTCGTCGCTTCAACTCGAAAGTGCGAGCGCCTAGTGTTCTCGAGCTTCATGCTCAACGCGTGGATCATCGGATCGATCGTGGCGATCGTGGCGGGCGTGGTCGGATTCTTCGTGGTGATGCGCGGCGCCGCCTTCGCCGCCCACGCGATCCCTAACGGCGCCTTCGCCGGCGCCGCGGGGGCCAACCTGGTGAGCATCAACCCGCTCTTCGGGCTGGGCGTTTTTTCCCTCGTGGCCGCCCTGGGGATCGCGCGGCTCTCGCGACGCGGTCGCGCGGATGCCGTGACCGCCCTCGCGCTCATGGTGATGCTGGCCCTGGGCGCGGCCTTCCTCAGCCAGAGCACGGAGTACGAGCCCGCGATCTTTTCGCTGCTCTTCGGCGAGATCTTGGGCGTGAGCAACGCCCAGCTCTGGCCCGTGCTCGCCCTGGGGGCGATCAGCGTTGCGGCCGTCGCCGTTTTATATCGGCGGCTCTTGTTGTGCTCCCTCGTGCCCGAGATCGCCGCCGCCCGGGGCCTGCGTCCCGAGCGACTCAATCTGGTGTTTCTTCTCGTGTTGGCGTGCGCGACGACGATGACGGTTCCCGTGGTCGGTGCGCTGCTCATCTTCACGTTGATGATCGGCCCTCCGGCGGGGGCGCGCTGTCTCAGCGACCGAGCTCCCGTGGCGATGCTGCTCTCGGTGCTCTCCGCCCTCGCCACGATCTGGGGAGCGCTGGCCTGTTCCTTCACCACGAACTGGCCGGTGGGCTTCTGGGTGGGAACCCTTAGCGCGGCGTGGTTCGTCTTCGGGCGCCTCGTGCGGTGGTGGCGCCTCGCGCGCGCAACCCCCCGCCCATCGAGTTCGCCGCGGGCCCGAGACGGCGCACTGGCGCGTGCGTAGCCTGAGGGCGTGACGAGCGCTGCGGACCTCCTGGCTGCCTGCAGTTTCCCCCGTCCCGGGTCATTGGTCGATGTTGCGGTGTCGGGTGGGCCGGACTCGCTCGGTCTGCTGCTGCTCGCTCGCGACGCTGGCCTCGAGGTGCGCGTGCACCACGTCGACCACCACGTGCGCGCCTCGAGTACCGAGGACGCGGACTTCGTGGTCGCCCTCGCGCACGAGATGGGACTCAGCGTCGTCGTCCACGACGTGTATCTCGAAGCGGGGCCCAACTTTGAAGCCCGGGCGAGGAGCGAGCGACGCCGCGTGCTACCTGAGGGAACCCTGACTGGACACACCATGGACGACCTGGTCGAGACGGTGCTGCTCAACATGCTGCGCGGTGCGGGCGTCGAGGGCCTCTCACCCATGGTGGACGATCCGACCAAACCGCTGCTCGACGTGCGGCGCGGCGACCTGCACGAGTTCGTGGCGGCGCGCGGGTACCGGGCGCGTCACGACGAAACCAACGACGACCTCACCTATCGCCGCAACCGTGTGCGCCACCAGGTGCTGCCCTTGCTCAACGCGGTGGCCGAGCGCGACGTCGTGCCCTTGCTGGCGCGCCAGGCGGCGAATCTGTACGAGGACCGCGCGTGGCTGGGTGAACTGCTGGCCGGTGATGTGGCGCTTCGCCTCGAGGAAGCGGACTGTCGCGAGTTGCGCTCCTGGCCCGAGGCGCGACTCAAACGCTGGCTGCGCGCCCATCTCGCTGCGCGCGACGAACTTGGCGACGACCACCCGCCGTCTCGAGCGGCGCTGGAGCGCGCGCTTCGCGTGGTCCGTGGCGACGTGGCGGCAGCCGAACTCGAAGGGGGCCGACGTCTCTCGCGCACCAACCAGCGCCTCGCCCTGGAAGATGGCTCCACTACGCTGAGCGGACATGGATAGGCACTCTCCCGAGGACTTCACCGCGACCTGGGCCAAGGGGGTCTTGGGAGACGTGGTGGTATCGGCCCGCGAGGTGAGAGAGCGAGTGGGCGAACTGGGTCGCCAGATCACCCTGGACTACGCCGAGAGTCCGCCGCTATTGGTCTGCGTCCTTAAGGGAGCGATCAACTTCATGTCCGACCTGATGCGCGCCATCGAACTGCCCGTGGAGGTGGACTTCATGGCGGTGTCGTCCTACGGGGCCGCCACCAAGACCAGCGGGGTGGTGCGCATCGTCAAGGACCTCGACGTCGACCTGTCGGGCCGCGACGTGCTCATCGTCGAAGACGTCGTGGATTCGGGATTGACCCTTAACTACCTGCGCCAATACTTAGGCGCGCGCGCCCCGGCGAGTTTGGAAGTGTGCGCGCTGCTGCTCAAAGACGGCGAGCAACGCGTGGAGCAGTCGTTGCGCTACGTGGGCTTTACCATTCCCGCGGACTTCGTGGTCGGCTACGGACTCGACGTCGCCGAGCGCTACCGCAACCTCGACGCGATATACACCTACGTCGGCGAGGCCTAGTCGTGGTCGACCACGCGCGGGTCCAAGACGCGGTGCGCGAACTACTCGTGGCCATTGGCGAGGACCCCCAGCGCGAGGGGCTGCTCGAGACGCCCCGGCGTGTCGCTGAGATGTACGCCGAGCTGTTCACCGGGATCGAGGGCGACCCGGGCGAGCACTTGCGGGTGAGTTTCGAAATCGGCCACGACGAGATGGTGATGGTGCGCGACATCCCCTTCACCTCGCTATGCGAACACCACCTCGTGCCCTTCGTGGGCGTGGCGCACGTGGCCTACCTTCCCGGCGAAGACGGGCGCATCACGGGTCTGTCCAAACTGGCGCGAGTGGTTGAGGGATACGCCCGTCGCCTGCAGGTCCAAGAGCGCATGACCACCGACATCGCCGAAGCGATGCAGCGCGAGCTGCAGCCCCGAGGCTCCATCGTGGTGATCGAGGCGGAGCACTTCTGTATGTCGATGCGCGGGGTGAAGAAAGACGGCATGACCACGGTCACCTCGGCGGTGCGGGGCATCTTTCGCGACGACGCCAAGACCCGGGCCGAGGCTCTCGAGTACATCCATCAGCGCAGGTCGACGTGGCGCTGAGCCCCGCGGTCATGGGCATCGTGAACGTGACCCCCGACTCTTTCGTACCGTCCTCGCGCACGCTGGGCACCCGCGACGCCATCGCGCGCGGCCGAGAGCACTTCAGCGCGGGCGCGGACATCGTGGACGTAGGGGGCGAGTCGACGCGCCCGGGAGCCGACTCGGTGGACGACGACGAAGAGATTCGCCGCGTCGTTCCCGTGGTGGAGGGGCTCTGCGAGTACGGTCCGGTCTCGATCGACACCCAAAAAGAGTCGGTGGCCCGTGCCGCGATCGCCGCGGGGGCGAGCGTACTTAATGACGTCTCGTCGTCCCTGGCCGCGGTGGCCGGGGAGCTGGGCGTGGGCTACGTCGCCATGCATCGCCAGGGCGAGTCGCGCGTGATGCAGGACCATCCCACCTACGACGATGTGGTGGCCGAGATTGGAGACTTTCTGGCCGGCGTGGCCCAACGCGCGCGCGACGCCGGCGTGTCGAAGCTCTGGCTCGACCCGGGCATCGGCTTTGGCAAAACCGTGGGCCACAACCTCGATCTCCTCGCCCACGTCGGGCGCTTCGTTGAGATCGCTGGCGAGTACGACGCCGGAGTGCTGGTGGGTACCAGTCGAAAGAGCTTTTTGCGCCAGCTCGGTCGCGATCCCCTCGACGTGGATCAGCGCCTCGAGGCGTCGATGGCCACAGAGATGTGGTCGATGGTTGAAGGTGTCAGTATGGTGCGCGTGCACGACGTGCGAGAGACGGTGCAACTGCGCGACCTTCTGGTCGCACCCTTCGAGATGGCGCGAGCGTGAAGGGCAAGTGGGCGGCGGGCATCGAGCCGCGCGGCTTCACCTGGGTCTACAAGGGCATCCTCGCGGTTTCTGAGCGCCCGGGTGGCTCGACGACGGTGCATCGCCAAGTGCGCCGCGACGAAGAGTTGCTCTGGCTCAAGCACCAGGGATTCGGGCGCGTGATCTCCATCCTGCCCAGCATGCAGAACGCCAATTCGTACTTCGAGCACGGCCTGACGACCAGCCATTACGCCTTGCGCGGCGGCGCTCACCAGAGCGAGGTGCTCGAAGCCTGTTACCGCGACGTGGCCCACTGCATGGTCAACAACACCACCGTGTTGTTGCACGGTGACGAGGTGTCGGACCGCCTACTCGGCGTGGTGGCCGGCTATCTCGTTTGGAGCAACAAGGTGGGCACGATACCGGCGTCGATCGCGCTCGTCGAGCGACTCTTTAAACGCTCCATCGGACCCGACGGCCGCTCGGTGCTCATGGAGCTGCCCGAGGACCAGCGTGAGTGACGTCATCGAACTGCGCGAGGTCCGCGTGGTGGCCATCGTGGGGGTGCTCGCCGAAGAGCGTGAACGCCCCCAGCCCCTCGCCTTTGACCTCGATATCGTCCGGCCCTTTGAGGGCGCGTCGATAAACGACGACCTGGCCGAGACGACTAACTACGCCGAGATTCTCGCGCTCATTACCCGTGTGGCCGACCAGGGCGCATTCTTGCTACTCGAAACCTTGGTGTATCGCGTCGCGCGAGAGATCCTCGCCTTCGACGAGGAGATCGAGTCGGTACAGGTGGCCGTGCGCAAACTTCGTCCGCCCGTGGCCCAGGACGTAGCGAGCGTGGGGGTGCGCTGCTCGATCTCGCGCTCCTAGTGCGACGGGCCTATCTGTCCCTCGGCTCCAACATCGAGAGCCGCTACCAGCACCTCAGCGACGCTATTGAGGTCCTCGCCCGGGGTGAGGCGTATCGGCTGAGCCCGGTGTTCGAAACCGAGCCGGTGGGCGGTGTGGCGCAGGAAAACTTCTGGAACCTCGTGATGGAGATCGAAACCGAGGCGAGCCCCGAGGAGTTACTCGAGCGCGCGCACGAGGCCGAGTCGGCGGCGAGGCGCACCCGCGAGGTCCACTGGGGCCCGCGCACCCTGGACGTGGACGTCTTGTTGGTGGGAGACGAGCGGCGCGAGAGCCCGGAACTGGTCGTGCCGCACCCGCGCATGGGAGAGCGCGCCTTCGTACTGGTTCCCTTGCGAGAACTGGCTCCCGCACTCGTGAGCGACGACGCCCTCGGCGCCGCGCAAGGTGAGGTCCGCATCCTGGGTACACTTTCGTCGTTGCGCGAGTGACCGAACGGCACCTTCGGGGCCGGAACGGGAATGGAGCAGACATGAATATCGCCATCGTGGGCGCGGGACGCGCCGGCACCTCCTTCGCCCTCGCCCTTCGCCGCGCCCACCACGAGGTGAGTCTGTACCACCACGACGAGATCGCGGACCTCCCCGAGTGCGAGGTCGTGATGCTGTGCGTACCCGACGACGCGATCAAAGAGGTCGCCGATTCACTGGCGCCGCGGCCGAGTCGCGCGGTTCTCCACGTCGCGGGTTCGCGCGGGATCGGCGAAGTGAGTGCTCACCTGCGTGCGGGCTTCTTGCACCCGTTGGCGGTACTGTCTTCGACCGAGGTCGGCGCGCAACGACTGGCGGGCGCGCTCTACAGCGTGGGCGGCGACGACGTCGTCACCGAGATCGTCGCCTCGCTGGGCGGTCGCACGATTCGCTTGGGCGACGATCAACGCGCCGCCTACCACGCCACCGCGGCGGTTGCGGCCAATCACCTGGTGGCGCTGTTGGCGCACGTGGAGGTGCTCGCCGAGTCGGCCGGACTGAACCTCGAGGACTTCGTGCCGCTGATGGACCAGGCCATGGCCGACGCTCGCGAGATGGGCGCTTCGCGCGCGCTCACCGGACCTGCGGCGCGCGCGGACTTTGCCACCATCGACGCCCACCTGGCCGCCATCCCCGAGGGCGAGCGCGCGACCTACGTGGCCCTCGCGCGCGCGGCCTTTGAGCTGGCCGAGCAACGCCGACTGGCTTCGGCGTGATCGAACTCACCACGGTGTCCTCGTGGCGCCAGCACGCCCGATCAGCGCGCGAGGGCGGCGCGAGTGTGGGGCTGGTGGCGACGATGGGCGCGCTGCACCGCGGGCACGAGTCGCTCTTTGCCAGCGCGCGCGAGACGTGTGACGTCGTGCTCGCCACCCTCTTCGTGAACCCGCGCCAGTTCGGCGATGACGCAGACCTCGCGCGCTATCCGCGCACTCTCGAAGTCGATCGCGAGATCGCCCGACGCGCCGGCGTGGACTGTCTGGTGGTGCCGAGCCTGGAGGAGATGTGGCCCGACTACCCGCGCTGCACGCCCACTACGGTCAGCGTGCGCGGCGTGAGCGACAGTTTTGAGGGGGTCGGGAGACCGGGTCACTTCGACGGCGTCGCGAGCGTGGTCGCCAAACTGCTCGCGATCAGCGAACCCACCCACGCCTTCTTTGGAGAAAAGGACTATCAGCAACTCTGCGTCGTGCGCCAGTTGACCCGCGACCTCGGTTTCGAGGCGAAAGTCGTGGGGTGCCCGATCGTGCGCGACGACGACGGACTCGCGCTCTCGAGTCGCAACGTGCGCCTGAGCGACGAGGGGCGTCACCGGGCGCTCGGCCTGTCCCACGCGCTGAGCGAGGTCAGCCAGATGAACGCTCCGGCGAGCGCGCTGCGCGCGCGCATGCGCGCGGTCCTCGAGAGCTCGGGAGTCGAAGTCGACTACGCCGACGTCGTAGATCCTCATACCTTGGTGCCCAGCCGCGACGACGAGGCGGGAGTGCGCCGCGCGCTCGTGGCCGGAGACGTCGAAGGCGTACGTTTGCTCGACAACGGGCCGGTTGCGGTGGTGAAGAACTAGTGCTGCTCGCCATGGACGTCGGCAATACCGAGACGCTGATCGGACTCTTTGGCGAGGCGGAGGACGAGTCGCCCGAGGCGATGGGATTCGCGCGCGCGAGTGGCGAACACGGCCTCGCGTATCACTGGCGCACCTCGACCATCACCGAGCGCACGCCCGACGAGCACGCCATGGTGCTCACCCAACTGCTCGACCTCGAGGGTCTCGACCTTAAGAGTGCGGTGAGCGAGATCGCCATCTGCTCGTCGGCGCCGTCGGTGACCACCCAGCTGCGCCGGATGGCGAATCGTTGGTTCTCCGACTTAGAGCTGACCGTCATGGGGCCCGGTACGAAGTCGGGAATGCCGATCCTCTACGAGAACCCGCGCGAAGTCGGAGCCGACCGCGTGGCCGACGCGGTGGCGGCTTTCGACCTCTATCGCGGTGCGTGCGTGGTAGTCGACATGGGCACGGCCACGGTCTTTGACGTCATCAGCGCCCAGGGCGAGTACCTGGGCGGGGCGATCGCCCCGGGGGTGGCGATCTCTCTCGAAGCCCTCTACACCCACGCCTCGGCGTTGCGCTCGGTTGAGCTTGTGCGCCCGCGCTCGGTGATCGGGCGCTCGACGGCCGAGTCGATACAAAGCGGCGTGCTCTACGGCTTCGCCGCCCAGGTCGACGGCATCGTTGATCGCATCACCGACGAGCTGGGTGAGGCCACGATCATCGGTACCGGCGGGCTCGCCGGCTTGATCGCGCCCCACACTCAGCACGTGCGCATCGTCGAACCGTGGTTGACCCTGCACGGATTGCGTATCGTTCATGAAAGGAATCATTCGAAAGAGACCACGTGACCACGCCTTACCAGTTCGCCCACGACGCCTACGCCCAGTCCCTGCACGGACGCTTCGGAGCGCTGAAGGACGGCGAGGAGTCGGGCGTAATTGTTCACGTGGCCGGTCGGGTGATGCTGCTGCGCGATTCGGGCAAGTTGGCCTTCGCCACCATGCGCGACTCGAGCGGCGAGATCCAACTCTTCGCCCTCGCTGCGGTGACCGAGAACTTTGAGGAGTTCTCGCGCCTCCACTTAGGCGACTGGGTGGGGGTGGTGGGCGAGGTCGTGCGCACCAAGCGCGGCGAACTGTCGGTCAAGGTGGCCAGCTGGCAGCGCTTGGCCGAGGCCCTGCGCAACTTTGGCGACAAATGGGCCGGCATCGCCGACTTCGATCTGCGCTACCGGCACCGCGAAGCCGACCTGTGGGCGAATGAGTCGACGCGTCGCTCCTTGGCGCTGCGCAGCGCGATGATTCGCGCGGTGCGCGAGCGCTGCTGGGAAGCCGGGTTCATGGAGGTGGAGACGCCGATTCTGAGTCCGATCGCTACCGGCGCGGCGGCGCGGCCCTTCATCACCAAGCACAACGCGCTCGACAGCGACTTCTACCTGCGCATCGCGCCCGAGCTCTTTCTCAAGCGACTAGTGGTCGGCGGTTTTGAGCGGGTGTTCGAGCTGGGCCGGGTCTTTCGCAACGAGGGCCTGAGCCCGCGCCACAACCCCGAGTTCACCATGCTCGAGCTCTACGCCGCCTACTGGGACTTTGAGGACATGATGGCCTTCACCGAAGAGTTGGTGGCGGGGGTGGCCCAGGACGTGGTGGGCACCACCGAGTTCGAGTACCAGGGCAAGCTGATCTCGTTCCGCACCCCCTGGGCGCGACGTCCGATGGCGGAACTCGCGAGCGAAGCGCTCGGTCGCGAGGTCAGCGTGCGCACCCCGCGGGGCGAACTGGCGAGCCAACTGAGCGAGCGCGGCGTTGAAGTGCACGAGGCCTGGGGTTCGGGCAGACTGATCGCCGAGATATTTGAAAACGTGGCCGAAGAGGGCCTGTGGGACGCGACCTTCGTCACCGAATACCCCGTCGAGGTGTCGCCCCTGTCGCGTCGGCACCGCCGCGACGCGGATCTCACCGAGCGATTCGAGTCCTACGCCGCCGGGCGCGAACTCTCGAACGGGTTTTCTGAACTAAACGATCCCGTCGAGCAGCGTGCGCGCTTTGAGGATCAGGCGCGACTCGCCGCGGCCGGCGAGGACGAGATGATGCCCATCGACGAGGACTACATCATGGCCCTCGAGTGGGGTCTTCCGCCCACCGCCGGGCTCGGGGTGGGTATGGACCGACTGGCCGCCATCCTGGCCGGGGAGTCCTCGATCAAAGAGGTGATCGCCTTTCCGACGCTCAAGCCCGAGCGCGACTAGCGCGGCAGGTCTTCGAGCAGCGAGGAGATGAGCGCGGTGAAGCCGACGCGCAACTTAGCGCTCGGTAGCACCGCAATCGCGCGGTGCGCGTCGGCCAAGAAGCGGTTGGCGGCCAGCATGGTGCGATCGATGCCGTCGGTCGCGACCACCAATTTTCTCGCGTGTTCGCGCTCGTCGTCGTCGAGGGGGCGACCGAGCAGGGAGCGAAGTTCGTCGGCCTGGCGCGAGTCGCGCATGGCGTAGAGCGTGGGCAGGCTGTAGACGCCTTCGGCGAGGTCCTGGCCGGCGGGCTTGCCGAGTTGGTTGTCGGTCGCCGTTAAGTCCATGATGTCGTCGCGCAGTTGAAAGACCATGCCGAAGCAGCGCCCGAACTCAGCCAGGGCCTCGGTCTCTTCGTGGGGCAGGTGCGCGGTCATCGCACCCATGCGACAACTCGCCGACATCAGGGCCGCGGTCTTGCCCTCGACGGCTTCGAAGTAGTCGTTCTCGGAGCGATCGAGCGAGAAGGAGGTGCGCACCTCGCTCACCTGACCCCGGGTCAACCACGCCAGGGTCTGGGCGGTCAGGCTGGCGGCGGGCGCGCCGAGTTCCGCGGCGATACCGGCGGAGCGGGCCATGAGGTAGTCACCGGCCACGATGGCGATGAGATTGCCGTAGCGCGCGTTCACGCTATCGACGTTGCGCCGAATGGTGGCCTCGTCCATGACGTCGTCGTGGTAGAGCGAGGCCAGGTGCATGAGCTCGAGGGCCACCGCGCCCAGCAGATCCTCGCGACTGGCCGGGCGCTCGCCGCCGGTGGCGGCCGCCACGGCGAGTGATCCGCGCAGGCGTTTGCCGCCCGCTTCGATCAGATGGGTGGTGACCGCGTCTAAGTAGGAGTCGCCAAAGATCACCGCCTCGGTGAGCATCGTTTCGAGTCGCACCAGGTCGTCGTCGACCGAAGAGAGCCCTAACTGCTCGAGCGGATTCACAAAAACACTTTAGAGGACGTGTTCTCGGTGGTCCGAGGGGCTCAGTCCAAGTGTCCAATACGACCGGTACACTGCAATCAACAGGACAAAGGATGACCATTGTTTGAACGTTTTACTGACCGTGCCCGGCGAGTGTTGGTCCTCGCTCAGGAAGAGGCGCGCGACCTCAACCACGCCTTCATCGGCACCGAGCACATCCTGCTCGGGCTGATCCGAGAGGGCGAGGGGGTCGCGGCCAAGGCGCTGGACGCCCTGGGGGTCACCTTTGACGTGGTGCGCGAGAAGGTGGAAGAAGCCATTGGGGCCAACACCAACCCCTCTCCCGGATCACCCCCCTTTACGCCCCGGGCCAAGAAGGTCCTGGAACTCTCCTTGCGCGAGGCTCTCCAGTTGGGGCACTCCTACATCGGCACCGAGCACATGCTGTTGGGCCTGGTCCGTGAGGGCGAGGGCGTGGCCGCCCAGGTGCTCAACGACCTCGGCGCCGACATGGCGCGGGTTCGCACCCAGGTCATCCAGATGATGTCCGGCCAGGCTGGCAAGGAGTCCGGCGCGGTCGCCTCAGGCGGGGCCGCCAAGGGCGACGCCGAAGCTGCGGGCGGTTCGGCCGTTCTCGATCAGTTCGGGCGCAATCTCACCCAGTTCGCTCGCGACGGCAAACTTGACCCGCTCGTCGGGCGCGAGAAAGAAGTCGAGCGCGTCATGCAGGTGCTCAGTCGGCGCACCAAGAACAACCCGGTGCTCATCGGCGAGCCCGGCGTGGGCAAGACCGCGATCGTCGAGGGCCTCGCCCAGCGCATCGTGGCCAACCAGGTGCCGATCACCCTGGCCGACAAGCAGCTCTACACCCTGGACTTGGGCGCGTTGGTGGCGGGAAGTCGCTACCGCGGTGACTTTGAAGAGCGCCTGAAGAAGGTCCTCAAGGAGATTCGCACGCGCGGCGACATCATTTTGTTCATCGACGAGATCCACACCCTGGTCGGGGCGGGCGCGGCCGAAGGCGCGATCGACGCGGCGTCGATCCTCAAGCCGATGCTCGCGCGCGGCGAACTCCAGACGGTGGGCGCAACCACGATCGACGAGTACCGCAAGCACATAGAAAAAGACGCCGCCCTCGAGCGCCGTTTCCAGCCGGTCAAGGTCGAACAGCCCTCGGTGGCCATGACCATCGAGATTCTTAAGGGACTGCGCGAGGTCTATGAGGAGTTCCACGCGGTCAAGATCACCGACCAGGCGTTGGTGGCGGCGGCCAACATGTCCGACCGCTACATCTCGGATCGCTTTTTGCCGGACAAGGCCATCGACCTGATCGACGAGGCCGGCAGTCGCCTGCGCATTCGTCGCATGGACACTCCGCCGGCGGCGAAGAAGCTCGACGAGGATCTCGTGAGGCTGCGCCGGGACAAGGAGTCCGCTCTCGACGCTGGGCACCTCGACCAGGCCAAGGCCCTCGATACCCAGGAGCAGGAGCTGCTCGCCAAGCGCGACGAGATCGACTCCTCGGTGCTCGCCTCGGGCGCGGAGTCCTTCGACCTCGTCGATGAGGACACCATCGCCGAAGTGTTGGCCGTGTGGACCGGCATTCCGGTCTACCGCCTCACCGAAGAAGAGACGGTCAAGCTTCTGCGCATGGAAGACGAGCTCCACAAGCGCGTCATCGGCCAGGACGAGGCGGTCAACTCTCTCAGCCGTGCCATCCGGCGCACGCGTGCGGGTCTCAAGGACCCCAAGCGTCCGGGCGGTTCGTTCATTTTCCTCGGACCCACCGGCGTGGGCAAGACCGAACTGGCCAAAACTCTGGCCGAGTTTCTCTTCGACGACGCCGACGCCCTGATCCAGCTCGACATGTCGGAGTACATGGAAAAGCACTCGGTTTCGCGATTGGTGGGTTCGCCTCCGGGCTACGTGGGATACGACGAGGGCGGCCAGCTCACCGAGGCCGTGCGCCGCAAGCCCTTTTCGGTCGTGCTCTTCGACGAAGTGGAAAAGGCCCACCCCGACGTCTTCAACACGCTCCTACAGATCCTGGAAGACGGACGTCTGACCGACTCCCAGGGCCGAGTCGTGGACTTTAAGAACACGATTTTGATCATGACCTCCAACCTCGGCACCGCCGACCTGCGCAAGGCCGCCATCGGCTTTGGCAAGGGCTCGGACTCGATCACCCACGAGCGGATGAAAGAAAAAGTCAACCAGGCCCTCAAGGCGCACTTCCGCCCCGAGTTTCTCAACCGAATCGACGACACCATCGTGTTCCACGAACTGACCCAGGACGAGGTCATCGCCGTGGCCGAGCTGTTCATCACGCGCCTGCGCGATCAGTTGAGCACCCAGGGTCTGGGTCTGGAGCTTTCCGCTAAGGCGCAGAAGTACCTCGCCGAGAAGGGGTACGACCCCGAACTCGGTGCGCGTCCGCTGCGCCGCGCCATCCAGCAGTACGTCGAGGACGTGCTGAGCGAGAAGATCCTCTTCAAGGAGTTTCACGCCGGACAGACCATCGTGGTGGACGCGGCCGAGGGCGACGAGGGCACCTACCTCACCTTCGAAGGCGTCGAGGGCCTGCCGCCGTCGGTGGACTTCGAAGACACCACCAGCGCGTAGCGTCACACGCACCTTCTAGCGTCGGCGAGCGTGAAGGGCCACGTCCAGTACGTCTGTCGCCACTGCGGAGCGAGGGCGCCGCGCTGGCAGGGGCGCTGCGCTTCGTGCGCGGAGTGGAACTCGCTCGATGAGGTGAGTCCGAGCGCCGCGACCCCAAAAAACACCGTGGTCGCGAGTGCTCTGCGCGACGTGCCCCGCGAGCACGACGCCTTCGTCTCTTCGGGTATCGCCGAGTTCGATCGCGTGCTTGGCGGGGGATTCGTGGGCGGCTCGACGACCTTGCTCTATGGCGAGCCCGGCGTCGGCAAGTCGACGTTGGCGCTCATGACCTTGTGCGCACTGGCCCAGGAGTTCGACGTGCTCTTGATCGCCGCCGAAGAGTCAGCCGCGCAAATCGCCCAGCGCGCCCGTCGCCTGGGAGACGTGCCGGGTCGACTCGACGTCGCCACGACCACCAGCGTGGAGGCCGCCGCGGAACTGCTGGGAGGGCGTCGTCGCGGACTGTGCGTCGTGGACTCGATTTCGGCCATGAGCGACGCCACCATGGCCAGCGTCGTGGGCTCGGTTTCTCAGGTGCGCGCCGCCGCGGAGCGCCTGTGCGCTACCGCGAAGGCGGTGGGCACTCCGTTGCTCCTGATCGGACACGTGACCAAGGACGGGGAGCTTGCCGGCCCTCGCGCCCTGGAGCACTTGGTTGACACCGTGATCCGCATCGACGGCGACCGTCACGGATCGCTGCGCATCGTGCGCGCTCATAAGCACCGCTTTGGGGCGACGGGCGAGGTAGGTCTCTTCGAGATGGCCGCGGGGGGCTTAAGTGAGATTGCCGACGCGTCGGTCTCCCTACGCGGGCCAAACCTGGACGTACCTGGCGTAGTGCTCACCGTCACGAACGACGGGTCTCGCTCGTTTCTGGTCGAGATTCAGGCTCTGGTGGCCCACGCGAGCGGTTCGACCAAGCGCGTCGCGTACCAGTTGTCGTCGGCCCGGCTGTCGCTCTTGCTCGCCGTGCTCGAGGCTCGTTGCGCGATCGACACCAGCGCACTGGACGTCTTCGCGGCGACGGCGGGCGGTCTGGCGGCGAGTGAGCCCGGAGTGGACGTGGCCCTGGCCCTGGCTGTCGCGTCGGCGACGCAGGGCTTTGCGGTGCCCGCGAACACGGTGGCGCTGGGCGAAGTCGGCCTCGCGGGGGAGCTGCGCGGCGTGAGTGGAGTAGCCCAGCGCCTCAGCGAGGCCCAGCGTCTCGGCGCCAAAACGATCATCGTTCCCGCTGGATTCGAGGGGGACGTCGCCGGGGCGAACCTGCGTCGGTGTCACTCGCTCAACGAAGCAATCGAGGCTGCGCGCGGCGCGGCCTAGGACCTTTGGGCCGCTTTGGCGAACTCGATCCGAGGACATCGCCGCGTTGCGGAGTCACGCGAGCACGGCGGGCGCGGTGGTGGTATTTTTCGGCCCAGAGCACGAGGAGGTGCCTGTGGCCACATTTATGGACTATCACGACGATCTGCAATTGCCGCCCGAGGCGATCGATCAGATCGCCAAGGATACGCACGAGCGCAAGACCGACGAGTTTGGGGTCCGCCAGGTGGAGTTGTTTCACAATCCCGACGGCAAGGTGTACTGCCTCTTAGAAGCGCCCGACGCCGACGCCGTTCGCCGGCACCACGAAGCGATCGGCGTGCCCTGTGGCGACGTGCACGAGGTGAGCAGCCTCACCTAGGCGATCTCCTCGGGCTGGGTTGGCGCGGCGAAGCGCATCAGTTTTGGGAAAATCTGCTAAAATAGTTAATCCCCCAAACGCCCCCAGACTGGTTGGGCGTGCCCTCTGAGGAGTTCGTAGGTAATGACCGCACCGCGCAAGTACAAAAAGGGCGACCGTCTCGTCTACCCCCACCACGGAGCCTGCACCGTGGAGAAAATCGAGAAAATGACGGCGTTTGACGTCAAACAGGACTATTTGAAGCTCAAGGTTGCTTACACCGACCTGGTTTTGATGGTTCCGGTCGCGAACGCCGAGTCGGTCGGATTGCGCGACGTCATTAACGACGAAGAGGTCGAAGAGGTCTTTGCGGTGTTGCGCAAGAAGGAAGCGCGTATGCCCACCAACTGGTCGCGTCGCTTTAAGAACCACTCAGAGAAACTGCGCTCGGGCGACATCTATCAGGTCGCCGAAGTGGTGCGGAACCTCTCGATTCGCGACAAGGACAAGGGACTGAGCGCCGGAGAGAAGCGGATGCTGACGCGCGCCCGCCAAATTCTGGTGTCGGAGTTGACCTTCGCACTCAACGTGGACACGGAAGCGGCTGAAGAAAAGCTCGCCTCGGTCCTGCCGTAGTCATGAAGAGCGCGGCCGTTGTGGTGGCCGCGGGAAGCGGCACTCGTTTCGGGGCTCAGAAGCAGTTCCTGCTCGTCGATGGCGAGACGATCGCCGCGCGCAGCGTGGCGGCGGCCCGTGCGGCGTGCGACCTGGTGATCCTGGTGGTCCCTCGCGGATACGACGGTGCGGGTGAGGGCGCCGACGTGATCGTGACGGGGGGCGACACCCGAGCCGCCTCCGTGCGCTGCGGTCTGGCAAAGTGCGAGGACGTCGAACTCGTGATCGTTCACGACGCGGCGCGGCCCAACGCCACCCCCGAGCTGTTTCGTGCGGTTCTCACCGCTCTTAATGCCGGCGCGGATGCGGTGATCCCAGGTCTGCCCGTGGCCGACACCATAAAGCGAGTGCGCGTGGCCCAAGGAGCCACCGTCGTGGCCGAGACGCTGGCGCGCGAAGAGCTGGTTTCCGTACAAACTCCCCAGGGATTCCGCCGGGCGGTCCTAGAAAAGGCACACGCCTCGAGCGCGGACGCGACAGACGACGCGGGCCTGGTCGAGGCGAGCGGCGGCGTGGTAGTCGTCATTCCCGGCGAAGCGACCAATATCAAAATCACCCATGCGCGCGACTTGGATGCACTAGCGACGAGGAGTCAGCCGTGAGGATCGGTCAAGGAATAGACATGCACCGCTTCAGCGACGACCCGGAGCGCGAGTTGTGGCTCGGACTGGTCCAGGTCGGCGAAGGTCCGGGACTCATTGGCCACTCCGATGCTGACGCGGCCACCCACGCCCTGTGTGACGCGCTGCTCGGGGCGGCCAACCTCGGCGACCTCGGCCGCCACTTCCCCGACACTGATCCGAGGTGGGGAGGCGTCTCCTCGCGACGGCTCCTCGAGGCGACCGTGTCGCTCGTTCGCGCCGAGGGATACCGCATCGACTCAGCCGACCTTACGATCATGGCCCAGCGCCCCCGGCTCGCCGCCTACATGCCCGCGATGTCCGAAGAGCTGTCCGTCGTCGTTGGTACGGCGGTGTCGGTTAAAGCCACCACCTTCGAAAATCTGGGCGCGGTGGGGCGCGGCGAAGGGATCCTCGCCAGCGCCGTCGTTCTCTTGAGCGGCGAACAGTGACCCCGCGTCCTCCCGTAACTCGCTCTTCGCGCGGGTCGGGGCGCCCGGCACCCCGGCGCGGGGGACCCAATGCGGGCCGACGCGTCGCCCCGCGTGATCGCGAGGGCGTCGGGGGGGATCAGGTTGAGGGCCGCCACGCCGTGCTCGAGTTGCTGCGGGCCCGCCGGCGCGCGGTGAGGAAGATTTTTATCGCCGACGCTCAAGACGCGTCGGACGCCTTGGACGCCATCGAGTTTGAGGCCCAGCGTCAGCGCATTCCAGTCAGTCTCATCTCCATGACTCGACTGGACAAAGAAGCCAAGACCGAGGGCCATCAAGGGGTGATGGCCCTGGCCCAGGATCTCGAGACGGTAGGCCTTCACGATCTTCTACGCGTTGAGAGAGCCTTTCTTTTGGTGTGTGACGGGGTCACGGATCCGCGGAATCTTGGCGCGATGCTGCGAAGTGCTGATGGAGCCGGCGTCACGGGAGTCGTTCTGCCTCGGCATCGCTCCGCGCGGATCTCCCCCTCGGTCACCAAAACGGCGGCGGGAGCGATTGAGTACCTCACGTTCTGCGATGTGGGGGGAATACCGGCAACGCTGGACCAACTCAACCGAGCTGGCGTCATGACGGTGGGACTCGCGGGCGAAGCCAGCGACTCTCTGTATGACCTTGATCTCGGGAGCGGACCCGTCGCGATCGTGGTGGGCGGGGAAGAAAAGGGACTTTCTTCTCTTACCCGCAAGAGGTGTGCGACCGTTGTGTCGATACCACAGGTTGGGAGCATCAACTCCCTGAACGCGGGGGTTGCAGTTTCCATTGCCGCGTTTGAAGTCGCGCGTCAGCGCCGCGCGTCGTTGTAGATCTCAACTTTTTGTGGAGTAACAAGTTCTCCACGACTCGACTACAACTCTGACTCAATACCTATCCCGACTAGGTAAAACGGTGAAGCAATCTACCGGCTTGCCGTCACCGAGGTCGATGCAAGACAGCGTCGTTCGCGAGGTGGTTTGAACATGAGTGAACGGAGTAGGCGTGTTATCGCACGGGACGAATATCAAAGCGATCCATCGAGTAGTGCTCGTTGGATCGATTGTCGCATCGCTCGCGATCTTTGGAGCAGAGTATCCGACCTCGGCCTATGCCCAGGGTGCTTACCACACGGTGACATTCGCAGAAAATGACAGCCCCTCTGACATGACGGTCGAAACGCAGACGGCGAATGCCGCCTCAGACCTCACTTCGTTCTCAAGTCTTGCGTTTTCAAATCCAGGAAGCACATTTGTGAACTGGAACACGCAGCCCGATGATTCGGGCACTACATATAGCGACGGACAAATCTACAATTTCTCCGCCGCTCTCACCCTTTACGCGATCTGGAAAGGACCGGACGTCACAGTCACATTTGCCGAAAATGACAGTTCAACAGATTCAACTGTTGCGACCCAAACAGAAAACTCGCCCACTCGCCTGACATTATTCGCGGACCTGAGTCCCGAATTCAACAATGCTGGCAGTGCTTTTACATCGTGGAATACAGAAGCAAATGGAGAAGGAACTTCGTACTCCGACGGAACTGTGTTCGGATTCTCAACCCCGACCGTTCTATACGCTCAGTGGACTGCGAACCAGAATGTGACTGCCACCTTCGGCGACAATGGCGGCACCGGCAACGTAACGACTGAGAGCGACAACTCAGGTACGACGATCACATTGCCAACGTCAGCGAACGTTACGCGAGTCGATTTCGTTCTCGGTGGCTGGAACACCGAGGCGGACGGCGGCGGAACGGAATATCTTCCGGGAGCGACGGTCTCGTTGAACTCGAATGAGACCTTCTACGCGCAATGGACGGAGACTTCACCCCTCAGCGTGGTATTCGAAGACAACGGCGGAACGGGCACGGACCCTTCAGTGAATGGAGAGCTGGGAGCTGCCGTGCAGCTACCCGGCGCATCCACACTGCTCACCTACCCCGGTTACTCGTTGACGTCCTGGAACAGTCAACCCGACGGAACGGGCACTTCCTATGGGCTCGGCCAGACATTGACGCTCAGTGAGCCTTTAACTCTGTACGCGCAATGGATGGCGGACGGCACCTTTATCGTTGCGCTCTCTGCCAATGGTGGTAGCGGGTCGCTCACTTCACTTTCGGGAGACTCTGGCTCAAGCGTCAAGTTGCCCGGTGCGACCAGCGTGGTGCGTTCGGGCTACACCTTAAGTTCGTGGAATACCGCCGCTAATGGGTCTGGGACTTCCTACGCTCCGGGGCAAACCATCAACCTCTCGTCGAACGTGACGCTCTACGCGCAGTGGAAGCGTCTCGCGACCTCAACCCTGTATGGAGTAGTTGGCACGTTCGGCGCTCACAGCGCGGCGCTTACTCCAGCACTCGCGAAAAAAATCCGT
>DASXFG010000045.1:0-3165 GCA_036489715.1 Acidimicrobiales bacterium | reverse complement strand
GCCCTCGTAGAGGATGCCCGAGGGCACCAGTTGGAGGGCGAAGACTTCTCCATCGACCACGATTCGATGTCCCGCGTTGTGACCGCCTTGGTAGCGAACCACCAGATCCATGTCACGCGCCAGAAGGTCGGTGAGTTTTCCTTTGCCTTCGTCACCCCATTGGGTTCCGACCACTACGGTTGCGGGCACTTGGCTCCCTCGAGACGGCCTCGTTACCCAAAAAGCCTACTGGAAGTAAATTGCCCCTTTGTAGGTGGTACTGCGTTAGATTCTCGTCGCCACCGCGAGTCGTACGCGCGAGTCAAACATCCCGATGGGATCCAAAAAGAGGTCCGAATGGAAGACATCTCTCCCGGTTGGTACAAGGACCCGTATGGTCGTTTGCCGTATCGCTGGTGGGACGGGGAGAAGTGGTCGCCCTACGCTCGCGGCACCACCGAGGTTGAGTGGGATCCCATTGACACCCAACCGACAGCCGAGCGCAAGGTGGGCTTTCCCGTCATGGGAAGCGCGCTGGTTGGCTTCGCCGTCGCGGTAGGACTCTCCTATGCGGTATTGCTGGTGCTGCGCGCATCGGGTAAGCCCGGCGGCCTCACGGCCGAATTCGTGCTCTCAGAAATCGGGCTCTGGTTGCCGCTGCTCGGAACGTGCTGGCTCATCTCGCGGCGACGGGGCGAGGGCTCTTTTGTCGCGGACTACGGACTGGGCTGGCGGCCCCTCGATGTCGGCTTGGGGGTGGCTGGTTCGCTCGCGGCGCGATCGACCGAGACGATTGTGCTCCTGCCCATTGTGCTGCTGCACCCGCACTTTCGAGTTCCCGAGGTGTCCGAGTTCCAACCGTATGCCACCGGAGCCTTCCACTGGGTCGTACTCGCCCTCGTGACGTGCGTGGGCGCTCCGATCGTCGAAGAGTTATTTTTTAGAGGTCTCATTCAAACGCGACTCGTGGGACGATACGGTCCGGTGATCGGCATCGGTGTGACTTCGGTGCTCTTTGGCGCCGCGCACCTCATCGGCTGGACCGGTTCCATCTCTCTCGTGAACGCTCTGGCCATCGCGGGGGCGGGTGTCGCATTGGGAACCATGCGCCACCTCACGGGCCGCCTCGGCACCTCCATGATGACCCACTGTTTCTTTAACGCGCAGGCGCTGTTGATCCTTGCCTTCGTGCACTCACCGACACTGTTGATCAGATAGCGACTAGAGGGGAGAGGTCAGGTCGGACATGACCTGGCTGAAATCGGTGTCCCACGTATTTCCTAGCGATTGCAGCCGGTTGATCTGCGACTGGGTGAGGGTCGGGTCGTCCTTTATCTGATCCAACAGCGCGACGAATCGGTTGGTCGTCGACTTAAAGACCGTGGCGTCATGTTGGGCCCCCGAAGGGAACGCAGTTCCGTCAAGCGTGGACTGGAAGGTCGTAAAGTCGCCCGCGGTCAAGGCGAAGTACTGCTGTTGGCACGCGTCCGCACCGAGGGTGCAACTGGCCTGTTGTTCTTTGGCGATGGCAATATTGCCGTTGAGTTCGTTGTTCGCATTCGTCATCGTCGATAGGGCCGATGCGTTGTTGTGCAGCTGTGCCTGGAGCAAGATGTCCGCGACGTAGCCCACGCCGCCCAAAATCAAGAGTGCCACCAAGATCCGCTTGGAGGCCCGACTCAGCACCAAGCGGGCGGTTTTTGGCGGTGCGCTCAGCCAGGGATTTTTGTCGGCATCAAAGACCAGAGGCGCACCGCTGGGCGCGTCGGCCCCCGGGCTCATGGCGCTCTCGAACCCGGACGAGGGAAGCTCGCTAGAGGAGACATCCGTGCCGTGTCCGTCTTTGAGCGTTGGGGCCGACGCCTCGCCCGCGGTGGGCGCATCGGGGATGCTCGCACCGTAGGCTCCCTGCTCACCGAGTGGGGCGTCGCCAAACAACTCGCCGGGATAGCTACTCGTAATCATCATGTAGTACGCGTAGAAGCGCGCTTCGAATCTCAACATGGCCGCGAGGGCACCAAAGAGCGACAACGGCATCTCGCCCTTTACCAGCACGA
Organism: Acidimicrobiales bacterium; assembly: GCA_036489715.1. Lineage (GTDB taxonomy): Bacteria > Actinomycetota > Acidimicrobiia > Acidimicrobiales > RAAP-2 > RAAP-2. The sequence goes on along the minus strand of DASXFG010000045.1, from coordinate 1,129 downwards.
TGAGCCAAATGAAAACGATCGCCACTTGGGTGCCGAGTGATAGCAGGGTGCTGACAATCGCCGCAGGAATTAACAAGATGATGCGAAACAAGACGGCCCAGCGGCGCACATCGCTGCGCGGAATGTCGACATTGACGGCGAAGTCGCGATTAGCAGAGAATGGCGGGTACGCGCTGTTCATTAAAAGACAGTAGGAGTACACGCGCGTTACGTAGATAATGAAATCAGAGAGAGGCTTTACGAAACTGCGCGGTAGTCGGCCGAGAATCAAGGCCGCAAACCAGCCCACGATGATAAGGACACTGGCAGCGATCGAGAGCAAGAACAGCCAGAGCATTAGCGGGACGGCCAGGATCAGACGGAACGCCACGCCCCAGCGATTTTGGCGCTGGGGCGAACCGAACCCGGCCTGGACGAGGAAATAGGACGACATCGCTCCTCCTCAGGGTACGCGCGTAGTTTGCCACAAGAACCTGGTCAGCGCCTTTAAATATCGATTGCGCGGCAATGACCGCACCATCTACGGTCGTCGCGTGCTGATCGGCGTCGAAACGGCTAGCGGAAGTTGAGCACCCCGTCGGCCACGTCGACGCGGATCGTGTCACCCTCCTTGTAGACCCCCTTCAGTACGGCGAGAGCCAGCGGGTCTTCCAATCGGCGTTGAATCACTCTCTTGAGCGGCCGAGCACCATAAGCGGGATCGAATCCTTCGGCGGCGAGGGCGTGGGCGGCCTCGGGGGTGAGATCCAGGCTGAGGCGACGTTGGGCCAGACGCTGGCGCAGTCGTCCGAGTTGAATCTCCACGATGACCGCGAGGTCGTCTTCGCTCAGCGCCCGGAATCGAATGATCTCATCGATCCGGTTGATGAACTCGGGACGGAAGAATTCGTTGGGATCGCCGGGCAGGTTGCTCGTCATGATGAAGACCACGTTGGTGAAGTCGACGGTGCGACCTTGGCCGTCGGTGAGGCGACCGTCGTCGAGCACCTGGAGGAGCAGGTTGTAGACGTCGGGGTGGGCCTTTTCGATCTCGTCGAGGAGCACGACCGCGTAGGGACGGCGTCGGATCGCTTCGGTGAGTTGTCCGCCCTCTTCGTAGCCCACGTATCCCGGAGGGGCGCCGATCAGC
>DASXFG010000018.1:0-55276 GCA_036489715.1 Acidimicrobiales bacterium | reverse complement strand
CCCACCGGTACCTCTTCGGCCTCGTAGAGGAGAATGTCGGCCGCCATCAACACCGGATAGGTCAGCAGGCCGACTCGGTATCCCTCCTGGCGAGAGGCCTTCTCCTTAAAGGCGACCATGCGCGAGAGCTCGCCGTAGGTGGCCACGCACTCCAGCAGCCAGGTGAGTTGGGCGTGGTAGGGGACCTGGCTTTGAATGAAGATCGTACAGACCTCGGGATCGAGGCCCGCTGCGAGGTAGGTGGCGAGCAGATCGGTGGTGTTTTCGCGTAGCTCCTCGGGCGAGATGTGCAGCGTGAGGGCGTGCAGATCGACCGCGCAGTAGAACGCGTCGGCGTTTTGGGCCTCCACCCACTGGCGCAGCGCCCCCAGGTAGTTGCCGAGGTGCAACGGACCAGATGGCTGCATGCCCGAGAGAATCTTCATCGTTTAATCGTAGAGGAGGCCACCCAGTACAGTTGTCCCGTGACATTCGTCGTGACGACGCCGTCCTTCAGCGGCCCCATCGAACTGCTGCTCCAGTTGATCTCCAGCCACGACGTCGACATATTGGACGTGCCCCTCGCGCCGCTGGTCGATGAGTTCGTCGCCTCCCTCAAGCAAAACGCTGAACTGCTCTCCATGGACGACCTTTCAGAGTTTCTCCTGATCGGAAGTGTGTTGTTGGAGATGAAGAGTCACCGGCTGTTGCCCGGGCCCGACAGCGGCGAGCTCGATGAGGAGTTCGTGGGTTGGGAGGAGCGCGACGTGCTCTTGGCGCGCCTGCTCGAACTGCGCACGTACTCGGCCCTGGCGGACGCCTTCGTCTCGCTCTTCGAGCGCGCCAGTCGGGCCTTCGCGCGACTGCGCGGGGTCGACGAGGGCTTCGCCATCGAGCCACCCGACCTGCTCGCGAACGTGACGACCGCTCAACTCGCTCAGGCTTACCTGCGCGGCATCGAAGAAAAGCCCGTCCCGGTCGTACGCCTGCACCACGTGACCGTCGACGCGGTGACCGTCGCGGAGACCGTGGCCTCGCTGGCCCAACGCTTGCCCGCCATGGGGCGCTTCTCCTTTCGCCAGCTGACCGAGCAACTGGCGACCCGCATCGAGGTCATCGTCCACTTCTTGGCCCTGCTCGAGCTGTGCAAACTTGGGCACGTGACCCTGGGCCAGGGCGCGACGTTCGGCGAAGTGCAGATCGAGTGGCTCGACACCGCGAGCGGGCTCGACTTTGGGGGAGTGGACAGTTATGAGGGATGAGTTGTCGCTGGAACAAAAGCTCGAGGCGATGCTGACCGTGGCGCTCGAGCCCATATCGGTCGAAGAGCTGGCCGACGTGGTGGACGTCGACGCGGGGGTGGTGGAGAGCACGCTGGTGGGACTGCGCGCCGAGTTCCTCACCCAGCGCCGGGGCTTTCAGTTCGTCGAACTCGCGAGCGGCTGGGTGATGCAGTCTGCGCCCGAAGTGGCGTCCTGGGTGGCCAAGTTTGCCAATCGCGATGTGTCCCATCGCCTGAGTTCGGCCGCGCTGGAGTCGCTCGCGATCATCGCCTACCGCCAGCCGGTCTCCCGGGCCCAGATCACCGCCCTGCGCGGGGTGAACGTCGACGGCGTGGTGCGCCTGCTCGAGCAGCGCGGCTATATCGAAGAACAGGGGCGTGCGCCCGGGCCGGGCCAGCCGATCCTTTACGGTACGACCGAGTTGTTTTTGGACCGCATGGGGCTGGCCGCTTTGACTGACCTGCCGCCCATCGAGGAGTTCATGCCGCCCGTCGAAACGGCCAACGCGCTGGCGGAGGAGATGAGCGAGCGCTTCGACGAGACCGAGGTGTCCTAGTTGGAGGGTGGCGAGCGACTCCAAAAGGCCCTGGCGCGCGCCGGGTTCGGTTCGCGGCGCGCCTGTGAGGTCTTGATCGTCGAAGGCCGCGTGACCATCGATGGGCGAATCGCGGAACTCGGCAACCGCGTCGATCCCGATTCCAGCGTGATCTGCGTGGACGGCAATCTGGTGCCGACCTCGCAGTCCACGGTGTACTTCTTGTTGAACAAACCTGACGGGGTCGTGACGACCGCGTCGGACCCCCAGGGTCGAACGACCGTGCTGGATCTCGTCGAGTCTCCCGTGCGCATCTTTCCAGTCGGCCGCCTCGACATGAACACCGAGGGGCTGCTGATCCTCACCAACGACGGACGACTGGCCCACCTTCTAACCCACCCCAGTTCCGGCATCGCCAAGGAGTATCTGGTCCGCGTCGAAGGCGATCCGTCTCCGGGCGCTCTGCGCCGCTTGCGCGAGGGCGTGGACCTCGACGACGGCCCCACCGCCGTCGCCCAGGTCTCGCGCGTGAGCGAAGGTCTGCTGCGCATCGTGATCCACGAAGGTCGCAATCGACAGGTCAGACGAATGTGCGCTGCAGTCGGACACGAGGTGACCCGACTCGTGCGCACCCGCATCGGGCCACTCCAAGACGCCACCCTCTCACCGGGCTCGTATCGACAGTTGTCGGTGACCGAGGTACGACGCCTAATGGAAGCGGTTGGGATGTCCGAAGAGCTGGCCTCTACGATGCCTTCATGACGTTCGCCAAAGTACGAGCACTGCGCGGCGCCACGACGTGTGAGGAGAACAGCGTCGAAGAGATCACGGGCGCGACCCAGGAACTGCTCACCGAGATGCTGTCGCGCAACCAGATCGACCACGACGACGTGATCAGCGTGCTCTTTACGACCACCAGGGATCTCACGGCCGCCTTTCCCGCCACCGCCGCCCGCGGGGTGGGATTCGGCGACGTCCCGTTGCTCTGCGCCAGCGAAATCGACGTGCCCGGAGCGATGCCCCTGACGGTGCGGATATTGATGCACGCCTACAGCGACAAAGTGCGCGACGAGCTACGACACGTCTACTTGCGAAAAGCGCCGTCCCTCCGCGATGACCTCCCCGAATAGTCGCCGCGCGCACGTCGTCGGCCTCGGCCTGATTGGCGCGTCGATAGCCCTCGCGCTGCGCGAGGCGGGGTGGAGCGTCAGCGGGGACGACGACGACGCCGCGGTGCGCGAGAGCGCCGTGTCCCATCAGGTGGTCACCGGCTCGCACGTCGAGGACCAAACGACCCTGGTGGTGATCGCCACGCCCGCCGGTGCGGTGAGCGAGGTGGCCAACAAGCTGCTCGCGGTATCGCGCAACGAACAACTCATCGTTACGGACGTCGCGGGCGTCAAGGGAGCCATCGTCGAGAGCGTGGGCGACGCTCGCTTTCTCGGTGGACACCCGATGGCCGGCTCCGAACAGCGAGGACTCGCGGGCGCCCGCTCGGATCTCTTTCGGGGTTGCACCTGGGTGCTGACACCGACCCCGCGAACCTCTCCCGAGTGCTACACGACGCTGCACGGCATTTTGCGCGAGTTGGGGGCCAACGTCGTTGCGGTGAGCGCAGCCGATCACGATCGCCTCGTGGCGGTCGCTAGCCATGTACCGCACCTGCTCGCCGGAGCGCTCATGAACGAGGCGACCAAGGTGGCCCAACAAGATGCGGTGCTACTGCAGCTCGCGGCGGGCGGGTTTCGCGACATGACCAGGGTGGCCGCGGGTGATCCGGCAATCTGGCCCGACGTGCTCTTTGAGAACCGCGAAGCGATCAGCCAGACGCTCTCAGACTTAGAAGAGCGACTCGCCACGTTGCGACGAGCCCTCGACGAGCGCGATCATGGCGTGGTGGCGCGCGATCTCATCGAGGCCGCCACCGCCCGGCGCCAGCTTCCCGGGCGCGCCCTGCACTCAGAGAGCCTGGCGTATTTGCGAGTGGGCGTCAGCGACCAACCCGGGGTGCTCGCCGCGGTCACCATGGCGGCGAGCGAGATGTTGGTCAACATCTACGACATCGAGATCGCCCACGGCATCGAGGGCGCGAGTGGCACCCTGCTCTTGGCGGTGGACGCCCTCCAAGCCGACTCGTTCGGCGCGGCGCTGAGCGCGAGGGGCTATCAGGTGGGCCGCGAGTGAACGACGTCGAAGTAGTCAGCCACGCGCGAGAGCTGCGCGGGTCGCTGCGCGTGCCCGGCGATAAAAGTACGTCGCACCGTGCGCTGATGCTGTCTGCTCTCGCGAGCGGAGAGAGCACGATTGCCGGGCTCTCTCTTGGAGAGGACGTCGAAGCCACCAGCGCGATCGTCCAGCAACTCGGTGCCCAACGCCACGACGAGGACGGAGTCGTCTACCTGAGCGGACCCGAGCGCGGACTGCGCGCCAGTGACGACGAGCTGGACTGCGGCAATTCGGGAACCTCCATGCGGTTGCTCTGCGGCGTGGTCGCAGCGATCCCGGGACGTCACCATCTCATTGGCGACGCGTCGCTGTCGCGCCGGCCTATGGACCGCGTGGCGATCCCGCTGGGGCTGATGGGCGTGGACCTTCAGGGCCAAGGCCTGGCCTCGACCGCGCCCCTCGAGATCACGAGTCCTTTGAAACTCCAAGCAATCGACTACCACGTCCCGGTGTCGAGTGCCCAGGTGAAGTCGGCGATTCTGCTCGCCGGCCTTTCGGCCTACGGCGAGACCCAGGTGCACGAGGACGTGCGCACCCGTCGCACGACCGAAGACATGCTCCAAGAAGCCGGCGTCGCCGTCACCAGTCGCGACGTGGGACTCGGACGAGTGGTGCGCGTAACCCCGAGCCGACCGTCGCGCCACAACTGGCACATTCCCGGCGATCCCTCGCAGGCCGCATTCTTTGCGGTGCTGGGAGCGATCCATCCCGACGCCGCCCTGGAAGTCGTGAGCGTGGAAGCCTCCGACGAGCGCGTGGGGTTCGTGGGCGTGCTCGAGCGCATGGGAGCCGACGTGCGCCTCGACGACCGCGAAGGCTTCCACGTGCTGCACGCGCGTAGTTCGTCGCTCGTGGCGACCGAGGTCCACGCGAACGACGTACCCTCCGTGGACGAAATCCCCGTACTGAGCGTGGCGGCGTGCGCCGCCAGCGGCGTGAGCGCCTTTCGCTCGATGGGTGAACTGCGCCACAAAGAGTCGGACCGCTTCGCCGGCTCGATGAACTTAGCGATGAGCCTGGGCGCGCGTACGTGGTCCGACGGCGACGACTTCTTCATCGAAGGCTTAGGCTCCGCGCAGAAGTTCTTGCAGTTCACGTTCCACGGGGCGCTTGATCATCGCATGGTGATGGCGAGTGCGGTAGCGGGCAGCGCGGGCAACGGGGCCACAATCCGTGGAGCGGCCACGGTCTCTTCGAGTTACCCCCACTTCTTCCGGGACTTGGCGCTGCTGCAATGAACTCCCCGGTCATCGCGATCGACGGTCCCGCGGGCTCGGGCAAGTCGACTATTGCGCGCGCGCTCGCGCAGCGGCTCAACTGGTCGTTCTTGGACACCGGGGCGATGTATCGCGCGGTGACCCTCGCGGCGCTCGACGCCGGATTGGATCTCGGCGACGCGGCGAGGGTCGCTCGGCTGGCCGAGGGCGCGCTGATCACGACGATTCCGCGCGTCAGCATCAATGGGCGCGACGTCGAGGACCTCATTCGCAGCGACGCGGTCAACGTGGGGGTGTCGATCGTGGCCGCCAATCCGGCCGTGCGCGCGGCCCTAGTTGAACGCCAGCGCGAGTTCGCCGCCCTCCAGGCAGTGGGCACCGTGGTCGAGGGACGCGACATCACGACGGTGGTCTTTCCCGACGCGGCGCTCAAAGTATTTTTGACGGCGAGCCTCGAAGAGCGGGCACGTCGCCGCGGAGAAGAGAGCGAAGAGTCAGTCGCCCGACGGGACGCAGCGGACACCACCCGTCTGGCCTCGCCCCTGCGACGCGCCGAGGACGCCCTGGCCCTCGACACCACCGGACGTGGAGTGCCCGAGATCGTAGAGGAGATCACGCGATGCCTGACGCAGCGGACCTTGTCTTAGATCCCGCCAAGACGCTGACGTATCGCGTGTGCTCCTCACTCGTGGCACTCCTCGCGCGGTTCTTCTTTCACCCCAGTGTCGTGGGGGCCGAGAACATCCCCCTCGACGGTCCCGTGCTGATCGCCCCCATTCACCGCTCCAACGTGGACTTCGCCTTCAGTCTCTTTATCTCCCCGCGCAAAGTTTTTTTCATGGCCAAAGAGGGCATCTTTCATCCCGCCCTCTTCGGCGCCCTGCTCACCCGCCTCGGAGCGTTCCCGGTCAATCGTGCCGGTGCCGACCGCGAATCCCTGCGACTCTCCGAAGAGGTACTGCGACGTGGCCAGGCGCTCGTGATGTTCCCAGAGGGCACGCGCAAAGAGGGCCCCAAGGTGGAACCGTTGCACGACGGCGCGGTCTTTGTCGCCTCGCGCACGGGCGCGACCATCGTGCCCGTCGGGATCGCCGGTAGCGACAAGGCCATGCCCAAAGGGGCCAAACTTCCGCGTTTCACCAAGATTCAGGTGGTGGTCGGTACTCCTCTGGCGCCACCCAGCAGCGAGACGCGCGTGACGCGCACTCAAATGACCGAAAAGACCGAGGAACTACGCCGCGCGCTCGAAGAGGTGTACCGAGAAGCCCGAGAACGCTTAGGCGCTTAGCGCTCGCGCCACCACGTGCCAAAGACCACGCGAGCGTAGCGAAAACCGAAGAGCCAGTTCTTGCCCTTCTTCGTCGTGCCCGACGCGCGCGGGTACCACACGGTGGGCACCTCGCTGGCCCGCCAACCGCGCTTGAGCGAGGTAATGAGCAGTTCGGCGGTCTGGTACTGCTCTTGGGTGAGACGATCCACCACGTCGGCGAGCATCGTGACGCGCAGGGCGCGGTATCCAGTTGAGGTATCGGTCAAGGTCGCCCCGGTCATGTGGTTCATGACGAAGGAGAAAAATCGCACGCCGCTCTTTCGCACGACGTCAGTCGTCTTGTCCTCTCCGAGCACGCGGCTGCCGACCACGAAGTCGGCCTGGTCGGCCAGGAGCGGCGCCAGGATCTGGGGGATCTCGGCGGGATCGTTCTGGCCATCCGCGTCGAGGGTCACCACGTACTTCACGCCCGTCTCAATGCAGTAGCGATAGGTCACCTGCAGGGCGACGCCGTGGCCGAGGTTGACCGGGAACTCAAAGACCTTCACGCCGGGGTAGCCGCGCGCGATCTCGGCGGTCTTGTCCGATCCGCCGTCCACCACGACAAAGACCGTCAAAGGCTGGCCGTCGACGCTGTCGGGCATTTTGGCCAGTACGTCGCCGATGTTGCCCTCTTCTTCGTAGGCGCAGATCGACGCCACGATCGACTCGGGAACGAATCCTGGGTAGTCGGCGTCAAAACGAGCGCGGGCCTGGGCAATGGCGAACTCTCGCAGTCCTGCGATGCGCCGCTTCTCGAGGTCCTCGTTCGGCATCTGTCTCCTTCGAAGGTGGGTCGGGGATCTGGCCGTCAACCACCGCACAGTCCGGTGGACGAGTCTACTGGGTTAAGCAAATCAGGTACGACTACGCGGAGATGACCTCGGTGGCCGTGAACTCGCGGTCGGCTTGGGCGTCAAAGTCGGTGGCCACCGGCGTGGCGAAGAGGACATCGACTAGCGCCGTGAGGGCCTTTAAGACTTCGCGCAACTCGGGCGGGGGAGGGAAGTACTCGTCTTCGAACGTCACCGAGAACTCCGCGATGCCGTCGCGGGGCTGAAGGTGAGCGAGCACCTCATTGACCAGCACTTCGGGTGCCGATGCGCCCGCGGTCACCGCGACGACCCCCGTGAGGTCGTCGGGCAGTTCGTCAGCGCCGTTCACGCGATACACCCGGGGGCATCCTTCGGCCTCGGCGACCTTGGTGAGGGCGACCGTGTTCGAGGAGTTCGCCGAGCCGATCACGATCACCGCGTCGGCCTGGGCGGCCAACTGGCGCAGCGCAGCCTGACGGTTCGTGGTGGCAAAGCACAGATCGCTGCGGCCCGGCATCCAGATGTCGGGGAAGACTTCCTGGGCGTACTCGCGAAGGTCCTGCCACTCGTCCAGGCTGAGAGTCGTTTGGCTGAGGAGAGCTACCGGTCCGTCGTGACCGTCGATGGCGTCGATGTCCTCGCGCGACTGGACGAGGTGAACCGCGTCGGGGGCCACGGCCATGGTTCCCACGGCCTCTTCGTGGTCCTCGTGGCCGACGTAGAGGACGGTGTAGCCCTTGTTAGCGCGCACTTTGAGCTCGTGGTGCACCTTGGTGACCAGCGGACAGACCGCGTCGATCACGGTACCTCCCGCGCGTCGCGCGGCCTCGATCACCTGAGGCGGGGATCCGTGTGCGCTCAACATGATGGGCGAACCGGCGGGCACGGTCGTCACGTCGTCTACGAAAATGACGCCGACCGACTTGAAGTGGTCGACGACGAACTGGTTGTGGACGATCTCGTGGTAGCAGTACACCGGGGGTTCGAAGACCCGCGTCATCCAGTCCAGAGCCTTGATCGCCTTTTCCACCCCGGCGCAGAAGCCCCGGGGGGCCGCTAAAACGACTTTGTCCACGCTCACGAATCCACACTAATGGGACCCTCATCGGCGTCGAAGGCGAGACCCCCTCGTTGAGGCGACCGGAGCAAAATATGCGTACCCCTAGGCTGGTGCGGTGTCTGGACCAATAATTTTGCGCTTTCCCACTTCTAGGAGCATCGGACTCGCGTCCGGTCGAGGTCGGAAGTGAGCCGGCCCCAGGTGGTCGTGGTGGGCCGGCCCAACGTGGGAAAGAGTTCCTTGGTGAACCGCCTCGCCGGCCGACGGGTCGCCGTCGTGGAGGAACAGCGCGGCGTCACGCGGGATCGCAAGGCGGTGGAAGTCGACTGGAATGGGGTGAGCTTCGATCTGGTCGACACGGGTGGCTGGCTCGCCGCGGGAGACGCCCTGGAGGCCAAAATCTCACGACAAGCCGAGGCGGCGCTCGAGGGCGCGGACCTGGTGTTGCTGGTCGTGGACGTGGCGACGGGCCCCGTTCAAGAAGACTCCACCGCGGCGCGCTGGGTCAGAAACGCCAAGCGACCCACCCTGCTCGTGGCCAACAAGGTCGACGATCAACAGCGAGAAAATCAGACCTGGGAGTTCCTCTCGCTCGGCCTGGGAGACCCTTTTTTCGTGAGCGCACTCCACGGGCGCGGGGCTGGCGATCTCCTCGACCGCATCGTGCGCGAACTTGACGTCGATGCCGACGACAACGAGGTCGAGTCGGACGACGATGGCGCCTTGCGGGTCGCCATCGTAGGACGACCGAATGTGGGAAAGTCCACTCTCTTTAACCGGTTGATCGGCGAAGAGCGCAGTGTCGTGCACGACATGCCCGGGACCACGCGCGACGCGATCGACACGGTGGTTGACACCCCCTCGGGCCGCATCCGCTTCATCGACACCGCGGGCATGCGCAAACGCGCGCGCACCGAGGCGGGTCTCGAGACGTACGCGGTCCTGCGCAGTCTCGACGCGCTCGATCGCGCGGACCTCGCGATTCTGGTGATCGACGCCACCCACGGCGCGACGGGCCAGGACCAGCGACTGGCGGAGCGCATTTCGGGCGCCGGTTGTCCCTCCATCGTGGTGCTCAACAAGTGGGAGCTCGTTCCCACCGAGGAGCGCGACGCGATTCTCGCTACGGTCGGAGAGAAGTTGGCGTTCCTGGGGGACGCCCCCGTGCTCAAGACGACGGCCACGAGCGGTAAGGGCGTGCAACGGCTTTGGCCGGCACTCAGCACCGCGGCGAGTGACTACGCCATCCGGGTGCCTACCGGGGTACTGAACCGTGCAATTCGCGACCTGCAGGTCAAACAGCCCTCGCCTACGGGCAAGATCCGCTACGCCGTCCAGGGGGCCAGCGAGCCGCCCACGTTCACGCTCTTCGTGTCCGGACGGCTGGCGCCGACTTACTTGCGCTACGTCGAGCGCAGCTTGCGCGAGAAGTTTGAACTAGGCGCTTCTCCCATTCGCGTTCGAGTACGAGTTGAGTAGTGGCTCACTGGTGTGAGACCTGCGACCGCCCCGAAGAGGGCGAGCACTGTGAAGTCTGCGGCGCCGAGGTCAGCGAAACCGAGCGCGAACCGGTGCCGTGGCGCTGGCGGCTCTTCGCCGTGGCCGCGGTCATCTATATCGGCTGGCGGATCTATCAGATAATTTCGTGGATAGTCCACTAGGAGGTTTCCGTGCCAATCTATGCCCTGGGTGATCGAGTGCCCCAGATTCACGCCGACGCCTTCGTGCACCCCGACGCCGTTGTCATCGGCGACGTGCGCATCGGGCGCGATTCTTCGATCTGGCCCACCGCCGTATTGCGCGGCGACTACGGCACGATCATTATCGGAGAGCGCACGTCGATCCAGGACGGCACCGTCGTGCACGCGGTGGCCGAGCACGCCACCATTGTGGGCGACGACTGCGTCGTGGGGCACCTCGCTCACCTAGAAGGTTGTGTCATCGAAGATCGAGCCCTCGTAGGCAGCGGCTCGATCGTCCTGCACGAAGCGGTCGTGCGCAGCGGCGCCACGGTCGGCGCGGGGGCGGTCGTGCGAAATCGCATGGAAGTGCCGGCCAATTCCTCGGCCCTCGGGGTGCCGGCCACGATTCGCCACGACTCCAGTGACGACGCGGTGGCGCTCGCCTCGGCCGCCCTCTACGTGGGCAACGCACACCGCTACCAGAGCGAACTACGGCGTCTCTAGGCGTTTGAGACCTCGACGGTGCGATCCAGCACCGACGCGGCTCGACCGTCGAGTACGCACTCACGCGCCAGCTCGAAGCCCTCACGCAGGGTCGTTACGCGCTCCGCAACCATCAGGGCCAGAGCGGCGTTGGCGCACACGACGTCAAAGATCGGACCTCGCCGACCCTCTAGGAACGAACGAGCGACCGCCACGTTGTCGCGGACTTCTCCACCTCGAAGGGCGCTGACGTCGTGTTCCACGCCGAGTTCCGCGCGCGCGTCCAGGCGCTCCCGTCGCCGACCCTCGCGGGTGACGATTTCGATCGTCGAGGCCGCGCCGAGCGAGAGCTCATCGAGTCCGTCGTCGGCGTGCACGAGTACTCCTCGATCCACGCCCCGGCGCCAGAGCACCTCGGCCATCTTGTCGAGCAGGGGCTCCGGGGCCACGCCGATTAGCGAACGCCGAACGAGCGCGGGATTGGCGAGTGGTCCGAGGGCGTTGAAGATGGTGCGAAAGCGAAGGGCTCGGCGAACCGGGGCCAGATTGGCGAGCGCGGTGTGAAAGACCGGAGCGAACATGAAGCCAAAGCTCGATTCGGCGATACACGAGCGCACCACGTCGAGGGGCGCATCGATGCGCACACCGAGTGCCTCTAGAAGATCGGCCGAGCCCACCGACGAGGACGCCGCCCGATTGCCGTGTTTGGCGACCGGCACGCCAAGACCCGCCACCACGAACGACGCCATCGTCGAGACGTTCACGCTGTGTAGTTGATCGCCACCGGTACCCACGATGTCAATCGCCGCGACGTCGAGTGAAAAGGTAGTGGCGCAGGCGATCATCGCGTCCACGAATCCCGTCATCTCGTCAATCGTCTCGCCCTTCATGGTGATCGACGTCAAGAAACTTGCGATCAAGACTCCGTCAACGCGACCTTCCAGGATCTCGCGCAAGGCGAGGGACGCCTGCTCACGTTCGAGGTCCGTGCCGCGTATGAGCGGATTGAGAACCTCCAGGGCGAAGGAGTCCACTGACTAGAACATCGCGTTCGGGCAGTCCGCCATAGCGACACGATAGTCGCGGGCGTCTCGTCCATAAGAGCCAACTACGCTCGTGTGATGGCGACCTCATACTTGGACACCATCTTGATCAGCCATCGTCAGCGCGCAGCGAGCGACACGCGAGACTGGCGAGAACGAATCGACCAGGTTCGTTACGAAGGTCCGTCCTTCATCTTGGTGTTACGACAAGGCTCGTCTCCCTACGTCAAGTTGATCGCCGAGATCAAGCGCCGATCTCCCTCCAAGGGGGATCTCGCCCCCGATCTCGACGTGGCCGATATGGCCGCGCTGTATCGCGACGCCGGTGCCAGCGCACTGTCGGTGCTCACTGATGAGGAATACTTCGGCGGCACCATGGACGATCTGGTGGTCGCTCGGCGCAGCGTGGCGTTGCCGGTGTTGCGTAAGGACTTTACGGTGAGTGAGAACGACGTCCTAGACGCCGTGGAAGCGGGCGCGAGTGCGGTGCTGCTGATCGTGGCGGCCCTCAGTGACGAAGAACTCACCTCGTTCCTCTCCGTCGCCGAGCAGTGCGGCATCGACGCCCTCGTCGAAGTTCACGACGCGACCGAGACGGCACGCGCCGTCGACGCGGGCGCCAAGATCATCGGGATAAATCAGCGCAATCTGCGCACCTTCGATGTCGATCCCGATCGCGCAGCGGCGCTGGTGGAGATTCTGCCCCGCGAGTGCGTGAGCGTCTGTGAGTCGGGTCTGGTCAGCCTGGAGGACGCCCAGCGCGCGGCCCAAGTCGGATTCGACGCCCTCCTCGTCGGCGAAGCCTTCGTCACCGCGAACGACCCCGCCAGCGTGGTGAAGTCGTTCTCACTGGTGGCGAGCAGTCCTCGTGCGTGAACCCTGGAGTCGGGGCTACGTGAAAATCTGCGGCGTTACCACTGTGGAGAACGCTCGCGAGGTCGCCGACTGCGGCGTAGACGCCATTGGCGTGAACCTTGCCCACTCGGTGCGTCGAGTCACACGCGAACGCGCCCAGGACATACTGGACTCGCTTCAGGGTTCGATCCTGCGCACGCTCGTCTTCGCGGAGAACTCCGATGAAGAGATTCTCGACTGTGTGCGCGAGCTGGAGCCCGACGTTGTGCAACTGCACGGCCCCCTGAGCGACCGCCTCGGCCGCGAACTTCGAAAGCGGCCCGTGCGGGTCGTCAAAGCTCTCAACATCGAGGGCGGAGAGTTTGACAGTTTCGTCGACGCGTCGGTCGACGCCGTTTTACTCGACGGCCCGCGCTCGGGCTCGGGCCTCGCGCACTCCTGGGACCGTTTGGCGAGCCGAAGCTTTGTGGTGCCGGTGATCGCGGCCGGTGGACTCCGAGCGCACAACGTGGCCGAAGTCATTGTCGCCACCAACGCCTGGGGCGTCGATTGCGCGAGTGGTGTCGAAGCTGATGCCGGAGTGAAGAGTCCGGCCGCCGTGCGCGACTTCGTGGCACGAGCCCGACACGCCTGGGGCGCGGAGGAGGGTGCGTGAGTGAGGTGATGGGTGCGCCCGACGGGCGCGGTCGTTTTGGAGAGTTCGGTGGTCGTTTCGTTCCCGAGGCCCTCATGCCCGCCTGCCTCGAGCTCGAAGAGGCGTTCCTCGACGCGTGGGGAGATCCGGAGTTTCTTAGCGAGTACCGCCAGACGCTGGCTGAGTTTGTCGGCCGGCCGACTCCGGTTACTCCGTTGCCGCGGCTCTCAGAACGACTCGGCGTTCGCCTGTACGCCAAGCGTGAGGACCTTGCCCACACCGGCTCGCACAAGATCAACAACGTGGTGGGACAGACACTGCTCACGCGTCGCATGGGCAAGACCCGAGTCATCGCCGAAACAGGCGCGGGACAACACGGGGTGGCGACCGCGACGGGAGCGGCACGACTCGGGCTCGCCTGCACCGTGTTCATGGGCGAAGTCGACACCGTGCGCCAAGAGCTCAACGTGTTTCGCATGGAGCTCCTCGGTGCGCGAGTGGTTCCGGTTACTTCAGGTTCTCGTACCCTCAAAGACGCGGTCAATGAGGCCATGCGCGAGTGGGTGACCTGCGTCGCCGACACCCACTACTGCATTGGCTCGGTCATGGGTCCCCATCCCTTCCCCTGGATCGTGCGCGAGTTTCAAAGCATCATCGGCGTCGAAGCGGCAGCGCAGTTGCGCGAACTCGGCGTGCCCGAACCTGATCTGGTGGTGGCGTGCGTGGGCGGGGGATCGAACGCCGCAGGAATATTTTCCGGCTTCGCCGACACCCAGTGCCGACTCGTGGGCGTAGAGGCGGCGGGCGGCGCCGCAATATCAATCGGATCGCCCGGCGTCTTGCACGGCATGCGCTCGATGATTCTTCAGGACGAGTTCGGTCAGATCGACGAGGCCCATTCGATGTCTGCCGGGCTGGACTACCCGGGCATTGGACCCGAACACGCGCATCTGGCGCGTTCTGGTCGCGCTGAGTACTACGCCGTGGGCGACGACGAAGTTCTGGCTGCATTGTCCCTGTTGAGCGAGTGCGAAGGGATCATCCCGGCCCTCGAAACCGCGCACGCGCTCGCCTGGATCTCCCGTGAAGTGGGTGCGCAGATCTCTGGCGGGTCAACGATCCTGTTGAACCTCTCGGGGCGAGGCGACAAGGACGTCGCTCAGGTGCGCCAGCTCTTACGTGGTGAGTCGTGAAGTCCCTCGAGCGAGCTCTTCGAGAACTTCGCGCACGCGATCGCACCGCGCTGGTTCCGTACTTCATGGCGGGGGCGACGCCCGACTGGGTCGAGCACGTAAGAGCGGCGGCTCAAGGCGGGGCGGACGCCATCGAAATCGGTCTCCCGTTTTCGGACCCGATGATGGACGGCGCGGTCATTCAAGCGGCCGGACTTCGCGCGCTGGAGGCGGGTACGACCTTTGAATCAGTCGGCCAGCAGGTAGCAGGTCTCGACGCGGGCGTGCCATTGATCGCCATGACCTACTACAACATCTTCTTGCACGATGGCCTCGAGCGAAGCGCGGGACGACTTGAGGAGTTTGGGTTTCTGGGCGCCATTGTGCCGGACCTGTCTCTAGAGGAGAGCAATGATTGGTCCTCGGCGTGCGCCGACCGTGACGTCGCCACGATATTTCTGGTGGCTCCCTCAACCCCACGCGAGCGCGTCGAGAAGGTCGCGCGAGCGAGCGAAGGCTTCGTCTACGCATCAGCGCGCATGGCGGTAACCGGGGCGAGTGATGACGAAGGACGCGCCGCAGAAGTCGTGTCGCGCGTGCGCGCGTGCAGCGATCTGCCGACGTACGTGGGTATCGGAATCTCAACGCCCATCCAGGCGGCGCGAAACGCACTGGTGAGTGATGGCGTCATCGTGGGATCGGCACTTGTCCAGCGCGTTCTCGACGGCGCAAGTGCACACGACGTCGAGAACTTCGTGCGGAAGTTCCGCGACGCCATCGATGTCCGCGTCACTGACTGAGAGGTTTCTTCGCTTTCATCAGGCGTAAAAGACAGTCACTGCAACCGTTTTCACTTTCGGAGAGTTTTATATCGTGCCGCGGCGAAAATTCGATCCAACATTGATCACTCGCTCAGGTGTTTAATTCCTTCTGGGCCACCATGTCGGGGGCTGCTCGTAATCCTTTTGGGGGGTTTTAATGGCTGATGAAAGAGTTGCGGATCCTGGACCGCTAGGACTCGCGGCGTTCGCCATGACGACGTTCTGTCTGAGTTCGGCAAACGCGAACATTTGGCACGGTTCTGGCATTGAAGGAGCTCTGGCCTTAGCGTTCTTCTACGGCGGTAGCGCCCAGCTCCTGGCTGGAATGTGGGAATTTGTTCGCAAGAACACGTTCGCCGCGGTCGCGTTTACATCGTACGGTGCGTTCTGGCTGTCGTTCTACGCGATCGTCAAGTTCGGTCTGCCCACGGGCACCGACGGCGTAGCGATATTCCTGCTGGGCTGGACGATTTTCACGTTCTACATGATGATCGCGGCGACGAAGGTCAATCTGGCCGTCCTCGCTGTTTTCGTTCTGTTGTTTGTGACATTCGTGTTGCTGACGGTCGGCAACTGGGGTGCGGGTCACGCCAGTTGGGTGCACGCAGGCGGCTGGGTCGGTCTGGCCACAGCGCTGGCGGCCTGGTACGCGTCGGCGGCGGGCGTTATTAACGCCACGCACGGCAAAGTTGTGTTGCCCGTAGGTCCACGAGGCTAACGTAGGGGTCACTGGTGGCTTGCCACCGGACCCAACCGCCAACAGCGCCCGTGCCCATGAGGTACGGGCGCTGTTGGCATCTACGCGCAGGTGAGAAGTACTCTTCGCACTAGTCGCGACAATTCAATTCGATCTGACTGATCAAAATACATACCTTCAACGTTTGAACTGGAGTACGTCATGAGTGAAGCAAAACTGGAAGCGTGGCTGGACGAGACGCGTAGCTTCCCGCCGAGTGCGGAGTTCGCCAAGCAGGCGAACGCGCAGCCGTCGATCTACGCCGAAGCCGAGGCCGATCCTCTCGCCTACTGGCGCAAGGAGGCGGACCGCCTCACCTGGACGACAGCGCCCACCAAGACCCTGGAGTGGGATCTGCCCTTTGCCAAGTGGTTTAGCGATGGGACGCTCAACGCCGCCTATAACTGCGTCGATCGTCACGTAGAAGCGGGCAAGGGCGACAAGGTCGCTTATCACTGGGTAGCCGACGCCGAGGGCGAATCACGCACCATCACCTACGCCGATCTGCAAAAGATGGTCGCCCAGGCCGCCAACGCGCTCACTGAGCTCGGCGTGAAGTCAGGCGATCGCATCGCCATCTACATGCCTATGATCCCCGAGGCCATCGTGGCCATGCTGGCCGTGGTGCGTTTGGGCGCCATGCACTCGGTGATCTTTGCGGGCTTCTCTTCGGACTCGCTGTCGAGTCGCATTCTCGACGCCGACTGCCAGTTCGTCATCACCGCCGACGGCGCGTTCCGTCGCGGCGCGGCGAGCCCTCTTAAGCCTGCGGTCGATGAGGCGCTCGAGAGTTGTCCCGGCGTGCGCGCCGTGCTCGTGGTGCGCCGTACCGGCGGGGACGTTGAGTGGAAGGAAGGGCGCGATCACTGGTGGCACGACGTCGTCGACCGCCAGCCCGACACACACGCCTATGAGTCCTTCGAGGCCGAGCACCCGTTGCTCATGATGTACACCTCGGGGACGACGGCCAAGCCCAAGGGCATCTTTCACACCACCGGCGGCTACCTGACCCAAGCGGCGACCACGTACTACAACATCTTTGACATCAAGGCGGACACCGACATCTGCTGGACCGCGGCCGACATTGGCTGGATCACCGGACACAGTTACATCGTCTACGGGCCGCTCGTGAACGGCGTGACCTCGGTGATGTATGAGGGCCTACCCGACTCGGGCGGACGCGATCGCTGGTGGAGGATCATCGAAGAGAACAAAGTCACGATTCTCTACACCGCGCCCACCACGATTCGCACGCTGGCCAAGTGGGGTCACCAGCACCCGGCCAGCCGCGACTTGTCGAGCCTGCGGCTCCTGGGCACCGTGGGTGAGCCGATCAATCCCGAGGCGTGGATCTGGTACAGCGAGCACGTCGGCGGTAATCGCTGTCCCATTGTCGACACCTGGTGGCAGACCGAAACCGGCGCGATCATGGTCTCGCCCCTGCCGGGAATCACGGCGGCCAAGCCGGGCGCGGCGATGAAAGCTCTGCCCGGCATCTCGGTCGACGTGGTCGACAACGAGGGCAAGAGTGTGGGCAACAACGAGGGTGGCTATTTGGTGGTTACCCAGCCCTGGCCTTCGATGACGCGCGGCATCTACGGCGACCCGGAGCGCTTTAAGGAGACCTACTGGGCGCGGTTCCCCGGTGTCTACTTCGCGGGCGACGGCGCCAAGCGTGATGCCGACGGTGACCTGTGGCTACTCGGACGCGTTGATGACGTGATGAACATCTCCGGGCACCGCCTTTCCACGACGGAAGTTGAGCACGCCCTGGTGGGGTACCCCGGCGTCGCCGAAGCGGCGGTCGTGGGCGCGAGTGATCCCACGACCGGCCAGGCCATTGTCGCCTTCGTCACGTTGAAGTTGTCGGCCGAGGACGCTGAGAAGGATCAGAGCAAGACCGTAGACGCATTGCGCGAGCACGTGGCCAAGGTGATCAGCCCGATCGCCAAGCCTCGCCAGATCATTCTCACTCCCGAGCTACCGAAGACTCGGTCGGGCAAGATCATGCGACGACTTCTGCGCGACGTGGCCGAAGACCGGCCGCTGGGCGACGTCACCACGCTTTTGGACCCCACGGTCGTGAACTCGATCGCTGGGCTCATGAGCGAGAGCTCGGCCGACGAAGAGTAAGCCCTAGGAGTCGAAGCCGAGATTCAACGCATCGAGGAGGCGCAGCCATAGGTTGCGCCTCCCGTTGCGTCGGTCCGCTCGTTCGATGGAGCGTTGGGTCAGTCGGATAAACAGCCAGCGAAAGGGTTCGGGCGGGAAGGGCACGGGCTTCTTGCGCACCATGGAGAGCGATGTGCGCTCCGTCGTGCGCTCATCGAGAAGATCCAACATGACCGCCGCGCCAAAGCGCGTCGCGGCCACGCCCAAGCCCGTGTAGCCCATCACGTAAGCCACCTTGCCGCCGTGGGTGGTGCCCCAGAACGGCGAGAACCGGGTACAGGTGTCGATGGCGCCTCCCCAGGCGTGGGTGAACTTGATACCCGCAAGCTGCGGGAAGGTCGTGAGGAAGTGGCTCGCCAGTCGCGCGTAGGTGTCGGCGTTGTACTCGAACTCGCGCTGCCCCTGGCCGCGAAAGTTGTAAATGGTGTCGTAGCCGCCCCACAGGATGCAGTTGTCTTTGGTAAGGCGGTAGTAGTGGAACTGATTGCCGGCGTCGGCCACGCCTTCACGTCCACTCCAACCAATACTCGCCATCTGCTCGTCACTCAGAGGCTCGGTGACGAGGGCGTAGTCGTAGACGGCCACCACGTACCGCTTGGTCTGTCGAACCAGGGACGGAAAGACGTTGGTCCCGAGTGCCACGCGATTCGCCGTCACGGCCCCGTACGGGGTGTGGACGCGGATCGCGTCATCGACGTCCTCGAGCCACTCGACTTTGGAGTTCTCAAAGATCTGTACGCCGAGCGCCTGGCACGCGCGCTCGAGACCCCACACCAGGCGCGCCGGGTCAACCAGGGCGTTGCCGTCGACGTCAAAGAGCGCTCCTTCGTACGAGGGGGAGTGGATGCGCGCCTGAACCTCTTCCTTGGTCAACACCACAACGTGGTCTCCCATGTCGTTTCGCAGGCGGGCCTCTTCGACCATTCCCTCGAACTGCCAAGGAGCGACCGCGACCCGCAGTTCGCCGGTTCTCTCCCAGTCGCACTCGATGCCGTAGCGCTCAATGGTGGCTTCGATTTCGTCGAGATTCTCGCGGGCCAGGCGCTCGATGATAGGCATCTCGTGCGAAAAGCGTCGCATGCCGTTATTGAATCCGTGGGTCAATGATGCGCTGCAAAAGCCGCCGTTGCGCCCCGACGCGCCCGCGCCGGTCTCGTACTGCTCGAGTACCACGACTTCGCGAGACGGATCGCGCTCTTTAGCGAGCAGCGCCGTCCACAGACCGGTGTAACCGCCGCCCACGATGCACAAGTCGGCACCCAACTCCCCGATGAGAGCGGGATGCGCCTCGGGCTCTAGGGGATCAGAGTCCAGCCACCACAGTTCGGGCTGAACTTCGGCGAGATGACGTAGAACGAAGGTGTCCTTCTTCTCCATGTTGTGTCCAGCCGAACGCCGGAATCACCTTCTCTCGCGGTGGTGTGTATGAAGTCAGTTTACCGGCGGGCACGTATTTTGGCGGTATCTGAGCTGAGTCGCCGATTCACCGGCTTCGTCCCGGATCGGGTTGACGCCGCCACCATCCACCTAACTGTCACAGGTCGTCGTTAGCGTTGTGCCAGATGAGAGCACGGTTTTACTGGTGACCCGATTCGTCGGTTTCGATCTCGAAACGACCGGCGTGAGTTCCTTTATGGACGCGCCGGTCTCGTACGGTTTCGTCGAAATCGGTGTCGCGCCAGAATCGAGTCCGGTCCTGAACGTCGCCTACGTGAATCCGGGACGACTCATACCTCCTGGTGCCAGTGCTATCCACGGAATCACTGACGAGCAGGTCGCGAACGCCACGCCGCTCGCAGAAGCCGTCGAAGTCCTGGCCACGACCGTGTGCGAGATCTGGACTGGCGGGGGAGCGATCGTCGGGATGAACGTCAGCTACGACTTGACCATGGTTGACTCGCTCTGTCGACGCCTCGAAATACCTGGCCTCCGTGAGCGCGGCCCGATTGGACCGGTCCTCGACATTCTCGTGCTGGATCGGCATTTCGACAAATGGCGAAAGGGATCACGAAAATTGGTCGACCTGTGTCGTCACTACGGCGTGGATCTGCACAGTGCGCATTCCGCGGGCGACGACGCCCACGCGAGCCTATTGGTGTTGGCCAAGTTGCGCGAGCGATTCTCGGACATTGACCTCTTGGAGTCAGAGAACATCACCGTGACGCTGCGCTCGTGGTATCAAGACTGGCTCGCTAGTTACTCCAGTTTCTTGGTGCGCAAAGGTCGTGCGCCAATCGCGGAGAACCAATATGAGTGGCCGGTCCACGCCGACGAGTCCACGTCGTCCAAGCTCGTCAGTTGATCATCGCCGCTTTGACGGGCTCGGATCCCTGACCACCACGGTCCAACAGTTGGTCGGGCTGGGGAGATTTGAACTCCCGATCTCTCGGCCCCCAGCCGAGCGCTCTAGACCAAACTAAGCCACAGCCCGCGAATATTCGATTCTAGCCCTGGGCGTCTAGGGGATTGGCCGGTGCGACGCGTGAGACTGATCGGGATTCGTCAGCCACGCCCGCGCTTCGCATAGGAACGCGATCGATTCGCCGGTCGACTTGTTCTCTAACGCCTCGAGAATGCGCCGGTCCAGCGCGCTTAACAGTTCTTCGATGCCCATTCGTCCTCCTTACCCACCCGCCACTGCCGTCACCACTTCAACGTGCGCTCCGTCGTGAACGTGCACGATGCTCCACTCGTTGCGGCGCACCACGTTTCCGTCGATGGCGACCGCAACGCCACGCACCTCAATCCCGTGGCGACTGAGCATGTCGGCGATCGACTCGTCGCGGTAGCCCTCATCGCAACCGTTGAAGCGAATCACTTAAGGCTCCGCGCGAAGTCAACGGCCTCGAGCGAACTCAGCGGCGCCAGTGTCACGCCGTGACGATAGTGACCGGACATCCAGGCCCAACGTCCGTCAACGATCTCGAAAAACGGCTCGAGGCTCGTACTCGCCGGTCGTCGACCTTCACGCACCTCAAGAAGGGTGGCCGACTCGAAGGACGGAACCACGTCGAGAGAGTCCCGCACCAAACGTTGCAGTTCTCCGAGTTCGACGCCCAGCTCGGCCTGTTCGTCCGACGAGGCACCGATCACGCCATACTCTTTGGAGCGGCTCACGAAGTACCACGGTCGTCCGCGTACGAACGCGCGCATCATCGGCTGACCTGTTCGGTCCACCCCGCTCACCCGCAGGGTCATTCCTCGCACCGGCCGTACGGCGTGGGACACTCTGGCCGCCAGGCCCTCGGGCAGAGCGTTCGCTCCGGTGGCAAGGATCCCCACGTCGGCACCCACGCGGTCCGACGCCGTGGTTACGACGACCGACTCGTCCTCCGTGGCAGCACTCGTAACCAATTCGGCGACGAAGGTCACATCGAGTTCTCGCGCCGCGGCCGTCAGGCCCGCCACGATCTCGTCAGGGTCCACCCAGGCGTCGTCGCCAAAGAGCAAGCCCTCACTGATCCGGGGAGTCACGCCGGCGAACATGTCGGGCCGATCGACTCGGTAGACGCGCTCGCCGCTGACGCCGAACTCTTGCGCGACGCGACAGTGTTGATCTATGAGCTGACGATCTCCGGCATCAAATCCCACGAGCAGAGTCCCGGCAGTCGTGACACTGACGCGCCCGCCGCCCGCCGCGCGAATCTCACCGGCCAAGTCGCGCCACGCCGCGATGGCCCCGCGCTGGCGCACGTAGTTATCGAACTCGCCCGGTGCGATCTCGGCGTTCGGCGCGACCATGCCGGCCGCCGCCCAGGTCGCACCGTGGCCGAGTGCGGGATCAAAGACGCTGACTCGCCAACCATCTCGAGCGAGCCGGAACGCGCTCGTCAGACCGATGACTCCGGCGCCGACCACGATCGCCGATCCGCATCTCTCTTTCACGAAATCCAGCGTACGAGGAAAGTGCGGGAAAGCCGTTCGGTATAGTGGTGGCGGGTCAGCGTTGCCCCGCAGCGACGCTTATGACCAGAAACCTCTACGACCCTTCGTTCGAACACGACGCCTGCGGCGTAGGCATGGTCGCGGATTTGACGGGCCGCGCCAGCTCTCAGACCGTGCGTGACGCGCTCACCATCCTGGAGAATCTGGAGCACCGCGGCGCCACGGGATCTGACGTCGAGTCGGGCGATGGCGCAGGAATCCTTACGCAAATACCCGACGCCTTTCTTCGCAGCGTTTTTGGCGAATTGCCGGCTCTGGGCCACTACGGCGTGGCCCAGTGGATGGTCTCACCCGGCGCCGACGCCGAGCGCCTGCGCTCAGCACGCGAGCGGGTTTATGAGCGTCTGGGCCTTGCCGCGGGCGCCGTGCGAGCGGTGGCGGTGGACTCGTCGGTTCTCGGGCCCACTTCGGCCGCCAGCGAGCCCCTCTTCATCCAGGAAATCATCGTGCCGACGAGCGATGAGGCTTCCCGCGACCTCGAGCGCCACTTGTACTGCGCGCGCAAGGTGATCGAGCACGCCGAGGACATCTACGCCTCCTCGTGTTCCTCGCGCGTTCTCATCTACAAGGGCATGCTCACCTCACCCCAACTGCGCCGCTACTTTCCCGATCTCAGCCACGAGCTATTCGCCTCGGCGCTCGCGGTCGTGCACAGTCGTTTTTCCACCAACGTGCTGCCTCGCTGGGATCTCGCCCAGCCCTTTCGCTACATCGCCCACAACGGCGAGATCAACACGGTGCGGGGGAATCGCAACTGGATGATCGCGCGCGAGTCGACGTTAGAGAGCGACGCGTTGCCCCTGCCTGTTAGCGAGCTAACGCCCATCATTACGCCCGACATGAGCGACTCGGCCAGCTTCGACGAAGTCGTAGAGCTCTTGGTGCACTCCGGGCGATCGTTGCCGCACGCGATTCTCATGATGATTCCCGAAGCCTGGGAGCGCTCGACGAACATGAGTCCCGAGCGGCGAGCCTTCTATCGATATCACGCGGGACTCATGGAGCCCTGGGATGGGCCGGCGTCGGTGACGTTCTGTGACGGGACCGTGGCGGGGGCCGTGCTGGATCGCAACGGTCTGCGCCCCGCTCGCTATTGGGTAACCAAAGACCAGCGCGTCATCTTGTCGAGCGAAGTCGGCGTGCTCCCCATCGAGGCGTCCAATATCGAACGCAAGGGCCGACTCCAACCCGGACGTGTCTTCCTCGTCGACGTCGCCCAGGGCCGCATCATCGACGATGACGAGCTCAAATCGACGCTGGCCGCCGCCGCGCCCTACGCGGAGTGGATCGAACAGCACCAGATTTCGCTCGACGAGATCGACGCACCCGACGCACTCACGCCCGAACACGCGTCGGTGGTGCGCCTGCAAAAGAGTTTCGGCTACTCCGAAGAAGATCTGCGCATGATCCTGCGTCACATGGCCCAAGTCGGTGAAGAGCCCGTGGGCTCCATGGGATCTGACACGTCGGTGCCCGTCCTCTCGAGCTTGCCGCGCTCGCTCTTTGACTACTTCACCCAACTGTTCGCTCAGGTGACGAATCCGCCCCTAGACGCGATTCGCGAAGAGCTCGTCACCTCCTCGCGCGTGGTGATCGGTGGCGAAGAGAACCTGCTGGCTGAGAGCGAGGAACACTGCCACCAGATCGTCCTCGCCTCGCCGGTCCTGAGCGTTCGCGAGCTGTCCAAAATTCGCTACATCGACGAACAGTCGGCCGTGCGAGGATTCCGCACGGCCGCGATCGACGGCCTCTTCGCAGCCCACGGCGCCCAGAGTGAGGGGGAGCGCCTGGCCAGCGCCCTCGAACACGTCACCGACCAAGCCGTGTCCCTCGTGCGCGCGGGAGTCAACATTCTCATACTGAGCGATCGCGGTACGTCGAGCACGCAGGCCGCCATTCCCAGTCTGCTCCTCGCCTCCGCCGTGCACCATCGACTGGTACGTGAGCACCTGCGCACGAACGCCGCCTTGATTCTTGAAGCCGGAGACGTGCGTGAAGTGCACCACGTGGCGCTGCTCTTGGGCTTCGGCGCCTCGGCAGTCTGTCCCTACCTCGCCTATGAGTCCATCGACTCCCTGGTCGCCACCGGCGATCTCGACGCCGCCGGTGCTTTTGAGGCCCGCTATCGCTACGGCAAGACCCTCAACAAGGGCGTGGTCAAGGTGATGTCCAAGATGGGGGTGAGCACGGTCGCCAGCTACGTCGGCAGCCAGCTTTTCGAGGCCGTGGGGGTCTCCCAGGACGTGCTGGAGCGCTACTTTCCCGGCTTTCACTCTCGCCTGGGCGGCGTCACCCTCGAACGCGTCGCGCGCGACGTCCTGCGCAACCACGCGAGCGCCTTCGAGAACCCCGACACGCCCGTGGAGATCACCAACCACGGGGAGTACCAGTGGCGTCGCGAGGGCGAACTCCACCTCTTTAATCCGCGCACCGTTCAGAAACTCCAACACGCCACGCGCGAGAAGCGCTTTGACATCTTCCAGGAGTACACGGCGCTCGTCAACGACCAGAGTGCGGGGAGATTGACCCTGCGCTCCCTGCTCGAACTCGTGCCCAGCGAGAGGCCGGTTCCCCTCGACGAGGTCGAAAGTGCCGCGTCCATTGTGCGCCGCTTTTCCAGCGGGGCGATGTCATACGGATCGATCTCTGAAGAGGCCCACTCCACCCTCGCCATCGCCATGAACCGCCTGGGCGCCAAGTCCAACACCGGCGAAGGCGGAGAGGACGAGGAGCGCTACGACACCTCGGACCCGTTCATGAATCGCCGCTCGGCCATCAAGCAGGTGGCGTCAGGGCGCTTCGGGGTCACCAGCCGATACCTCGTCAATGCGGACGACCTGCAGATCAAGATGGCCCAGGGAGCCAAGCCCGGAGAGGGCGGTCAGTTGCCCGGTACCAAGGTGTACCCGTGGATCGCTAGGACCCGCCATTCGACGCCGGGGGTTGGTCTCATTTCGCCGCCCCCGCACCACGACATCTACTCCATCGAGGATCTCAAGCAGCTCATCTACGACCTCAAGAACGCCAACGACGAGGCGCGGATCCACGTGAAATTGGTTAGCGAACAAGGAGTCGGCACGGTGGCGGCCGGAGTCGCTAAAGCTCACGCCGACGTCATCCTCATCTCGGGCCACGACGGTGGCACCGGCGCGGCACCCCTGACCTCGCTCAAGCACGCGGGCACCCCGTGGGAACTCGGACTAGCCGAAGCGCATCAGACCCTGGCCGCCAACGGGCTGCGCAGTCGAGTGGTGCTTCAGACCGATGGTCAGTTAAAGACCGGCCGCGACGTCGTGATCGCCGCCTTGCTCGGTGCAGAAGAGTTCGGCTTCGCCACTGCCCCTCTCGTGGTCTCGGGTTGCGTGATGATGCGGGTCTGTCACCTGGACACGTGCCCGGTCGGTATTGCGACCCAGAATCCGGCTCTGCGCGCGCGCTTCACGGGCCGACCCGAGTTCGTCGAGAACTTCTTTGAGTTCATCGCCACGGAGGTGCGCGAATACCTCGCTCTGCTGGGCGCGCGAACCCTCGATGAGATCGTCGGCGACGTGAGCCGCCTGCGCGCCCTATCCCTCGATGACCCCATGAACGATTTAGATCTGAGCGCTTTGCTCGTTCCCGTCGATTCTGAACAGCGCCGCCAGACGATCAAGCAGGATCACGGGCTCGAGGAGTCTTTGGACTGGAAGTTTCTCTCCCCGGCCGTGGAAGCGGCCCTGAGCGAGGAGCCCTACACCCATCACAGCCCGATTCGCAATACGCACCGCGCGGTGGGGACCCTCACGGGCAGCGCGATCACCCGCGCGCTCGGCGCGCGAACGCTCGGCGACGATCACGTCACCATCGTCCTTGAGGGCTCGGCCGGCCAGAGCCTCGGCGCCTTTCTTCCCGCGGGACTGACGCTGCGACTGCGCGGAGATGCCAACGACTACGTGGGCAAGGGTCTTTCGGGCGGGCGAATTGTGCTGCGACCCCACGAGAGCGCGACCTTCGCGAGTGAGACGAACGTGATCGCCGGCAACGTCATTGGATACGGCGCCACCGGTGGCGAGATCTTCGTGCGCGGCGTGGTGGGAGAGCGCTGTGGAGTAAGAAACTCTGGAGCCACCATCGTCGTTGAGGGAGCGGGCGACCACGCCGCGGAGTACATGACGGGCGGCGTCGTGGTGATTCTCGGCGTGGTGGGTCGCAACCTCGCGGCGGGCATGTCGGGCGGGACGCTCTTCCTCTACGATCCCCAGAACGCCGTTCACGATCACCTGAGCGCGGGCGTCTACGAGATCGACCCGCTCGAAGGCGACGACGACGAGACCTTGCGCGACATCCTGTGGCGCTTCGCCGACGAGACCGGCTCGCAGCGAGCGCATTCGATTCTCTCGGACTGGCGTCGCGAGCGAATGCACTTTTTGCGAATTGAGTCCTCGGAGTACCAGCGCATCCGCGACGAGGCCAAGAGTGGGTAAAGTCACCGGTTTTCTGGAGTTCGAACGAGGAGGCCCCGAGTACCGGCCCGTGCCCGTGCGCCTGCGTGACTGGCGCGAGGTCTACGAAGCCCAGAGCGACGCCGCGATCGCTCAACAGGGCGCCCGCTGCATGGACTGCGGCATTCCTTTTTGCATGCAGGGGTGTCCGCTCGGCAACCTGATTCCGGCCTTTAACGACGCGGTCTACCACGAGCGCTGGGACGAGGCCGCCGAGCATCTGTTTCGCACCAACAACTTCCCAGAGTTCACGGGCCGCCTGTGTCCGGCCCCGTGCGAATCGGCGTGCGTGCTGGGAATCTCGAGCGACCCGGTGACTATCGAGCGCATCGAGTACGAAGTCGTGGAGCACGCCTTTCGCCTCGGCCTGCCCGTGGCTGGCTCCCCGGTTCGAGAAACGGGGCGTCGAGTCGCCGTCGTGGGCTCGGGGCCTTCGGGGCTGGCCGCCGCGGCCCAGCTGCGTTCGCGTGGTCATCACGTGGAGGTATTTGAGCGCCAGGACGCCGCCGGCGGCCTCCTGCGCTACGGGATCCCCGAGTTCAAGATGCAAAAAGCCGTGCTGGATCGCCGCCTCGCCGTCATGCGTGAATCCGGCGTCGTCTTTCGCACCCAGACCGCGATCGGCGAAGACGGCGTGACCCTCCAAGCGTTGCAGCACGATTTTGACGCCGTCGTCCTAGCGCTCGGGTCCACGCGCCCCCGGCTGCTCGACGTCCCGGGCGCGCAGCGCGACGGGGTGATGCCGGCCATGACGTTCCTCGAAGCGGCCAATCGCGCCGTGAACGAGGACCGCGAGTCCACCATCAGCGCACGGGATCGACACGTCGTGATTCTGGGCGGAGGCGACACCGGCGCGGACTGCCTCGGCACCGTGCATCGCCACGGGGCCGCCTCGGTGGTCCAGATCGAGATTCTGGAGCGGCCCCCCGACACCCGACCGCCGAGCGAGCCCTGGCCCACCATGGCGCGCCTCTTCAAGGTCACGTCCGCCCACGCCGAAGGGGGCGAACGTCGATTCTCCACCGAGACACTCGAGTTCGCGGGACACGAGCGCGTGGAGTCCCTGGTGGTGGTGGACCGCGCCCGCGCCGAGACGCTCGTGCTCGACGCTGACCTGGTGCTGATCGCCGCGGGCTTCGTCGGACCGGAGCTGACGGCGTTGGGCCTGGCCGAGGGCGCGC
The DNA here is from genome assembly GCA_036489715.1 of Acidimicrobiales bacterium. Classification (GTDB taxonomy): domain Bacteria; phylum Actinomycetota; class Acidimicrobiia; order Acidimicrobiales; family RAAP-2; genus RAAP-2. The sequence continues at coordinate 27,647 of DASXFG010000018.1, read as the reverse complement.
ACACGACGGCGCGCGCCACGTTGTCCGTCGATGAAGACTGGCGGGTGAGCTCCATCGAGGGCGAGGCGCCGGTGTTCGCGTGCGGTGATGCCGTGCGCGGACAGAGCCTCATCGTCTGGGCGATCGCAGAAGGTCGCAGCGCCGCGCGATCCGTCGACGCGTTCCTGTCCCAGGGCGAGTCGAGCCTGGGTGCCCCTGTTGCTCCCTACGCCCTTTCGTGGTGAGCGCCGCCGGGCTTCATCCGGGTTTTGTAGCATCGACCCAGACGACCACGGAGGGCCGATGAAGAGCACCATGCAGGATGCGCCGCTGCTGATCAGCGACATGGTTCGTCACGGCGACGCGATCTACTCCGAAAAGAAAGTCTTTACGGTCACCCCGAACGGAGTCGAGGAGGCGACGTTTTCTCAAATTGCGCGACGCGCCGAGCAGCTAGCGGCCGCGCTCGAAAAACTGGGCGTGCGGCGCGGCGAGCGCGTGGCGACCTTCATGTGGAACAACCAGGCGCACATGGAGGTCTATTTAGCGGTTCCGAGCATGGGCGCGGTGCTCCATACCCTCAACATTCGCCTCTTTCCCGACCAACTCTCCTACATCATCAACCACGCCGAGGATCGCGTGATCATCGTTGACGCCTCCCTGGTGCCCTTGCTCGCGAAGGTGAAGGACGACGTTCCGGACTCGACGACCATCATCGTCCACGGAGCCGACGAGGCGAACGTCTTCGTGGGCGCCCTCGACTACGAGTCCCTGGTGAGCGCCGAGAGGCCGGGGTACGAGTGGCCGATCCTCGACGAGCGCGACGGCGCCATCATGTGTTACACCTCGGGCACCACGGGCAACCCCAAGGGCATCGTCTACTCGCACCGATCGACCTGGCTGCACTCCCTGGCTTCGACTTCGGCCAACTCTTTGGGCCTGCGCGAGTCGGACCGTTGCCTCTTAATCGTGCCAATGTTCCACGTCAACGCGTGGGGGTGCGTGTACACCGCCTTCTTCGCCGGGGTGGAACTGATCATGCCTCAGATGTTCCTCCAGGGCGCTCCGATCCTCACCATGATCAAAGAACTGCGTCCCACGGTCTCTTTGGGTGTGCCCACCATCTGGAACGACGTGTTGCGCGTCGCCGAGACGACTGAAGACGCCAACCTGTCGAGCCTGCGCGGTATCGTCGGCGGCGGTTCGGCCGTACCGCGCTACATGATCGAGCAGTTCGCCGATCGCTACGGCGTCGACGTCATCCAGGGCTGGGGCATGACCGAAACCAGCCCCCTGGCGGCGGTGTCGATCCCTCCCTACGGCTCCGCGCCCGAACTCGCCGTCGACTACCGCGTGAAGTCGGGCCGCGTGGTGGCCGGGGTGGAGGTTCGCGTGACCCAGGACGACGGCACCGTGTTGCCCCGCGATGGCAAGTCGATCGGGGAGTTCGAGATCCGCGGCCCATGGGTCACCGGCTCGTACTTCGGCAGCGAGGACCCCGATAAGTTCCGCGACGGCTGGCTGCGCACCGGCGATATCGGCACGCTCGACGCCGAAGGCTTCATGGTGGTGAGCGACCGGTCTAAGGACGTGATCAAGTCGGGCGGCGAGTGGATCAGCTCGGTCGATTTAGAGGCCACCGTCATGGGGCACCCGGCCGTCTTTGAGGCCGCGGTGATCGCGGTGCCCGACCCGAAGTGGCAGGAGCGTCCGCTGTGCTGCGTGGTGCTCGGACCCGAGCAGAGCGCGAGCGCGAGCGAGTTGCGTGAGTACCTGGCCAGCCGGGTCGCCAAATGGTGGCTGCCCGAACGCTGGACCTTCATCGAGAGCGTGCCCAAGACCAGCGTGGGCAAATTCGACAAGAAGGTGTTGCGCGCCCAGTACGCGGCGGGCGACCTCAACGTCGAGACCCTCGACTAGTGGAGTCGCTCGAGGATCTCGCCAACGACGTCAGCTCGCTCGAGACGCGCGTCGCCGATGCCATTTTCGACATGGTGCGCGCCCAAATGCGCGGCGACTCGCCCGAGCGCGCGCACGAGCTTGAGCGCACGCTTTCTAAGGTTCGCCGGAGCCTCCAAAAGGCCGAACACCTCTTGCGTCAGGAGTCCCTCGACGAGGACTGAGGTCGTTAGTCCTGATCCCAGCTATTGACTTCGTTGATGACCAGGCGCAGGTTCACATAGTTGCGCCCGTCAAAGTCAAAGGAAATGGTGGCGCCCTCCTCGCGGCGGTACCCGAGGGGACCGGCGAAGAGGGGGACCGCGTGAGCCAGAGCGGCCACCTGTGCGTCACTTGGTTCTCGACGAAGCGAGATAACGCCCCGGTCCCCGTGGATCTCGAATCCCTGGTAGTTCGAGTAGAAGTGCTCGATCTCATCGACCGCCTCGTCAATTGAACTGGCCAGGCGCACGAGAAACATATCGTCGGTGGCGACGAAGTGGTTCTTGACGATGGCGCGATCGATAAAGGCCATCCACTCGTGCCAAAACACGCCCTCGGGAGTGTCGAGGAGCACGACGGGAGCGGGATTCGTCTTTCCGGTGTCGAGGAGGGTGAGTACTTCAAAGAGCTCGTCCATCGTGCCCAGCCCTCCGGGCATCACTACAAAAGCGATCGAGGGCCGAGTGAGGGCGACCTTGCGGGTGAAAAAGTATTTCATGGTCACCAGGTTGGTCGCGGCGATGTAAGGGTTGGCCTGCTGCTCGAAGGGGAGGCGGATGTTGATGCCTACGGTGTTGGCTTCGCCCGCACCCTTGGCCGAGGCTTCCATGATTCCGGGTCCCGCTCCCGAGACGATGATCCAGCCGCGTTCGGCCATGGCCCGCGCGAGTTCAATGGTCATCTGATAGATCCCCGAGTCACTGGGCGTGCGGGCCGAACCAAAGATGGTGATCTTGGGACGCTCGCTGCGCGCCTCAAAGAGGGCGAAGGCTTCGAGCATCTCGTCAATGGCCTGGACCGCAACGTGCAAGTCACGCGTATGCGCCGGGGAGTCCGCCACCGCGACGACGCGCGCCAGTAGCTCGCGCAACAGTTCTCGGCGCTCGTCGCTGAGGTCGGTGTCTTGGGCGATGTCCTCGAGAAGAGTGTCGATGAGCGAGGCCATCGCTACAGCGTCTGGTAGAGGGTGCTGCGTTGATGCAGGGGGCGTCCGAGCGGCTCGACGAGCGAGCGAAGGGAGTCGACGTCCATCTCCTGACCGTGGGTAGCGCCGGCGGCTCGAGAGATGTTCTCGTCCATCAAGGTGCCGCCTAGGTCGTTGGCCCCGGCTTGGAGGATACGCCGGGAACCCTCCACTCCCATCTTCACCCAGCTCACCTGGATGTTGTTGATGAGGGTGGCGTAGTGAAGCCGGGCGACGGCGTGCATCAAAACGGCCTCGCGGAAGGTGGGACCCTTGCGGGCGCGACCGCGCAAAAACAGCGGGGTGGCCATGTGGACGAAGGGCAGCGGCACAAACTCGGTGAACCCGCCCGTTTCGCGCTGCAGATCCCGGGTGCGCAACAGGTGCGTGGCCCAACTGTCGGGAGCTTCAATCGCCCCGAACATGATCGTGATGTTGGAGCGCAGTCCGACCGAGTGGGCGGTGCGATGCACCTCCAGCCACTGTTCGGAGTTGATCTTGTCCGGGCACAGCGTCGCGCGGATGGGATCGTCAAGAATCTCCGCCGCCGTACCCGGCAGCGTCTTAAGACCCGCGTCCTTGAGGCGCGTGAGGTACGTCGCCAAGTCCTGGTCCGAACGGCGCGCGCCTTCGAACACTTCGAGGGCGCTGAAGGCGTGAATGTGAATGCGCGGTGACGCGCGGCGCACCGCAGCGATGACCTCGATGTAGTAGTCGCCGTCGAAGTTGGGATGAATTCCCCCCTGCATGCAGACTTCGGTGGCGCCGCGCTCTTCCGCCTCGCTCACGCGCTCGCCGATCTCGTCCAAGGTCAACAGATAGGGATCGCCGCGGAGGTTCAGTGAGAGCGGCCCTTTGGAGAACGCACAAAACCGGCACTTGAAGGTGCACACGTTGGTGTAGTTGATGTTGCGGTTGATAACGAAACTGATGTCCTCGCCCACGAGGTCCGATCTCACCGAGTCCGCCAGGTCGACCACCGCGTTGAAGTCGCCTTCTCGCGCACCAAAGAGAGTGAGGAGCTCGCGGCGCTCGAATTCGTAGCCCGGCTCGTAGCGCCCGAGGAGGGCTTGGACCTCGCTCGTTACGCCCAGCGAAGTCGGCGGGGCCGGGGGAGTGTGGTCGGTTCCCGAGTACCACGCGTCGTTGCGGGCGAGAGAGTGCGCGTCGGCGGCCGCCAAGACGTGGGGGCGAACCTTTTCGTCCAAGAAGTCCGTGCGATCACCCACGAACTCGGGATAGACGGTGAGTCGGGGGGTCAGGTGGAATCCGCGCGACGCGCTCTCGTTGCCGAGCGTTTCGAGCGCAGGCCAGGCGCGCTCGGGATTGACGTGGTCCGCGGTGATCGGAGAGATTCCTCCAAAGTCGTCGATGCCAAAATCGAGCAGGCGAGTCGGATCATCGCTGAGGTTCGGGGGGGCTTGGAGATGGACAGTGTCGGGCAACAGCAGTCGAGCGGCGGCGATGGTCCAGTGGAACTCCTCGTCACTGGCCGCGGGCTCGTGAGCCATCGCCGTGCGCGCCTTGGGCAGAAAGTTCTGCACGATGACTTCTTGGACGTGTCCGAACTGCTCGTGGAGAGCAGCGATCGCCTCGAGAGTTCGCACCCGCTCCTCGCGCGACTCGCCGATGCCCACGAGGAGCCCGGTGGTAAAGGGAATGCGCAGCTCACCCGCCCAGCGCAGCGTGTCGAGTCGACGCTGAGGGGCCTTGTCAGGGGCGAGTCGGTGCGCGGCGAGGTCGGCCAGCGCCTCGATCATCATGCCTTGCGACGCACTGACGCCCCGCAGCTGGATAAGTTCGTGCTCGTAGAGCGCACCGGCATTGGCGTGGGGCAGCAGGCCCGTGCTTTCGAGCACCATCTGGGCCGCGCTCGCCACGTAGTCCACGGTGGAGGAGTATCCGCGCGCGGCCAGCCAGCGCGCCGCCTCGTCGTAACGTAGCTCGGGGCGCTCGCCCAACGTGAACAGTGCCTCGCTGCAGCCCGCGTCACGACCGGCTTGAGCGACTTCCATTACCTCATCGAGGCTCATGTACGGAGAGGCGACGTGCGCGGGGGCCTGAGCGAACGTGCAGTAGCCGCAGCGGTCCCGACACAGCTTGGTCAGGGGGATAAAGACCTTGGGCGAATAAGTCACGACCCGGCCAAACAACGAGCGCGCCCTCTCAAAGGCCACCGGGGCCAACTCGGACGCGCGCGCGCCGATCAGATCTTGGGTGGAAGGGTAGCCCTCAGGTGCCGTCATGGGTGAATCCTAGGGCTCCGCGCTCCGTACTCCCACGCGTCCTCCGCGTCGCTACGCGAAACGACTACTTCGAGGTCATCTTGGTCGTGACCGTCGCCAGCAGTTCATCGTAGGCCTTGGCAAAGGACACCACGCCTTCTGATTCCAGCTGCTCGCTCACGGCCGCGAGGTCGACGTCGGGAGCGAGTTTTCCCAGCAGCGCCGCCTGCGCGGCAATGGTGTCGTCACTGAGTAAGTACGACTGGGCAAAGTCGCCGTGGTCCAGCGCGTCGGCGAGAGTCTTATCGGGCATCGTATTGACCGTCTCGTGGGCCGCGAGGCGATCCACGTAGAGCAGGCCCGGATAGCTCGGGTCCTTGGTCGAGGTGGAGGCCCACAAGGGACGCTGGACTTGAGCTCCCCACGTCAAGAGGTCCGTGACCTCGCTCGACTGCACACGGCGGCGGTACAGCTCGTAGGCGGCGGCCGCTTGCGCGTTGGCGGTGGTCCCGCGGCGCTCGTCCCCCTGGGGCAAGAGCGCGTCCACGGCCACGTCCACCCGCGAGACGAAAAAGGACGCCACACTCGCGATCGCGCCCGCCTGATGTCCGGCGGCCACGGCGTCGGCGATACCATCGCGCCACGCGCTAATGACCTCGTCGTAACGGGCCACCGAAAAGATCAGCGTTACGTTCACGTTGATGCCCGCACCCAGCACCGCGCGAATGGCGGGTAGCCCGGCCTTGGTGGCGGGAATCTTGATCATCACGTTCGCCCGATTGACGGCGCCAAAGAGGCGCTTGGCCGCGGCCACCGTGCCCTCGGTGTCGTGAGCGAGGCGCGGAGAGACCTCCAGGGAGACGAAACCGTCGAGGTAGCGCCGCGCTCCGGCGGCAAAGTCGTCCTTCGCACTTTCAAAGATGGGCTGCAGGAGATCACAGGCGTGTTGAACGTCGGAGATGGCGAGCTCCTCGAAGACCTTTTCGGGGTCCGACTCTTTCGAAGCGGCGATGTCCGCGTCGTAGGCCGAGGAGGTGGCGATGGTCTTTTCGAAGATCGAAGGGTTTGACGTGAGTCCGCGAACCCCTTCGGCGACGTAACGAGCGAGCGTTCCGTCCTCGAGCCAGTCGCGACGAAGATTGTCGATCCACGGGCTTTGCCCGTACTGCGCGTAGAGATCGTTGAGTCGGGTCATTTTTTCTCACTTAGTACTTGTTCGACGTGGGCGACCACGGCCGAGGGGACGATGTTGTAGTTCTCGAAGTTCACTTTCTCCGGCGCCGACATGCCAAAAGTGTTGATGCCGATGGAGTCATCAACGTAGTTGGCCCAACCCAGAGTGGCGCCCGCCTCTATAGACACCGACGGGATCGACCGGCGCAACACCGCGCGGCGATAGTCGCCCGGTTGGGCGTCAAAGCAGCGCCAACACGGCAGCGCGACGACGCGGGTGACAATGCCCTTGGTGGCGAGCTCTTCGTTCGCGCGCAGGCACACCGCGACCTCCGAGCCGGTGCCCACCAGCGTGAAGGCGGCCTCGTCGTTCTCACGCACGACGTAGCCGCCCTTGCGTGCGCCCGCGGCGCTCGCCGCCGCGGCGGCTTCGTCGAAGGTCTGAATGTCCTGGCGCGACAGGACCATCGCCGTCGTCACCGGTTCCTTGGCGCAGAGATACTGTTCGACCAGGTCGAGGGTCTCGTTGGCGTCACTGGGGCGCACCACGTGGATGTGAGGCATCGCCCGCAGTGCCATCAGGTGCTCGACGGGTTCGTGGGTGGGGCCGTCTTCGCCGACGCCGATCGAATCGTGGGTGTAGTCGAACATCACCCCCGCTTCGCTCAGCGCGGCCAGGCGCACCGCTGGACGGGCGTAGTCGGTAAAGACGAAGAACGTGGAGCCAATGGGACGGAATCCTCCGTGGTGGTACTGACCGACCAGGCTTGCGCTCATGGCGTGCTCGCGAATGCCGTAGTGAAGTTGGCGACCGCCCGGAGAGCTGGCGTCTTGGACGCTCTCCTTCGTCAGGGTCATCCCGGTGTTCCCCGTGAGATCGGCCGACCCGGCGGTGAGACCCGGGGTTTGGGTGGCGTAGACGTCCATGGCGCGCTGCATGGCCTTGCGGGTCGCCACCATCGCGCCGGGATCAAACTGCTCGGCCTTGGCGGAGATTTCGGCCACGCCGTGACTTTCGAGTTGTGCGACCAACCGGGCGCCCTTTTCGCCCGCCGCCGCCAGGCGCGCCTCCCAGGCCGTGCGGGCGTCGCGATTCGCCCCCAGGGTGGCCAGCAACTCTGCGGGAAGTTCGTTGTCCACCGCGAAGGGCTCGTCGGGCACGCCGAGTTGCGCCTTCACCGCCGAGATTGCCTCCTTGGGAAAGGGGGTGCCGTGCGCCTCTTTGGTGTCCATCAGCGTCGCCGAGGGAAAACCTATATGGCTGCGCACGATGATCAGACTCGGGCGACTGGTTTCGGCGATGGCCGCGCGCGTTGCCTCTTCGAGGACGTCGAGGTCATTGGCGTGATCGCCGACGTCCTGCACGTGCCAGCCGTAGGCCTCAAAGCGCTGGGCGGCGTTGTCGTTGAGGGCGAGCTCCGTCTTGCCGTCAATGGTGATGTGGTTGTCGTCGTAGAAAATTGTCAGCCGATCCAGCTTCAAGTGCCCGGCGAGGGACGCTGCTTCGTGGCTGATGCCCTCTTCCAAGCAGCCGTCGCCCGCGACGACCCAGGTGCGGTGACTGACGAGTTCCTCGCCGTAGTCGTGGCGCAGTATGCGCTCGGCGAGCGCCATGCCCACACCGTTGGCGATTCCCTGGCCCAAGGGGCCGGTCGTGACCTCGACGGTGGGCGTCACACCGCGCTCGGGGTGTCCCGGACACTTGGAGTGGGCCTGGCGAAACTCTTTCATGTCGTTGATCGTCACGTCGTATCCGTAGAGGTGGGCGAGCGAGTACTGCAAAATGCACGCGTGTCCACAGCTCATGATGAAGCGGTCGCGGTCACTCCAGTGCGGGTCGGTCGGGTCGTGGCGCATGACGCGGCCCCAGAGCATGACCCCGAGCGGAGCCAGGGCCATGGCCGTACCGGAGTGGCCGGAGTTGGCCTTGGCGGGGGCGTCCATGGCGAGGGTTACAACTTCGCGAATCGCGCGGCCCTCGAGTTCGCTCGCACCGTGATAGAGGGAGTCAGTCATGTCTAAAACAGTACCGAATTGTTTTCTCGATTCGTACGCTCGCCGGTAGCGTTGCCCCGTGGCCATCCAAGTACCGCCCAACTGCGATCTCACGCTCGGACTCAACTGCCTCGAGAAGTCCGAGGCGGGCACTACGACGTGGCGCGCCGCGGTCGATGAGCGCTTTTTGAACCCCGCGGGTGTCGTTCAGGGAGGTTTTCTCGCGGCCATGTTGGACTCGGCGATGGGGGCGTCGGCGGTCAGCGCGTATCACCAGCGGTCCGTGAATGTGACGAACACTGAGATGAACGTGTCGTTCCTTCATTCGGCGCGCCCCGGCGACGTTCTGACTTGTGTGGCCACGGTTCTCAAGCCCGGGCGGATCGTCGCTTTTCTAGAGTCGAGGATTACCAACCAGGACGGCGACCTCGTGGCCCGAGCCAGCTCGACCTTCCTGATTAGAGAGCGCTCTGAGTAGGCTTTGGGCGTGAAGAACTCGGCGTGGCGACGCTTTATGTGGGGGGCATCTCTTCAGCGCGACCTCGATGAACTCAAGTCGATTGCCATCCGTTACCTCAAAGAAGAGACGATCGAGCCCCTCAAGAACTTGTGGCGCTTCGTGCTCTGGGGCGCGATCGGAAGCCTCTTCGTGGGTTTCGGTGCGGTCGTGCTCCTTTTTGGCGCGCTGCGGTACCTGCAGTGGCAGTTTCCCGTCCTGGACGGTTCACTGTCGTGGTTGCCCTACGTGATCGTGGCCGCGCTGGCGCTCGTGGTGATCGGGCTCACCGCCTGGCGCATCGTGAGTGGCACGGCCAAGCGGCGGCTCAAGGTTGCCAAGTGAGCGAACCCAGCGCCACGCGGCGACAACTCGAGGCGTCGCTACGGTCGTTTCTTCCTAAAGAGGTCCAGGACCCGGGTTCGCTGAGCGAATCCAAGCCCACGCTCGCGAGCGTGGGCGTCGGCGGACTCCTGACGGGGTACCTCTGGGGACGACTACGTGGTCGGCGCGTGCGCAAGGCGAAGTCCAAGTCCAAAGAACCGAAGTCCTAGTGCTGCGGCGCATTCTTCGCATCGCCGCCCTGGGCGCGTTGGGCAAGGCGTGGCGCCTGCGCGACGCTCGTTGGCTCGGTGTCGGAGTGGCCGTGCTGGCGCTGCGATTCTTTGAGTCTCGCGCGAAGAAGCGCTCCGCACCTCGCACGTGAGCCGCAGTGAGCTCGCCGCGGGCGAGCGAGTGATGCTCATCGACGCGAAAGATCGCCACTACCTCATCACGCTCAGTGCGGGAGCGGCGTTCCACACTCACGCCGGCATCGTCCAACACGACGACGTCATCGGTCGCCAAGAGGGCTCCCTCGTGATTTCGAATACCGAGCGGAAGTTCTTGGTACTGCGCCCGACCCTTTCTGACGTGGTTCTCAAGATGCCCCGGGGCGCGCAGGTGATCTACCCCAAGGACCTCGGCGCCATCCTGCTCCAGGCGGACATCGGACCGGGCATGAGGGTGCTCGAGTCGGGCATCGGCTCGGGCGCCCTGTCGATGACGCTGCTGCGCGCGGGCGCCTCGGTGGTCGCCTACGAGATTCGCGAGGACTTCGCCGCCCAGGCCACCAAGAATGTTCACGACTTCTTGGGTCCGGACCTTGACTACACGGTGCACATCCGCGACGTCACCGCGGGCATCGACGACGTTGATCTGGATCGGGTCATCTTGGACATGCCCGAGCCTTGGGCAGTCGTGAAGCACGCCGAGGTCGCGCTGCGGCCCGGGGGAGTGTTACTCGCCTATCTGCCCACCATCAATCAGACCCAGTTGTTGCGCGAAACGCTCCAGCACCACGCCTTCGGATTGGCCGAGACGGTTGAGATCCTGCGACGAACCTGGCACGTGGACGGGCGCTCCGTGCGGCCCGATCACCGGATGGTGGCCCATACCGGATTTCTCACCTCCGCGCGCCGCCTGGTGGGGCGAGAGAGGGAGGACGTTTAGTCGCGGTGTATGAAGATGCACTCGCCGGGGCACTCTTCGGCGGCCTCGACTACGGCGTCTTCGAATTCGGCGGGCACGTCGGCGAGACCTTGGGCTCCGCCGGGGTTGCTCTTGACCTCGTCGCCTTGTTTCACGTAGGCCAAGCCGTCGTCGAGCAAGGTGAACACGGAAGGACAGATCTCTTCGCAGAGTCCGTCTCCGGTGCAGAGGTCTTGGTCGATCCAAACCTTCATATTGCTGAGTCCTCCATGGCCATTTACGTACGGTCACTCTAGCGGGGGATTTGCAGATTGAGTGGTCTCATCGACCCCCCGCACGGCACCTAGGGTGGCACTATGGAGCGTTCTTCGGGGTTTGAGGAATCGGCGCGCAGCGAGCACGAGGATCTAAGCGGGAGCACGCACGACTACGGGCTCAGCGACGTCGAGCAGGCCAGCCGGCGAATTGAACTCCTGGAAGAGAAACTGCTCGAGGCGCGTGGCCAGTTGGCCCAGAGTCGCTCGAACAACGAGAAGCTCACCATCACCATCCAGCAGACTCGTGACCAGATCGCCGCCCTGCGCGACGAGGTCGAAAAACTCACCCAGCCACCCGCGGTATACGGCACGTTTACGGGCTTTAACGACGACGGCTCCGTCGACATCTTCGCGTCGGGACGCAAGATGCGCGTGGCCCTACACCCGGGCTTAGACCCCGCCCAGATCGCCCGCGGCGACGAGGTGGTGCTGAACGAATCCTTCACGGTCATCGGGGTGCGCGACGCCGATGGCCAAGGAGAAGTGGTCACGGTGAAAGAGGTGCTCGACGAGCGCCGCGTGCTGGTCTATGGACGAGCGGACGAAGAGCGCGTCGTTGAACTGGCCGAGTCGCTCCAGTCCGTTAAGTTGCGCAGCGGCGACGCGCTGCTCTTGGACTTGCGCTCGAACCTGCTCACCGAAAAACTCACTCGCCAAGAAGCCGAAGAGCTCATCTTGGAAGAAGTGCCCGACATTAGCTACGCCGACGTGGGCGGCCTGGACGCGCAGATCGAAGCCATCACCGACGCCGTCGAACTCCCGTACCTGCACCGCGAGCTGTTTCACGATTACGATCTGCCCGCGCCCAAGGGAATCCTGCTCTACGGGCCCCCGGGCTGTGGCAAAACGCTGATCGCCAAGGCCGTGGCGAACTCGCTCAGCCAAAAGGTGGCCGAACTCACGGGGAATCGCAACGTGCGTTCGTATTTCCTAAATATCAAGGGCCCCGAACTGCTCAATAAGTACGTGGGGGAGACCGAGCGTCAGATCCGGGTTGTCTTTCAGCGTGCCCGCGAGAAAGCCGAAGAGGGCGTGCCGGTGATTGTCTTTTTCGACGAGATGGACTCGCTCTTTCGCACGCGGGGTACGGGCATCAGCTCGGACATGGAGTCGACCATCGTGCCCCAGCTGCTCGCCGAGATCGACGGCGTGGAGTCGCTGCGCGACGTCATCGTCATTGGTGCGACCAATCGCGAAGACCTCATCGACCCCGCCATCTTGCGACCGGGACGCCTGGACGTGAAGATCAAAATCGAGCGACCCAACGAAGAGGCCGCCGCACAGATCTTCCAGCGCTACCTGCACGCCTCGCTGCCCCTCGATCCCACGACCGTGGTGGACCTAGGAGGCGGGGACCGGTCCAAGGCGGTTCAGGCGGTGATTGAAGAGACGGTCTCTCACATGTACCGCATCGACGATGAGAATCGCTTCCTCGAAGTGACCTACCAGGGCGGAGACAAAGAAGTCCTGTACTTCAAGGACTTCGCTTCGGGTGCGATGATCGAAAACATCGTGCGACGCGCCAAAAAGATCGCGGTCAAGCGCGAGATTGCCGGTCAGGGCCGCGGGCTTCGCCAAAGCGACCTGGCCGACTCGATCCGTCAGGAGTTCCGCGAGAACGAGGATCTGCCCAACACCACCAACCCCGACGACTGGGCGAGGATCTCGGGCAAAAAGGGCGAGCGCATCATCTTTATTCGCACCCTCATAAACCGCGAAGAGGAAGAGGACGTCAAGGGCGGCCGCTCGATTCAGCACGTAGGTACCGGACAGTACCTCTAAGGCCATGGCCATAGCGAAGGTAACGGGCATCGAGACGGAGTATGGAATCGCGGGTGGTCCGAACCTCGATCCCATCAGCTCCTCGAGCATCATCGTTAACGCCTACGCCCAGCAGGGACGTACGCGCATCAACTGGGACTTCGAGGGCGAGACTCCGGATATGGACGCGCGCGGCCGCGTCGACTTGACCTCATTCGCCCCCATCGTCGAGACCCACCTGGCCAACACCGTTCTCACCAATGGGGCGCGACTCTACGTCGACCACGCGCACCCCGAATACTCATCGCCCGAGTGCCGCACACCACGCGAAGCCACCCTCTATGACGCGGCGGGCGAGGAGGTAATGCGCCGGGCTCTCGAGGTCGCCAACGTAACTTTGGATCCCGAACAGGCCATCACGCTCTATAAGAACAACTCCGACGGCAAGGGAAACTCCTACGGCACGCACGAGAACTACCTGCTGCGCCGCGACGTCGACTTCGCCCACGTGATTCGTGCCATGGTGCCGCACTTCGTCTCGCGCCAGATTGTCGTGGGAGCGGGCAAAGTCGGGGCTGAAACTGAACCGGCGCTCGAACACAATCCCGCCTTCCAGCTCTCCCAGCGCGCCGAGTTCTTTGAAGAAGTCGTCGGACTCGAGACCACGCTGAAACGACCGATCATCAACACCCGCGACGAGCCCCACAGTGACGCGGAGCGATTTCGCCGGCTTCACGTCATCATCGGCGACGCCAACATGAGCCAGGTCGCTACCTTCGTCAAACTCGGTTCGGCCGCGCTGCTGCTCGCGGCCCTTGAGGAGTTCGGACCTGAAGTGTTTCCCGCGATGCCGCGATCCCCGGTGCACGCCGTTCGCAGTTTTGCGATGGATCTGACGATGCGCGACGCGGTGGCCTGTGACGACGATGTCTCGCGCACGGCTTGGGACTTTCAGGATTCGCTCTGGAGCGTCGCCGAGCACTACGTGAAGGAGTGCGGAGGCGGCGTGGTGGCCGACGAAGATGAGGTCTCTCTCGTCCTTGATCAGTGGCGCGAACTCATCGACGGCGTGCGCGACAACCCCGACACCGTTGCCGACCGCGTCGACTGGGTGGCGAAGTACCGCGTGGTTCGGGGATTTCAGGAACGCCACGGTCTGAGCGACCGCGACGCCAAACTGCGCGCGATCGATTTGCAGTACCACGACGTGCGCAGTTCGCACTCCCTATCCCTACGGGTCGGACTGCGCACTTTGTTTGAAGAGTCGGAGATTCGTGACGCCGTTCACAATCCGCCCTTGGGCACTCGGGCCTATTTCCGGGGGCGTTGTGTCGCCAAATACCCCGATGAGATCGTTGCCGCGAACTGGGATTCGGTGGTTTTTGACCTCGGCGAGGGCCCATTACAACGCGTGCCAATGCTGGATCCCCTAAGGGGTACCCACGCACTCACCGAAGAGTTGCTAGAAACGAGTGCATCGGCGAGCGATCTTCTCGCCGCCCTAGACAGGTAGAACAGAAGTATGACTGAACGAGAGCGAATCCAAAAGCAGCGCACCGAGCGGGCCGAGAGCACCTCGAGTGAGGTCTCGGTCGACGCCACTAAGGGCGACCAGCTAAAGGCCGATCTCGATGAACTACTAGATGAGATCGATGAAGTCCTAGAGGAAAACGCCGAAGAGTTCGTGCGCAATTACGTCCAAAAGGGCGGAGAGTAACTGCGTGGGCCTCCCGCTCTTTAGCGCTCACGGCGATCCCGGACCCTCGTTCTGGCACTTTTCTCAAGCCACGGGGCTTGAGCCGGGTCCGCGCGAACGTGCCGCTGAGACCCCCCACGCCACCACGGTGTTCGCCGTGCGCTACGACGAGGGCGTCGTCATGGTCGGAGACCGCCAGGCCACCGGCAACTACATCGCCAGTCGTGACGTACGAAAGATCGAGCCGGCCGACCGATTCACGGGTCTGGCCATCTCGGGCAGCGCCGCGCGGGGCTTGGAGCTCCTTAAGTTCGCCCAACTCTCCTTCGAGCACTACGAGAAGATGACCGACTCATCTCTCAGCCTTGAGGGCAAAGCCAACTATCTCAGTCCGATCATCCAGCGCAACAACCTCGGCACGCCCTTGGGTGTGTTGCCCCTGCTCGCGGGCTGGGACGAGAACCACCTCACCGGACGGATCTTTGAGTACGACGGGGCGGGCGGCTGCTACGAGCGTTTCGACTTCGCCTCGATTGGCTCGGGCTCGCCGTTTGCCGAGGGCACTCTGCGCTTGGGATTCCGCGATCGCCTCACGCGTGAAGAGGCTCTCGATCTCGGTGCGCTCGCCATGTACGAGGCCGGCGACAACGACCCGAGCACCGGCGGCCCCGACTTCGTGCGCGAAATCTTTCCGATGATGGTGACCCTTAGTGCCGAGGGCTTCGTCGAACTTCCCGACGCCGAGGTGGGAGCGCGCTTTTTGGCGATTAACGCACGCCGCACAGAGTCGCGCGGCGTGCCCGGAGGAACGTTGCGGTGAGCAACTACTTTTACGTCTCGCCCGAACAGCTCATCAAGGATCGTGCCGAGTTCGCCCAGAAGGGCATCGCCCGCGGTCGCTCGATTGTGGCCGCCCTCTACGACTTAGGCGTACTTCTGGTGGCCGAAAACCCCTCCGCGTCGCTCAATAAAATCAGCGAGATCTACGACCGCATCGCGTTTGCCGGAGTGGGTAAGTACAACGAGTTCGATCGTCTGCGCGAGGCGGGCATCCGTTGGGCCGACTCCACCGGCTTTACCTATTCGCGTGATGACGTGGACGCTCGCGCCCTCGCCAACTACTACGCACAACACGTGGGCGACATGTTCACCGAGGGCCAAAAGCCCCTCGAGGTGGAGATACTGGTCGCCCAACTGGGGAGCAAGTTGCGCCCCACCAAGCTCTATCGCGTGGCTTATGAAGGCACGATCTCCGATGAGCAGCACTTCGCGGTGCTGGGCGGCGAGGCGGAGGCGATCAAAGAGCGATTCGCCGCGACCGATGACGAGCTTCACCCCTTGGCGGCCACGTTGAAAAACGCCGTCAGCGCACTCGCCGGCCCCGATCGAGTGATCACCGCCGACGACCTCGAAGTGTGTACCCTCGAGGATCGGGGTAGTCGGCGCACGTTCGAGCGACTCACCGATGCACGAGTGAGCGAACTTTTGGGCTGAGAGGCGTAGGCGAGCGATGTTGCGACGGATATATGGCGTCGAGACCGAGTACGGGATTACCTTCTCGCTGCGGGGCCAACGCCGGCTCAGCCCCGATGAAGTCTCGCGATTTTTGTTCCGCAAAGTCGTCGCGTGGGGCCGTTCTTCCAACGTCTTTTTAGAGAATGGCAGCCGCCTGTACCTCGACGTCGGTAGTCACCCCGAGTACGCAACGGCCGAATGCGACTCGCTTACCGACGTCGTCGCCCAGGACAAAGCGGGGGAGTCGATCCTGCGCGAACTGGTGGGCTACGCCCAGTCTCAACTGCGCGACGAAGGCATCCGCGGCGACATATTCCTCTTCAAGAACAACACGGACTCGACGGGCAACTCGTACGGCTGTCATGAGAACTACTGCATTGAGCGAATTGAAGACCTCTCGCGTCTGGAGAACGTTTTCATCCCTTTTCTGATCAGCCGCCAGATCTTCACGGGAGCGGGCAAAGTCGTCACCAACGCCAAGGGCACCGCCTATTCGATGAGCCAGCGCGCCGAGCACATCTGGGAAGCGATCTCCTCGGCCACCACGCGTAGCCGTCCGATCATCAACACCCGCGACGAACCTCACGCCGACCCCGAGAAGTACCGCCGACTGCACGTCATTGTGGGCGACTCCAACATGAGCGAGTACGCCACGTTCCTCAAACTGGGAACGGCCTCGGTGGTGCTCGCCATGATCGAAGACAACATCGTGCAGTTGCGCGACTACACCATGGCGTCTCCGATCAACGCCCTGCGCGACATCTCCTACGACCTATGGAGTAAAGAACCGGTCAAGCTCATGAACGGTCGCGATCTCACGGCCCTGGAGATTCAAGAAGACCTGTGCGAACGGGCCGAAAAGTTTGTTGAGGTCCGCGACGTACCCGAGGACCAGGTTCTCGCCGTGCGCATGTGGCGCGAGGTGATCGAGCAGTACCGCAGCGACCCCATGGGACTCGCTGATCGCGTCGATTGGATCGCCAAACTACAGATCATCAACCGCGAGCGCGAGCGAACGGGCGTGGACCTTGGCGATCCCAAGGTCGCTCTAATCGACCTTCTCTATCACGACACCGACTTCGATCGCGGCCTGTTCTATCGTCGCTCAGCGCGAGGACATTTCCAGCGCATGGTCAGCGACGAGGAGATTGAGCGGGCCACCGCGGTGCCGCCGTCGACGACTCGCGCTCATATGCGCGGGACCTTCATCCAAGCCGCCAAACAGTGGCGCCGGGACTACACCGTCGACTGGGTGCATCTGAAGCTCAACGATGAGATGCAGCGGACCGTTCTTCTCAAGGACCCCTTTAAAAGCACCGACGAGCGCTTCCAGAAACTCCTGGCGTCCCTCGAACGCCACGGCTAAGGGCAGTTTTCTCCGACGACACGGTCCGTTGAGCCTTAAAACTCCCGCATCTTCGGCTCTACAATGGACCGGTGATCAGTCTGAGTCCCTTCAAGCTGCTCTTCGTGGCCGTCGTCATCTTGCTGTTGATGGGTCCCGACAAGCTTCCCGACATGGCCCATCGCATTGGCGCCACGTGGCGCACTATCAAGCGGCTCCAAGAGCGAATGGAGTCTGAAGTCCGCGAGGCCATTCCCGACCTGCCCAGCACCGGCGACATTGCGCGCATGGCTCGCAGCCCCGTGTCCTTGCTCAACCAGCTGGCCGACCGCGCGACGGCGAAAGAAGAGGCGCACACGCCCGCGGACGAGACCGCAGCGAACACGTCCGACGACCCTCCGAGCGATCCGCCACTTTTCTCTCCACCGCCTCAGCCTCCTCCGCCACGAATCCGCGTCGAACTGCCCGCGGCTCCGCCCGATCCGTCGCTCAACTAGCCCTTCATGGTCAAGGTTCGACGCGCCGAGTCGGGGATGACGCTGGGCGAGCACCTCGGCGAGTTGCGCCGACGCGTCATGGTGATCCTCCTTTGCATCAGCGTGGTGTCCGTGCTGGGGTTCATTTTTTATACACACTTATTGTCAATATTGCAGAATCCCTACTGCTCCGCGAGCCCGCGTCACTGTAAATTCCTGGTCACGAACCCCCTGGACGGGCTGAACCTTCGCGTGAAGATTGCTTTTTTCTCCGGTTTCGTCATTTCGTCTCCCGTTATTCTCTGGGAGTTGTGGCGCTTCGTCACCCCGGGCCTCAAGGCCCGTGAGCGCCGCTACGCGGTGCCCTTTGTGGCCGCGTCGCTTCTCTTCTTCGCGGGTGGCATGACCCTGGCGTATTTCAGCTTCGCCCAGGCGATCCAGTGGCTCAAGGACATCGGGGGATCCACCCTGCTCACCGAGTACAACCCCAATCAGTATCTGACGCTCTTTCTGCTCATGCTGTTCATCTTCGGCGTCGCGTTCCTGTTCCCCGTCGTCTTGGTAGCGCTCGAATTGATCAACGTGGTCACCCCCAAGCGCCTACTCCACGCCTGGCGCTACGCGGTCATCGTCATCACCGTCGTGACGGCCGTGATCACTCCCAGCAGCGACCCGCTTTCCATGCTCGCCCTCGCCGCGCCCCTCGTGGCCTTCTACTTCCTCGCCATTGCGGTTGGCAAGCTGCTGCACAAGTGAGCTTTCTCGACTATCGACAGGAGTTCATCGACTCGCTCGGCTTTGGACTCGACCGCTTTCAACTCGACGCCATCGAAGCCGTCGACAAGCGAGTGAATGTCCTGGTCAGCGCCCCTACGGGGTCGGGTAAGACTCTGGTGGCCAACTACGCCATCGGCCGAGAACGCGAACGCGACCTGCGCACGTTCTACACCACGCCCCTTAAAGCGCTCTCGAACCAGAAGTACCACGAACTGTGCGAGCGCTTCGGTTCCCAGAACGTCGGTCTCCTGACGGGAGACACGTCGCTCAATCGCAGCGCGCCGGTGGTGGTCATGACCACCGAGGTGTTGCGCAACATGCTCCTCACCGAGTCCGAGCAGATCGCCGCGTTAGGGCTCGTCATCCTGGACGAGGTTCACTACCTCCAGGATCCCTATCGCGGGGGAGTCTGGGAGGAAGTCCTCATTCTCACCCCCGCGTCGGTGCGCTTTGTTGCACTCTCGGCCACGATTGGCAACGCCGAGTTTCTCGGCGAGTGGCTTAGCGAGGTTCGTGGTCCGACGAGCGTGGTCGTTGAAAAGACTCGCCCGATCGTTCTGCACAACCACGTCGCGGCGGTGCGGCGCGGCCAGCCCGCCGCGGAGATTCACGATCTACTCGACGGCCCGCGCCTCTCGAGCGACGCGCGGCGCATTGACACCTTGATGAAGGCGTCGCGTAAGTTTCGTCCTGGACCCAAGTGGCACGGTCCGCGCTCGAGTGCTCCGCCGCCGCCCTTTCGTTCGCCGCGCCGCTCTGAACTCATGCGCGCACTCGAGCTCGAGGACCTCTTGCCGGTCATCGTCTTTATCTTCTCGCGGGCCGCCTGCGACGACGCGGTGCACCAGCTGCGCCGCGACGGGCTCCTCTTTACCACTCCCGACGAGCGCGTCGAGGTTGAAGAGATTGCCCAGGCGCGGCTCGTCGACTTCTCCGAGGAGGACCTGCGCGCCCTGGAGTACCCGGACTTCATCGACGCGCTGCGCCGAGGCATCGCCGGGCACCACGCCGGCATGGTCCCCGCCTTTCGCGAGATCGTGGAGGCCTGTTTCGAGCGAGACCTTCTTTCGGTCGTCTTTGCGACCGAAACGCTGGCCCTTGGCATCAACATGCCGGCGCGCTCCGTGGCGCTCGAGCGCTTCACCAAATACTCCGACTCCGGGCGTCAGTTCCTCACCAGCGCCGAGTTCGCCCAGATGACCGGACGGGCCGGGCGACGCGGACTCGACGACGAGGGCCACGCCATTGTCTGCTTCGCGACCGATCTGGCCCTGCAGGACGTGGGGCGTATTGCCCTCGCGCCCCCGGCGGACCTGCACTCCTCATTTCGACCCACGTACAATTTCACGGCCAACCTGATCAACCACTTCACCTACGAGACCGCCGTGGACGTGGTGCAGCGCTCCTTTGCGCAGTTTGAGAGCGACCGTCGCCCCGCCGGTCGCAAGCGGCCCCTCACCCAGCAAATGGCCGCGCGGCGAAACGTACTCGACGAGCTCGGTTACGCCACCGGCTGGACCCTCACCGCTCAGGGGCAACTGCTGCGCTCGCTCTACCACGAGTGCGACCTTTTGATCGCCGAGTCCCTCAGCGCGGGCGTCTTTGACGACCTCGCGCCGGCCGAACTCGCCGGTCTGCTCTCGTGCTTCGTGTACGAGCCCAAGCGTTCAACCCGCGACCACGCGGCCCGCCACGTGAGCACCAAGAAGAAGCGCATCCAGCACGACCGACTTGGCCAGGAACGCCGACTGAGTCTCGCCGAGCGCCTGCGAGAGATCGCCACTCTCTCCGCAGCGATTCAAGAGGTCGAAGAGCGACACCAAGTTCCTCATTTCAAGGAGCCCGACGGCCACTTTTCCACCGTCATCGCGGCGTGGGCGCGCGGAGCGAACTTAGGTACCGTCCTCGATCTCGCTGACGCCGAGATCGGCCAGACCTCCCCGGGCGATTTCGTTCGCAACGCCAAGCAGGTGGCCGACCTGTGTGAACAACTGGGACGCCTGGGTTCTTACACCCAGGTGGCCGGGGCCGCCCTGGAGGCCCG
Organism: Acidimicrobiales bacterium; assembly: GCA_036489715.1. Taxonomy (GTDB): domain Bacteria; phylum Actinomycetota; class Acidimicrobiia; order Acidimicrobiales; family RAAP-2; genus RAAP-2. The sequence goes on along the minus strand of DASXFG010000018.1, from coordinate 7,254 downwards.
TGACGCGGTGGTGCGCAGCGTCGTGGCCGCCACGTCCAGCGTCCACCCTTCGGACTAATTCCCCCTCTAGTCTCGTATTTCCATGCACCCCTACGTTGCCGAAGATTTCTCCGACGCCGAGGTGGCAGTTCTCAGACGGTATTTCACGAATCTCGAGGGCCCCGTCTTCGCGCTGGTCAACCTCCCCGAGGTGGTCAAGGGCGCCCTCTTTGCACGCTATTCGCGCTCGTCGAAGAGCCTGCGGCGACTCTTCCTCGATGAGTTCGTGGGTGACTTAGAGCTCGCCGGCGACGCGGGTATCGACGCCACCGTGGGACTTGCGCGCGCCGACGACCTCTATCAGCGAATCTTTTTTGAGTACGGCGACGACTCGGTGGCTCAGCTCGGTGGCGTGCACCTGGCGTGTGAGCAGGCGAGCAATCTGTTGACCAAGGTGCTCGAGCGCGGGCGGCTGATGAGTTATCTGGAGCAGTCCACGCGCTACTTGGGATACGACAAGCGACTAAGCAATGGCCTCTATCGCTTCTACCGCGACGGGGACATCTTGGATTCGCGCTACGGCGCGCGCTACATCGGTGAGATGGACCGGATGTTCGACACCTACCGCGAGTTGCTACCCGAGCTCACGGAGTGGCTGGCCGGGCGCTACCCCAAGACCGCTGCCGACACTGATTTCGTATACCGCCAGGCAATTCGAGCCAAGGCCCTCGATGGCCTGCGCGGGCTCTTGCCGGCGAGCGCGCTCTCAAATCTCGGCATCTACGCCTCGGGCCAGGCCTACGAGGCACTGTTGCTGCGCATGCGCGCCCACGCGCTGCCCGAAGTGCACGAGTACGCCCAGTTGATGCTCGACGAGCTGGTGAAAGTCATTCCCTCTTTTCTGCGCCGCCTCGACGTACCCGAGCGGGGTCTCGCCTGGACCACGTATCTCGCCGAGACCCGCAGCGCAACGCGCGCCCTGCTGGCGGACGACGAAGAGAGCACCGAAGCAGAGTCGGGCGTGCGCCTCACCTCCTTCGACCCCGAGGGCGAGACCCGCGTGCTCGAGGCGATCGTGTTCGCCAACACCAACCTCTCTCACGACCAGTCGGCGCGCCGCGTGGCCGCGATGACCACCGACGAACAACAGACCCTGATGCGCACCTACGTCGGCCAGCGTGCCAATCGTCGCCATCGCCCCGGGCGAGCGTTCGAACGAACCGACTATCGATTTGAGATCGTGAGCGACTACGGAGCGTTCCGCGACCTCCAGCGCCACCGGCTGCTCACCGTGGAGTGGCAGCCCGTCAGCGTCAACTTGGGTTACGACGTCCCCGAGGTCGTACGCGAGGCGGGACTCGATGCGCGCTACGAAGAATCGCTGGCGCGCTCGGCCGCGCTGTACCACGATGTGAGCCAGGAATTTCCCGAGCAGGCTCAGTACTGCGTCGCGTTGGCCTTTCGCGTGCGCTACACGATACAAATGAACGCCCGCGAAGCGATGCACCTGATTGAGCTACGTTCGGGTCCTCAGGGTCACCCCAGTTATCGGCTCGTGGCCCAAGAGATGGCGCGGCTGATTCGAGAAGAGGCCGGCCATCAGGGAATTGCCGCGGCGATGCACTACGTCGACTTCTCCGACACCGATCTGGAACGCCTGGAGGCGGAGCGTAACGCCGAACGCAATCGCCAGAATCGCAGTTAAAAACGAGATTTATGCAGTCTTTAGCCCGAAACGTCGCACGTTCGCGCGAAATAGTCATACAATGCCTGCGCTACAGAAGAGGAACCGATGGCAAGTGAAGTAGAAAGCGACGAAGTCTTCGACGAGGAAGAGCTCACTGAGGGCTTCGACGAAGAGATCGTGAGCGAAGAGGAGCTCGAGGACACCGTCGAGGAGATCGACGAAGAGTCTGACGACGACGCCCTCGTGGCCGAGGAAGGGGGGGAAGAAACTGCGGACGACGAGGAAGTCGTGGTCGCAGTGGTGGTACCCACCGATGATGACGACGACGTCGTCGACGACGCTGACGTTGAACTGGCCCTGGACGAAGTGCTCGCCGAGACGATTCTGCGCACCTCGGTACCAGAAGACGACGACGAGGCGCCCGTCGAGGTCGACCCACTCGTCGACACCGCCGAAGCCATCCTGCCCAAGCAGGACGACGAGTTTCGCTGCAAGTCCTGTCGACTGCTCAAAAAGACGAGCCAGTTGGCCGACAAAGCGAGCATGCTTTGTCGTGACTGCGTCTAAGCGCTTGGTGACAGCGTGAGCGTCACGCTCGCGACGGGCGTGCAACCCGCGCTCGAAGAACTCTGGCGGGGGGCCTGGAAGGAAGTCGGGTCCAAGCGTGGGGGAGAGGCTCTGCTGGAGACCATTGGTGACGGACTCGCCTCAGAGGACGTGCTGCGTGCGGCCGTGGCTGCATCGGCGCTGTGGATCTTCGACGACGGCGCGCTGAAGGGACTGGCCCTATGTCGCGCGCAACTGATTGAGGGCGTGTACGTGGTTCACCATGCGCGTCGTCAGGGCGTGGGAACCAAACTTGTTCGCGCGCTACTAGATGGACCAACGCCGCCCTTGGACGCCTTCGCTCTGCCGGGAGACCGCGCGACGAAGTCGCTCTTTGAGTCAATCGGCTGGAAGGCGCGCCTACTTACGATGCGCGGCGAGTAGCGGGCCGGCGCACCGCACGCGTCGGCGGGGGAGGCGGCGGTACCTTCATCCCCAAGAGTTTCGCGAGCTCCGGAATGGCACCGGCGTTGTGAACGGCCACCGCGCGACTCGAGTCGTCACTGGGTATCCCCAGGGGCTTGATGTTGCGCCGGATCGACGTGTCGGCCGCTAACTCCACGATCTCGTTCCACGCAGCAGGGTTCTGATCAGCGTTAAGAGTCTCTGAGACGAGAGCGATCACTCGTGTCGCCGAATCAGAACTCAAGCGACTCGACATATCCGGCGGGCGCGCGACGAGGCTGAGCGCTTCCTTGGCATTCTTCGCAGCGATCGCAGCTTCGAGCTTCTCGTTCCACTGCGTGCGAAGGTGTTCGATGCGCGCCGTCAACGAGGCCTGCAGTTCTTTGAGTTGAGTGCGCGCTTCGTCGTCGAGGGAGACCGTTTTGGCCGAGGTGACCACGGCGCGCAGGTCACGCAGGCGCAACTCGCGGCCCGCGCCGATTGCTCCGGCCGCCCGGTCTTTCCACATCGCCAGGTTCGTGCGGTTCAACAACTCCTCGGCGATACGGTCGATGGTCGTGGGGTCAATCGTCGGTCGTCCCTGAGCCGTCGCGTTCTTGTTCTGCTCCTCGACCGCCGCGCGCACCGCGGGTATCCCACCGCGCAAGAGCTGCTCGGCGACGGGTAACTGCTCTGGTGACAGTGTGGCCAGCATGGCGTTGCGGTATGTGGTCGTCAGTGGCGCCTGCTGGGGACCACGCGGTCTCTCCGGACGGGCGCCGTGACCAGGACGTCCGCCGTGTTCTCCCGCGGCGCGCGCGGGGCGACGAGGGCGCTCGCGGGCGGGGGAGTCGCCGGCCGTGGCGGGATCGCGTGCGGGTCGGTCGCTGCGGGGTCCTCGAGTGAGCCGCTCGGTCGAACCGGCAGACTTTTCGCGCCGCGCGGGGCGTTTGGCGGGCGGGCGACGCGCGCCGTCGCGCTCACCGTCCGACTCGCGGCGCGGTCCACGGCCCTTACCGGCGTAAGTCACGACGACGTCGGGGCCCTTTTTCGCCTCGGGAATGAGTTCGAGGCGTTCGTTGCGCGGATCGAGGGGGGAGGCTGTCTTGGGCGCCATCACCGACAGGACTTCGATTCCCTCCATGTACTGCTCCACGTCGGCGCGATAGACGTGGCCGATCTCGGGTCCACCCGGCACTAATGACGTCGCCAGAACTCCCTTGGGCAGTTTCGCGCCGGCCGCGCGCCACGTAGCGAGATCACCGTTCACACTCGTAATTTCGATCTCAATGCGTCGAGACATAGGTTTCTAATCTACTCGGTGGCACCGAATGCCAGGATTCGGACGCTTTTAGATCAAACTTATTTCCTCTGCGTAGCATGGCTGGGTGAGTAACACCCCTCCCGAGGACCCGACCCCGCACCCTCCCACGGAACCGGTGCTCGGCCACGACAGTCCTGCTTCGGAGGTCACCAACGTTACGCAACATGCGCCGACCTCGGACGTGGCTGACAGGAGCGTTCGGGACGACGCACCAGGGGGGCGCGACCCCTTGTCGTCGGGTTCCTTTTCTGATGCACCCCCTCCTCGCGAGCAGAAGAAGGGGAGTCCCTGGTCCACCCGGGGATCGCTGCTTCTCGTGGCGGCGCTCGTAGGAGGACTCGCCGGCCACTTCGCCGCGCCCTCAACGTCTCGCGGCGGCGACGTCACCATCAATCAGGTAAGTTCCGCCCCCGGCAGCGGATCATCGTCGAGCGGCATGAACATTCCCAAGCTCGTTCAAAAGGTACTGCCCTCCATCGTCAGCATCAAAGTCACCGGCGACGGTACCGAGGATCAGGGCACGGGAATGATCATCTCGAAGAACGGTCTGGTCGTCACCAACAACCACGTCATCGCCGCCGCCGTCGCCAGCGGCACGATCACGGTCACGCGCAGTGGTACGACCAAGAGTGAGCCCGCCACCCTCGTGGGAACCAATCCCGTGGACGATGTCGCGCTGATTCGAATCGACAATGCCTCGAAGTTGCCCACGGTTACCTTTGGCAACTCCAATGCGCTCGAAGCCGGCGACTCGGTGGTGGCCATCGGCAACGCTCTGGGTCTTGCGGCGGGCACGCCTACCGTTACCTCGGGCATCGTCTCGGCGCTCGGCCGCACCGTCACCGCGGGCACTGACACCTCGAGTGAGACGCTCGACAACATGATCCAGACCGACGCGGCGATAAATCCCGGCAACTCCGGTGGCCCCCTGCTGGACGCCGAGGGCGACGTCATCGGAATGAACACAGCCGTCGCGGGAACCCTCTCCGACGGAGAAAACTCTCAAAACATTGGCTTCGCCATTCCCGAGGCGACCATTCAGTCGTTGCTCTCCACTTTGATGGCGGGCGAGAGTGTGGTTAATCACGGAGCCTTTATTGGCGTGGAGATCGAATCGGACAATGCCTCACTCCAACAGGAGTACGGATTCAGCGTGTCCCAGGGTGCCGTCGTGATGAGCGTCATTGCCAACACCGGCGCCGCCAAAGCCGGGGTGAAGCAGGGCGACATCATCGTAGGTATTAACAGCACGACCATCGACAGCGCACAAGACGTGACGTCGGTGATCTCTTCTCTGCATCCAGGTCAGCGCATCGCCCTGCACTTAGTGCGCGGCACCAAACATCTCGTGATCAACGTAACGCTCGGCAAATCGCCGTCGAGTTAAGCGAGCGTGGCGATGCCACCGTCTACGGGTAGCACCGCACCGGTGATGTAACTCGCGGCGGGGGACGCCAGAAAGATGGCCGCGCCAGCCATGTCGTCGCTGCGTCCTAGGCGCTTCAGGGGAGCCGAGCGCTCGATGTCTTCGCCGAAAGCTTCTATGGTCGCGTGCATCATCCTGGACTCAAAGGGCCCCGGCGCGATCGCGTTCACCGTAACTCGCGGAGCCATGTACTTCGCCAGATGCCGCGTCAGCTGGTGCACGGCGGCCTTAGAAGCCGAGTACGCGTACGTCTCCATCGAAGGAGCCCTTAGTCCGTCGATGGAACCAATGTTGATGACTCGCGACGGCGCCTCGGCGCTCGCCTGAGCCTCCAACAGCGGACGAAGAAATTTCGTCACGTGGAAAACGGCCTTGACGTTGAGCGCCAGCACGCGCTCGAAGGCCTTTTCGTCATACTCACTCATCGGTGCACCCCACGTGGCTCCGGCGTTGTTGACTAGTACGTCAAGATGATCGGTCATCGTGGCGACTACGTCTGCCAACCGCCGACACTCGTCCTCGCTAGAAAGATTTGCCTGTACGAATATGAACGAGCCGTCTTTGGACAGTTCCTCGCTCAACGCCTCACCGACATCGGCCTTACGAGACGCAACAATGACGGTCGCGCCCGCCCCGAGAAATCCTCGAGCGATCATCTCGCCAATTCCGCTGGTGCCTCCCGTCACAAGGACGACCTTGCCGGAGACGTCAAAAAGTGAATTCATGCGCGGAAGTGTACGCGAAAGGATTTTTAGGCCCTTAGAGAGGCTCTGAGAGCGTCTAGTTAGCGACGCGAAGGCTGGTGACGGATACCGAGGAGACGTCTTGATCCTTGGCGATCGTGTACTGAGCTTTGATCGACCACACGCCATCCGCAGTGAAGTTGAACGCGCACTCCACCTGTCCTTGCTGAACCGGCTGGAACGAACACACGATGTTGTTGGCCGTCGAACTGGCCGGGGCGATCGCCACCATTCGCACAAATCCACCGGTATTGCCCGGCAGCACATCGGCAATTACGTTGAAATCTTCTGTGCTGTTCGGAGTCCCGCTAAAAGCAGAAGCCGGTGCAGAATTATCACTGAAGTCAAAGGAAAGTACGACGTTGGCGAACACGGGGCTGTCGGCACCAGCAGGAATAACGTAGATTCCCAGTCCGACAGCCACTAGCGCGACGGCCGCCAATACTCTTCGCATGGCTAAAACGTTAGCAGAGTCCCCTGCTCACTTCGCCGATAATGTTCGTTGCCAGCCCTGATCGGGGGTGGTCTGGACCGCCGGTGGTTCTCCTCGATTGGCTCGCTAGGAGCCCAACTCAAGGAGAGCGGTTATGCAGCTAGGTGCGTTTGTAGTCGGGGAATTCAAGGGGATCAATCCCGACGCCGGTTTTGGTGCGACGTTGCGTGTGCGTGTGGGTGAGCCCAATGAGCGCAACAAGGACGGTTACGAAGAGCGGATCGAGTACTTTCCGTTCGACCCTCAGAGTGGCGAGCGGACGCTCCCCGCGGAGTTGAAAGTGGGCGACTTTGTTGTCGTCGGCGTTCTGGTGAAGTCGAAGGTCTACGAGAACAAGCGTGGTCTCGGTGGGGCTGCGTCTATGTCGCTCTACACTCTTCGCACGTTGGCCGTCGTTGATGGCAAGAAGGAAGTGCAGGACGCGCTCTCGGAGGTTGCGTAGTGCGCGGTCAGTGCGAGGCCTACACGCAGGGTAGTGAGTATGTGAGTCGGTGCGGATTGCAGGCCAAGACGACGTGGCCGCTGGCCAACGGTGACGCTCGTATTTGTTTGATCCACGAAGCTCTGTGGCGTCGAGCTGGTGTTGAGCGTCGTGGCGCGGAGTTGGTGTCG
>DASXFG010000041.1:0-7905 GCA_036489715.1 Acidimicrobiales bacterium | reverse complement strand
GCGTCTACCACTACTTCAAGCACCAGACCAAGAACGGCTCCTCGGGCCAGTAGGCTGGACACTTCTGGCGGCGTGGCCGAGCGGTTAGGCAGGGGCCTGCAAAGCCCCGTACTCCGGTTCGAATCCGGACGCCGCCTCCAGAAAGTCGTGCCCCGTTCGTGCAGTTCTGACACACCCTGCCAAGATGACCCATGTGGAATCCGGTCATTTACCCCGTCAATCGGCTTTTGAAGTCGCCACGGCCGAGGAGAGGCCGGACCTCTGGGAAGTGGCGCGGACGCTGTTTCTCGACGTGTGGCCCGAGTACAACATTCACGGCAACGACACGCCTCAATACTTCGGCTCGCTCTTCCCCCAGCATGCGGCTCTCCAGATCCTGGTGGTCGAGCGAGCAACCGGCGACATCGTCGCGCGCGGGCGGACCATTCCCTTTCGCTGGGACGGCACCGACGCCGACCTGCCGCGGGGCATTGACGCGGTGGGCCTGCGTGCGATCTCGGACCAGGACCCACCAACCGCACTGTCGGCCTTAGCCGCCGAAGTGTCCCGGGAGCACCAGGGAACGGGACTGAGCTCTTTGATTATCGCGTCGATGGGCGACGTCGCTCGAAGGGCCGGCTTGAAGTCGTTGGTGGCCCCGGTGCGGCCCAACTGGAAGGATCGATATCCGATCACGCCGATTGACCAGTACGCCCGCTGGACCCGCAGTGACGGGCTGCCCTTCGACCCGTGGCTTCGGGTGCACGCGAGACTGGGCGGAGTAATTGTGAGATCCGAACCTGAATCCCTCCGCATCGAGGCGTCCGTTTCCGAATGGGAGACGTGGACGCAGATCGAGTTCCCCGAAGACGGCACGTACGTCTTTCCTGGGGGCCTCGCACCACTACGGGTTAAGGACGACGTTGGTCTCTATTGGGAGCCGAACGTCTGGGTCCGTCACGAGCTCTAAATACGGCACCGACGCCTAGTTCTTGGGAATGACGAGATGACCGTTGACGCACTGAGCGTTGGCGGGGATCGGCGTCGAAGATATGCAGGGTTTGGGTAGGAAAGGATTCTGAGGCGTGCCGCTATGGGCCACGATCAGGATCACAAAGAGGACTACGACCGCGATCGCCAAGCCAATCGCACCTCGCAGGACGGCGGCTTTGGGGACCCAGCTGACGGGTCGACCTTGCGCGTGGGCGTCGTGTTCAGCTTTGAGTCCAAGACCGAGACCAACGACTCCGCCAACAGCCAGACCAACGGCGCCAACGACGTCCGGGTCTACCGTCGGGCGCTTTTCTGGATCCGGCGAAACCGGAGCCTCATTGGGTGGAATCTCCTCCACGTCAGCGATAGTACCGCCGGATCCCATGACGTCAAGGGTCCTTGTGTCGGACCTTGAAGTCAGGCGGCGGTATCGGCGAGGACCTCAGGAATCCTTCGCTCGCTTTTGCAGTGCCGCGAGTCGACGATCCCAGGCCGCTCCGTTCTCCACCAGCCACTTCGACGCGAGTTCTGTGCCCCGTGGCGTGGCCAAGTAGAGAACATCGCGTCCCTCGCGCAGCGAGCGAGCGAGTCCGGCGCCGCCGAGGAGTTGAAGGTGCTTGACGATTGCTTGTCGCGACACGCTCGAATCCTTCGAGAGCTGGGTGGCCGTCAGGCCGCTCGGTTGAGCTAGCAGCCGCTCATAGATCGCTCGGCGCGTGTCGTCAGCGAGGGCGGAAAAGACTTCAGAAACCTCGCTCCTCATCGAAGAGCGAGCGAGGCCATCATCGTTGCCGCCAGGGGCGACTCGACGATGTCGACTTTGGTGCCCTCGGTCGTGGGCGACAGGGTGATCTCTACCCGGCTCGGTTCTTCGCTGAAGCTGGCCCAGCGATAGACGAAGCGTTCGCCTTCGACGATCTCCTCGACCAGGATCCATCGCGTGTCGTCACCGTCGCGTACCCAGCCTTCACCGCCCTCGTGGGCGTCGATGCTGCCTTCCTCGCCGAGCCAGGAGGGGTCAAGAATGTGCGCCCAGGACTCCTCGACGGGGCAGGGCAGTTCGATCTCACGATGAAGTATGTCTCTCATGCAACCAAACTATTGCACAATCCAACACGGCGCGGGTATCATGCAACCAACAAGTTGCACATAGTCCGTCTCGCCAGGAGGAACCGTGAGTCATATTTTCGCCGAGCCGCACCACCAGTCGTTAGTGCCCATGGTGCTCGAGGAGTCCTCGCGAGGGGAGCGCGCCTTTGACATCTATTCGATGCTGCTGCGCCAGCGGATCGTGTTCCTCGGCCAAGAAGTCGACGACCAGATCGCGAATCTGATCATCTCTCAGATGCTCTACCTCGAAGCACTCGATCCCGAGAGCGACATCTACCTCTACATCAACTCACCCGGCGGACTCGCCTACGGAGGCATGGCCATCTACGACGTGATCCAACACGTGCGACCCGACGTCTCGACCATCTGCGTGGGTATGGGCATGTCGGCGGCGGCGATGGTGCTGTGCGGGGGTGCGGCCGGTAAACGCTTCGCCCTGCCGAGCGCGCGGATAATGATCCACCAGGGGAGCGCGGGCACACGGGGCGCGCCCAGCGACATGGAGATTCAACTGCGCGAAGTGATGGCCCTCACGCGCCGCATGGCCGAGATCATCGCGCATCACGCCCAGCGACCGCTTGAGCAGGTGCTGCACGACATCGACCGGGACAAGTTCATGACCCCCGAAGAGGCGCTCGACTACGGACTGATTGACGGCATCATCCCCCCGCGCCGAGGGCTGGCGACGCTGCCCGGAAAGCCACTGCTGGAGTCGCCATCGACCGGAGAGATTGAAGCGGACTAAGACGCAGCAGGCGCTCCGCCGTTGGGAGCGTCCCCGCAGATCGAAGCATGGATCGCGCGAGTGAGATCGTGGACCGCCTGGGTGAGTTGAGTGTTCTGCTCCAGACTGGCGCCGAGGCGTTCTTCGACGTCCTGAATTTGGGCCTGCTGAGCGCTGATGAGCTCGTCTTGCTGGCTGATAGAGGCGAGGGTCGCTTCGAGGTGGCGCTCTGAACGGTTCGAAGACGCGCCGACCAGAAAGCCGATGTAGAGCTCGGCGACGGTGGTGACGAGGTTCAGGGGAAAGTTGAAACCGGTCGAGGTGAACCAGGCGGGCATGAAGGAACCGTGCTCCACCTTGGGATTGTGGTCGAGGCTGAAGAGTAGGACCCAACCCACCACGAGGATCACCCAGATCGCAATGTTGGCGGGCGTGCCCATGCCGTAGCTCACGCGGTCGGCCACTCGTTGAAACAGCGACGTCTTCTCATTGGTGATCGGCGTGTCGCTCTCACTTGGAGAGAGGGTTGAGGTGCTCACGGGCACTCCCTTCACAGGCGTCAGGCGGACGGGCCGCAATGAGGAGAATCCTACGGGGCGCGTCGACTCGCGCTGGGGGTACTCGAATGCGTCGCCCTTGCGGTCCCAATCGTCGGAATCCGTCCCTACACTGGAGCGTCCTATACGACGAAAAGAGCGAGATGAAGCCGGCACTCCAACTAGGCCTCGACACCTTCGGTGACGTCACCCTGCGCCTCGACGGCGCAGCGTCCTCTCAGGCGCAGGTCGTTCGCGACGTCATCGAAGAAGGCGTTTTCGCCGACCAGTGTGGGGTCGACGTCTTTGGCGTCGGCGAGCACCACCGCGAGGACTTCGCCGTCTCGTCGCCCGAAATGGTGCTGGCGGCGATCGGTGCGAGGACCTCGCGCATTCAACTCGGATCAGCGGTCACGGTGCTGAGCTCCGATGACCCGGTGCGGGCCTTCGAGCGGTTCTCGACCCTCAACGCCGCGACGGCCGGGCGCGCCGAGATCATTCTCGGGCGCGGATCATTTACTGAGTCCTTCCCGCTCTTCGGCTACGACCTTGCGGACTACGAGGTGCTCTTCGAAGAGAAGCTGGCCCTGTTCGTCGAACTGCTGAGGAGCCAGCCGGTGACCTGGAGCGGCACGACACGCACGGCGCTCGCGGATCAGCGCGTGTACCCCGAGCTCGAGACTGCGCTTGCGGCCTGGGTCGGCGTGGGCGGTAGTCCCCAGTCGGTGGCGCGCGCGGCGCGCTTTCGGCTGCCCCTCACACTCGCCATCATCGGAGGCAGCCCCGAGAGATTTGCCCCCCTGGTCGACTACTACCGCAAGGCCCTTCGCACGCAGGGCTCGGACCCGCTGCCCATCGCCATTCACTCTCCGGGCTACGTTGCCGATAGCGATGAAATGGCGCGCGAGGAGATGTTCCCGGCCATGAAACAGAACCGCGACCGCATCGGCGCCGAGCGCGGGTGGGGTCCCATGTCGCGCCAGAGCTTCGACCTCGAAGTCGCCAACGGCTCGCTCTACGTGGGCTCGCCCGAGACGGTGGCGCGCAAGATCGCCGGCACGGTGTCCACGCTCGGCGTCGATCGCTTTGACCTTAAATACAGTGCCGGACCGTTGCCGCATGAGCAGTTAATGCGCTGCATCGAGCTCTACGGCACCAAAGTGATTCCTATGGTGCGAGAGATGGTGGGCGAGTAAGAACGCCCGAGTTTTGCGCCTGTGACACGATCCTGAAAGAGTGGAGTCGTGGCGAAGAAGTACTACCAGGTCCCCGAGCTAATCCTGGGCTTCGACACCGAAACGACCGGCCTCTCGGTCAACAGCGAGCGTGCCATCTCCTACGGGTTCTGCGCGTATCGCTTCGGACAGCCCGTCTGGAGCGAGCACTTCTTCGTCGTGCCCGACCGGCCGATCACGCCGGGCGCCTACCGAGTGCACCGCCTGTCCCTCGCCGACATCGAGGCCCAGCGGGGCCAGCACGGAGTCTTTGACGTGAAGGAGGGGCTCGCGCGAGCGACCTCCATACTTCGCCGCTTTCACGAACGCGGCGCCTACGTTGTCGGCTCCAACGTCAGCCGCTTCGACTTAGAGATGCTGCGGCGCAGTTCGGTGTCGCTCCACGGCCCCGAGATGGAATCGGAAGCCGACCTGTCGGGTCTACGCGTTATTGACGTGGTGGAGCACGATCTCGCCATTGAGCCGAGTCGCGCGCTGCGGCCTCGGCGCGGGTTGACGTTTTTGTCGCATCACTACGGCGTGAAGCCCGGGGGACACGACGCCTTAGAAGACGCCCGGGCCGCGGTGGAGGTCTTTTTCGAACAGGTCTCGGTCAACAACGCCGGACAGATCTCGTTACTTCTACCCACCGACGTGGGCGAGTTCCGCGACGCCCTGAGGGCGTAGCCTCAGCGCGGACGGCGCCGGCGTCCGGCGTCGGCGAGCGCCGGGGGGATGTAACCCGCGTCGCTCGGGTTGATATTGGTGCCGGGTCGCACGATCTCATCGATCCGATCCAGAACGGCGGGGTCCAGGCGAACCCCGGCGGCGGGCAGTTGGGACTCCAAGTGCTCCATGGTGCGCGGGCCGATGATGGCTGCGGTAACAGCGGGGTGCTCGAGCACGAAGGCGATCGCCATCTCGATCAATGAGAGATTGGCGTCGCGGGCCAACTTCGTGAGTTCGATGACCGCTTCGAGCTTCTTTTGGTTGTCGGGGTTGTCGAGGTTGTAGCGATCGGGGATGCGCGCGGACCGGCGACTCGTGTTGTCCTTGCCCTCTCCGTAGGCTCCCGAGAGCCAGCCTCCCGCGAGCGGGCTCCACGGGATGACCCCCATGCCGTAGTTCTGGGCTGTCGGCAGCAGATCGCGTTCGATACCTCGTACCAGCATCGAATAGGGCGGCTGTTCGGTGGCGAAGCGGCCCAGCTGACGGGTGAAGGAGACCCATTGGGCCTGGACCGTCATGTCGGCGGGAAAGGTGGACGAGCCGAAGTAGCGGATCTTGCCCATGTGCACGAGATCGCTCAACGCTCCCAGGGTCTCGTGAATATCGGTGGTCTCGTCGGGTCGGTGAATCTGGTACAGATCGATGTAGTCCGTACCCAGTCGGCGAAGGCTGTTGTCCACCTCGGCCATGATCCACCGACGCGAGTTGCCCTGAGCATTGGGGTCGTCACCCATCGGAAAGTGGACCTTGGTGGCCAGCACGATCCGAGAGCGATCGAGCGAGGCGAGGGCTTTGCCCACGATCGTCTCTGACTCTCCACCCGAGTAGACGTCCGCAGTATCAATGAAGTTGATTCCGGCATCCAGCGCGCGGTGAATGATACGCAAGGAGTCGTCGTGGTCGGTGTTGCCCCACGCGCCAAACATCATCGCGCCCAGGCAGAGCGGGCTGACCTTAACTCCGGTGCTACCAAGTGTTCTGAGTTCCATAGTGGTCACTCTATGGCTCGACAACGATCAGCGATGTACGACGTTTGTCGCGGCGCCGCTCAATCTGGATCCGAGATCAAAACCGAAATCGGCAACGACGCCAGGCACTGCGCCACACTCACTAGGTCATCGCGTGCCTCAATCGCAGCCCCGCTAAAGAGGTCGACGTACTTACTCGGCGCGCCCGGTGGAATTTTCAGTGCCGTCCCGTCCCACACGCCTGCGAGGGCGTAGTGCCCGCTCGGCGCCAAACGCGCCGACACCCGGGGTGCACAGGCCAGTACCCAGCGTCCCTCCAGATGACGAGCGAACGCCACTACGTGCTTCGCGCGCGGGCCGATCGCCTCCACGGGTACGTAGGCGCCCGACGCGAAGAGGTTGCGGTGTTGGCGACGAAGACCCAGGAGTGCTCGCGTCAGGGACAGCTTGAGGGTGTCGAGATCGAAACTCAGGAGCTCCGACCCAGCGGCGAAGAGATCGGTCGAGTTGCGGATTTGTGAGCGCCGACGCTCAAAGTCGACCGGTTCTCGGTTGTCCGGATCGGTCAACGTGTGGGTGAAGTACTCGGTCCCCTGGTAGAAGTCGGGTACCCCGGGTGAGAGGCACTTCAGGAGCAGGAGAGATAGTGAGTTCGCGACGGCCGCCGGACCTAGTTGGACGAGCAGGTCGTTCATCTCGGTGATAAAACGACGATCGTCGCCGAGTTGGGCCACGAACTCGCCGAGCCGCTCTTCGTACCTGGCGTCGCTGTGCGCCCACGACGTGCGGCGTTTCGCCTCCCGCGAGGACTTCACCGCGTACTCTGCGATACGCCGATCAGAGTGGGTCAACTTCGGACTGTCACTGCCATCCCAGAGACAGAGCCACCCCTGATAGATCCGCAACTCGTCTTCCAGCGCGATGTCGAATGTGAGATAGCGCTGGTGCCACGTCGCGACGAGAGACATCCACTCATCCGAGAACTCTGAGAGAGCACAGAGGCGCGCACGAGAATCTTCACTTCTCTTAGAGTCGTGGGTCGTCGTGGCGTTGAGTGTGTTCGGATGCTCGACCCGCCCGAGGGAAAAAGCGTGAAAGTCCTCGACGGTGCGCGCGGCGTGGCCGGGATCGCTTCCGACGTCCGCGTGGCTGAGAAGACCGCAGTAGCGGTAGGTGGCGGTGTCTTCGACGCCCTTGGCCATGACCGCGGTGGTCAGCTGCTGCCAGCGCAGGATGAATTCGCTGTCCCGGTAGCGATCGTCAACCATTGACTCCCACAGCAGATTCGCCGCGCGTCGGGTTTCGTCGAGCAGTGAGTTGAGGGTGAGGTGGGCGGTACCCGCTAGGCGGGCCCGGTCGTTGCGGCTCAGCGTCTCTGAGGAAAGATACGTCCGGTACACGTCGAGACGCACGCTCAGCTCTTCGAGGGCGAGTGCGATGTCGTGCGTGGCGAGATCGTGGCCCGGGTGACTCTGGTCGAGCAAGTCGCGCGCGAGCTCGCCCAGTCGGCTGAGCTCGCCGGGAAAGGACGACGCGATCACCTCGCGCTTGGCCGCGAGCCCTAATTCGGAGAAGACCACCGATCCGCCCAGTTGCTCGCCGAGGGTGGCGATAGCGAGATACCCGACGGGATCAACGAGCAGGCCGCTCGC
>DASXFG010000023.1:0-5957 GCA_036489715.1 Acidimicrobiales bacterium | reverse complement strand
CCCAATCCGGTGAACTTCACCGCAGCGACCTCGATGGTCACGCCCGAGGACCTCGAGGAGACCATGGCCGCCGGTCCCGATCCCGAAGTGCACCACAAGTTCATTCGCGGGTACATCGATGCCGGGGTGCAGCGCTTGGCGCTGTCGTATCCCGGTGAGGACTTCGACGGATTCTTTGACTTTTGGCGCAACGAGTTGCGTCCGAGTCTGCGGGGCAGTAATGGAGAAGGAAGGTAGTCATGTCACGTACGGTAGGAGACGCGCTCTGCGATCGCTTGATCGAGTGGGACGTTCGCACGATCTACGGATTCCCCGGCGACGGGATTAACGGTTTCCTGGGCGCGATTGCTCGCCAGGAGGACAACTTTCGCTTCGTGCAAACGAGGCACGAGGAGATGGCGGCCTTCATGGCGTGTGCGCACGCCAAGTTCACCGGCGACGTGGGGGTGTGCATGGCCACGTCGGGACCGGGCGCCGTTCACCTGCTCAACGGGCTCTACGACGCCAAACTCGACCATCAGCCCGTGGTGGCGATCGTCGGCCAGACCTTCGTGCGCGCACTCGGCGGCGACTTTCAACAAGAGATCAACCTGCTTCAGCTCTTTTCCGACGTGGCGGGGAGTTACTGCCAGCAGGTGAACACCCCCTCGGCCTTGACCCACACCATCGACCGGGCACTGCGCATCGCCAAGGCGGAGCGCACCGTGACCTGTGTCATCCTGCCCGCCGACGTCCAGGACATGGAGGCGGTCGAGCCGCCCATGAAGACCCACACCATCCACACCGGTGTCGGGTACTGGGCGCCGCGGGTGCTTCCGGCGCGCGTCGACCTGGCGAGGGCCGCGGAGATTCTCAACGCCGGTGAGCGCGTGGCGATGCTGGTGGGCGCGGGGGCGCAAGGAGCGAGTGCCGAAGTCATGGCGGTGGCCGAGCGCCTCGGGGCCGGCGTGGCCAAGGCTCTTCTCGGCAAGGCCGTGTTGCCC
Organism: Acidimicrobiales bacterium; assembly: GCA_036489715.1. Classification (GTDB taxonomy): domain Bacteria; phylum Actinomycetota; class Acidimicrobiia; order Acidimicrobiales; family RAAP-2; genus RAAP-2. The sequence continues at coordinate 4,974 of DASXFG010000023.1, read as the reverse complement.
GACGACCTTCCCTACTGCACGGGTTCGATCGGGCTTCTCGGCACCCAGCCCTCCTGGGACATGATGCGCGAGGCGGACACGCTACTCATGGTGGGCTCGAGTTTCCCGTATTCGGAGTTCCTGCCTCCACTGGGCCAGGCCAAGGCCATACAGATCGACCTCTCACCGCGCATGCTCTCGATTCGCTACCCGATGGATCTTGCCCTCGCCGGAGACGCCAAGGCCACGCTCGAAGAGTTGCTACCGATGCTGGTAGCCAAGAACGACCGGTCTTGGAGATCGCAGATCGAAAAGAACGTGGTCGAATGGTGGAAGTGGATGGACGACCTGGCGAAACCCGGCGAGGTCGAAGGGCGCTTGCGCCCCCAGTGCCTGTTCGAGTCTCTCTCGCGCCATCTGCCCGACAACGCGGTACTCAGCGCGGACTCGGGTACCTCAGCCGACTGGTACGCGCGCCACGTGCGACTGCGTTCGGGCATGAAGGCCTCGCTCTCGGGCAACCTGGCCACGATGGGGCCGGGCGTGCCCTACGCCATCGGGGCCAAGTTCGCCTTCCCCGACCGCGTGGCCGTGGCCATGGTGGGAGACGGGGCCATGCAGATGGGCGGAATGGCCGAGATGCTCACCGCCGCCAAGTACTACAAGACCTGGCTGGATCCGCGTCTGGTGGTGCTCGTGCTCAACAACGAGGACCTCAACCAGGTCACGTGGGAGCAGCGCGCCATGGAGGGCAACCCCCGCTTCGCGGCCTCCCAGTCCGTGCCGGCGCTCTCGTACGCGAAGTGGGCCGAGCTCATCGGGCTCGTAGGACTGCGCGTCGAGTCGCCCGACCAGATCGAAGACGCCATGGCGGCCGCCTTCGCGGCGGACCGCCCGGTGATCATTGACGCCGTTACCACTCCGGAGGAAGCGCCACTGCCCCCGCACATCACCTTCGAGCAGGTGCATGCGATGACGAAGTCGGTCCTGGCCGATCCTTCCGACGGGTTGGCGGGGGCCAAAGAGGCGATCGTGGAGCGACTGCGCGGCGTCGCGTCGCACCTGCACTCATGATGTCGTTCCTCTCGCGCCGCGGTCCTCTCACCGAGAGCGAGCACGTGATCGACGAGATATTTAAGAACGTGGCCCACGGCCGCTTCGAACGGTCGCTGTCGGGGCTGACTGCGATCTCCGCGCTCATCACTTCGGCCGACATCGTGATCGAGCACTATCGCGCGAGCTTCGGCAACAAGCTCATGTGGAGCCCCATCGTGGTCACCCCGCCGATTGTCGTCTCGGGCGTCATGGGGATCTTCTCCAAGCGCTGGGCCAAGACGGCCCTTCCCGCCAGCGCCCTGCTCTACGGGGCGGTGGGAGTGCTGGGCGAGGTGCTCCACGCGCGAGGAGTGGGACGAAAGCCGGGAGGCTGGCGACTCGCCAGCTACAACGTGCCCATGGGTCCACCCATCGTGGCGCCGGGCCTGATGACCCTGGTCGCAGGTATGGGTCTGCTCGCCGCTCTTCTACGCCGCGAAAAGTAGGCGATCGTGAAGGGTGGGCGTCACTCGACTCGCGATGCCCGCCCAGATAGCGACGCCGGCGAGGTTCCCCAAGCACGCCGCGGCACCACGCCCCAGATGAAGGGTCGCTACCCGGACTTTGACGTCTTTGACACCGAGGACACTTGGGACGAGGCGACCACCAAAGTCGTTCGCGCACGGATCAACGTCTCGCACGCGTTGTCGTTCTTTGATGAACGAGAAGCACTGGCTGCGCGAGTCCTCTGCGATCTGGTCACCGACCAGGACGCGGAGCCGCGAATTCCCGTGCTCGAGTTGATCGATGAGAAGTTTCACAAAGGCAAGCTGGATGGCTTCCACTTCGAGGACCTGCCCGAGGACCGCGAAACCTGGCGGCGCGTGCTGCGCGGACTCGACGAGACCGCCGAGCAACGTCACGCCATGAGTTTTTCGGCGCTGTCGCGTGAGGAGGCCCAGCGCATCGTGGAGGATTTTGCCGAGGGTTCGCTGTCGGGTGGCGCGTGGTCCTCGCTCAACGTGGCCCGTGCCTGGTCGGTCTGCACGCGCGCGATCCTCGCGGCCTTCTACTCACACCCCTGGGCGTGGAATGAGATCGGCTTTGGCGGGCCGGCCTATCCGCGCGGGTACATGCGCATGGGCGGTCTGAGCACGCGCGATCCCTTCGAAACAACCGAGGACAGTTCTCCCGATCCGGTCCGAGAGGTGGGATCGTGACGCGCATCACCCTCAAGGGACAAGGACCGCGCGACAACGACTCGAGATTCCTGCTCGACGTGCATCGTCGCGACCTGCCCGGAGAGGCGACGATGCGCCGTTACGAGGACAACGACGAAGTCGACCTGGTCGTCGTGGGCGCCGGTGCGGGCGGTTCGGTGCTAGCCCAGCGCCTGGCCCGCCAGGGCTGGCGGGTCGTGATTCTCGAAGCCGGACCGTTCTGGCATCCCGACGAGGACTGGGTATCGGACGAGGCCGGGGCCCACGAGCTCTACTGGACCGAGAATCGGATTATTGCGGGCGACGATCCGATCGAACTGGGCAAGAACAACTCGGGACGCGGCGTGGGCGGTTCGATGGTGCACTACGCGGGCTACACCCCGCGCTTTCATCCCTCGGACTTTCGCACCCAGAGTGAGGATGGCGTGGGAGCGGACTGGCCGCTGTCCTACTTCGATCTGAAGTCCCACTACGAGCAGGTCGAGCGTGAACTGCCTGTCGCGGGTCAGAACTGGCCCTGGGGGGATCCCCACACCTACCCCTACTCTCCTCATCCCATCACCGAGTCGGCGTCATTGCTCTGGCGGGGAGCCATGGCTCGGGGGATCACCATGAAAGTGGGGCCGGTGGGCATCGTTAATGGCGTCTTCGGCAACCGCCCACACTGTATATATAGGGGTTGGTGCCTGCAGGGCTGCAAGGTGAACGCCAAGGCCAGCCCCTACGTGACCCACCTGCCCGACGCCCTGGCCCACAACGTCGAGGTGCGCGCTCGCTCGATGGCGGCCGAGATCGTGATCGATCAAGACAGCGGCCGGGCGACGGGGGTGCGCTACTTCGACCAGGACAAGCGCGAGCACCTGCAGCGCGCGGCGGTCGTGGCGATCGCCGGCTATTCCATCGAGACCCCACGGCTTCTGCTCAATTCGGTCTCGGCGCGCTTTCCCCATGGGGTCGGCAACAACGACGACCAGGTCGGGCGTTACGTCATGGTCCAGGGCGCATCCCAGTCCGCCGGGCGCTTTCCCCACGAGGTGCGCATGTACAAGGGGCCGCCCCCCGAGGTCTCCTCCGAGCAGTTCTACGAAACCGACGAGAGCCGGGGATTCGCTCGGGGATTCTCGATCCAGACGATCTCGCCCCAGCCCATCGGCTGGGCCGAACACGTGGCGGCCGAAGGTCACTGGGGCGGGGCGCTGCGTTCCTACATGCGCGACTACAACCACTGGGCGACCATCGGCACTCTTAACGAACTCCTGCCGAACGCGGAGAACCGCGTAACCGTCGCTGACGAACGAGACCACTGGGGGCTACCGGTGGCGAAGTACACGCACTCCTTGGGCGAGAACGACAAGGCGAACATTGAGTTCTCCAAGAAGGTGCTGTGCGACATCCTCGAGGCGGCGGGAGCCGAGGAGGTCCTCACGATTGCGCGCTACGCCCACCTGATCGGGGGAGCGCGCATGGGAATCTCACCCGGCAACAGCGTCGTCGACCTGCACCAGCGAGTGTGGGCGGTCGAGAACCTCTACGTGGCCGACGGCAGTGTGGCGCCAACCCAAGGCTCGGCGAACCCGGCTCTCACGATCATGGCGCTCTCCTCGCGCCTCGCCGAGCACCTGGCAAAGAAGGCCGCGTGAGCCAAGTCCTTATTGACGACCTCGAAGTCAGCGCCTACACGGTGCCCACCGAACAGCCCGAGTCCGACGGGACGCTGACGTGGGACGCCACGACAGTGGTGGTCGTCGAAGCCCTGGCCGGGGGCGAGCGCAGCATCGGCTTCACCTACGCCACGCCGGCGTGCGTTCGCTTGATCGACGACGTGCTCGAAGAGCACGTGGTGGGCCGCGACGCGCTCGATATTGAGGGCTCGTGGTCGGCCATGATTCGCGCGAATCGCAATATGGGGCGCCCCGGAATCAGCTCGATGTCGATTGCCGCCGTGGACTGCGCGCTGTGGGATCTGAAGGCTCGACTCTTGGGCGTACCACTCGCGTCGTTGATCGGCCGCGTGCGCGAGGAGGTGCCCATCTACGGCAGCGGCGGATTTACTTCGCTCACTGACGAACAACTGGAATCCCAGTTGTCCCATTGGGTGCACGATCAGGCGATCCCGCGCGTCAAGATCAAGATCGGCGAAGACTGTGGACGGTGCGTGGAGCGGGACCTGGAGCGGATTGGGCGCGCTCGGGACACGATCGGCGCCGACGCAGAACTGTACGTGGACGCCAATGGGGGATACAGCGCGAAGCAGGCGATTCACGTGGCGGAGCGTTTCAGCGAGCACGACGTACGTTGGTTCGAAGAGCCCGTGTCGTCGGATCACCGAGCCGACTTGGCCCAGATTCGAGCCGCGATAGAGCCCGACGTGGCCGCGGGGGAGTACGGATACGACCTCTTCTACTTCGAAGCGCTATGCGACGCGGGGGCCGTCGATTGCCTCCAGGCTGACGCGTCTCGGTGCGCGGGGATTTCTGAGTGGTTACGGGCGGCCGCTGTGGCGGATTCACATGGGCTTGAGATATCCGCGCACTGCGCGCCGTCGTTGCACGCTCATCCCGCAGCGTGCGTGTCGAACCTGCGCCATGTCGAGTACTTCTACGACCACGCGCGCGTTGATCGACTCCTCTTTGACGGTGTTCTTGATCCTGAGGGAGGAGTACTTCGCCCCGACATGAGTCGCCCGGGACTGGGCTTAGAACTCAAACGCGAGCAGGCGGCTGGGTATCGCGTGGCCTAG
>DASXFG010000015.1:0-7643 GCA_036489715.1 Acidimicrobiales bacterium | reverse complement strand
CGGCCCGGCCGACCCTTCTGGCGTGCGGTCCTTCGCGTCAGAAACCAAGAGCGACGTCACCATTGCGTCGGACTATCTTCCCGCGAGCGATGGGTGGGCGGGAATGGACGGCGAGAACGGGAGCCTCAACTGGCTCGTGGATGCCTGGGAGAATTCCGGCTTCACCCTCTCACTCGGCGTTCCCTTGATCCCGACGAATGCCCAGGGCGAGGCGCAAGGAACGCTCGCTCAAGGAGCGACTGGCTCGTACAACGCGTACTTCGCGCAGTTGGCCAGCACGCTCGTCGCCTCAGGGAACGGCGACGCCTATCTGCGCTTGGGATGGGAGTTCGACGGAAACTGGTACGCGTGGCAGGCCCAGAGTGCGCGCAGCGAAGGTGACTACGCGGCCTACTTCCGCCAGGTCGTCACGGCGATGCGCTCGGTGCCGGGGGCGAACTTTAAGTTCGTGTGGAATCCCGATGCGTCGGCCTTTGCGTCCAAGGGCTACTCGGTGGAGGCGGCCTATCCCGGCAGTTCGTACGTGAACGTCATCGGACTCGATCTGTACGACATGAGTTGGGCGTCTCCCTCGACGCCGCAGAACGCGTGGACCAGCACGTACCTGCCCGAGTTGAGCGACGCGGAGACCTTCGCCCTTTCCCAGAACGAGCCCCTCGCGCTGTGCGAATGGGGCGCGCTTATTCGTCCCTCGGATCACGGACTCGGCGACGATCCCTACTACGTCACGAGCATGATCGACTGGATGAAGACGGCGGGTCATGATGTCGTCTACGAGAGCTACTTCAACGGCGTCACCTCTTCGGCCAGTGATACCACGGACCAGAATCTGGATGGCGGGAACTTCTCGAGCGCCCTGGCCGCCTACCAAGCCAGCATGTGAGAACCACTTACCCGTGACGGGTACCGAGGCGCACGCGACCCGCTAGTTCTGACTCGCTCGCGACTTGAAAACGTGCTCCCACCACGCACGTGGCCCCCAGTGTGGAACGACTGCCCACCACGGCGCGCGGTCCAATAATTGACGATGACACCTGGGCTCCGGGCCTCACCTCAGCGCCGGGGAGCAACACCGCGTGGTCGATAACAGCATCAGCGCCAATGAAGCAACTCTCATCGACCACCGAGGAGGTGATGGACGAGCTCGCACTTACGTTTGCGAAGGGATGCACCCAGGACTCGCTCGCCGGGGCCAGTCCGGCATCGATCTGTTGGCGCCGCAGAAGGTACGAGTTGGCGTCCAGGAACGACTCGGGAGTGCCCGCGTCGAACCAGTACGCGCTATCGGTCATGGCGTACAGAGTCCCCTCTTGGGCGAGTCGAACAAACGTGTCACGTTCCGCGCTGACCGGGCCGATCGACGAGATGCGCCGTAGCGCGCGCGGCTCCACTACGTAGGTTCCCGCGTTGACGAAGTTCGTCGGAGCCGAGAGTCGGGGCGGCTTCTCAATAAATGCGAGCACCCGACCATCCGGGGTTGTCGGCACCACCCCAAATCGCGACGGGTCTTCCACGGGGTGCAGGGCGATGGTAACTTCAGCCCGCCTATCTCGGTGAAACGCCAAGAGCCGAGAAATATTTAGATCGGTGATCACGTCGCCGTTGACCACGAGAAACGTATCGTCGATGCCGGCGAAGGTCGCGGCGAAGCGGATGGCGCCCGCGGTATCGAGTGGCTCAGGTTCCACGGCGTACGTGACCGTGACGCCCGCGATGACGCCCGAGGGATACGCCTCTACAAAGTGGTCGGGAAGATAGCCGAGCGACAGGACCGCCCTCGTCACTCCGTGTCGCTTCAACCAGCCAAAGACGTGTTCGATCATCGGTGAGCCGACCAGGGGCAGCATTTGCTTTGGCCGCTCGAACGTGAGGGGTCGCATGCGACTTCCGATGCCCCCCACCAAGACGATGGCGGTCAACCCCGACGAGCGAGAACTCTCTCGGGGGTCGCGGCCCGAGAACTTATCGTGTTGCGCGCCATGTAGCTCAAGATTCCGCGGCGTCGTTAACGGGGACATGCGTTCTCCTCTGTGAGATGTACGGACCCACGTACGATCACGCCCGCAACGAATTCACGATGACGGTATTTGCATGGAGCCACGGCTGAAGTCGTGATGTGGTCCTTTTGCGAGGGTACTCACGCGACGTGCTGTTCGCCAGCCCTGGGGACAACTTCACAAGAAACAAGGACGAAGCATCCGAAATGTATGAAGTCGCAAAAACGAATTGCACGTATTCGCACTTCATCGAGCCCATCAAGAAATACGCGAGCGTGCGAAGAGAGAGCGCGCGCGTCTGAGAAATTCTCTGAGGGAAAACTAAAGTTTCGACGCCCATGCGCAGAGCCCTTACCGCGCGCGCCCCTTCGGTTGTAACAACGTGTATTTCTATTCGATCACCTTGTTATTGCAGTCGATCGGCGAAGTTGAATTCGTCGCCTGCTTCGGCCCAGAATCGAGACGTCACAAATAATGCCGACGTGTTGCTTCGCGCGAAGGACACACGGTACGGAGTTCAACGTAGATCTCCCCGACCGGCGACTAGCCACAGGTCGAATCAAGTTGCATCAACTACGAGGTCATCACACTCGCGTGTGCGGGCAGAAACGAGCAACGCCTATGGCTAACCCTCGACACATCGCGGTACTGGGATCGGGCTACGTGGGACTCACGGTTGCGGCGGGTCTCGCCTTCATGCGCCACGAGGTGGTGTGTGCGGATATCGCGGAATCCAAGGTGAGTGAACTCTCCTCCGGTGTGGTGTCGATCGTGGAAGATGGTCTGACTGAGCTCATACGCGAGATGGCCGCGAGCGGTCGGCTGCACTTCACCTGCAGCAACGTCGAAGCGGTGGAGAACGCCGAGTTCGTGTTTCTCTGCCTGCCCACCCCACGGGCTCGTGACGGAAGTCCGGACCTGTCGGCGACGGTTGCGGTGGCCCAAGAGATAGCGCCCCACCTCGCCTCTCATTCGGTCGTGGTCAATAAGTCCACGGTGCCGCTCGGAACCGCCCATCGGGTTCGCGACATCGTCAATCGTCCCGACGTGGAGGTCGTGTCCAATCCGGAATTTCTCTCCGAGGGTTCTGCGGTGCTCGACTTTCTTCAACCTGATCGCATCGTCATCGGATCGGACTCTCGCGACACTGGATACCGGGTGGCGGAACTGTACGGGGACCCGGACGAGCACCACTGCATAGTCACCGACACGCTGAGCGCGGAACTCATGAAGTACGCCTCGAACGCCTACCTCGCGACGCGCGTCACCTTTATCAACACCATGGCCGAACTCTGCGAAGCAGTGGGGGCCGACATTCGTGCGGTGGCGAGCGGCATGGGTGCCGACCAGCGAATCGGGTCCGCCTTTTTAGATCCCGGACCGGGATGGGGCGGTTCGTGTTTCCCCAAAGATACCGAGGCGCTCATACGCATTGGCGAGAGCGCGGGATGTGACGTCTCGCTGGTTGAAACCGTGGTCCACGCCAACGCCCACCACACCGAGAGAATCGTGGAGAAGGTGAACGACGCGGTGGGCGGAAATCTCACGCACAAGGTAGTAGGGGTCTGGGGCCTCGCCTTCAAGGCGGGGACCAATGATCTGCGAAGTTCTCCGGCGTTGTCGATATTGACGTCACTCCAGCAGCGTGGCGCACAGATCCGCGCCTACGACCCCACCGCCGACGGCGTGCTGTTGGGAATCGATGTCGTCGAGACGATGGAAGAAGCCTGTGCGGGAGCGGACGTGCTGCTCGTGACCACGGAGTGGCCCGAATTTTCGAGGGCCGATTTGTCGAGCGTCGCAAAGTTGATGGCTCGGCGATCGATCGTCGATGCTCGCAACATCATCAACGTGGAAGGGGCCCAGCGCGCCGGCTTCGACTACGTCGGAGTGGGCATCGACGCGCGATCGCCGGGCGCTGTTGTGGACAGTCGGAGTGACTCGTCTCCGGGGTACCTCTGATCGTGCGACGCCTCGGCTCCTCTCGCGCCTGCCCCGGGTGCAGAGACGCGAACATCTATAAGGACACGCCATGAGTTCTGCCGCTCTGCTCCTGCTGAGAGCGCCATCGCGCCCGACGATCTCGGTGGACTTTTCCGTCGTGGTGCCGACGCGAAATGAAGCCGCGAACATTTCTGTTCTCGTGGAACAGTTGAACGGAGCGCTTTCCGGGCTGAACCGTACGTGGGAGTTGCTCTTCGTGGACGACAGTGACGACCCGACACCGGACGTCATTCGCGACGTTCAGAGCACCAACGCACACGTCTCGCTGGTGCATCGAACGCGTAAAGAGCGACGCGGTGGTCTCGGCGGCGCGGTCGTTGAGGGAATAAATCGCTCCCACGGCGAGGTAGTGGTGGTGATGGACGGAGACCTTCAGCACCCGCCGCTGATGGTTCGCGAGCTCATCACCGCCGTATTCTCGGGGGCGTACGACATCTCCATTGCGAGCCGCTACGTCACCGGCGCCTCCGATGCGGGTCTGGCTAGTCGCACGCGCCGTGTTGTGTCGCGCGCGACCCGGGCGCTCGCGCACGTCTTGGTTCCGAAGACGCGTGGCGTACGCGACCCCCTCTCGGGTTTCTTTGCGGTCTCTCGTGACGCGCTAGTGGGAGTGCGCCTGCGGCCTCAGGGCTTCAAGATTCTCATGGAGGTGCTCGCGCGCAGCGACAGCTTGCGGGCGGCAGAGATCCCCTTCCAAATGGATCCCCGACTCGACGGGAAGTCCAAAGCTGGCGTGCGAGAAGCAGTGAGATTCATCCGTCACACGATCCGACTCCTCGGCGCGCGCTGGTCGTGGCGGGCGATCGGGCGAAAGTTCTTCCTCACGCCGCTCGCGCTCATACTGGCAGTTCAGTTCGCTTTGTCGTACCGACTCATTTTTCGCAACACCGCCTTCGTCGACGAGGCCACGTACCTCTCGGCGGGCCACTATGAACTTCACGTGTTAGCGCACGGCGGTGCGAACATGTTCTTTCCGACGTACTTCTCCGGGTCACCGACGATCTATCCGATCTTGGGGGCTCTGGTCGCCGATGCGGGTGGCTTGCATGCGGCTCGTTTTCTGAGTCTTGGTTTCATGCTCCTAGCCACGATCCTGTGTTACGACACGGCGCGCCGACTGTGGGGACGCGTGGCGGGTTGGTTGGCCGCCGCGGTATTCGTCACCACTCAGGGCACCCAGTTTCTGGGGTCCTTCGCGACCTTTGACGCGATGTCGCTGATGCTGGTCGCCGTGGCGGCCTGGATCGTGGTGCGCTTCTCAGGTTCGGTGAAGTCGAGCGGGCTGATATTCCTAGTGGTCCCGGTCCTGGCTTTGGCCAACGCGACCAAGTACGCCTCAGCGATCTTCGATCCCGTGGTATTTCTCTTCGCGTTTTTCGTGATCTTGAATCGCCACGGGCTGCGACAGGCCTTTCGCACCAGCGTGGCTCTCTTCGCCACGTTCGGTGTGTTAGTCGCCGCGATTCTGGCGATCGCGCCGGGGACGTACCTCACCGGCATCACCTCTACCACCACGAATCGGGCGGCCTCGAACTCCACGGCGGCTCAGGTACTTCACGAGTCGTGGACCTGGGTGGGGGCCATTGCGTGTATTGCGATGTTCGCCGCCCTGCTCGCTGCGTGGAAGGCCTGGAGGGGTCGCGGCGGATGGGCGACCGCCGGGACGCTCTTTACTCTGGCGATTGCGGTGCTCCTCGCGCCCGCGAATCAGGCGCGCATCCGTACCGCGACGTCGCTCAACAAACACGTGACCTTTGGCGCGTGGTTCGGATCCGTGGCGGCTGGCTGGCTCATCTACGCCGCCGTGAAGGCGCCGTGGCGACGAGTCGGGCGCAGCGCGGCGCTCGTCGCCACATCGGTGCTCGCCGTGGCCGTGGTGAGTTCCCTTCTGGTCCTCGGTACCCATCAAGCGGTCCAACTCGACAGTGAGTGGCCAAACTCCACCTCCTTGATCAAGGCTCTGCGTCCGCTGGTGGCGCACCAGAAACGGCCTATTTTGATGGACCAGGCGCCGGTCGCCACCTACTACCTAGAAGACGAGTTGGCGCTGCCGAACTGGGACAGCACGTGGTACTTCGCCTATACCGTGCCGGGCACGAACACGCCACTGGTGGGACCACCCGCTTTTCGCGCGGCGGTTCTGCACGGCTACTTCTCGGTGATCGCCTTGGACTACGGCGAAGAGATCCATATCGACCGCGTAGTGGCCGCCGCGATCCACGCCAATAAGCACTACGCCTGGGTGGGCGACTTCTCTTCGTACGACGTGTATGGCAAGGACACCTACGTGGTGTGGCGACTGAGGGGTCCGCGTTGACACGGGCGACGCGCGGGTGGCGCGCGATCGAGAGTCCTTCAGTACACGGGAGGCGTCAATGACCGATTCCCTTCAAATGCCGACGAGTCGTTACGTGCTGCCCTCGCCGCCCTCAGACGAGGAAAAGTACATCTACGTCGAACGTCACTTGCCGGTGCTGCTCGTGAGCTCCGTCATCAGCCTCACTTGCCTCACCATTAGTCAGTTGCACTTGGTCCTCATTCGACACTGGCTCTGGATCCTCATTCCGTATCTCGGCTTCATCCTCGTCTACTACCTGATCTCCCTGCGAGTGAACCTGCCGAGTCGAAACTTTGATCTGAAGACCCACCGAGCGATCGTGGCGGCGTGGTCGCCGATGTCGTACCCCACGGTGGACATCTGGCTGCCCGTCTGCGGAGAGGACATCTCGGTGCTAGCCAATACGTGGTTCCACGTGCGCCGGCTGGCGGCCGCCTACCCGGGAAGCGTGACGGTCTACGTGCTCGACGACGCCGACGATCCCGATGTCGCCGCGATGGCGGCGGCACACGGGTTCTCGTATCTCGTGCGGGCGAATCGTGGATGGATGAAGAAGGCGGGCAACTTGCGCCACGCCTACCAAAATTCCGGTGGTGAGTTCATCGCCCTTTTCGACGCCGACTTTGCTCCGCGGGAGGACTTTCTCGCCGAGACGTTGCCTCACATGCACAAGAATCCCGCGCTCGGGATCGTCCAGACTCCCCAGTACTTCCGCTACGACGCGAAACAGTCGCTGATGGAGCGCGGCGCGGGAGCCGTCCAGGAACTGTTCTATCGCGTGGTCCAAGTCTCGCGGGACCGGCTGGACGGTGCGATCTGCGTCGGTTCGTGCGGCCTGTATCGGCGCTCGGCTCTGGACTCAACGGGCGGCACGACCTTGATCGAGCACTCCGAAGACGTGCACACGGGATTCGACCTGTACCGCAATGGCTGGAGATTGCGCTACCTGCCCATCGCTCTTGCTACCGGCATCAGCCCGCCCGGACCCGACTCGTTTCTCACCCAGCAGTATCGGTGGTGCGCGGGCTCGATGAGCCTGTTGGGTTCCAAGAAGTTCTGGAGCGCTCGGCTCAAGTTCTCGACCTTGTGTTGCTACGTGTCGGGATTCTGCTACTACATTCAAACCGCCATTGCGACCTTCGCGGTGCCGCTGATTCCCATCGTCCTGCTGGCGTTTCTGCCGGGGTTTATTCGACTGCACAACTACCTGTGGATCGCCCCGAGCGCGATCTACACGATGATCATCTTCCCGCTCTGGAACATGGGACGCTACGGCCCGACCTCGTTCATGACTCGGAGTCTTT
>DASXFG010000008.1:0-116115 GCA_036489715.1 Acidimicrobiales bacterium | reverse complement strand
CTCCCGGGTAATCGTCTCCTCATCGATCGCGAGTCCCGCCGGCAGGCCCTCAACAATGACGCTAAGTGAGGGGCCGTGGCTCTCGCCGGCGGTGAGGAAGCGCAACATTGTTCAAGTCTATGGTGGTCGTTTCTCCGCCTCGGGCGACGTCGTTAGGACGCTAGGGTCGCGGCGAGCAGGCCGAGTATCGCCACCGGCACGCCAACGGCTACGAAACGCGCGACGCGCGGACGAGCCCCATTCGCGCGCGCGATGCGAAACCACAGCATCGTCGACATCGCGCCGCTCACGAACAGATTCGGTCCGAGATCGAGTCCGATGAGCACCGCGTAGGGGTGGGCCAGATGGGCCCCAGAAAAGATCGACGCGGCGGGCAGATTGTTGATGAGCACCGACGCGAGTGCGGCCACGGCGCTACTGGCGAGCGGGGTGGCGTGTGATACCAAATGGCCCGGCCAGGCCCAGTTGCGACCCAGCCAGCCCACCAGGACCGCCAGGACGAACAGCGGCGCCACGACTTCGAGGCTGGCGCTGCGGGCGATGTCGCGCACGTCCACGTCGCGGCGAAGAGCCCATTCGAGCAGTTCCACCACGATCCCCACCCCCAGCACCGGCAGGGCGGGATGGCGCAGCGCGAGCATCATCGCCAACGTCGCCACGACCGCCACCGAACCGGGCCCCGCGCGCCAGCGCGGCGCGGGGACGTGCGACTCGTGGCGCGCTGCGCGCAGCGCGGACCATCGCCACCCACCGACGACCACGATGGTCACCAGCACCGACACCAGCCACGGCGCGAGCATGTGCGCGACGAATATCACCCCGGTCACCGGTCGCGTGGAGAAGACCAGAAGATTGGTGAGGTTCGAGCCGACCAGTAACAGCGACGCGGCGTTCGACATCAAAATCGCGCCGTAGAGAAACGCGTCCTCGTCGGCCGAGCGCGAGCGCGCCGCGGCCAGGGCCACGGGCGTCATAAAGACGACGGCGGTGTCGAGGTTCAATAGCGCGCTCACGGTGGCGACCGCTACGAGCACCGCCACCAAGAGGGAGCGATCACTGCCGTCCCACTGCGCGCAGCGACGCCCCAGGTACTCAAAGAGTCCGTCGCGCGCCGCCGCGTGACCGACCAGGAGCAGGCCGACCACGAGGACGAACGGCTCCCAGGTGTGGGACAACGCGGGGATGAGCGTGCTCACGATGCGCGGCTCTCGCTACCCTCACCTCAGCGGCGAGGAGGGATCTAAACCGTCTCGGCGCCGTAGAAGGGATTTACTCCCGAGGCGTGGTCGGTGACGTCGAGGACTTCGGTGAGCTGGGGGATCTCCTCGCGCAGCATGGTCTCGATACCTTGGGACAGAGTCATGCGGCTCATCGCGCATCCCTGGCAGCCGCCCGAGAGCTTGATGTAGGCGACACCCTTGTCTTCGTCCATCGCGACCAAGTCGGCCCGCCCGCCGTGGGCGGCGATGGAGGGATTGATGTGGTCTTCGAGCACGGTAAGAGCCACCGAGCCCAGCGCGCCGTTCACGCCGAAGGCCAAGACCTCGGCGGGGACCCCGGGGTTGACCTCTTCGGGCGAGGGGTTGTTGGGGTTGACCAGTACGAGCCCTCCGCCGCCCTCGCTGGCGAACTCCAGTCGGCTACCGCGCAGACGCGTCACGCTCGCAGCCGGTACGACGATGGTGATGTCGCCGTCGTGTCCGATGGCGGCGTCGTCTTGGGCGAGACTCAGCTCCGAGAAGTACAGGTCGTAGGCGTACCCCGTGCCGCGCGTGCCGGTCACCTCGACCCACAGCGCGAGCCCCTCGCTGGTCTCGGCGTTCATCGCATCGAGGACCACGTTGCGCGCGTCCTCGGTGAGGGTCAGTACGTCAAAGGTGTCGATCGAAGTCATAAGCAAAGTGTAGAGGTGTCCTGAGAGAATCGGGCGCGCACAGTAAGTTCAATCCGTGACTTCTATCCCCCCCGACGCCCACGAGTGGGTCAGTTTCGAAGACCTCAAGCGGGAGCGCACGTGGATGTTCGACGTCACGTTCCTCGAGAGCAACTGGACCTGCATCTTTGGCAACGGCTGCCAGGGCGTGCTGACGGGTCCCACCCCCGAACTCGTCCAGGGGTGCTGCAGCTACGGCGCGCACTTCGTCGACGAAAAGGATCAGCGGCGCGTCGAGCGAGCCGCCAAGCGACTGAGCGCCGATCAATGGCAGTTCAAGGCCAAGGGTAAAAACGGCACCACGCGGGTCAAGAAGAACGGCGACATCGTCACCCGCCTCGTCCAAAACGCCTGTATCTTCCTCAACCGCCCGGACTTCGCACGCGGCCCGGGCTGTGCGCTGCACGTGATGGCGATCGACAATGACGAGAGCTACATCCCGCTCAAACCCGAGGTGTGCTGGCAACTACCGCTGCGCCGAGACGAAGAGGTCCAAGACGACGGGCACGTCATCACGCGCATCGGTCAGTGGGGCCGGCGGGACTGGGGGGCCGGTGGCGCAGAGTTTCACTGGTGGTGCACCGAGTCGGCGTCCGCCTTCGTGGGCAAGACCCGCGTCGTGGACTCGATGCGCGACGAACTCATCGCCATGGTGAGCGAACCGGTCTACGGGCGCCTGCGCGCCTACCTCGATGCTCGGGCCACCCAGCCCAAGGCGACGCGTCTCGCCCACCCGGTGGTGCGAAGGAAGTCCTAGCCCTCCGCGGCGAGCGGGTCCTCTTCGCTGAAACTCGGACGAGGCAGGGAGCCCAGGATCTCGTCGTAGCGATCCTCCTCGGCGAGGCACCATTCGGCGTGGACGTCGTCGGGGGCGGCCCCGCACTCGGCGCACGTAGTGGCTCGAGGACCCGTAGATCTCTTCAGTTCGCGAGCTTCAACAAAACGACGGTGACGACCTTTTTTCACGTCAACTCCTCACTGGCCGCGGTCCAGACCCAGGCGGCGGCCATCACCCAAATATTCTTGGGTTGCTCACTCCATACTACCAAGAGGCGTGCGCACAACAGCCTCTAGCCTTTAAGCGTGAGCCCAACATTTGACCCCCAGGACATGATTAAGCGTTTTCGCGAACGCGCCGAAGCGGTGCAGCGCCGCGGGCTACCCCCGATCGAGGGGCCCGAGCGCCAGCGCTTCTTAGAGGCCGCGCGTCTGGACTTCCAGGACTTCGCGATGCTCGGGGACGCGAGCGCCACTCTCGAAGAGGGAATCTTGCGCCTCGAGGTCGACCTTCGTCCCCGCGAGGACTAGTCGCTCAGATCGCTCGCGATGCGCGCCGAGGCTTCGGCGAGTTGGCCCACGCCCTTAGAGAGATACCCCAGCGCGCGACGGCGCTTCGTGGTGCTCGCTCCCGCCGCGTAGCAGACGTTCGCGCCGGCGCCGAGGTTGCCGTAGGCCTTGGCGAGCAGACGATTGGCGAGGTCATCGGGACTGGGCAGGGCGGAGTTCGCCTGTAAGGACTCGGTAAACATCACGGCGCACACGGTATGGAGCTCGCTGGCGGGAAGACGAATATTGTCGAGCACCGTAGCGGAGTGCTTGGCGTCTGAGATAAGAGTCGCGTTGTTAGCCACGTAGGCGCTGTTCTTCACCCACGATTTCATCGCGCTGAGCTCCGATTGGGCGCCGCACGCGCTCAAGAGCGCACCGCAGCACCCCAGGACGACCAGCGCGCGCGCGACGCGCCGCCTCACGAGGCGACGACGAGGTGGGTCTCGCGAGAGCCGCGGCGCACCACCAGGTAACGCCCGTGCAGGGCGTCTTCAATGCCCACGCGCGCCCCGGCGTCCAGGCGCACGTTGTTGAGGTAGACGCCTCCTTGTTCGAGGAAGCGGCGCGCCTCGGCCTTGGACTTGGCCAGTTGACTCTCCACGAGCAAATCCACGACGTCCACCCCGGCGATCAGGGCGTCGCGGGGCCAGGTCGAAGACGGTGCGTCCGCCACTACTTCGAGCAAGGTCGACTCGTCCAGCTCGGCAATCGATGCGGCAAAGAGCGCCGCGCTCGCGCGCTCGGCCTTCGCTGCGGCGTCGGCGCCGTGGACCATGCTCACCACGTCGCGCGCCAGCGCGCGTTGGGCGCGGCGCTCCTGGGGAGCGTGGCGCGTGGCCTCGTCGAGTTCGCGTATCTCGTCGTGGGAGAGGAACGTGAAGTAGCGCAGCAGTTGGGGGGTGACCACGTCGTCGCTGTTGAGCAGGAACTGGTACATCTTGAAGGTCGAGGTGCGCTGGGGATCGAGCCAGATCTGCTCTCCCCCCTCGGACTTGCCGAACTTCGTGCCGTCTGCGCGCACGAGCAGGGGCGACGTGAGCGCCTCGGCGCTGCCCCCGGCAGACTTGCGAACGAGTTCTGCGCCCACGGTGATGTTGCCCCACTGATCCGAGCCCCCGAGTTGCAGGGTGCAGCCCTGGTCCAGGTACAGGCGCAAGAAGTCGTAGGCCTGCAAGAGCATGTAGGAAAATTCCGTGAAGGAAAGGCCGACGTCGTCGCGATCCAGCCGGCTCTTGACCGACTCCTTGGCGATCATCTGGTTGACGGTGAAGTGCTTGCCCACGTCGCGCAAGAAGTCCGTGAGACTGACGGTGGTGAGCCAGTCCGCGTTGTTGAGCAGCATCGCCTGAGCTCGGCCCGCACTGAGCTCAAAGTCCAAGAAGTGAGCCATCTGGGAACGGATTCCGGCGAGGTTCTCTTCGAGGAGCTCCTTAGTGAGCAGGGGGCGCTCGGCGTCTTTGAAACTCGGGTCGCCAATCAGGCCCGTGCCCCCTCCCGCCAGGGCAATCGGACGGTTTCCGGCGTTCTGGAGCCGGCGCATGTTCAGTAGGGGGATCAGGCTACCGAGGTGCAGCGAGGAGGCCGTGGGGTCAAAGCCCACGTAGAAGGTGACCGAGCCCGCGTCGAGGCGCTCAAAAACGCCCTCGTCGGTGGTCTGATGGATCAGCCCACGAAACTCCCAGTCGTCACGTACTTTCATGGGTCGAGTCTACGAGGACCTAGATAGAAGAGGTTGAGGGCAACTCGGTCTGGAGCCACAGCACGAAGGAGTGCCACCATCCGGTGATCTCACACACGCCGATCGCCACCAAGAGCACTCCCCCACACACGCCGATCGCTTTGGCGTGGCGGCGCAGCCAGGTAGAGGCGACGGCCATCCACTCGGTGGCGAGCGCGGCGACGACGAAGGGGACGCCCAGGCCCACGCAGTAGAAGAAGGCGAGAATCGAACCGCGCAGCGCGGTCGCACCCGGCGAGGCCGACTCGAGGGAGAGGATCGCCGACAACGTGGGTCCGATGCACGGCGTCCAGCCCAGGCCGAAGGTGAAGCCCAACATCGCGGCGCCCAGGACCGAGGCGCGCGGCAGGCGGTGGATTCGTCGTTCGCGATTCAGCCATTTCGAGGGCCACCATCCGGCGAAGAAGAGACCCAGCCCGATTGTGATCACCCCGAAGACGATCTCGAGAATCCGTTGATGCTGATTGAGGCGAGCGCCAAAGTCGCCAAAGAGCGCGCCAAAACTGACGAAGATGATGGTGAAGCCCAGGACGAACGCGAGCGAGCCCACGAAGGCTCTCCCCCGGGCGCTGCGCCCCTCCAGGTGCCCAGCTGCGCCGGTGAGAAACGCGAGATAGCCCGGTACGAGCGGCAGCACGCAGGGCGAGGCGAAGGAGACGAACCCCGCCGCGATGGCGAGGGGAATCGCAGCGAAGAGCGATGCGGGAAGCGTGGCCGCGATCACGCGCGCCCCAAAAGATTCTCGACGTAGCCGTTCCAACGATCGTGAATCACCACGTTGTCTTCGCGCGAAGGCACGCGGGCAACCACCACGCTGACGCCCGCGCGATCCAGTCCCGCCTCCACCGCCTCGCGCAGTTCTGAGGTCGTGGTGACAATCTGGGCGGCGTGGCCCAACGCGCGCGCTAGGACATCGAGTTGGTGCGCGCGCGGCGTGCCGAAGAGCTGCTCGAAGGGCGGGTGCGGAACCAGCTCTGCCTGAGAAAGAAAAGAGAAGATGCCGCCCCCATCGTTATCGGCCACGACCAACACGGCGGTCCCTCCTATCGGACCCAGCCCGTCCACCAATCCCGAAACGTCGTGGAGCATGGTGAGGTCACCGACCAGAGCAATCGCGCGACTTCCCGCCGCCACTCCGAGAAAGGTCGAGACCACGCCGTCTATCCCGTTGGCGCCCCGATTGGCAAAGACTCGCGTGCGTCGTGGCGTGGCCCACCACTCGACGTCGCGAATCGGCATCGACGAACCGATCACCAGGGGGGTATCGGATGCGTTGGCGAGCGTCACGACCCCACGCGCCACCCCAATCTCGTCAAGTTCGCCCTCGACGTCGCGCAGCGTGAGCGCGCGATCCACCTCACGTGAGGCGTTGAGCCAGGTCACCACGTAGCCGGCGTCCCCACGCGCACGCGGTTCCCCGCGACTCGGCAGGCCCTCCAGAGTCTCACACGCAAGACGATCCGGGTCCGCGACGAAGCCGGCCCCGCCTAGAGCGATGGTGCGCGCGCCCCACCCGCGTAGGCGCTCCGCCAAGATTTTGGACGCCGGAAGTCCGCCGAGGCGCACCACTACGTCGGGGCGAACGCGTTCGGCAAACGAGGCGGAGCGAAGCAACGGGTCGTAGTAGGCCAGCGTGCCACTAGAGGTGGCGTCTCCGAGGACGACCCAGTCGAGATCTCGACACGTGGCCACCAGATCTTTGGTGGCGCCGCGGCCAAGGACACACAGCACCCGTTGACCGCTCACATCGAGAGCCGCGACAGGGGTCTCGTCGCGGTGATCAGCACGTGCCTCGGGTTCGGGGAGATCCAGGGCGTCAGCGACCAGCGGCTCGACGAAGGCGGCGTTCAAATGAACCGGTCCGGCGTGCGCCGCGTCGTTAGCCGCGCTCCAGAGTTCGCGCGCGAGAGTGCGCCAACTCCCCGCGTGCGCGAAACTCACCGGGTAGAGATCGACGAATCGTCGCGTTGTCGCGCCGTAGAGGTGCGCCTGCTCGATGGTCTGGGGCGCACCCACGCCGTGCAGTTCGGGCGGCCGATCCGCGGTCACAACGAGCAGCGGGACGAAGGCGAGATCCGACTCAACCACGCACGCGTGCAACTCCGCGGCGGCCGTGCCGCTGGTCACGACGATGGCCACGGGCCGCTGGGTCACGAGCGCCCGGCCGAGCGCGAAAAACCCGGCGCTGCGCTCGTCGAGGCGAACGTGAAGGGTGAGTTCGTCGCGGGCCGCAGCGGCGAGGGCGAGAGGAGTGGAGCGGGATCCCGGGCAGATCACCACGTCGCTCAATCCCAGATCGATCCACTCGTCGAAGATCGTTGCACAGCACGTGGCCTGCGCCTCACTGGCGCTCGGTACGCTACGTGACAATGTCGCTCCTCGGTCTCGAACGCGTCGGCTCTGGTCCTGTCGTGGTATGGCTCCACGGCTTCACCCAGACGAAGCACTCAGGCCATCAGTTCCGATCCATTCTGGCAGGATCGCACACGCTCATCACCCTCGACCTGCCCGGACACGGAGACAACGCGTCGATCGGCGCGTCCCTGGACGAAACGGCCGACCTGCTAGCCGGCGCTCTGCCCCGCGAGCCCTTTGCGCTGGGCGGCTACTCCTTGGGTGCGCGGGTGGCCCTCCACTTCGCGCTGCGCCATCCCGAGCGCCTGTCTTCTCTCGTGCTGCTGAGCACGACGCCGGGCATCGCCGATGAACAGGAGCGGCGCGCACGCCGGCTCCGCGACGAGGCGCTGGCCGATCGCATCGAGCTCATTGGCGCCACGGCCTTTCTCGATGAATGGCTGGCCCAACCGATGTTCTCGGCTCTGCCCGCGGATCCTCAAGAGCGGCTCGCTCGCAGCACCCACGCCCACGGCCTGGCCACGTCGCTGCGCCTCGCGGGCACCGGTACACAGAAAGATCTCACCGGAGCGCTTCGCCGCTTGACGATCGCCACCACGGTCATCGCCGGCGAAAACGATCCGAAGTTCCTCAACGAAGCGACGCGTCTTTGCGAGGCGATCCCCCACTCGCACCGGCACACGGTGGCGCACGCCGGTCACGCCGCCCACCTCGAAGCACCCCTCGACGTCGCCTCTCTGGTGTGCGAGAGTGCGCTCTAGCCCCAGTACGCGTTCGTCGCGAGGAGTACCGCGAGTAGAGCACCGATCTGAAGTTGCGCGCGCGCGGAATATTTCAGCATCGGCAGCAGCTCACGTCCCTGGCGAGAAGAGAAGGCGACGCGCAGCGCCGGCACGTAGATCAAGATCGCTACGACGCCCACGGCGAGCTGGCGAGCGACCAAGGTGCCCAGCGCCACCCCCGCGACGCACACCACGTAGAGCCAGGAGCTGCGCTCACGACCCAGGCGCGCCGCCAGCGTCTTCTTTCCCGACGCGCGATCTCCTTCGACGTCGCGCAGATTATTGGCTTCCAGCAGCGCGCACGCCATGAACCCCGAGGCCACCCCGAGCCACCAGGCCCGCGTGGGAATAGTGAGGTGTTGCGCGTAGGCGGTGCCTACCGTGGCGACCAGCCCAAAATAAATAAAGACGAACAACTCCCCGAAGCCGTAGTAGCCATAGGGCTTCGGACCGCCCGTGTAGAACCAGCCAGCCAATACCGCAGTGGCGCCGATCGCGACGAACCACCACGACGTGCGCGAGGCGAGAACGAGACCCGCCGCGCAGGCCAGAGCAAAGCCCAGGTACGCCGCGGCGCGCACCCACGTCGCGGGCACCAGGCGCGAGGCGGTCAGGCGAAAGGGGCCCACCCGCTCTTCGTCGGTACCGCGCACGCCATCGGAATAGTCGTTGGCGTAGTTCGTCGCCACCTGGAGGCACAACGCGATGAACAGACATAACAAAGAGTTGACCCAGTTGATGCTGAGGGGCCGAATAAGGAAGGTACCCACCGCCACGGGTACCGCCGCGGCGGGCAGCGTGCGTGCGCGCGCGGCGAGAATCCAGCGACGGTACGGCCCGGGTGGTGGGGTCATGGACGCTTAGGGAACTGCGTGAAGTCCGGACGTCGCCCCTCGACGTAGGCGTTGCGGCCCTCCTGAGCCTCCTCAGACATATAGAAGAGCATGGTGGCGTCGCCGGCGAGCTGCTGAATCCCCGCCAATCCGTCGTCGGCGGCGTTGAAGCCGGCCTTTAACATGCGCAGCGCAATGGGCGAGAGTGTGAGGATCTGTCGACACCAAGCGACGGTCTCGCGCTCGAGTTCCGCGAGGGGGACGACCGTGTTCACGAGACCCCACTCCAGGGCGGTCGGGGCGTCGTACTGACGACACAGAAACCACACCTCTTTGGCCCGCTTCAATCCAATCGTGCGCGCCAGCAGCGACGATCCGTATCCACCATCGAAGGAACCCACTCGCGGTCCGGTCTGGCCGTAGCGCCCGTTGTCCGCCGAGATCGTCAGGTCACACACCAGGTGCAGCACGTGACCACCACCCACCGCGTAGCCGGCCACCTGGGCGATCACCGGCTTGGGAAGGCGACGGATTTGGATCTGCAGATCCAGCACGTTGAGGCGTCCCACGCCGTGCTGAGCTACCTCGTCGCTCCCGAGGTAGCCGTCCTCGCCGCGGATGCGCTGGTCGCCGCCCGAGCAAAAGGCGTCGTTTCCCGCTCCGGTGAGAATGATCACTCCGACACTCAGATCGTCGCGCGCCTCTTCAAAGGCGTGGGCGAGCTCGAAGAGCGTCTGGGGTCGAAAGGCGTTTCGCACCTCGGGTCGGTTAATGGTGATGCGCGCAATGCCTTCACCCACCTCGAAGACGATGTCCTGATAGTCGCCGCGCCGCTCCCAAATCGGCAGCGCTTGTTGGCGAAACGCCTCAAGAGGATCGGACGGAGGGCCTTGAATGACGGTGGACGACATGAACTCAACGCTACCGTTTGCGTCTTGAGGCGCCACTCGCTTCGCGCGCCCCACGGCCAATCGGGTGTACCTCCCCGAAACTCAATAGGACCAAGAGCACCGCCGCGGTACCAACCGTATCGACGGCGTGCCTAACCTGATGCCGAGCACTTTCACGCTCGATCTCTAGAGGGAGCGCTGTGAAGCGGGAACTGAACTGGGCTGGCAATGTCCACTACGAGGCGAGTTCGATTCACTACGCCCATTCCCTAGAAGAGGTGCGAGAGATTGTCAACTCGCATCCGCACGTGCGGGCCCTGGGCTCTCGGCACTCCTTTTCCGCGTTGGCCAACACCCGCGGAGTTCTGGTCAGCCTTCGCGACGTGCCCCACCGGGTTCAGATCAATCCCGAAGATCGCACCGCTACGGTATCTGCGGGCATGACGTACGGTGAGGTCGCGCGCGATCTCAACCGAGACGGATGGGCGCTGCACAACATGGCGTCGCTGCCGCACATCACGGTGGCCGGAGCCTGTGCCACGGCCACGCACGGTTCGGGGACCCAGAACCAATGCTTATCCGCCTCGATTCGGGCCATGGAGGTGGTCAGCCCGGGCGGCGCGCTGATCTTCCTGACGCCCGATAGCGACGATGAGCGATTCACGGCGACCCAGGCGGGTCTGGGAGGCATGGGCATCGTGACGTCTCTCACCCTCGAAATCGAACCCTCGTACCTGATCGCCCAGCAGGTATATCTCGAGCTCCCCTTCGATCAATTTTTCCGCGAGGGTGACGACATACTCGCGAGCGCCTACAGCGTGAGCCTCTTCAGTGACTTCCGCCACGCAACCTTTAACCAAGTATGGAGAAAGGCACGCACGACGAACGAAGAACCAATCGAGTGGCCCGAGTGGTGGTTCGGGGCTCGACGATGCGAAGTCGACGTTCACCCGGTGCCGGGGGCGTCCGCGGCGGCCGCCACGCCCCAACGCGGCGAACCCGGCCCCTGGCACGAACGACTGTCTCATTTTCGCCTGAGCCACGTCCCGAGCCACGGCCAGGAGTTGCAGTCCGAGTACCTCATAGATCGCACCCACGCGGCCGCGGCCCTGCGCTCGCTACTCGAAATATCTGAGGACATTTCCTCCGTGCTTCTCGTTTCTGAGGTGCGCGCGGTCGCGCGCGACGCTATCTGGATGAGCCCGGCCTACGAACGCGACGCCGTGGCCTTTCACTTCACCTGGCGACCCGAGCCTGAACTCGTCGCCCCCGTGCTGTCGAAAATCGAGCAACGGCTCCGCGATTTCGACGCGCGACCCCACTGGGGCAAGATTCACCGCTTTTCGTCCGCGCAGCTCGTCCGCGCGTATCCCCGATTGGAGTCGTTCCAGGCGGAACGTCGCCGATTCGACCCCTCGGGAGTCTTCTCAAATCAGTTCCTCGACGATCTCGAAGCCGACGCGACGTGAACGCCGCGCGAACGCGCCGCGCACCGTAAGGTTCCCCCGTGCGAGAACTCGTAGCGCTCGACCTTCCCCTCGGGCCAACCCTCGAAGCAGCAATCCGCAGTTGCCTGGACCGGGATGAGGCGTTTTGCGTTCTGGATCAGAGGCTGTCGCCCACTCGGCGACGCGCGGAACTCGACGCCCTCGAGGCGACCTGGGTACAGGATTCGGAGG
Organism: Acidimicrobiales bacterium; assembly: GCA_036489715.1. GTDB lineage: Bacteria > Actinomycetota > Acidimicrobiia > Acidimicrobiales > RAAP-2 > RAAP-2. The sequence goes on along the minus strand of DASXFG010000008.1, from coordinate 104,576 downwards.
GTCGAAGCGTGCGTCCCTCGGGTCGCGGCGTCGATGACGACGTGGCTCTCGTGATGCTGACGTCGGGCACGAGTGGACAACCCAAGGCTGCCGAACTTTCGCTCTCGGCCCTCAACGCGAGTGCGACGATGACTCAGGCCCATCTCGGAGGAGCGGGCGCGACCTGGTTCCCCTGTCTCAGCGCGACCCACATCGGTGGCCTCGCCGTGCTGCTTCGCGCCATCTTGGGTGACGCCGAACTCTGGTGGGGCGACTCGGAGGACTTGGCGGGCGCGCTTTCACACGGGGCCACTCACGTCGCGCTCGTGCGCACCCAGTTGTTTCGTCACGACGTCAGCGGATTCTCGACGGTTCTCCTCGGTGGGGCCCGACCACCCGTGTCGCTGCCCGAGAACGTGGTGACGACCTGGGGCATGACGGAAACGGGTTCGGGCATCGTCTACGACGCGACTCCCCTTCCTCTCGTCGAGGTCGCCAGCGTGGCGGGAGAGCTGTTGGTGCGCACGCCCACTCTCTTTCGCTCATACCGTGGCACCGAGCGCCCCAGCGCACTCGGACCCGACGGACGCCACGACTGGTTTCCTACGGGCGATGCGGGATCCTTCCAAGACGGGCGGGTGTCGGTCCAGGGTCGCATCAAGTACGTCATTAATTCGGGGGGCGAGAAAATCTGGCCCGACGACCTTGAAGCGGTCCTCTCGGCTATCGCCGAGATCGACGACGTCGCAATATTCGGCGTGCCCGACCCGGAGTGGGGTGAACGGGTCGTCGCTCTCGTGGTCAGTGACGGCGACTCACTCGACGACACGATTCGCTCGCTCGCCGAGGAGCGAGTCGGTCCCTGGGCCAAGCCCAAAGAGATTCACTACGTGGCGGCGATCCCTCGAACGATGAGTGGAAAAATTCGCCGCGGCGAACTCGCACAGCTCGTCTGAGCCGCGCCGCGCACGGTTGTCGTACGACGACGCGGCGGACTAGGGTTCGGGTGGCTGCCGAGCAAGCGGTCGTCGAAGTACCCGTGTCCACGTGCCCAAGAAAAGGTGTCTGACCATGAGCGATAGCCCATTCACTCCCACTCCCGAGGACCGATTCACCTTTGGACTGTGGACCGTGGGAAACCCCGGGCGTGACCCCTTCGGCGTTGAGGTGCGCGAGCCCCTCGATCCCGCGGACACCGTGAAGAAGTTGGCCGAGATCGGCGCGTACGGCGTCACCCTGCACGACAACGATCTGCTGCCCGCCGACTGCACGACCGCCGAGCGTGAGACGATCCTCAAGCGATTCCGCGCAGCCCTTGACGAGACCGGCCTCAAAGTCCCGATGACCACGACGAATCTCTTCACCCGACCCATCTTTAAAGAAGGGGCCCTAACCGCAAACAACCCCGACGTGCGCCGCTTCGCTCTGGCTAAGGCGATGGACGCGATTGATCTCGGCGCGGAACTCGGCGCCGAGATATTTGTCATGTGGGGTGGGCGAGAGGGCACCGAGGCCCACGCCGCCAAGCCCGTCGCCGCAGCTCTTGATCGCTACCTCGAAGCCATCAACACCCTGACGGCCTACATCCAAGAGCGCGGCTACCGCGTGCGGATCGCCATCGAGCCCAAGCCGAACGAACCCCGCGGCGACATCTTGTTGCCAACCGTCGGGCACGCGTTGGCCTTCATCGAGCGCCTCGACTCCCCCGACTTAGTCGGCGTCAATCCCGAGCTCGCTCACGAGACCATGAGCGGACTGTCGTTTCATCACGGAGTCGCCCAGGCCCTGTGGGCGGGCAAGCTCTTTCACATCGATCTCAACGCCCAGCGCATCGGCCGCTTCGACCAGGACTACCGCTTTGGCGCCGAGGAGATCAAGGAGGCCTTTTACCTGGTGCACCTCCTCGAGACCTCGGGCTACCAGGGCATGCGCCACTTCGACGCCCACCCGTACCGCACCGACGGCCCCGACGGGGTCTGGGAGTTTGCTCGCGGCTGCATGCGTACCTACCTGATCCTTAAAGAGAAGGCCGCGCGCTTCGAGTCCGACCCCGACATTCAAGACGCACTGCGCGCCGCCCAGGTGCCCGGACTCTCGATCCCCACGACGGTGGGCAGCGGCACCGCCGCCGACTTGCGCAGTTACGTCAAGGGTCTCGACGAGTCCTCGCTGGCGCGCGCGGACTACGGACACGAGCGCCTCGACCAACTAACCACCGAGCTCCTGCTCGGCGTCAGGTAGTTCCGACGCCTCTGTGACCCTCGTCGCCGGGGTCGACTCGTCGACCAAAAGCACCAAGGTCGTGATCGTGGACGTGGCCGATGGGCGCGTGGTCGCCTCGGCGTCCTCGCGCCATCCGCCGACCGCGCCGCCCCTCAGCGAACAGAACCCCGTCTCGTGGTGGCGAGCACTGGAAAAAGCGTGGGCCGCGTGCGGTTCAGCGACGGAGTCAGTCGCCGCGATCGCGGTGGCGGGCCAACAACACGGCCTCGTCGCACTGGACCGCGCCGGCGAGCCGGTGCACGCGGCGAAACTCTGGAACGACGCCGAGTCCGCGCCCCAGGCCGAGTATCTAACTCAGCTCATCGGCGCCGAGTCGTGGGCCGAGCGCTGCGGGAGCGTCCTGACGCCATCGTTCACGATTACCAAATTGGCGTGGCTGCGCGACAACCATCCCGACCAATTCGCAGCGATCCGCCGGGTCCTCTTGCCCCACGAGTGGTTGACCTGGGAGCTCTTGGGCCGGCCCGACGAAGCGGTGGGAGATCGGGGCGACGCCTCGGGCACCGGCTGGTGGTCTCCGCGCGACCACGCCGTTGACCTCGAGTTGCTCTCGTTAGTGGGCGCTGACCCGGAGTGGTTACCCACCATCGTGGGCCCCTCCGACGTGGCGGGCGAGGCGACGAAACTCGCTCCCGGGTCGCGGGTGGGCCCGGGAACGGGAGACAACATGGGCGCCGCCCTGGCCCTCGGTCTTCAGCCCGGGGATGTCGCCATCTCCTTTGGCACGAGCGGCACGGCCTTCGCCTCTTCGCGACGGCCCGCGATCGATTCTCGCGGCGAGGTGGCCGGCTTCGCGGACGCCGCGGGTCGCTTCCTTCCTCTCGTGTGCACGCTCAATGCGACCAAGGTGACCGACTGGGCGGTAGGCCTCGCGGGGGGCCATTCAGCCGATCTCGATCGCATCGGCGCCGCGTCGACACCGGGAGCGAACGGGGCCGTCGTAGTGCCCTATCTCGACGGTGAGCGTACTCCCCTGCTGCCGCACGCCTCGGGCAGTCTCTTTGGCCTGAAGACTTCTACCAGCGCCGCGGACATCGTGCGTGCCTCGGTGGAGGGTGTCGTTTGCGGACTGCTCGAAGGAGTCGACGCCCTGGTTCGCTGTGGGGTAGAGACCAACGGACGTCTTTTGGTGGTTGGCGGCGGGGGCCGCTCCGCGCTGTACCGCCAGACTCTCGCCGACCTCTCTCATCGCGGCGTCGTTACGCCCAATCCCGCCGTGGATCGCGTGGCCGTGGGGGCCGCCGCCCAGGCCGCGGCCGTGCTCTCTGGAGCGAGTCCCGATGAGGTGGGCTCCGCGTGGGCGAAGAACGATCCGGTGATGGTCGTGAGCGAACCCGCCATCACTGAGGCGCAGGCTCTCGAGATACGCGAGCGCTACCGCACGCACGCACGGCTCGCGCGAAACGACTCTTAGCCGCCTAATTTGGCGGCGCCGCGACGCGCAATCGAGTCAATCGCAATCGCCACGACCAGCACCGCACCCGTCGCCATCAACTCCACTGACTGATTGAGCTGAATAAGCGCCATGCCGTTGTAGATCGTAGCGATGACTAGACCGCCAACGAGCGCGTGAATCATCCGACCACGCCCTCCCCACAGGCTGGTGCCGCCGATCACGGCCGCCGCGACGGCGTAGAGAACCAACGTCCCTCCGGCTATACCGTCAGAGATGCCGCCTAACTCCGAGGCGTAGACCAGGCCGGCCACGCCCGAGGTAAATCCGGTGAGCGCAAAGGCCAGCAGTCGATAGCGATTCACATTCACGCCGGAACGACGCGCCGCTTCGATGTTGCCGCCGATCGCATAGAGGTAGCGGCCCGGCTTGGTTCGCGTGAGGATGAAACTGTACACGCCCAGAATCACGACAATGAGCGGCACCGCGTAGGGCATGCCTTCAAGCACCGTGAACGTGCCGCGGTTGGTATTAAAGATGAGAACCAGGACAACGGTCAGACCCACCAGGGACGCGATCTTGAGGAACGTTTCGTAGATGGTGACGCTGTCGAGCCCGCTACTCCTGCGGGCCCGGTCTTTTTGAAAGATGAGCAACGACATGCCGCCCGCCACCGCGAGACTGAAGATCCACGTCGCCGTCGGCGACATATTGATATTGACGATGCCGTAGAGAACTTTCTCGCGCACCGGTATCGCCCCGCCGGCGTTCTGGCTGTCGATCATGTAGATCGCGACACCCTCCCAAAAGAGTGATCCGCCCAGTGTCACGATGAAGGAGGGCACGTTCAACGCAATCGTGATGAGGCCTTGGACCGTGCCGATCAGCGTGGTGGCGACGATGGCCAGCAGGAGTGCCGCCCACCAGGGCCAGTTAAAGGTTGTGTCGAGAAGAATCGAGCCGATGGCCGCGCCCACGGCCGCCACCCAGCCCACCGACAGGTCGATGTCGCCGAGCAGCAATAGCCAGATCTCGGCCATGCCCAACAGAATGAAAACCGTCGATTGAATGCAGAGGTTCGTGAGGTTACCCGCCGAGAGAAACGTGGAACTTCTGATCTGGAAGAACGCGCCCAAAAGGACCAGACCCAAGATGATGGGAAGCATCCCGCTGTCTCCGCGACGTAACGCCTTTAGGCGAGTCTTGAAGACGCTGGCGGGAGTCGCCGCTTCGTCGAGGAGCGATGTAGACGCTTGGGCGTCAGTCACGGGGAGGAACCTTTCCTTGGAAGTTAGGAGGCCGCGGCGACCGCGGCTCGATCCCTAGACGTGGTACCGGTCGTGATGAGGTCGACCGCGCTGGCGGTGTCGTACTCCGACACCGGTCCACTACTGATCAGGTTGCCCAGATAGAGGACCGCCACGCGGTCCGCAACGGCGAATACGTCCGTCAGGTTGTGAGAAATAACCAGAACCGCGATGCCGCGGCTCGCGAGCTTTTGAATCAGGCTGAGAACGAGGTTGGTCTGAGAGACTCCCAGCGCGGCGGTCGGTTCGTCCATGATGACCAGCTTGGTATCGCGCATGACCGCTCGCGCGACCGCGATAGCTTGACGCTGTCCGCCCGAGAGTGATCCCACCAGTTGACGGACCGACTGGACGGTCGACACCGAGAGATCGCGCAGCAGATTCTTGGTCTCCAGTTCCATTTCGATCTCATCGAGGAGGCCGAACTTGGTGGCCTCGTGTCCGAGATACATGTTCTGGACGATGTCGAGGTTGTCGCACAGCGCCAAATCTTGGTAGACGGTCGTGATGCCCAAGGCGTCCGATTCGCGCGGCGAATGGATGTGAACGGGCTTGCCTTCCCAGAAAATCTCCCCGCTGCTCGGAGGATAGATTCCAGAAATCGTTTTGATCAACGTCGACTTTCCCGCGCCGTTGTCGCCGATGAGCGCCGTGACCTTGCCCGCGGGGATATCGAGGTTGCAATGGCGCAGTGCCTCAACAGGGCCGAAGTGCTTGGTCAGTGCGCGAAGACTCAGCAGCGGGACGTCGGACGACCCCGCCCCCGAGTCACCCTTCACTTCGATCTCGATTTTGGGATCGAGAGGTGAAGAGGACTCAGGGGCGACGGTCATGTCCGAGGAACTACTTACTTAATGCCGTAGGTGGTGCAGTCGGCGGCGTACGTCGGGATGCTTGCGTCACCCTGAACGTTCGGAGCCTGGTTTGTGCACACCGAGGAAATCGTCACCTGCTTAGAGGCGATCACCGACGACTCGATGGTCGACGCGGTCACCCACAGCGGGGTCAAGAGCACCGACTTCACGTTCTTCAGTGAAGAAATCGTTGCTTGACCGTCAACGGTGGTGCCGTTCACAATCCCCGCCGACGGCTTTTCACCGGCGCGGAGGTAGATCGCGAGCGCCGCAGTTGCCTGAGCCTCAATGTACGACGGCTTGAACACCGTTCCACACTGGTAACCAGAGATGATGTTCTGGATACCGGCGGGAGTCGCGTCCTGACCCGTGAAGGGAATCGTGTCCGGCTTCAGACCCTGCGACTGCAGGTAGCTGATGATCGGCTGCGCGTTCTCGTCATTTGGCGTCAAGACGGCGTTGATCTTCGAGTTCGCGGAGTAGGCACCCTGGAAGTCAGTCAGAGCAACCGACGGCGTCCACGTTCCCACGCTCTCGTTGACCGTGTTCGAAGAACCCGACGTGGTGTTGTAGCCACTCGAGTTCAGAACCGCGTCGTAGCCCTGAGCGAACAACGTAGCGTTGTTGTCAGTCGGCGCACCCTTCATTACGAAGACGACCGGGTTTGCGACCTTCCAGTTCGTGATGCAACTGACGAGACCCTTACCGATCAATGTTCCCACCGCGACGTTGTTGAAGCTCACGTAGTAGGAACGGTCGCCACCCAGTGTCAGGCGGTCGTAGTCGATCACTTTGACGCCGCGTGCTTCCGCGTACGACTCAATGATGGCACCCGACGAGCTGTCCAGCGACGTCAGAATGAGGACCTTGGCACCCTTGCCAATGTCGCCCTGTGCGTCAGTGAGCTGCTCCTGCGGGCTGCCGTGTCCGTTCTGAATGAAGAACTGACTCGTCTTCAGACCCGCCGCCAGGAACGCCTTCTTAAAGGCGGGCGCGTCGTAGTCCTGCCAACGAGCAGACGACACGGTGTCGGGCAGAATCACTGCAATCTTGCCCTTACCCTTTGCCACCACGCCTTTGAGATACTTCATGGTGGTGAAAGTCGGATTGAACGTTGCGTCCGATACCGTCTTCCCCGCCGCGGAGCTCACTCCTGGCGCCACGACGACGGCAACGCCGCCAACCAGTGCGGCACACGCCAAAATCCGTGCTGTTTTTAATTTCATAGTCCCCCAACCCAATAGAGAGGCACCCTAATCGATGCCAATTGTCAATTTACCTTCTGTGAACATCCTGTGCAATGCGATGTCCGGAAGGTGAAGATAGCACAACGACTCGGTGAAAAATATGCGCCGCCCCAAATTCGAAGGTCCCCGCTTCAACCGCAATCTTCTTTGTGAGACGGGATCTCCTTAGTGCGTCGCCTCGTGATTACATTCACGCCCCCCGTAACTGAGGAGGTCACAGGAACGAGAGCACCTGCTCCATCGTCTCCATAATCGACACGGACTCGTCGAGGGGCATGAGTTCGCTTTCGATGCGGCCATCACCAATGCAGCGGGCAACCTCTTGGGCCTCATAGTGCAGACCGCGCCCTTGGGCGTCGAACTCAAAGGACTCGCGAGCGCCTTCCCGATCGATCACCACAAAGGACGTGGGGGCGTAGAAGTCACCGGCAATCTCGATGCGGGCATCGGTTCCCGAGAGACACGCGCGCGTGGCCGTGCGAGCCAGGGACGTGCAGGTCAGTACCGCGTGCGCTCCCCCGTCGTAGCCAAAGACCATCGACGCCTGTCCATCGACTCCGGTAAAGGTGGGGTCAACGATCGCGGCAATCCGGCTGGGTGTTCCCAGCAACATCGAAGCGAACGACACGGGATAGACCCCGAGGTCAAGCAACGCGCCGCCCCCCAGTTCCGGGGCGAAGAGCCGAAAGTTCTCGTCCTGGACGAACCACTTGCCGTGGTCGGCTTCGAAAGAAACGAGCCGTCCCAACCGACCCGACGCGACAATCTCTCGCAAAGCGCGCACGTGGGGAAGAAAGCGCGTCCACATCGCCTCCATTAAGAAGAGATTCCTCTCGCGCGCCTCGCGAACAAGGTCGCGGGCCTCTTGCGAGCTCATCGTGAACGCCTTCTCAACTAGCACCGGCTTGCCCGCCTTCAGCGCCAACATGGTGTTTGCGTAGTGCTGGGGGTGCGGGGTGGCCACGTAAACGACGTCGACGTCGTCGTCGTTGACCAGGGCCTCGTAGGAGCCGTAGCGCCGCTCTACGTCAAACTCGTCCGCGAAGGCGCTCGCCGACTCCAGCGACCGAGAGCCCACCGCGACGACGTCCCCTTCCTCGATGAAGCTCAGGTCCCGGGTGAACGTGCGCGCGATGCCGCCCGTTCCGATCACGCCCCAGCGAATTGGATTGCTCATGGTCTCGCACCTCACTCTGATTTGACAGCCCTCACAGTAGCGAGGCGCGACGCGACCGCGAACTACTAGACCGGTGCCATGGCCCAACTTGCCGAGACAATTGAAACGCCGCGCCTTCTCATTCGCAACTTTGAATCGGGCGACCTCGACGTACTCGCCGAAATACTCGGCGACGAGTCCGTGAATCGCTTCCTCTACACCCAGGCTCGCACGCACGATGAGAGCGTCGCGGCCCTCGCGACGCGAATGAGTACGTCGGGCGAGGACGACGAAGATCAGCTATTGCGCGTGGCCGTAGAGCTGAAGAATCCCCGCGTGCTCATCGGCGACTTCATGCTGCGCTGGCGAAACGACGTGCACCGTCAGGGGGAGTTCGGCGGCTCGCTCCATCCGAGGTACCACGGTCAGGGTTTCGCGACCGAGGTCTACCGCGGCCTGCTCGAACTCGCCTTCGACCGACACGATCTGCACCGCGTGTACGGCCAGTGCGACGCTCGGAACATCGCCTCGGTGCGCTCTCTCGAGAAGGCCGGTCTGCGCCGCGAAGCGCATTTGGTCGAAAATGAGTACGTCAAGGGCGAGTGGACCGACGAGATCGTCCTCGCCATACTCCAGCGCGAGTGGCGCGCGACGGAGTCTCCGCGCAGTGCGGCGCACGCGTAACTCCCAGTAGGTTTCTCTGCCGTGACGCTGCTGCGCGATGTCAAATCTGAGTTGGGATCGGCCTATTTGAGAGATCACGCCGACAACCCGGTCAGGTGGCGCATCTGGGATGAAGCGGTGTTGGAAGAAGCGCGCATCCGCGACATGCCGATTTTTCTGTCCATCGGATACGCGGCCTGCCACTGGTGCCACGTGATGGCGCACGAGTCCTTCGAAAACGACGCCATCGCCGCGACCCTGAACGAACATTTCATCCCCGTCAAAGTCGATCGAGAAGAGCGCCCCGACGTCGACGCGCTGTACATGGCGGCGACGCAACTGGTGTCGGGACACGGTGGATGGCCGATGTCGGTGTTCTTGTTGCCCGATGGTCGTCCCTTCGTGGCGGGAACGTACTATCCGCCCACCGATCGCGGCGGGCAGATCGGCTTTGGCCGTCTGCTGAGCGCCCTACAGGACGCGTGGACCAACCAGCGACTGGCCATCGAACAACAGGCGAGCCAGCTGAGCGACGCCCTAACTCGAGAGGTCCGCTTCGTCGATCACCTCGCAACGTACGAAGGGGTCATCGATCTCGGCGCGATTCGCACCCGCCTGCGCGACGAACTCATCGCCCTGGTGGATACCGACGGCGGTTTCGGCGCTGCGCCGAAGTTCCCACGACCGAGTTACGTCGACGCCCTGCTCGACTCCGACGACGAGGCGGCCCGCAACGCCGCGACGCGGACACTCTCGGCCATGAGCCGGCGCGGGCTCTACGACCACTTCGGCGGCGGATTCGCGCGCTACAGCGTCGATGGGACCTGGCACGTTCCTCACTTCGAGAAGATGCTGAGCGACCAGGCGCTCCTCGCTCGGTGCTACCTGCGCGCGAGCACCCTCACCGGTGACCCGACGTGGCGCCACGTCGCGCTGGACACGTTGGCCTTCGTGGAGCGCGACCTGCGCCTTCGAGACGGCTACGCGTCCTCCCTCGACGCCGACGCGGGCGGCGTCGAGGGATCGCACGTCACCTGGTCGGTAAGCGAGGTGCGCGGCGCGCTGGCGAACGACCCCGAGGCGACGATCGAGGAGGTGCTGGATCGCTGGCGAATCGGAGATGCCGAGACATTCGAGGGCCGGTCGATTCCTCGCCTCGCCGACGGCGAGCCCTTCGTGACCCCCCCTCACTTGGGCGCGGCCCACCGCGCCCTCATCGCCTCTCGGGCCACTCGCCCGCAGCCGGCGCGCGACGAAAAAGTCGTGCTCGAGTGGAACGCCATGCTCGCTTCGGCGTTCTTACTTAGCGGCTCCGCCCCCTTAGAAGAGCGTGGCGCAGAGTTGCTCGAGACGTTGCGAGAGTCCCACTTCGACCAACAGACGTGGTGGCGCACGGCGCATCGCCGGGCCCAAGCGACCTCCTCGGATCTCGCGTGGATGATCGACGCGTCGCTCGACGCCTACGAACGAACCGGCGAGGACCACTGGCGAGAGTCGTCGCTCGCTCTGGCCGACTATCTGGTCGCACACCACTGGGACGGAGCGGTTCCCAGTGACCTCGAGCCTCACCGCGGCGCGGGTTTCTTCACCCAGAGCGATCAGGTGAACGACCTAGCGGCGCGACCCAAGGAGATCTTCGACGGGGCCACTCCCTCGTCGCACGCGATCTGCACCCGCGCGCTCGCTCGCCTCGGACTGATCGAGGGATCGTCGACGTACCTCGTGATCGCCCAGCGCCTGGTCGAACTCGCAGGTGTTTTACTCGTCGAACATCCCGGGGCCGTCGTGGACCTCGTCGAAGCGTCCGGTTTCGCGCTCGAGGGCGTGGAAGTGGTCGTGCCGGGAGATTCGGGTGCCCTGCTCGACCACCTACGATCGAGGGCAATGTCGCACACGGTCGTGGTAAGTGGTTCGGGCGCTTCTCCGCTGCTCGCAGGACGCTCCCCCGGCTACGCCTACGTCTGTCGCCAGGGGGTGTGCGAGCTACCCGTATCGAGCATCGAAGCACTCGATGCCCAACTGCTCACGAGCGGCGCGTGCCCGTACTAAGCCGCGATCCCGCGATTCGCGCGACGCGGCGTCTGATATCGCGCACGCCCCAACGCGACGCCGTTGACCTCACTCCCGGAGCGGTCGTGCACGGTCTGGTACTCGGATCCACCAACGAGTCCACCACCGTGGTCGACTTGGCCAGTCAGGCAATCGTGCGCTGGCGCATTCCCTGGACCCTCGACATCGAGACCGACCTCGCGGCCTTTGACGTCGTTGAAGGTCAGCTCGCCGAGGACATCGAACGAGACGACCTGGCTCAGCCCGAAGCGGTCACCTTGATGGATCTGCCGCGGCGTTTGGGCACCTATCGCGGACGCCGAGTTCGCACCTGGCTCGAGCAGCTCGCCAGCCCCGCCGACGGTCCGCTCTTTGGTTTCCGCGGCCCGAGCGCCCCCTACTGGGAGTTCCGCGGCGAGCGGCCGAGCGTCGCGCTCATCGCGGCCGACCGCGGCCCCCAACTGCTGCGACGGCCCGACGACGGCTCGACCTGGGTGCGCTTTGGCTGGTTCGGCGACGACGTGTGGCTCCTGTGTGAGGACGCCCACGCCATTCGCACCATTGAGGCGACCCGGCGCACGTCCCTGGCCGGCAAGGACCTGGCGACGGCTCTGGGATTTCGACCGAACTACGTGCTGACGACGCTCTCTCAGCCCCTCGACGGTCACTGCTACAAAAGCTGCACTGGCCTGTTGCCGCGCGGCTAGCTATTTGGGCAGTTTGCCCGTCGCGAGCGCTTCGGCCATGGCCCAGCCAAACACCACCAGGCGCTGGCCCTTCTCGGGCTTGAGTCCCTTGAAGAAGCTCTCGGCGCCGTCGGGAATGGCTCCCTTGGACGCGACATAGTCCAGGCCGCCCACCGGGCCCGGGCTCACGGTCATGACGAAGGTCTTGTCGTCGATCGACTTTTCGGAACCGAAACGCTTGGCGAGGCGACGGCCCCAGGCGCGGTCCTCTCCGGTGGGCCGATACCCCAGGCGCGGCACCACGTCGTCGAGCCCGGTAAAGGCCCGGTATCCGTCGGGCGAGGTCAGCCGGGTGCCCAGGAGAACGTCCTCGTCCGGGAAGGCCAGCAGCGCGCGGCGGAACTGGTCGTGCAGGATCGAGCGCAGGGTCTGGTCGGACTTCGCGTTGCGATCCACGAGCAACAGGCCCACCAGGAGCGACGGCGTGCCGCCAATGCGCTCCAGGGTGCAAAAGGAGTAGCCGCGCAGCTTGTTGCCTTCGCGCACGTGGGTGACCAGTACCCACTCTTCGCGCTGCTTGGAGAGGAAACCGATGTCAAAGTTGGGCTCTCGGTCGACGCAGAGATCGGCCATCTCGGCCAGTTCGGCGTCGCTGAGGGCAGTGGTGTCTTTGGTGGTGACGGTCATTGCCATAGGCGTCCATTCTACGGCACACATGGTGCATGCCCGCCAGGCTCAGGCTTTAATGACGTTTCGGCCGAATTCGCTGCGCAGATCGCCCACCACGCTTTGGATGTTGACGTTAAATGCGGGGCCGAGGCGAAATACCTTGCCCGCGGACCCGGTATCGACCACCACGGGCGATGCGCCCGGATAGCGCGACAATATCTCGCGCAGAGTCGAGATCGACGCGGCGTTGAGGTCCTCGGGCCGCAGGCAGAGGCGCAGTTCGGCGTTTCCGCGATCGACGTGAAAGCGCTCTACGTCTACGGCGTTAAAGCGCAGTTCTTCGTCGTTGTCGCTGACGCGCACTTTCATCACCACCACGCTGTCCTTGACGAGAAAACCGCTGAAGCGCTCGAAGGCGTTGACCGACACGTGCACCTCGAGCGCGCCGCCCAGGTCCTCGAGAATGACGCGGGCGTAGGGCTTGTTCATCTTGGTCTGGCGCACTTGGACCTCGGCCAGAATCCCGCCCACCGCGACCGGGCGATTCGAGTGGGCAATCTCCTCGGCGCGCTCGCGGATCGAGACGATTGAGCCCTCCGTCTTGGCCGCCAGGGCGTCCATCGCGCCGTAGAGGGGGTGGTCCGACACGTAGGTGCCGAGCATTTCGCGCTCGAAATCCAGCTTCACCGACTGGTCAAACTCGACGTCTGAGAGAAGAATCTCGGTACCCTCCCAGTCGCCCGCGCCGTCGTCGTTGAAGGCCGCAAACAGCGTCGAGATACCCAGAGACAGATCCTTGCGGCGCGCCAGGGTCACCTCGACGATCTCGTCCACCTTGAGCAGGAAGCCTTGTCGGGCCACGCCCAAAGAGTCGAAGGCGCCGGCCTTGATCAGCGACTCCATGGTGCGTCGATTGAGTACCACCGGATCCACGCGACGCACGAAGTCGTAGATGGAAGAAAACGCACCGCCCGCCTCGCGTTCGGCCACGATCTTGTCCACGACGGCCTCGCCCACGTTGCGCACCGCGGCCATGCCAAAGACGATGGTGTCGGGATGGGTCGACGAGGGCGTGTAGTCGGCCAAGGACTCATTGACGTCGGGCACGCCCACGGTGATGCCCATCTGGCGCGCCTCACTGAGGTACACGGCCGCCTTGTCCTTGTCGTCGCGAAACGATGTCAAGAGGGCCGACATGTACTCAACGGGGTAGTTCGCCTTCAGCCAGGCGTTCTGATAGCCGATACGCGCGTAGCCGTAGGCGTGGCTCTTGGGAAAGGCGTAGTCCGCGAAGGGCTCGATCTTGTCGAAGATCGCGTTGCCCAGATTTCGTCCGTACCCCTCGCGTTCGCACCCGTCGACGAACTTGTCGCGCTGGTCGCGAATCATCTCGCGAATCTTCTTCGCGCACGCCTTGCGCAGGTCGTCGGCCTCGGGCAGCGTGTAGCCGGCCAGGGCCGTTGCCACGCGCATGATGTCTTCTTGGTAGACCATGAGGCCGTAGGTACCCGAGAGCACGTCTTCCAGGACCGGGTGGTCGTAGGCGACCGCCTGGCGCAGGTTCTTGCGATCGGCGTAGTCGTTGTGGGTGTTCTCCCCCATCGGACCGGGCCGGTACAGCGCGTTCAGCGCGGCGATGTCGTCAAAGGTCGTCGGCGCCAGACGACGCATGAGTTGGCGCATCTTTTCGCCCTCGAGTTGAAAGATTCCGATGGAGTTGCCCTGGCGCAGCATCGCGTACACCTTCTGATCGTCCAGGGCCACGTGGTCGATGTCGACGCGCTCTCCCGTTCGCCGCTCGATGTGGTCCAGCGTGCGCTCAATGATGGCCAGGTTGCGCAGACCCAGGAAGTCCATCTTTAAAAGGCCGAGTTTCTCGATCGCGCTCGCCTCGTACTGGGTCACGATCGGCGCGCCCTCGCTGGACCCGTTCGGCCCGGACTTTCGCTGCACCGGCACGTAGTCGAGAATGGGGCCTTTGGTAATCACCACGGCGGCCGCGTGGATGCCGTCTTGTCGGCGCTTGTCCACGAAGCCCTTGGCCACATCGACCACGTGCTTCACCTCCCCGTCCGAGGTATAGAGGGCGCGCAGTTCGGCGGCTTCGCTGTAGCGGTTCTCGTATCCGGGCACCGGGGTGAAGCAGGCTTCGAGGGGCAGATCTTGACCCATCACCAGCTGGGGCATCGCCTTGGCGATGCGATCGCCCAGCTGGGGGGGATAGCCCAACACCCGCGCCGAGTCGCGAACCGCGGCACGCGCCTTAATGGTGGAGAACGTGACGATCTGGGCGACGTGGTCCGATCCGTAGCGCTCCGCCGCGTAGCGGATCATCTCGCCGCGGTAGCGCTCGTCAAAGTCCATATCGATGTCGGGCATCGAGCGCCGTCCCGGGTTGAGAAACCGTTCGAAGTACAGCCCGTATTGCAGTGGGTCGATGTCCACGATGCGCAAGCAGTACGCCACGCAGCAGCCCGCTGAGGATCCGCGTCCCGGCCCGACGCGGATGTTTCTTTCGTGGGCGTAGCGGATCAGGTCCCAGACCACCAAGAAGTAGTCCGAAAAGCCCATGTCCGCGATGACGCCGAGTTCGTAGTCGATGCGAGCGCGCACCTCGTCGCTCACGTTCTCGCCGTAGCGCTCGCGCGCACCGCGGTAGGTGAGATCGCGCAGATAGCGCGTGGCCGACTCTTTGTGCGTGCTCTCGTCGTACCCCTCGGGCAGAGGAAACTCCGGCAGGCCGTCGTTGTCGAACTCAATGGTCACGTTCGCGCGCTCGGCGATGAGCAGCGTGTTGTCGCACGCCTCGGGAACCTCGCGAAAGAGGTAACGCATCTCGGCGGCGCTCTTGAGGTAGTGCTGGTCCCCTTCGAAGTGGAAGCGGTCGGGGTCGGCCACGCGCGAGTTCGTGCCGATGCATAAAAGCGCGTCGTGCATCTCCGCGTCGCTCTGGCGCACGTAGTGCAGGTCGTTGGTCGCCACCAGCGGGGCCGCGAGGTCTTTAGCGAGAGCGAGCAGCTGTGGGTTGGTTCGCTGCTGGGCGGCGATGCCGTGGTCTTGGAGTTCGATGAAGAAGTTCTCCGGGCCAAAGATGCTCTGGAGCCGGCCCGCGAGCTCGCGCGCCTTGGCGTAGTTGTCCTGCATCAGGGCCTGGAGCACCACGCCGCCCAGGCAGCCCGAGGTCGCCACCAGTCCCCGGGCGTAGAGCTCGAGAAGTTCCCAGTCGAGGCGCGGCTTGTAGTAGTAGCCCTCGAGGTACGCGCGCGAGGACAGGACGCGAAGGTTGTCGTAGCCCTCGTTGGTCATGGCGAGCAGGGTGAGGTGGTGGTAGAGCTTTTGACCGCCCTCGGAGTCTCCCCCGGTGTCGTCGATCTTGCCGCGCCGCGCCGGTCGATCGAAGCGGGAGTTCGCGGCCATGTAGGCCTCGAGCCCGATGATGGGGGTGACGCCGTGCTTTAAGCACGTTTGGTAAAAGTCAATGACGCCGTAGAGATTGCCGTGGTCGGTGATCGAGATAGCTCCCTGGCCGTCGCGCTGGGCCGCGAGCACCATCTCTTCGACGCGGGCCGCGCCATCGAGCATCGAGTACTCGGTGTGATTGTGCAGATGGACGAATCCTTCAGCCATCAGCCGAACTGTTCCTCTCGTAGCCCCGCAAATTACACGGATGGGATTTGAACACTACCGCCGCGTCCCCCTCGGGCGCCACCCCTATAAATACGTGCCCGAGCGCGGCTCCGCCCCGGGCGGTAGTGAGCGGTCCCGCATCTTTTCGAGCTGGGCGGCGGCCGCGGCCTGTTGGGCGAAGAGTGAGGCCTGGATGCCGTGGAAGAGGCCCTCGAGCCAGCCCACGAGTTGGGCCTGGGCGATGCGCAGCTCCGACTCACTCGGCACCTCGGCGCTAAAGGGAATCGCCATCCGGCTGAGCTCGGTGGCGAGGTCGGGCGAGAGGGCGTCGGAGAGTTCGTGTACGGAGGTCTCGTAGATCTCTTTGAGGCGGGCCCGTCCCGCTTCGTCGAGCGGGGCGCTACGGGCTTCGTCCAGGAGCTGCTTGACCATTGAGCCGATCCGCATCACTTTGGCGGGCTGGCTCACGTAGTCGGCGTGGTCGGTTTCGGGGCTGTTCGCGCTCTCTCCGGGGGCCAGAACTTGGTCGGGGTTGATGCTGACGTCACTGCGGGGGTCATCGCTCACCCTTGCAGTGTGCCACGCCGTAGGATCACCTCGTACACTCCGCGCACGACCACGGAAAAACCGATTGACCGTCGATAGGATGACGCCGTGAGAGTATCCACCAGGGGGGATTACGCCAGCCGGGCCCTGTTGAGCCTGGCCCTGCGAGAGAACTACGTCGAGCCCACCAGCGTGCGCGACCTCGCCGAACGCACGGGTCTGCCCCAGCCCTACCTCGAGCAGATCCTGCTCAGTTTGAAGGGCGTGGGCCTGGTGCGCTCCAAGCGCGGGGTGGGGGGCGGCTACGTGCTCGCGCGCAACGCCGAATCGATCACCCTGGCCGAGATCGTGGCCGCGGTGGATGGTCCCATTGCCGCGGGCGACTTCGGCGAGCCCCACCAAGACGGAGCCTGTGACCACGAGGGCCAGTGCGTGTTGCTGGGCGTGTGGGCTGACGTGGGAAATCACATGCGCGAGCACCTCGCGAGCTTCACCCTGGCCGACATGGTGGCCCAGGCCCGAGGTGGGCGCCTCGTCGCGCGCACCCACAGCGGCTGACGAGGCGCGGGCCGCTTCTGGGCCCTGGGGACCCTTGCTATCCGAATTACATCGTGATAAATTAGTAAGGCGTCCGTAGGAGAAATACCCGGCCCGTGGACGTACGAAGTTTGTGCCCCCCACAGACAGGAGACGTAAGTGAACACCTCGACCACCCCCCGCCGCTCTGCGGTCAATACCAACGACATGTTGGGCCTTCTTATGCGCGACCTGGATCGCTACCCCATGCCCAATTACGACGAGCAAGTGGAGCTGGCCAAGCGGGTCACCGCCGGCGACGAAGAGGCCAAGAAGCAGATGGTGGCAGCCAACCTGCGCCTGGTGCTGCACTGGGCCCGTCGCTACCAGGACCGCGGGGTCGAGATGGTCGACCTGGTCCAGGAAGGCACGTTTGGACTCTTGCGCGCCGTCGAGAAGTTCGACTGGGAGCGCGGATTTAAGTTCTCGACCTACGCCACGTGGTGGATTCGCCAAGCCCTCCAGCGCGCCGTCCAACAGCACGGTCGAACGATCCGTATCCCCTTAGAGGTCGGCGAGCAGCTCCAGCGTCTCGAGGCCACCACGGCCGAACTCACCTCGGTGCTGGCGCGCAAGCCCACCGATGAAGAGTTGACCGAGGCGACGGGAATGTCGAAATCGGAGCGAGAGAACTTGCGCGGACTGGCCGGGGTGACCGCGAGCCTGGACCAACCGGCGAGTTCGGACTCGGCTACGACCCTGGGCGACCTGGTGGCGCCGAGTCAGCACGACTGGGTCGGCGACATCGAACAGACGATGATGAACGACGAGCTCCACGACGCCTTGGCCAAGTTAAGCGATCTCCAGCGCGAAGTGCTCACGCTGCGCTTTGGTCTAAGCGGGGCTACTCCCCTCTCTCTGCAGGCCACCGCCACCAAAATGGACATCGGAGTTCGCCGGGTACGTCGCGCGGAGGATGAGGCGCTGTCGATTCTGCGCGACGACAGCCGGGTCCTCGCCGCTCACGACGTCGCCTAAAGATCGAGATCGGCGGGCAGCAACGCGCGCAAGTCTGGGGGCAGCGGCGCCTCGAGCGAAACGGTCGCGTCGCTGCGGGGATGTTGGAACGTGAGGCGACTCGCGTGCAAGAAGAGCCGGTCCTCGTCGAGGCGGAGGTCGCGCTGGTGTCCGTAGCGCAGGTCGTTGACGACCGCGTGGGAGATGCTGGCCATGTGCACCCGTATCTGATGCGTGCGACCGGTGTCGAGACGCAACTCCAGCACGCTCGACTCGTAGGGTTCATCGAGGCGCGCGCGCACGTCGTAGTGGGTGCGGGCCTCGCGCCCATCGGCGCGCACCGCCATCAACGTGGGCGCGCGCGGAGAGCGGCCGATCGGGGCGTCAACGATGCCGCGATCTTCGACCACGTGACCCTTGACCAGGGAGAGATACGTCCGTCCCGCCGTACGAGCGCCCATCTGCGCTGACAGCGCGGACAGACCCAGGGGCGTCTTGGCCACCACCAGCAGCCCTGAAGTTCCCTTGTCGAGTCGGTGAACAATGCCGGGCCTCGCTGGTTCGCTGCGCCCCTCGCGGGCGAGCAGGGCGATCTCGGGGTAGCGCGCGAGCAGGCCCGCCACGAGCGTTCCGGTTCGCTGGCCGGCCCCGGGATGGACTACCTGGCGCGGCAATTTGTTGACCACGACGAAGTCCTCGTCGTCGAGCACGACCTCGATGATCACCTGCGCGTCGGGCTCAACGAACTCCCCCGCCGGGGGGCGCAGCTGCGCGCGCAACACATCGCCCTCGACGAGCATTCGCGAACCCTTGGCAATCACGGCGGCGTTGATCTGAACCCGCCCCTCCACAATGGCGAGGGCGGTCTCGGCGCGTGAGCGATCGGTCAACATCGCCAGGGCGCGATCCAGGCGCATGCCCGCGAGGCTCGCCGGTACCGCGAGCTCGAGTAGCTCACCGTCAAAGAGATCCCGCCCGGCGTCCTCGGTCATCGCGCGAAGAGCCGATCGCCGCGCAGCGCGGACACGATGAGGACCACGAAGCCCACGGTGATCGCCGCGTCGGCCACGTTGAAGATGGGAAACGACGAGACCGAGACGAAATCGGTCACTTCGTGGGGGGTCGCGGCCAGGCGGTCAATCACGTTGGCGACGCCGCCGCCGATGAGCAAACCGAATCCCAGCGCCGGCGCGCCCCGATTGGCATTCACGCCCACTAACACCACCGCGAGCGCAATGAGAACGGTGGCGATCGTCGTGACCACCGGACCCGAACTGTTGAACGAGAACGAGATGCCAGAGTTGAAAGTGAGACGCAACCACAGCGGGCCCCAAAGGTGCCTCGCGTGGTGCGCCAGGGCGTCGCGGGCCCACCACTTGGTCAGCGCATCGATGACCGCGACGCCGAGAGCCACCGCGAGGACGGTGAAATTGAGTGTGAGCCTTAAACGTTGGCGCGGCACTCGACGCACGTGAAGACGGGCAACTGGAACGAGAGCCGTGCCTTCGCGATGGAGTTGTAGCAACTGTCGCAGCGACCGTAGCTGCCGTCCTCGATACGGGCGAGGGCGACCCCGATCTCTTCAATCTTGAGCTTCTGCTCGGCCGCGTACTCCTTAAGGTGGTCGCGATCAATGTCCGAGGCCACGCTGCTGCCGTCTTCGTCGTCGTACTCAAGCCTCTCGCGGTCGACCAGCATCTCGTCGGCCTGCTTCTCGGTCATGTCGATCTGGGCGGCGGTCTTATCGCGCTCTTCGATCAAGAGGCGGCGTAACTCGTCGAGGAACTCGCGATCGTCCTCGTAGGGCTTGGAGTGCATCTTGCGCTCGCGCGCCTCGCGCTCGCGCTGCTCTTCGAGTTCCTTGCGCTCCTGGCGCTTTCGCTCTTCGGCGTCGCGCCGCTCGATCTCGCGCTGCTTGCGCATCTTCTCGGCCTCAATGGCCTTGCGCTTGGTGTCGATCTCACGTTGCTTCTTGGCCTCAACGGCCGCCTTCTCGCGTGCCTTGCGGGCTACCTCACGTTCTTTGGCGGCCACGCGGGCCTTGACCTCGCGCTCTTTTTTCGCCTTGGCGGCGGCCTGGGCCTTGGCCTTGGCCGTCGCGGCCTTCTCCTTGGCGAGTACGCGGGCCTTGGCGTCGCGCTCCTTTTTCGCCTTGGCGGCGTCGAGGGCCTTTTGGCGCGCTTGGGCCTTTTGCGCCGCGAGACGGGTCTTGGCGTCGCGTTCCTTCTTGGCGCGATCCGCCGCCTGGGCCTTTATTTTCTTGGCCGCGAGAGCTTTTTGGGCCGCGCTCGCCGCGGGCGACTTCTTCGAGGGGGCCTTCTTCACGGCGGCCTTCGTCGGGGCCTTCTTGGCCGGGGCCTTGGACCCCTTCTTCACCGTTTTTTTGGCGGGCGGACGCGAGACGGTCTTTTTGGCCGCGACCTTCTTCGCCGTTGCCTTGGCGGGTGCTTTTTTCGTAGTTTTCGCGCTCGTCGCCATGTCTCTCCTCGACCGTGCTCGGAATCAGTGTCCGGCGAGACTAGCAGTTGAAAACCGAACTCTTACCTCTCGTCGCGGTCAAACTTCAAGACTTGGCCGAGGGTGGGCTGGGCCATGGTCGCCTCGCCGGCGTTGGCACTCGGCGCCGCGGCGGGCGGCGGTACGTCACTGGGACGCGGCGCGGGCGGCGGCGGCGCCTCGGGACTCGGCACGGGCGCGGGGCGCGCGGGCGGCGTGGGCGCACTCGATGCGGGCGAGGCGAGCGAGCGAGTCGATGCGTCCGCCGACAGCGAGTTCTCCACCCACTCGGTGAACTCCGCCAAGACGATCGCGATGCGCTTGCGCTCGGCGTTGAGTTGATGGGCGAGCGTGTCGACGTCTTCACTGAGGCGTTGCTTCATGCCGTTGAGTCGATTCACTTCGTCTTCGGCGCGCGAGCGCGCCTCGTTGACGATCTCGCGCGCGCGGTCCTGGGCGGCGGCGGTAAAGTCGCGCGCGCGCTCTTCAGCCTCGGCCTGGGCCTCTTCGATGAAACGCTGCGCCATGGCAATCATCGTGGTCACCTGCTCGGCCCCGGCCGCACCGCCGGTGCTAATGGGCGCGGGCGCGGGCGCCGATGCGACGTGCACGACGGGCGTCGGAGTCGGGGCCGCCGCGGCCGCGGGGCGCGCGTCGAGTTGGCTGATGCGCTCGGCCGCCTGGCGAAGTTGCTGGCGCTGCTGGGCGGCCAGGTCCTTGAGCTGGCGCACTTCGAGCGAAAGTCGCTCGAGAAAGTCGTCGACCTCGTCGATGTTGTACCCGCGTACGCCGACCTTGAAGGCGACGGTGTCGATGCTGTCGAGAGCAGAAGTGGTGTGGTCGCTGTCCATTAAGCCACCCTACCGCCACGCACTCAACACAGTCGGGCTTGGCTAGATCGCTTCGTTGATGATGATGAGAATGACGATCGCGATGAAGACCGAAAAATCAATCCCGCCCGTGCGCGGCATGATCGAGCGAATCGGTCGTAACACGGGCTCGGTCACGTCGGCCAGCAGACGCTTGAGCAACGCGTAGGGGCCGTTCGTGTTCTGCACCGGAAACCAACTGAGGATGGCGGTGACGAACAAAATCCAGATGTAGATGTAAATCAGCGTGTGAAGGATACTCATGCCCTATCGAGGGCGTGATAGTTCGTCGCGCGCAGTCGCTCTTTCATTTCCGGTCCCACAAACATTCCCTGGGGGCTGATCAGGTAGACCCCGCGAATCAGCATCTCGATGCGCGCGGTGAGGGCATAAGCGGTGCCGGCCGTGAAGTCGACCAGACGCCGCGTGAGGGCCGGCTCCACGTTAAGGGTGACCAGCACGACCGCACGGTTCTGGCGCAGGTAGTCGGTGATCTGGCGAGAGTCGTCGTAGTTCTCGGGCACCACGATCGCCACGTCGCGGTCGGGCTGGAAGGCGACCGCCCCGCGCGCGGGGTTCGAGGAGGCGGCGGGTCGCACCCCGCGCACGCCCGACGAACCTTCAAGTACCGACACCGGCGCGGTGCGCATCGGGGTGCGCGTGGGCACGTTCGGGCGAAGAGTGGGCCGGGGGCTCTGAGCCTGGGGGTACGTGCGCGCGACCGCGACCGGCGTGGGGGTCCACTCCGATTCCAGCTCGTCGGGCTGGTCGGAAAAGGGCCGCGGGGTGTTAGCGGGACCGTAGTCGCCGTAGTCGTCTTCGACGAGACCGAGAAAACCGAGGAGCCCTCGCATCTTTTCTTTCATTCGTCTCTCCCTTGGATGAACCGCGCAAACTATGTTAGGTCAGCCCGGGCTAGTTGGACCGCGGACCAAAGAGCGCCCGACCGACGCGAACCTCGGTCGTGCCCAGTTCACAGGCCATTTCCAGGTCTTCGCTCATGCCCATCGAGCGCTCGGCCACACCCAGTTGATCGGCCAGGGCGACGGTGGCCGCGAAGGCGGCGCGCGCCTCGCTCACCTCGGTGGGCGCGACGAGCATGAGACCGCGAACCTTCAAGTTCAACTCTCGAGCGCACCTCACGAGTTCTTCCACCTCGCTCGGTGCCGCGCCGTTTCGTTCAGCGCGACCGGTGAAGTCAACTTGAATGTCGAGGGCCGCGCTGGCACCCAGGGCGCTCAGTCGATCGAGCTCGCGTTTTCTCGCTACGCCGCTCAGCACCTGAGCACAGCGACTCACCCGGGCGATCTTGTTGGTCTGCAGCGCCCCCAAAAAGTGCCAGGTCGCACCGGGCGCCGCCTCGCGTTTGGCGCACAGTTCCTCGACGTAGTTCTCACCAAAGTCCGTCACTCCGAGCGAGGCGGCCGCGCGCACTTCGGCTTGGGAAAATGTCTTGGTGACCGCCACGATGCGCACGCTGTTCGGCTCTCTCCCCGTCGAGGCGATGCGCCCTCTTAGCGCGTCGAGGTTGTGCGCGACGCGCGACGCGAGTTCCTCAGCGGAGGAAGCTGGGGAGGTCGTCATCGCCGCCCACGTCAAAGAAGTCGTCGCCGGACGTGGTGAAGATGTCGCTGCGCGGACCTTCGGTCATCGACGGATCGGCGACGGTGCTCGTCTTGGTTCCCCCGCTCGCGTCAAAACCGGCGGCGATCACCGTGACGCGCACGGCCTCGCCGATTGAGTCGTCGATCACCGAGCCAAAAATGATGTTCGCGTCGGGGTGAGCGACCGAGTGAATAATCTCCGCCGCCTGGGTCACCTCATTGAGCGTGACGTTCGGCCCGCCCACGATGTTCATCAAGATGCCGCGCGCCCCGTCGATGGAGGCTTCGAGCAGTGGAGAGGTGATGGCCGCTCGGGCCGCGTTGACCGCGCGCCCCTCGCCCGTGGATGAGCCCACGCCCATAATGGCGGTGCCGGCGTTGCGCATGACCGTGTTGACGTCGGCGAAGTCGGTGTTGATAAGCCCGGGAACCGTGATGAGATCGGTCACCCCGCGCACCGCCGAGAGCAGTACGTCGTCGGCGATCTTGAAGGCGTCGATCATCGAGGTGTCCGGCGCGGTCACCGAGAGCAAGCGGTCGTTGGGAATCACGATCAGGGTGTCCACCTGGTCGCGCAGACTCTGGATGCCCTTTTCGGCCTGGGTGGCGCGGCGCTTGCCCTCGAAGCCGAAGGGCCGCGTAACCACGCCGATCGTGAGGATGCCCAGCGCCCGGGCGATCTCGGCAACGACCGGGGCCGCGCCGGTGCCGGTCCCCCCGCCCTCACCTGCGGTGATAAAGACCATGTCGGTGTCCTTGAGGGCCTCTTCGATCTCGGCGCGGTGATCCTCGGCCGCTTGACGCCCGACCTCGGGGTCGCTGCCCGCACCCAGACCGCGGGTCAGTTGGCGACCGATGTCGATTTTGAGGTCCGCTTCGGAGAGCAACAGGGCCTGGGCGTCGGTGTTGGCCGCGATGAACTCGATGTTCTTCAACCCCGAGGTGATCATCCGGTTAACGGCGTTCGCTCCCCCGCCACCCACGCCAATCACTTTGATAACGGCGTGATAGTTGCTCTGACTGAGGCTCATGGACTCCCCTTGGCTCCTAGGTCTATTGTTACCGCCCCGAGGGCGCGCGTCGCGAACAGTCATTGAAGGCTAGTCACCGCCTACATTTCGGTCAAATACATAGGTTTTTGTCATCCGCTCGGCGGGGTGACGGCGACCTCGTCGGGCACGGTCACGTCCACGCTGTCTCCTGGCGCCAGCGTCGAATGCGCGATGATCGACGCGATCGCGACGAACTTTGCGTGCAGGTGCGTGGGCGGTCCGAGGATGAACGTCACCGGCGTGGTCATCTTGAGGACGAGTGATCCCTGGGCGTCGTCGGTGATGGTGCTGACCTGGCTGGCGAAAGCCACGGGCAGCTCACTGGCCACGTAGGCGGCCGCGCGCGCCGCGCGCGCGTAGGGCCACGTACCCGAGGCGGCGCCGAGATAGTCGAGCGTGGGCAGGTTCTCGTGCAGCGGGGCGACGGCGAGGGCGCGCCCGCGCGCGTCGACGTACTCGAGGTGATGGCCCGAGGCGAAGGCCACGGCCACCGCCACGCTCTCGTGGATGGTAAGAGTGAGCGAATCGGGCCACTTCTTGACGATGGACACCGAGCGCACCCAGGGCAGAGTCTTAAGACGGCGAGCGATGAGCGACTCATTCAAATTGACCATCGAGGGGTGCGCCGAGAGCCCCGAACGTCCGAGTACTGCGGCCACGCTCTCGTGGCGGTTGCCCACGACCGTGACGTTTTCCACGCGAAAATACGGGCGGTGCAGCGCCCACTGGGCACCCACGACGCCCAGAGTGACGAGCACCCCCAGCGCGAGCAGCCACTTGGTCAGTCGCCGTAGCGTGCGCCGCGGCGCACGTACCTCGCGCGCGTCGATCTCTTCGATACGGGCCGGTCGCTCCTGGGTGGCGGTGTGACGACTCATCGCTCTTCGCCGAAACCCACGAATCGATTCTCACAGACGAGCTCGACGCCGCAGCGCTCATTCACCCGGGTTTTCACCATCGAGATCAGGGAGTAGACGTCGACGGCGACACCACCCGCGTCGGCCTGAATGAAGTTGGCGTGCTTGTCCGAGACCTGGGCGCTACCCAGGCGCAGCCCCTTGCACTGCGCGACCTCGACGAGGCGAGCCGCAAAATCCCCCTCGGGATTGCGAAAGACGCTCCCCGCATTCTGGCCGCCCGGCTGATTCTCTCGCCGCCAGCGCACGATTTCTCGCACCCGCTCCTCGGAGCGTTGTCGATCGCCGCGCGACAGCGAGAATCGGGCCTCCAGGACAACGTCGCGAGGTCCTACCGCACTCGTGCGATAGCCCAACTCGAGCTGGCTCGCCGTGAAGACCTGGCTCGCGCCGTCGCGCCAGATTGTCACCTCGAGCAAGGATCCCGCCACGTCGTCTCCGTGTCCACCCGCGTTCATCGCCACCGCTCCCCCCACGGTGCCGGGCACGCCTACGGCCCACTCAAAGCCCACTACGCCCTGAGCGGACAGACGCCGCGCCATGAGGGGCAGATCCAGACCCGCACCGGCGCGCACGACCACGTCGTTGTCGCCGTGGACGTCCAGCGTCGCCGCCGAGCGCGAAAAGTGCACGACGACTACCTCGCGCTCCCCGTCTTCGACGAGCAGGTTCGAGCCGTTGCCGAGCACCAGGACGTCGCATCCCGACTCGGCGATCGCCGGGGCCAGGTCCTCGAACTGGGCCAGGGTGTCCAGTTCCAGAGCGAGGGCCGCGGTGCCGCCGACTCGATAGGTGGTGCGAGAACCGAGCGGCGCGTGAACTTGGGCCCGCGGGCCCAAACGAGCGAGCAACGACTCGATACTCACAACAGGCCCCCCGGCAACGTGGCGATGATCGAGCCGACGTCTCCCGCACCCAGCACCAAGATGACGTCGCTGTCCTCGGCGAGTTGACTCAGCAACTCACCGACCAGTCCCAAGTCGGCGCAGTAGATCGTGTCCAGAGAGGGGTCGAAACCCTGCAGCGAGGACGCCACCAGTTCTCCCGTCACCCCGGTGGGATTCGCCTCACCGGCGCCGTACAGGTCGGTCACCACCACGTGGCGCGCCCCCGAAAACGCCGGCGCGAACTGGTCGGCCAGGGCGAGGGTGCGCGTGACGCGGTGCGGCTGAAAGACGATCGTGATGCGCTCGTAGCCGGCCGATTGCGTGGCGGCGATGGTGGCCGCGATCTCGCCGGGCAGGTGCGCGTAGTCCTCATAGACGTCCACGCCGCGCCACACCCCGCGGTACTGGTAGCGCCGAGGAGCGCCCAGGAAGTTCGAGAGCCCGCGCACGATGGCCTCGTCGCTGACGCCCACCTCGTGAGCGAGCACGGCCGCCACCGACGCGTTGGCGACGTTGAGCGCTCCGGTGACGCGCAGTTCGATAGATAGCGTGCGCTCGCCGCGCAGGCGAAACGTCGCGCCGCGCCGCGCCAGCGCCACGTCCTCGACGCGCCAGTGAGCGTCCGCGCTCGTGCCCACCAGCACCGCTCGCGAGCGATCCTTTACCACCCGACGTGCTCCGGCGTCGTCGGCCCAGGCCACCACGGGTCCACTGGTGCGCGCGACTAAGTCCGCGAAGGCCCGCTCGAGGGACTCCAGGGTTCCGTAGAAGTCGAGATGATCCGGCTCGACGTTGGTGACGCCCAGGGCGAAGGGGTGCAGTTCGCCAAATGTTCCGTAGCTCTCATCGATCTCGAGCAGCAGGTCCCCCTCGCCCCAGTGGCCCTGCGCCCCCACCCCGAGCACCGGCGCGCCCAGGAGCCACGCGTCGTCGCGGCCCGCGGCCAACGACATCTGGACCATCATCGAAGTGGCCGTCGTCTTGCCGTGCGTGCCGGTGATGCCCACGACCCGGCTGAGGGCGGAGAGTTCGTCAAAGGCGCTCGCACGCGTCACCAGGCGCGCGCCGGCCCGGCGCGCCGCTGCCAGTTCGACGTTGTCGGCACTGACGGCGGGCGACCACAGCACGACTTCCGCGTCGGCCACGTGGGCCGCGTCGTGACCGACGTAGGTCGTAACCCGGCGCGCGTGCAGGTCGTCGAAGACGGCCGATTCGCTCGCGTCGCTCCCGCTCACCGTCGCCCCCCACTCCGAGAGCAGCATGGCCATGCCGCTCATGCCCGCACCGCCCACGCCCACCACGTGTACGCGCGCGCCCGGGGAAAAGGCGCTCATCGCCGGGCCTCAAGGACCACCCGGGCGATCGCGGCGGCGGCGTGGGGACGAGCGAGGGAGCGCAGGGCGCGGCTCATCTCCTCGCGGGTGGCGCTGGCCAGCAGGACTTCAAGGTCGCTGGCCAGCACCTCGCCGGTGCAGTTCGCGTCACTCAAGACGACCGCGCCTCCCGCATCGGCCAGGGCTCGCGCGTTCTTGGTCTGGTGGTCGTGGGGCGCTCCGGGCAGGGGTATCAGCACCGAGGGGATGGCCAGTATCTCCAGCTCGGCGACCGTGATGGCACCCGCGCGACATACCGCCACGT
Source organism: Acidimicrobiales bacterium (assembly GCA_036489715.1). Taxonomy (GTDB): domain Bacteria; phylum Actinomycetota; class Acidimicrobiia; order Acidimicrobiales; family RAAP-2; genus RAAP-2. The sequence continues at coordinate 77,121 of DASXFG010000008.1, read as the reverse complement.
CGCACAGCGACCACAGCACTTCCATGTCACCGAAATCGATGACCCGATAGTCCAGGGCCGCCAGCGAGAGCGGTCGGGAGAACTCGTCGTAGTCGCGCCGGCCCGTTACGTGAACCAGGCTCAGGTCGTCGCGCGCCGACCAGTGCTGGGCGAGCTGGCGCACCGCCACGTTTACGCGGTGCGAGCCCAGTGAACCCGTCATCACGAGTACCACCGTTCGCTCCGGATCGATCGGGGGCGCCTGGCTCGCCTTGGCGACGCGCCGCGCGTCGGCTGATCGGTCCAGGTCCTCGAGCGCGCGACGAATCGGCGCACCGGTTTCCACGACGCGAGCCCCACTCGAGGAGAACGCGCTGCAGCGCGTCGTAGCGAAGCGCCCCAGCAGCCGGTGCGCCGCCCCGGGCACGGCGTCAAAGTCCACCAGCACGAGCGGCACGCGCCACACCACCGCGGCGAGAGCCACCCCGAACGAGGCGTAGCCTCCCACCGAGACGACGACCGAGGGCCTCCACTGGCGCACCAGAATCTGAGCCCTCATTACGGCGCGTCCCAGTCCCCACAGGGCGCCCAGGTTCGCGAGCAGATCCTTAGGAGTCAGCGAGCGACGCACGCCGCGACCCGGCAAGAGCGTGAGGGGAATCTCGCCGGCGAGCAACGTGCGCTCCTGGCCGCGCCGACTGCCCACGAAGCGCAACTCTTCGCGTGTCACGCCCGACTCGAGCAAGGCGTCGGCGATGGCGCGCATGGGATACACGTGGCCCCCGGTGCCGCCCCCAGTGATGACGACGGGGCGGCCCACTAGTACCGCTCGGTATGGCGGGGGTTCCGACGGGGGTCCCCCGGGCCGCGGCGAGGCTGGGGCCGGGGGGCGTAGCGACGATCGGCGGGACGACGCGGAGCGCGCGCCGTCGGGCGTGGGGCGCTTCGCGCCGCGCGCACCGCGGGACGTGGCGCGCGCGAGGCGGGGCGCGGTGAAACGACGCGAACTCGGGCCGGAATAGAAAGGTCGCTGGAACGAGAACGATCGTGAGCGATGTTGTAGAGCACGCCCACGGCGGCCAGTTCGGTGATCAGCGCGGTACCGCCGTAGGAGAAGAACGGCAGAGGCACGCCGGTCACGGCCCACCAGCCCACCACCGAGGAGATGTTGATGAGGGCCTCGACCACGATCCACGTGGTGATGCCCACCGCAATGATCCGGTACATCTGGTTGGTGCACTGGCGAGCGATGCGCAGCGCCACAAAGAGGAAGGCGACGAAGAGCGCGATGACCGCCATGGTCCCCACTACGCCCAACTCCTCGCCGATCACCGAAAAGATGAAGTCCGTTTGGGGATTGGGCAGGAGGCCCCAGATCTCGCGGCTGTGGCCGAGACCCAGACCGCTCACTCCGCCCGCGCCCAGGCCGATGCGCGACTGCAGAAGCTGATAGCCGCTCGAGGCGAGATTGGTGTTGGGGTGCAGGAACGAAAAGAAGCGCTTCGCCGAGTAGGGATCCGAGATGAGGTACGCGCCCACGGCGACGCCGAGACAGACCAGCGAGCCCGCGAGCAGTCGACGCGACAGCCCGGCCACGGCCAACATCGTGACCGCGATGACCAGAACCACCGAGGCGGTACCGAGGTCGGGTTCGAGCACGATAAGTCCGCAGCCCAGCCAGATAGGCAGGGTACGAAACACCAGCTGCTTCCAGTCGTTGAGTTCCTCGTGGTGCCACTGCACGAGCCACGCGAGGAAGAGCACGGTGCAGAGCTTGAAGATCTCCGAAGGCTGGAGGTCGATGGCGTGCAGGTTGAGCCAGCGCTTGCCTCCGTTGGTCTCGACGCCGACGGCCTTGACGGCGAGGAGCATAACGAGGCCCGCGCCCATCGCGGCCGGCGCGACGCGCACCAGTCGGTCGAGGCGCACTCGCGCGAGGAGGTAGAACCCCACGACGCCCAACACGAGATAGGCGACGTCGTGAATGGTGATCGAAAAGACGGTCCCGCCGTCGGCCGCGGACTGCCCCTCGCTGGACAACGCCACGAAGATCGTGCCGAAGATCACCAGGGCGCTGGTCACTACCACCAACGCCCGCGCGGCGTGGTCACCGCGCGCCAGCGGGTGGAACAGGCCGCCTTCGTCGACTCGATCGGGACCGCGCGACACCGGTACGTAGCGATCTCCTCGCGCGAGCGCCGCGTCGGCGCGCGTCGCCATCAGACCACCTTGGCGATCTTGAGGAAGTCCCCATAGAAGATGCCCAGGCCCAGCATCGCGAGCAGGCCCGCCAAAATCCAAAAGCGCACGATGACCGTCGTCTCGGGCCAACCGCGCATTTCAAAGTGATGGTGAAGTGGCGCTATGAGAAACACTCGGCGGCCAAAGACGCGATAACTAAAGACCTGGATGATCACCGAGAGCGTGATCGCCACGAACAGTCCCCCGATAATGGGCAGGAGAAGATCCAAGTTCATCAGCAGGCACAGGGCGCCGAGACCCGCGCCGATTGCCAGTGCACCCGTGTCGCCCATGATGATGCGCGCCGGGGCCGCGTTCCACCACAGAAAGCCCAAACACGCTCCCACCAGCGCCACCGCCACCAGACCCAGATCGAGCGATGAGTGCAAGCGGTAGATCGAGAAGTGGCGAAACTGCCAGTACCCGATGATCGACAGCACGCCAAAGCAGAACGTCGAGGACCCCGCAGAGAGCCCGTCCAAGCCGTCGGCCAAGTTCACGGCGTTCGACGTAGCGATGATCATGAAGGCGGCCACGAAGAACCAGCCCACGGAGGTCAACTGCCAACCGGGCAGGGAGAACCGAGTAAAGGACAGCTGCGTGGAGTTGTGCACCCAGGTCAGCGCCACGACGGCAAAGACCACCGCGATGACGACCTGGCCCACGAGCTTGCCGCGCTTGTTCAGGCCCAGATTGCGCAGGTTGACGATCCCGAGGTAGTCGTCGATGAATCCGAGCACTCCCGAAGCGACCACGACCAGGACCGCTAACACCCCGGCGCGCGTAAAGCGCACCGAGGTGCCGGCGTGTCCGAGAACGTAGCCGAGCAGCGAAGCCAGCACGATGACGACTCCCCCCATGGTGGGCGTGCCAGCCTTGGCGAAGTGGGTCTGGGGGCCGTCCTCGCGAATGTGCTGGACCAGCGAACGGCCCTTGAGGAAGCGGATCCACCAGGGAGTCACAAACAGCGAAATGATGAAGGCGACGCCTCCGGCTTCCATGAGACTCAGCACGTCACACCCACCCCAGGAGTTCCTTAACGACAGCCCGGTCATCGAAGGGGATGACCGCGTCACCGACGGTCTGGGTGGCCTCGTGTCCCTTCCCGGCCACCACGACGACGTCGCCCTCGCGTGCCACCTCCACCGCACGGGCGATTGCCGCACGCCGGTCGCGCTCGCGCTCGACCGAGCGGCCCGCAACGCATCCCGATACCACGGCATCAATGATGGCATCTGGATCTTCGTGGCGAGGGTTATCCGAGGTCACGATGCTCAGATCCGAGGAAACCGACGCGATGCGACCCATGGCGGGGCGCTTCTCGCGGTCTCGATCGCCCCCGGCCCCGAACACGGTGATCAGTTGGCCGTCGGGTTGTAGGCGGCGCACGTCTTGGAGCAGCCGCGCAAGGCCGTCGGGCGTGTGGGCGTAGTCCACCACCACCGTGACCCCGCGGGCGTGGAACACCTCGAAACGTCCCGGTACCGCGGCTACGTCGGTCATGGCCGACGCGACCGACGCGTCGTCGACGCCCAGTGCACTCAGAATCGACATCGCCATGAGAGCGTTATCAACGTTGTAGTCCCCGACCAGCGGCGAATTCACGAGGTGCTCGCGCCAAAAGAACGTGGAGCCGCGTAGCGAACCCACGACGTCGCGGGCGTCACGACGAGAGACCCGCACCACGGGGAGCGCCGTCTGCTCCGCGAGGCGCTCCCCGTAGGGATCGTCGCTCCAGATGACCGCGCGCTTGGCGAACTCGCTCGTAAAGAGCGAGGCCTTGGCTTCGAAGTAGCGCTCCATCGTGCCGTGGTAGTCGAGATGGTCGTGACTGAGATTGGTGAAGGCCGCAACGCAGAAGCGCAGCCCGTCGACTCGGTGTTGATCGAGGGCATGGCTGGAGACCTCTAAAGATATGAGCGAGTGCGTTGAGTCGGGGTCGAAGCTCGAGACGGCGCCCGCGAGGGCGCGATAGAGCTCTGGCGGGGCCGGAGTCGTGCGGGTGTTGGTGAGCGTGCCGATGCTCTGCGCGTTCCAGCCGAGCGCGCGAGCGAGCGCGGCCAGAATCGACGTGACACTGGTCTTGCCGTTCGTGCCCGTTACGCCCACCAGCGTGGCGAGAGTCTCGGGGTGACCCGAAATCGTCGCACTGGCGTGCGAGAGCAAGGCGGGAAGTTGCGACGCGGGCACCACCACCAGCGGCGCGTCCAGAGAGACTGTCACGTCACCCACGACACACTCCGCGCCGAGGGCCACGGCCTCACGCGCGTAGGCCACGCCGTGATGCTGAGTACCGGGCATGGCAAAAAAGAGCGCGCCGGGTCCGCACACACGCGAGTCGATCTCCACGCGTTCGATCTCCAGGCTGCTCGTCACCACGTCGAGCGATACGTCGTCCAAGATGTCGCCGAGTTGCATCACGTCACGTCTGAAGAGATGCTGGCCGCTCCGGTCAGGGGCTTCTGGTTCGCACCGGTAGAAGGAATGCCGTAGTGGTGCAGGGCGTAGCTCATGACCTGTTGGAAGACGGGCGCGGACACCGACCCGCCGTAAATGTCGTTAAGGGGACGTTGAATCACGACAATCATCGAGAGTATGGGATTATTGGCGGGGGCAAAACCCACGAAAGTGGCGTTGTAGTCGTTGGTGAGTTTGTCCTGGCCGGGAACGGGAATGGTGGCCGTACCGGTCTTGCCCGCCACCTCGTAACCCGGAATGATCGCCTCGTTGCCGGTGCCGTCGAGGACGACCTGTTCGAGCATGTTGACCATGGTGGCGTCCACGCTCGGGCTGAGCACCTCTCGCGTGGCGCTCTTGGGGGTGGCCTTGAGCGACCCGTTCGGGTAGACGAGGGCGCGCACCAACTTGGGCTCGACGAACACGCCACCGTTGGCGATCGCGTTGTAGGCGTCGAGAACCTGGATCGCGGGCACGGCGTCTACTTGACCGATCGGTAGGGCCACCTCGTCACTCGCGTACCAGTTGGCCGCATTAATAAGGAGTCCGCCGGTTTCGTCGGGGAAGTCGATATCGGTCTGCTGTCCAAAGCCCAAGCGCTCGACTTGGGCCAGCAGTCCCGACTCCCCCACCCGCTCGCCGATCTCGTAGGTCCCTATGTTGGAGGATTGAGCGAGGATCTCGGTGGCCGTGAGCTGCTCGGTTCCGTGGTTCTCGGCGTCGTGGAAGTACCGCCCGCCCACGGTGACGGAGTTGGGCACGCTAAAGACCGTGCTCGGGGTGATGTCGTTGTTCTGCAGGGCGGCCGAGAACGTTACGGCCTTGAACACCGAGCCGGGTTCGTACGCCTGGGAGAAAGGGAGATTGTTGAGCGTCTGGTCGATGCCCGCGACCCCGACGCTCTTACCCCACGAAGGAACCGCGCCGAGCTCTCCGGCCTGGGTCTTGGTGTTGACCAGGGAGGCGTCGGCGAGGATCTGGCCCGTCTTGACGTCCATCACGACCGCTAAACCGGTCAGCCCGTCTTCGGCCTTGAGCTGGTTGGCGAGATCGCGCTCAGCCACGTACTGCAGCGAGGAGTCGACCGTGAGCTCTAAGCCCACCCCGGGCTTGGCGCGGCGAATGACCTTGGCCGTGGAGGCGGGCAAGCTCACTCCCGTGCTCGAAACGTACTCGCGGGTCACTCCGGTCTGGCCGGCTAGAGAGGACTGGTACTCGTATTCGAGCCCCGTGGTTCCGGCGCCGGCGGCGTTCACTCCCCCGAGCAGCGAGGTCGCCAGCGTGCCGTCGGGGTACGTGCGCACCGAGGAGTTCTGGACCACGATGCCCGGAAAATCGTGGGCAGAGACTTTACGGCCGTCGGTGAGGTCGAGGGAGTTGTTCACGACCACGTAGCCGCTCTTGCGCGACAGCAGCGCCGTCAAATCGGCCACGGGAACCTGAACCAGGCCGGACATCGCCTCAGCTTCCTTCGCCGGATTGGTGATCTGAAAGTCGTCGGCGATGACCAAGGACGTCGGGCGCGAAATGGCCAGCGTCTGGCCGTCACGGTCGTAAATGCCCCCGCGCAGCGCGGTCGTGGTGATTTTCGTAGCCACTTGATCAACCGAAAGTTGCGCGTAGTGCGCGTGGTCGACCACCTGAAGGAAGAACAGTCGCACACCCAGGGCGCAGAAGGCCAGCGCCAGCAGGGCCCGCAGCAAGAGCAGGCGACGCGGACCCGGCGGGCGGCGCGAAATCGTGCGCGCGGACTGGGTGCGGTGATGAGTCGAAGTCGAGTGGACGCTCACCGAATGGTCCTCGACGTCGCCGGCGCGTAGCCACTGAACTTCGGAAGGGGCAGGCGCGCGGTGAGCGACGTCGAGGGAACTTGCGTCACCGACGTCGGGTCCACAAGGTGCAGCGCTCCAGCCTTGGTCGCGATCTGACTCGGGGCGGACAGATTCGTGATCGACCCCACCTGCTCGGCGTAGGACGACTGTTCCTGGAGAAGTTGACTTTGGAGCTGGTGTATCTCAATTTGACGGTTCGCCTCGAACATCGAACCAGCCAGCGTTACCGCGAGCGCGACGACGACCACGATTGACGCTTTGCGAGCCGAAGAGGACCTGCGCAGTCGGCGTACCGTTTCGCGACGCCGCGTCGTGGTCTGGGCGTGCTGAGGTCGCGCGACTGGGCGCCGGGGTGCGGGGCGGGTGTCGACGCGGCGCGGAAAACTGATGACGCTCACGGCGCCACCTTTCGAGCAATGCGAAGGCGGGCGGAGCGGGCACGGGGATTGCGGGCGATCTCCTCGACACTCGCTAGCTGCGCGCTGGCTTTAAAGACCTCGACGCGCGAGACCGCTCCACAGACGCAGGGCAGTTGCGGGGGGCAGGTGCACCCGCCGCTCTGCTCGTGGGCGAAGTACGACTTGACCACACGGTCCTCGCCGGAATGGTAGGAGATCACGACCAGTAACCCACCGATGCTCAGCGCACCGAGGGCCGCTTCGAGGCCCCGGGTCAACTGGGCCTCTTCGTCATTGACTTCGACGCGCAGGGCTTGAAAGACTCGCGTCGCCACGTGCCCGCGACGTCGTGCCGCCATGGGCACCGCTCGCTCCACGGCGTCGCTGAGTTCAAAGGTCGTCTGGGGCTGACGCTCGACGACGGACTTCGCAATCGCGCCGGCAAAGCGGCCCTCCCCGTGGTGACGCAAGAGCCGGGCCAGATCGTGCACGTCCACTCGCGAGAGAAAGTCGGCCGCCGATTCTCCGGCGCTGGGGTCCATCCGCATGTCGAGGGGGGCGTCCTCTCGAAATGAGAATCCCCGACGTGCGTCGTCGAACTGGTGGGACGACACGCCGAGATCCATGAGTACCGCGACCACCGGCTCGGCGCGAACGAAGTCGGCGTGCTCGCGTAGAACGTCGTCCAACTCAGAAAACCGGGCCGCCACCACGATCGAGCGAGCACCAAATCGGCCTAGTCGCTCTGAGGCGGCGACCCGGGCGTCGGGGTCGCGATCGATACCGATGAGGCGAACGTGCGGTGCGGCGTCAAGTATCGCGCTCGCGTGCCCCGCCCCGCCGACGGTGGTGTCCACGACCACGCCCTCGTTCAACGGGGCGAAGAGGGCGACAATCTCGCTTTCGAGCACGGGCTCGTGGTACCGGTCGGGGGCCATCCGCAGCCTTTCAACCGCGACAGCGAGCGAGAGGGCGGAGGAGGTTCCCCGCTTCGCTGTCGCGATTGCCAGGCTGCGCGTGGTCCGCGGCCGGTACTGCTTCGAAAGGGTGGCCACTAGTCACTGCCCTGCTTAAACACATCCTCGGCGGCGTTGACCTTGTCCATGTAGGTCGCCGGATTCCAGAGTTCGACGTGATCGATCGCGCCCACGACGAGCACTTCCCCGCTCAACTGTCCGTAGTCGCGAATCGAGCTCGGCACGGCGAAGCGACCTTGCTTGTCGAACTCCACGTCCGAAGAGTTCGCCGACCAGTACCGCAGTTGCTGGCGCTCAGCGGCCCCGCCGCTGCGACTCAGTCCCAGCCGCTCTTCCATCTGGCGCGAGAACTCACCCGGCGTCCACAGCGCCACGCAGCCTTCAGTGTTGGGGCTGAGATGTCCGCCCCGCTCAAACTCGCCGCGAAACTTCGCGGGCAGGATGAGTCGACCCTTGGCGTCCAGCGAGTGCTGAAACTGGCCCACGAAGCCGAGCATGTCCGTCCTCCCGCGGGGTCACCACTCTCCCCCACTTCGTGACACATTACACCACCATCAACCACTCTTCGCCAAAAATCATCCCGGTTGATCGAAATGTGTGCGCGAAGTCGCCACGCGTCGCGCGGGCGATCAAGTGTTCGTCGCGCCGACTCAGGTGAGTCGGCGAAAGCGCACGTCCGCGGGCGCGCTCGCCGCGACGAGTGCGTCGATGACGTACCGCGCGTCTTCGATGTCGAGAGACGTCAAGGTGTGGTGATCCAGGGCGTCCTCGAGTCCCGGGGGAACCTCGGCCAGATACGCCACGACGTCATTCGACGCTCCTCCATGAAGCACCGTGGAGACGAACACCCCCTCGCGCACGCGCCACTGGGTGAGTCCGACGGCCTTGCGATCATTGACGATCACCTCACCCGGACCCCGTCCGGCGAAACAGACCACGCGCTGGGCCACGTCGCCCTCCAGCGCGCCCTCGTGCACGTGCACCGCGTGCGACGTTCGCGACCGCAACACGCTTGCCCACCAGGTACCAACAAGTATCGAGCTCGCTCGCACGTCTTGACGCCAGCGAGGATCGTCGCTGGGAATCCACCAGTCGAGCCAGAGGTCGCCGGGGCGTAGAAGTACGAGGCCTCCCCCGCCGCGGCGGCGCCGCAGAGGGACTCGGGTGCGCTCTTCATTGAGGACCTCGGGCGACTGGTTTCCCCCGAGCACTAACGCGGGCTCCTTCAGCGACGTGACGTAGAGAGTGGCAGTTGGCTCAGCGCGCACTTCGTCGTAGTCGTAGAGGTCGGCGACCTTCACGAAGCAAGCGGAAGATACGGGGCCCAGAGGGGATCAGGATCAGGAACATGACGCCACCGCCACCAGGGACCATCGGGCACCCGAGGTTCAAAATGCATGCGCCAGCCAATCTCCTCTAGGAGTCGATCGCCCTTTTGCATATTGTGGCGCCGACATGCGGCAACCACATTGGTCCACTCGTGTCGACCACCCCGCGAGCGCGGCACCACATGATCGATGGTGTCGGCGTGATCCAGGCAGTAGGCGCAGCGATAGCTGTCACGCAGCAGTAGTGAGCGGCGCGTCAGTGGCGGCGTACGAATCTTGCTCGGCAGCTTCACCATCTCGTGGAGCCGCACAATGGCCGGGACCTCAATGATCAGTGAGGCCGAGCGACAGACCGACGGGGTCTCAGGCGTAGCGATCGCCTCGGCACGCCCCGCCAACATCAATACGACCGCGCGCCGCTCCGAGACCAGTTGCAACGGCTCAAATGTTGCGTTGAGTAAGAGTACGCGCGACACAAGAATCTACTGTTTCGACTCTTGCAGGCTCGACCATCTCGCGAACTCCACCACCTCGCGAACCGTCGCTGTTCCGTCGGCGCGCCCCGTGGCCGTGGAGAGACGAAAGGTCCAGTACCGGCGTCCGGGAAGCGGGAGGTACGGAGCCTTCTTCCACCACGAGTTGCGGCGCAGGCGCCACGCCGCTCGAACAACGGGTGGGACATCACCGGGGTGTCGAAGTAAGTGGCTCGCCAATTTACTCAGCTCGAGAGAGCGCACCAGTGAGGACTCGTCTCGTTGGGCCCTATCCGGAGGCGCGTCGCTCGCGCCTCCGCGCACGGTCATTCGCTCTTGTGACGGTGACGCGACAACCAGTCGCGAAGTGAGCTGGTCCGGGGACCGTAACTCGCGTGGGCGTCCTCGCCCTGCCCTCGGGTGATGTCCTGCCAGGACGCGCGGCCCAAAAGACGTGCATTGCGTTCCACGACGACGGCCGAGACAAACATCAATGCGACGCCAACGAGTCCGAGGAGCACCGAGCGCGAGAAAAAGAAGACCAGGATGGCTAGTCCGGCCACGAAGCCCGCGACTCCCCAGCGCACGCGACGTCCGCTGTGCGAATAGATATTGGTTTCGCGAACGTTCTTCGCGAAGCGGGGATCTTGCTTGGACAGCGACTCTTCTAGTTCAGCCAGGATTCGCTGCTCGTGCTCTGACAGGGGCATCGCGACTCCTTTCCGCTGTTCCTACGGTACTTTACCTTTTCTCACCTATTATTCGCACGTCGCTTCGCGCCAAATCCCAAGCGCCACTTAAGAATTCCATGAGGAGTACCGTGCCCCCAAGCACCCTTCGCGTCGTGACCATCTGCACGGGCAACATCTGTCGCTCCCCCATGGCCGAGGTCGTCCTGCGCCATCGCATCGCCGCTGATCCCTCACTCGCCGGACGCGTCAAGGTCACGAGCGCGGGTACCGCGCGCTGGCACGTGGGTGACGATATGGATCCCCGAGCGCGACAAGCCCTCGACCGAGGGGGTTTCGCCACCGCCGGTTCGCCCGCGGCCTACGCCGACACGGAGCTGCTGGACAGCCAGGACTTGGTCTTAGTGATGACGAAAGAACACCGCGATACCGTGCTCGAGCGACTCTCGAACTCAGAGACTCAGGTCGTGCTGTGGCGACAGCTCATCGATCCTTCGACCTCGCGCGAGGTCTCTGACCCGTACTACGGTCCCGACGCGGACTTCGACGAGTGCGTAAGCGTCTTCGACCGGGGCGCCGACCACCTGCTTCCGCTCTTGCGCGATCGCCTCGTCGGCCTCGAGGAGGAGGAGGAGGGCGGCTGAGTAGGTTGGGAAGATGAGGACCCGCCTCACCGATCTGCTCGGTGTCCGCCACCCGGTCATGCTGGCGGGAATGGGCGGCGTGTCGTACAGCGCGCTTGCGGCCGCGGTCTCGAACGTCGGCGGGTACGGATGTCTGGGCGCATCCACGATGACGAGCGCGCAGCTGGCCGAAGAGATGACCGCCACCCGCGAACTGACCGACAAGCCGTTCGGTGTGGATCTGCTCACGGCCTTTCCCGACACGCTGATTGCCAACGTCGAACTGCTGATAGAGGGTGGGGCGAGCACCTTCGTAGCTGGCCTCGGTGTTCCCGGCGAGGTCGTCGAACTCTGCCACAGCGCCGGGGTCCTCGTCGTGTCGATGTGTGGCAAGGTCGAGCACGCGCGCCGCGCCCGCGACGCCGGATGCGACATCGTTGTCGCCCAGGGCACCGAAGCCGGTGGTCACACGGGCAGCGTCGCCACCTTCCCTCTCGTTCCCATGATCGTGGACGCTCTGGGAGGAGACATACCCGTCGTCGCGGCGGGAGGAATCTTTGACGGGCGGGGCCTCGCCGCGGCCCTCGCTCTGGGCGCGGATGGAGTGTGGATGGGGACGCGATTTATCGCCACCCCCGAGGCGCGCACGCTACCCGGGTACCACCAGCGAATTCTCGAAGCCAAGGAGGACGGTACCGTCATTTCACGCGCCTTCAGCGGCAAGACGATGAGGGTCATCCGCAACGACACCACCGAGCGCTACGACGCCGATCCCTCGCTGCTGCGGCCCTTTCCCGATCAACTTTTCGCGTCGCTGCACGACGGCACTTTCCACCTGGGCGGCGACGAAGACACTCCCCAGGTCGATCCGCGCCGCGAGGGGTATCCCGCAGGACAGGCCGTGGGCGCCATCGATCGAATCGAGAGCGCGGGTGAGATCGTGACACGCATGGTGTCCGAAGCGGAGTCGATCGTGGCGCGAATGAGCGCAGAGTCGATGGCGTGATTTCGGTCGAGCACCTCACCAAGCGGTACCACGACACCACCGCCGTCGACGACCTGAGTTTCGAAGTCCGCCCCGGGGTGGTCACCGGGTTTCTTGGTCCCAACGGCTCGGGAAAGTCCACGACCATGAGGGTCATCTTGGGTCTTGACCTCCCCACCAAGGGACGCGCCACGATCAAGGGAAGGCGCTACCGCGAACTCAAGGACCCCCTGCGCGAAGTGGGCGCCCTCCTCGACGCCAAAGCCATGCATCCCGGACGCAGCGCACGCAACAACCTGCGTGCGCTCGCCGCGTCGAATCGAATTCCCTATTCGCGCGTCGAAGAGGTCCTAGAGTTCACCGGGATCTCGGCGGTGGGGGCCAAGAAAACCGGTACGTTTTCGCTCGGCATGAGCCAGCGACTCGGCATCGCTGCGGCGCTCTTGGGGGATCCCCCCGTGCTGCTCTTCGACGAGCCGGTCAACGGCCTCGATCCCGAGGGCATCCGCTGGATTCGCGAGTTCTTCCGCGCGCTCGCTTCTGAGGGACGCACCGTCTTTGTCTCCTCGCACCTTATGAGCGAAGTGGCGCTGAGCGCGGATCAGATCATCGTCATCGGTAGGGGCAAATTCATCACCCAGGGCTCGGTCGACTCGCTGACCGAGAACTCAGCCGGCTCGGTTCTGGTGCGCGGATCTGATCATCCTCGACTGCTCTCCGCACTCGCGGCGCACCACGCCCGGGCCACCGAAGGCGCCGAGGGAGCACTCAGCGTCTCGAATATGAGCGCTGACGAGGTGGGTCAGATCGCGTTCGACGCTGGGGTCGTGCTCTTTGAGCTCACACCGCAGCGGGCCTCGCTCGAGGACGTCTTCATGGACTTGACCTCGGACGCGGTCGAATACGGAACAGGCGGAGTTCGCCGTGAGTCCTGACATCACGTTCGCCTCGACCGTTCGCTCGGAGTGGCTGAAGTTTCGTAGCGTGCGCGCTTCCATCGCGGGCGTGATCGTGACGTTCGTGCTCACTCTCGGTCTGGCCGCACTCGTCACCGCCTTGTTACGAACCCACTGGGCCACCACATCGGCCGCCACCAAGTTGACCTTCGATCCCGTGTCAACGAGTTTGGTCGGTGTCATTTTTGCCCAGTTCGCCGTCGGCGTGATTGGCGCTCTCTTTGTCACCAGCGAATACACCTCGGGCTCCATGCGCACCACGCTGACCGCCGTGCCGAAGCGGGTCCATCTCGCTCTATCGAAACTGACCGTCTTAGTGGTGGCGATGGTCGTCGTCGGCGAGGTCGCGAGCTTCGCCTCATTTCTTCTGGGCCAGTCCATCTATTCCGGGGTCGTGCCCACTGCGTCGCTCTCCGATGCCACGGTTTTCCGCGCCGTGGTCATGGCGGGCCTCTACCTCACTCTGCTGGCGGCGATCGCCTTCGGTCTAGGACTCATCGTTCGACACAGCGCAGCGTGCATCAGCATCTTCGTCGGCGCCCTTCTCGTGATTCCGCTGATCTTTGACTTCCTGCCGCAGAGTTGGCGCAACGACGGCCAGAAGTTCCTGCCCTCGGAACTGGGCCACTCCATGATCGCCCTCTCACCGGCCGCCCACGACTTCTCAACCTGGACGGCCTTGATCGTCCTCAGTATCTACGGCCTCGTCCTGGTCGGAGTCGGAGCGGCGGTGTTCGCACGTCGTGACGCCTAGGTATCGCTAAGCGTTAACCAGAACGTCGTCGACCTTCTCATCGCGCGCGGGCAGGTACGACAACACCACAATCGACGCAATCACCGCAGCGCCCGCCGCCACGAAGCACCCACGGTGCAGACCGCTCATGAACGCGTTGGTGACGCTCTCACTCAGCGCGGGGCGCGACGCCGACGGGAAGTGGGAAACGGTGAGTTGCGCGGCGTGGGTGGAACTCGCCGCAACGTTGAGCTGAGCCCTCGTGAGCCCGCGGCCGACGTAGCGCCCGAGAGCGCCTCGCACGCCGGCGCCAAAGAGCGAAGAGAAGACCGAGCCGACCACCGCCACGCCCATCGATCCCGCGAGTTCGCGCGTCGTCTCATTGACCGCAGATCCCGCTCCCACCTGTTCGGGGCGCAGCGTACTCATGAGTGACGCGGTGGAGGGGGCGTTGACGAGGGAGAATCCAAAGGCGAGGATCACCATGACCAAGACAACGGGACCGACATAGGCAGCGTGAGCCGCTATGGTTCCTCCCCACGCCAGCGCGGCACCCATGATGAACAGACCCGCCGCCACGACTTGGCGCGTTCCAAATCGCAGCGCCGCCATCGCGCCCAGAGGAGTCGTGACCATCACCACCACGGCGAAGGGCAACGTGTGTACCCCCGCCGAGAGCGCCGAGTACCCACGAATCAGTTGGAAGTACTGAGTGATGAGAAAGATAAATCCGAACAGGGCGAAGTAGTTGGTCGCGATCGCCCCCGCACCCGCCGAAAAGACGCGATTGGCGAAAATCCGCACGTCGAGGAGCGGGCCCTCTCGCCCCATCTCGTAGAGAATAAAGCCCGCCAGTGTTGTCACCGCGAACCCAAAAAGCGCCCACGTGGTCACACTGTGCCAGCCCCACGTAGGTCCCTCGATAATGGCCAGGGTCAAGCCCGTCACTCCCGTCGTACCCAGCACCAGCCCGACGAAATCCAGGCGATGTCGCATCGGACTCGAGGACTCGGGGACCACGATCTGGGAAGCCACAACGGCGACCAAGACCAGGGGGCCGTTTATGAGGAAGATCGAGCCGAACCAGTAGTGAACGAGCAGTAGGCCGCCTACCACTGGGCCGACGGCGATTGCTACGCCACTGGCCGCGCCCCAAATGCCAAACGCCTTCGCGCGCTCGCTGAGGTCGTCGAAGGCGATCGTGAGAGTCGACAGCGTTGCGGGAAAGACAAACGCGGCCGAGGCGCCCATAAGGGCCCGGGCGACGAGCAAGGTGGGCACGCTGTGGGAAAAAGCGGCGACCATCGAGAACACCCCAAAGGCGGTGAGGGCCACCTGCATGACTCTCTTGCGACCCAGCCGATCGGACATGCCGCCACCCGCTAGGAGAAGACCGGCAAAAGGTAGAGAGTAGGCGTCAACGATCCACTGCAGCGATGAGTTCGACGCGTGCAGATCGCGCGAAATCACGGGAAGCGCGACGTTCACAATTGTGTTATCGATGACGACGATGAGAACGACGAGACAGAGCACCGACAGAATCCACCACCGGCGCTCGTAGGTCGAAGCGGGCATCACTGATCTCCTATAGAACTATGTTCCATAATAGTAGAACGACGTTCTATACTTGTCAATATGCAAAAGTCACGAACTCCTTCCCTGCTCATCGGCGCAGAAGTGGTCGGCGCCGCAGTCGCGATTCTCGATGTGGATGGTCCCGACGGCTTCACTGTTCGCGCGATCGCTAAGCGCGCCAACGTGGCGCCGATGGCGATCTACAACCATTTCGGCGGCGTCAGCGGCTTGATCGACCAGTTGTGGATTCAGGGCTTTTCGATGCTTCGTGAGGCGATCTCTCATCGCAATGACGATGTCGATGTCGAATTCATGAGTGCGGGCCTGGGATATCGACGATTCGCTTTGGACAACCGTGGCCTCTACACCATCATGTTTCTGCACCAGTTCCGCAACTATGAGCCCTCCCCCGAGAGCGAGCTGGTCGCTGCCGGCACGTTCGACGCGCTGGTGGGCATCGTCGAACGCGCGCAATCAGTCAATCGAGTTGGAGGCGGCTCAGCGAGCGACGCCGCGCAAATCATTTGGTCAGCGTGCCACGGCTACGTCTCGCTCGAACTCAACCGCGTCAACTTCGCCCACGACGCGAACGACGCCTACCTCAAACTGCTCGAGACGTTACGACGCGGCCTGCGTTAACTCGTAGCGCAACTCATTGGGCCAGCGACCCTTACGGTCGGGACTCAACAACATGTCAGTCAGATCGTGGCGCAGGTGCTCTTGACGCCAGAGAAGTTGCTCACGCAAGGCTTCGAACACTCGATCTCGATCATCGCACTCCGAGCGCCACGTGGGGTCCATCGCCAGGTCGTAGCACTTCATCGAGCCGTCGCCGAACTGCACAAAGGCGAGTTCCTCACTCACGGACACCGCGAGATTGCGCTTGGCGAGCAGCTCGCGCGACGGATTCGGTCCCGGACCCAGAAGCATGAAGCGGCTGTCCCATTCGTAGTGGGCGGCGCGTCGCCAAGAGACACTCTCTCGTTTCAAGAGGGGGGTGAGCGACACGCCGTCGCACTGCACCGGCTGTTCGACTCCCAGCGCGTCAGCCAACGTGGGCAGCAAGTCGACGTTTTCAGTGAACTCCGAGATCGATGCGCCGCCGGACACGCGCGGATCGCGCCAAATGCCCATGATGTGATAACTCTGGGGAAAGTATCCCAACTTCTCGAGCAGTCCGTGGTCGCCGAGCTGCTCGCCGTGATCGGACGTGACCACCACCAGCGTGTCGTCCCACTCACCGCGTTCGGCGATGGCCTCGACGACCCGGGATAGCTGGCTGTCCACCTCGCTCACCATCCCCAAGTACTGCGCGATCAAGGAGCGCATTGAGGACTCGTCGTGAGGCGCCGCGACCTGGGGCCACCCCAGTGCCGCCTCGTGCAGGGGGTGACGTCGACTCGGCTCCACCGGGTCGATCGGCAACGACACGTCGGCGGGATCGTAGAGACGCGAGAACTCCCCCGCCGCGGCGTAAGGCGGATGCGGCCGCAGATAGCTCAGATGGGCGAACCAGCCGCTTTCTTGATGGCCGAGCCAGTCGAGAAAACGCGACGTGAGAAAGCCACTCAAGGAATCCTCGGCCGGGCGCGACGACTCTCCCTCGCACAACGAGCGCCAACCGCTGGGCACCTCGTAGCCCTTCGCTCGCAGATACTGCACCCAACCGGCCTGACTTTCGGGCAGGTAGAGCCCCACCGAGAAGCCGGGCAGAATCCCGTCGTAGTAGCTGAGGCGCGGATCATCTCCACCGTTGGCGATGGCGGGATCGAGACCCTGATCCGTGTAGCCAAAGAGCGTCGGATCGAATCCGGCGCGACGCGCGACGAAGGCCAGATTGTCAAATCCGTGCGACAGGGGCGTGCCGTTAGCAACCACTCGATTGTTCATCTGGTACATGCCGGTGTAGAGCGCGGCACGGCCGGGCGCGCACGGGCTGGCCTGGGAGTAGTGGCGGGCCAGACGCGTGCCTTCGCTGGCGATTCGGTCCAGAGTGGGAGTGCGCACCAGGGGATGTCCGGCTGCGCCGTACGCGTCGGCGCGGAACTGATCGAGGGTGATGAAGAGGACGTTCACGACCCGCTGACGAACCGCTCCATGTGTAGCGCGATGTCGTCGACGATCGCTAGCGCTTCGGGGATCACGCCGCCCATCTCGAGAAAACCGTGGATCATACCTTCCGCCTCCAGGAGCTCTACGGGAACATGAAAGTGCTCCAGTAGCCCCGCGTAAGCCACTCCTTCGTCACGCAGCGGGTCGCACTCGGCGACCACGACGATCGCGGGGGGCGCCCCCGCTAAGTCGTTGGCCAGGAGTGGCGACACGCGAGGATCGGTGTGATCCGAATATGTCCCCAGATATTGGCGGTAGTCGTAGCGAAGTTGGTGTACGTCGAGCAAGAAGCCCGAACCGTAACGGTGAACGGAGTCGGTGATGAGTTCGGGTCCGAGGGTTGGATATATCAGCACCTGGGCGGCGAGATCGAGATCCTCACCGCGCATCAATGTCGCCGCCACCGTCACCAAGTTGGCGCCGGCCGAGTCCCCCATTAAGACCAACCGGGCTTGGGGGGACGCGTACTCCCCGCGGTGCGACGCCACGTGACGCAGCGCACTTACGACGTCGTCCAATCCCGCGGGAAAGGGATGCTCGGGCGCGAGGCGATAGTCGAGGGCCAGAAACGAGGCGCCCGTGTCGTGGGCCAGACGCCCCACCAGCCAGTCGTGCGTCTCGAGGTCTCCCATAACGAAACTGCCGCCGTGGACGTACACAACTAAGGCATAACCTCGGTCGCGTGCGGGTGAGTAGAGCCGGGCGCCCACCTCGCGCCCCTCGAGTTTGATGACAACATCGCGCACGCTGAGTTCGCCCGGCACTCCTCCGCGATAGCGAGCCGCCTCTTCGCGAAAGGCCTGACGACGCGCGTCGTACGTTGTTTCCTCGGGCGGCGGCTCTGGGTTCGCGCGCGACGCCACCAAATACGATTCGAAAGCCAGATGGACCACCGCACCTCCTTCAGCACACATTAGGCAAGGCGCGCCACGAGAGTTCGATCCAGCCCGGGCGCGCGCAATCGCAATTTATTGCCATAAAACGAAGGAACTTCCTTTAACGGCCATTAAGTTTGTGGGCGGGAGCCCGATAAACATGAGTGAGTCCACGACGTCTCACGAGAGAATAATCACCAAGGTGTTGTGCGGGGGTGAGACGGGCGCCGACCGTGCGGCCGTGGACTTTGCCGTCGAGAACGCAATCGCGTACGGCGGGTGGGTTCCCCTGAACGGTTGGGCGGAAGACTTTCGAGTAGCCCCGGGTCTCACCGAAACGTATCCGCACTTCGTGGCGACCCAGTCTGCCGACGTGGCGGTACGCACCACACTCAACGTGCGAGACGCGAGGGCCACCGTTATCTTTTCCCCTCCCCGCGTCACTTCCCGGGGCGTCGCCCAGACCCTCGACATCGCCCGAGCCCTGCGCCGGCCCTTTTCGGTGATCGATCCAACCTCGCCATCAGCGCCGGCGCTCCTCGATCAATTCTTTTCGGGCTTGGCGCCCGCGGCGACGCTCAATGTCGCGGGTCCGAGGGAGAGTGAAGCTCCCGGAATCTACGACGCCGTACGCAACCTGCTGCTTGGAGCGCTGAAGTACTTCGTAACTCAAGGCGACAGCGCGCGCGAGTAGGCATCAACACGCGACGTCGCGCCACACGACTCTCTGGAGCGGACGACCGGGCTCGAACCGGCGACCTCGACCTTGGCAAGGTCGCGCTCTACCAACTGAGCTACGTCCGCGAGGTATATCGAGTGTAGCCGACGTTCTAGCGAGATCTACCCTCTAGGGCGTCGGCGAATTGATCAGCGAGTTCGATTCTTCATTGATCAACGTACGCAACCGATCGAGATCCGGAATCCGCTGAGCGCAACCCAGAAGGCCGAATTCGAGGTACTCCTCGAAGCCGAGCACGGTGATATTTAGTGAGATCGAACCGGCGAGGGGACCGTACGGCGCGGCCGAGAGCACGCGCCGTCCCGCGAGCCACAAGGCGATCGGGGGACCGGGGACCGAGGAAATCATGACGTTCGCCATGGGCACGTGGTCAAAGAGATCGAACGTCGATATGAACTTGCCGCCGAGAGACAGCAGAGTCGGTCCGAGAACCCGCGGCACGTCTTGGAAGATCCGAGCCCGCCGCTCGCGCTGATCCGCCACCGTTGTCAAGGAGTCGCGCGACACGCAGCGCAGTCGGCTCTGGGGATCCTCCACGTCGGTGTGCAGGGCCACCAGCATGCCCGAAATCTGATTGCCGAGGTCGGCCGCTGATCCCGAACGCACGTTTATCGGCACGAAGGCAATCAGGTCGTGAACCAACTCCTCGTCTCGTTCGTCAATGAGCCGCTTCAGTGCTCCCCCCACCGTCGCCAGTACGAAATCGGTCACGCTCGCGTCAAGATCCTTGGCCGCTCGCTTCACCTCGGCGAGCGGGATTCGGGTTCGCAAATACGTCTTTTCGATTCCGGCGGCTCCGTTGAGGGACGTCAAACGCGCTTCGAAGATCGACGGCTGATCCGCTGACACGTGACGACGTCCCCGCACGACCACGACTTTTGCGAGCGCGCTCACCACCTCGAAAAACCGACTCCCCCACGACGTGAGGCTCTCTAGGGCGCGCGACGGGCGCTCGCGCAGCCGGGTCGCTCCTTCGCGCAAGAGACCGAGCGACGTCGTCACCGACGGATCCTCATCGAGCCCGTCGGTGCGTTCCGTCGGCGGGCGAATGTCGGGAGAAATGTCAAAGAAGTTGGCAATAGTCTCGGCGAACGAGACGCCGTCCGCCAAGGCGTGATGCATCTTCACCACGAGCACGGCCCGACCATCCTCGCTCCCTTCAATGACCAGCATCTGCCATGGCGGTCGGTTGGCGGGCAGGGATCGAGAGAGGAACTCCGACACCATCGCGTCGAGTTGACTAGGACTTCCCGGCGTGGGCAGGGCTACCCGCAGTACGTGTCGCGCGAGGTCGAAGCGAAGGTCGCGAACCAAAATGGGCCAAGTCATGTCGAAGGGAGCCCGCACGATTCGCTGGGTCAGCACCGGAATCTCGTGGAGTCGAGAGGCGATGACCGCCGCGATCTCTTCAAAGCGCGCGCTCGGATCTTCGTCGTGCGACTCGAGTTCGATAATCGCACCAATGTTCATGGACGTGCCCGGATTCTCTAAAAGCACGAAAGCGCTGTCCAGCGGATCGAGGAACCTCGTCATCGCCCGGAGCTGCCAAAGCCGCCCTCACCGCGCGCCGCCTCGGGCAACTGATCAACCAGCGTGAACTCACTCGCTGCTACTGCCATGACCACGAGTTGGGCGATACGGTCTCCCCGATTCACCTCGTAGTCGTGCTCGGGATCCAAATTAACCAGGGCGACCTTGAGCTCTCCGCGATAGCCGGGATCGATCAAACCGGGCGCGTTCGCGCACGTCACGCCGTGACGCGACGCGAGCCCGCTGCGCGGCAGCACGAATCCGCCGTACCCTTCGGGAATCGCCACGGCCAGGCCGGTCGCGACCAGCGCCCTGCCCCCTGCGGCGCGCAGGGTGCAGGACTCGACGGCCACGAGATCACAGCCCGCGTCCGACTCGTTGGCGAAGACGGGAACGACGGCGTCGGGATGAAGTCGCTTGGCGAGAATTTCCATAGCGGGAAGGCTACACAGGAGGCACTGGGTCACTTTATGTAGTGTCGACACGTGCTCGCGTGGATGGACCTAGAAATGACGGGCCTCGAGCCCGCGCGTCACGTCATCGTCGAAATCGCCACGTTGCTCACCGACGATCACCTCACGGTCATCGCCGAAGGTCCTGATCTAGTCATCCACGCCACGCCCGAGCAGTTGAGCGAGATGGGCGAATTCGTTACCGAGATGCACACCAAGTCCGGACTCTTGCCGGCCATCGCCGCGTCCCGCGTCACGATGGAGGACGCGCAACGCCAGACCTTGGAGTTCCTCAAGTCCCACATCCCCGAGGCGCGTTCTATTCCGCTGTGCGGGAACTCCATCGGCACCGATCGGCGCTTCCTCCAGGAGTACATGCCCGAGCTCGAAGCGTTCTTTCACTACCGCAACGTCGACGTGTCGACCCTGAAAGAGTTGGCCCGACGCTGGTATCCCCAATCCCTTGCGTCACTGCCGGACAAAGAGACCACGCATCGCGCCCTCGACGACATCAAAGAGTCCATCGGCGAGCTGGTTCACTACCGCGACACACTCTTTCAGCCACTCGAAGCAGAGAAGTAGCCTCGCGCGCGATGAGCGGGCCACTTACGATCCACGACGCCGGAGCTATTCTCACTGCGCCGGGCCAGATGTTCGAGACCGAGCGCGCCAATGTTCGCGGTATCGAGATGACGGTCTGGAAGAACGCACCCCAGACGCTGCGCCACATGCTCGACCTGTCGCTGCGCCACGGCGATATGGAGTTCCTCGTATACGAAGAGCAGCGCTACAGCTTTCGCGAGCACTACGAGATCGTGGCCACGCTCGCGCACCGACTCTCCGATGTCGCTCAGCGCGGTGATCGCGTCGCCATCGCCGCGCGCAATCTTCCCCAATGGTCGATGGCCTTTTGGGCCGCCGTCGCCGTGGGGGCGATCGCGACGCCCTTGAATGCCTGGTGGACGAGCGAGGAACTGGCCTACGGATTGGCCGACTCGGGCGCCCGGGTGCTCTTCGTGGACGCCGAACGGCTCGATCGAGTCGCCGCCCTGATCGACCAGCTCCCCGAACTTCGCCAGATCGTCGTGCTCTCAGAGACGACGCGGCCCGTAGAACTGCCACGTCACGACCGCGTGGCAATAGCGAGCTTTGGCGACTACCTGGGCGAGATAAGTGAGACGTCGCCGCCATCGGTCGACCTCGACACTGACGACGACGTGACGATGTTCTACACCTCGGGAACCACCGGGCATCCCAAAGGCGCGGTGGGTTCGCACCGAAACATCATCACCAACTTTATGAATCTTTCCTTCGGTGCGTATCGATCGATGCTGCGAGCGGGCGTCACCCCGGACCCCGGCGCTCCCTCCAGCCAGAGCGTGAGTCTGCTCAATGTCCCCTTCTTCCACGCGACGGGCTGCTTTGCGGTCTTGGTGCCCAGCGCGTTTGCGGGATCCAAGATCATCCTGATGCACCACTTCAACCCGACTACAGCGCTCGAAATCATCGAACGCGAGCGCGTCACGCTGATCGGGGGCGTCCCCACCATCGCCATGCAGATCCTCGATCACCCGGACTTTTCGAAGTTCGACACGTCGAGCGTCACCAGCGTGGCGTACGGAGGAGCACCCTCTCCTCCCGAACTCGTGACACGAATACGCCAGAACTTTGCCGTGGGCCAGCCGAGCAACGCCTACGGCCTCACCGAGACCTCGGCCGCGCTGACCTCAAATCCCGCGAGCGACTACGTCGAGCGGCCGGCCAGCTGCGGACCCTGTTTTCCGGTAAACGAGGTGGCCATCGTGCCCGAAGGATATGAGGGAGACTCCCCCGCGCCCGAACTCTCACGCGGCCCCGAGGTGCTCGGAGAGCTCTGGGCCAAGGGTCCGAACGTCATTCGCGGATACTGGAATAAACCCGACGCGACGGCGAAGGCCTTTACGCCCTCGGGCTGGTTTCGCACCGGCGACATCGCGCGCATCGACGAGGACGGTTTCATCTACATCGTTGACCGGGCCAAGGACATGATCATCCGTGGAGGAGAGAACGTCTACTCGGTCATCGTCGAAGCGGCCATCTTCGAGCACCCCGACGTCCAGGACTGCGCGGTAATCGGGGTGGCGCACCCCCAACTCGGCGAAGAAGTGGCCGCGGTGATCGTCTTGCGCCCCGGACGCGTCGTGCACGCCGAAGAGATCAGCCGGCACGTGGCCGCGCGCCTCGCCAAGTTCGAGGTGCCCACCAAGGTGTACTTCCGCTCCGAGGCGCTGCCGCGCAACCCCCAAGGCAAGGTTCTCAAGCGCGAACTGCGCGACTCGCTTCTCTAATTCGCCCCGGTGCCCCGAGGGGCGGCCGGGGCGCCAGAATTATTTGTTGGGCTGCGGGGTGTAGCGCAGGTAGTCCTTCACCTTGCGAAAGCCCTTGGGAAACTTCTCCTTCGCGTCCTCGTCGCTCACCGCAGGAGAGATGATGACCTCGTCGCCATCCTTCCAGTCAACGGGCGTCGAGACGGGGAAGGAAGAGGCGAGCTGCAGTGAGTCGAGCACCCGTACGATCTCATCCACGTTGCGTCCCACCGAGGCCGGGTAGGTCAGGGTCAACTTCACCTTCTTGTCCGGTGCGACGATAAAGACGCTGCGCACCGTCAGGGTGTCATTGGCGTTGGGGTGGATCATGTCGTAGAGATCGGCCACCTTGTGGTCCTCGTCGCCGATGATCGGGAACGACAGTTCTGCGCCCGCCGTCTCACTGATGTCGCCCTTCCAGCGATTGTGCGACTCCACGCTGTCGACCGATACGGCGATCAACTTCGTGTTGCGCTTGTCGAACTCGCCCTTGCGAACCGAGAACGCACCTAACTCCGTGGTGCACACGGGCGTGAAGTCCTTGGGGTGCGAGAACAAGATGCCCCAACTGTCCCCGAGGTACTCATAGAAGTCCACCGTGCCTTCGGTGGTGTCCGCCGTAAAGTTCGGGGCCTCATCGCCCAATCGAATTGCCATTACCGTCTCCTTGCCCGCGAGGTGTCGGCCACTCGACCGCACGGCGCCACTTTAGCGGCGATTTTTTAATTCTGACAAATTACAACCGGATTTGTAGAGTTTTAGTCCGGCACGACCCTCGTTCTTTGTGAGACTGAAGAACGTGACGACTCCCTCGCCCGCGATCGTGGCCGCGTTCGATCTCGACGGCACCCTCAGCGAGGGAGGCAGCGTCTTTAAGTGGCTGCGCTACTTGCGGGGTGACGCCGCCGCGTACCGAGCCGCGGCGTCACTCGCCGTGCCTCTACTCATGGGCGCGATCCGCTCAGGGCGCTCGGCCGATGCGGCCAAGGAGCGTCTCTTTCGAAAGTTGCTCACCGGGTTGGACCTCGATGAGGTCATTGCCTCCTCGCGGATCTTTGCCGTGGAGCACTTTGAGCGCCACGGCCGAGACTGGGTACTCGCGCGCCTCGCCTGGCACCTGCGACAAGGGCACGACGTTGTGCTGGTCTCGGCGTCGCCCCAGATATACGTCGACATGGTCTCAGACATGCTCGAGACCTCGGGAGGACTCGGCACGCGCCTGGCGCTCGACGCGCGCAATCGCTTAAGTGGCAGTTACCTCGGGCGAAACTGTCGTGGCGCGGAAAAGCTGCGTCGACTCGAGGAGTGGATCGAGGAGCGCTACTCCGGCGCGGTGCCGGTGCTCTACGCCTACGGCAACTCGCGCGGAGACCGCCGGATGCTGAGCGGCGCCACCTTCCCCTACGACGTGGGTCGCTTGGGCCGACTCGGGGCCTTGCGCCAATTCCCGCGACTCGGGCGCGAAAACGCCGAGGGCGACGCTACTCCTGGCGAATAGACGCACCGATTTCGACGATGCCGCCCTCGCGGCCGTCGTAGGTGATCTGCAAGGTGGCCGCGCGTTCGCTCCAGGCCACGACATTATGACCCAGTGGATCGGTGATGCCCACGTTGAGGTCGTACACCCCGTCGAGCAGCGGCACGCGCGCCAGGTCCACCGACACGCGATTGTGCCCGGGCGACAGATTCACCGGCGCACCCTGGGCGTCGCTGCGACTGACCAGCGTCCCGTTGTGGGTGAAGAGCTCGAGCACGAAATTGCCGCTGTAGGCGTGCTGGGATACGACGCTGACGTCCAGATGCAGCCCTTGGCCGCTCTTGATCTCGAAGGAACCGCTCGGAGTCGACACCGACTCGATGCGCACGCTGCCCAGGAGGTGCGAAGGATCGTGCTCGACGGCATCTTCCATGAGGTGCTCACGGAAGATGCGCAGAGAGTCGCGCGTGGCGCCGTCGGCGATCATGTCGCCCCCGTCGAGCACGATCGCCCGATCGCACAGTGCGCGCACCTGATCGGCGTTGTGGGTCACCAACAAGATGGTGCGACCCTCTTGTTGAAAGCGTCGGATGCGATCGACGCACTTAGCCTGGAACCGCTCATCGCCCACGGCCAACACTTCGTCCACGACCAAGATGTCGGGGTCCACGTTCACCGCGACCGCGAAGGCGAGGCGCACGTACATGCCACTCGAGTAAAACTTCACCTGCGTGTCAATGAACTGCTCGATCTCGCTAAAAGCCACGATCTCGTCGAAGATGCCGTCGACCATCTTGCGCGAGAAGCCGAGCATCGCGCCGTAGAGGTATACGTTGTCGCGCCCTGACAGCTCCGTCTGGAATCCGGCGCCGAGCTCTAAGAGTGCGGCCAGGCTTCCGCGCAGGCGAATCTCGCCCGACGTCGGCTTAAGTACGCCACAGATGCACTTCAACAGGGTCGACTTTCCCGAGCCGTTGTGTCCAACAATGCCCAGGGTCTCGCCTTCGGAGACCTTAAAATTCACGTCGCGAAGGGCTTGGAAGACTTCGGTGGATCCCGAACGCGGATGCAACAGGCGCTCCTTGAGCGACTGGTGGCGCTCGTGATGGATCTTGAAGGTCTTTGAGACCGCTTCGACCGCGATGACCTCCGACATCTAGAGCACCGACTCAAAGTCGCCCTCGAGGCGACCAAAAATCGCCTCGGCTACGAAGAAGGCCACGACGGAGATTCCCAACAGGAGTGCATTAAGGATTAAGAATTTGTCAAACGACCAGGTCGGCAACACGTTGATTAACGGGTGAGGAGCGACCGTCGAACGCACGATGGTGCCCACGTAAAAGACCCGCTGGAACGTAATGACGATCAAGGTCATGGGGTTCAAGAAATAGACCCACGTGATTCCCCGCGGCTGGAGGTGCGGGGCGATCGCGTGGGAGTAGGAGTAGACGATGGGAGTCATCCAGAACCACAACTGCAGAAGCACTTCCATGAGGTGCTTCATATCGCGCAGATAGACGTTGATGCCCGACATCACGATCGCGAGAGCCGCGGTGAGAAAGTACAGCGAGAGGAACGAGATCGGCAAGATCGACATGAACTTCCACGCCGGCACGTGACGAACGGCAGCGACAAAGATAACCAGCACGCTCATTTGCACGACGAAGTAGACCACCGAGGCTCCCACATTGGAGAGTGCGAGAATCTCGCGGGGAAACGAGACCTTCTTCACCAGGGCGGCGCGGTCGACGATGACGCCCGTGGCGGTATTGATGGAGTTCTGGAACATGTTCCATACCACGAGCCCCGCAAACAAGAAGATCACAAAGTTCGGGTAGCCGTTCTTTAGGAAGATGGAAAACACCAGGTAGTACACGCCCAGGGTGAAGGCGGGAGAGACCATCGACCAAAAGAGGCCCAGCGTGGAGTTCTTGTACTTGATGCGGATGTCGGACGTGATCAGACCGAGTAACAACTCACGTCGCGCGACGAGATTCTTCAGTCGGGTCGCGAGGGGAACTCGAGCGCTGACGACGCGTACTGGTGCGTCCTCCAGAGAGCGCGTTCGCGGGCCCTCGCTGGGGGCGTGACTCACTAGACCCCTTGGCGAAGGGCCGAACGTTCGATCACGGCGTCGATGAAGCCGTACTCCAGAGCCTCGTGCGCCGTGAACCAACGGTCACGGTCAGAGTCGGTCTCAATGCGCTCGAGGGGCTGACCGGTGTGGAAGGCGATGCGCTCGGCGAGGGTCTTTTTCATGTAGATGATCTGCTCGGCCTGAATGGCAATGTCCGACGCCTGACCCTGCATGCCCCCGATGGACGGCTGGTGCATGAGAATGCGGCTGTGGGGCAGGGATAGCCGCTTGCCCGGCGCGCCCGCGCACAAGAGGAACTGACCCATGGAGGCGGCCATGCCGATGCAGATCGTGCGCACGTCGCAGTTGACGTACTGCATCGTGTCGTAGATCGCCAGTCCGTCGTAGACCGAACCGCCCGGTGAGTTGATGTAGAGGCTGATGTCCTTATCGCGGTCCTCGGCTTCAAGAAGGAGGAGTTCGGCGCAGATGCGATTGGCCGTGTTTTGGTCGACCTGTGAACCCAAAAACACGATGCGCTCGCGCAAGAGGCGCTGGTTGAGGTCATTTACGCCCGAAATGTCCGCCATGGAGGAAGTAATCATTGGACCAATGTACCGTGCGGCGCCTGAAACTACCGCCCTTCGCGCTTAGAGTAGAGATGCTCGCGGGCGTGGCGGAATTGGCAGACGCGCTGGTTTTAGGTACCAGTTCTTCGGAGTGTGGGTTCGAGTCCCTCCGCCCGCACGAGCAGTGTCACCGTGCTGAGCATCGACCTGCTAACGTAGTCAAGGCTGATTTATCGCACATCGCGATAGAGACCGATTCGACACTTCTTTTCGAGTTGGACTCATTTCACTCGTAGGAGATTCAATGTCACTGTCTTTTGCCGATCTCGGCGTGCCCTCACGCCTGGTCCAACGTCTTAACGCGCGCGGAATTACCGAATCCTTCGCGATCCAGGAGGCGGCGATCCCCGACGCCCTCGCCGGGCGCGACGTCGTGGGCAAGGCCGCCACCGGCTCGGGCAAGACCCTCGCCTTCGCCCTGCCACTGCTCGCGCGCCTCACCAAAGCCAAGCCCCGCAAGCCCACCGCCCTGGTCCTCGTGCCCACGCGCGAGTTGGCGAGCCAAGTCCAAAAAGAGATCGCCCAGCTCACCGACGACCGCGGTCGTCGGGTGATCTGCATCTACGGTGGCACGTCCTACAACGTCGCGCGCAAGGCTTTGAACTTCGGCGTCGACGTAGTGGTCGCCTGCCCCGGTCGACTCGAGGACATGCTCGAGCAAGGTGCACTCGACCTTCGCTCGGTCACGACCGTCGTAGTCGACGAGGCCGATCGCATGGCCGACATGGGTTTCTTGCCCGCGGTGCGCCGGATCGTGGGCGTCACCTCGCCCCAGCGCCACGTGATGTTGTTTTCGGCCACCATGGGCCCCGACGTCTCCTCGCTGGTCAATGAGTTCACCCACGACGCGGGTATCCACGACGTGGTCGGAGACGAAGCGCCGAGCGACGTCGACCACTACTTCTGGCGGGTCCCCCGCGACAAGCGCGTCGACGTCACCGCTGACATCGTCGAAGAGTACGAGCGCGCCATCATCTTCACCCGTACCAAGCACGGGGCGGACCGCCTGGCGCGCCAATTGGGCGATCGCGGACTTTCCGCCGTGCCGCTGCACGGAGATCGCTCGCAAGCTCAGCGCGAACGCGCCTTGCGTAGCGTCAAGAGCGGCCAGATCCAAGTTCTCGTGGCGACTGACGTCGCCGCTCGCGGCATCCACATCGACCTCTTGCCGGTCGTGGTTCACTACGACCCACCGGCTCAGGCGACCGACTACTTGCACCGCTCGGGCCGAACCGGCCGGGCCGGAGCCACCGGGGTCGTTATTTCCCTGGTGGGCGAGGACGTCATTGGACACACCAAGCGGCTCCAGCGCGCGCTGGGCGTCACGCCCAACGTGGACGCTCGAGAAGACGCACTGCCCATTCGCCTGGGAGCGGTCGACGACGCCGTTGCCGCTGAGGCGCTCGACGAGCGTCCCGTGAAACGAGCCGTTGTTTCCCGCGAGCGCAGCCCCCGGGTGGAACGACGCGAGCGACCGGCTCGACGCGAGCACACCTCGCGCGACAGTCAGTCGCGCCCGGTACGCGGATTCGAGCGTTCCCGCGCTCCGCGCGACACCGCGACGCTTGACGCTCCGCGCGCGGGCGCTCCGCGCGCGGGCGCTTCGCGCGCGCACTCACGCGAAGCGGTCGTGAGCTTCTTTAACGACTCCAAGGGATTCGGCTTCGCCAGCGACGATAAGGGCGATGACCTCTTCATCCACTTCACCAATATTGTGGGCGATGGTTTTCGCTCGCTGAGCCAGGGACAAGTGATCACTTTCGAAGAGGCGCGCGGACCCAAGGGCCGCGAGGCGAAGAATGTGCGCGTCGTTACCCAGAATCGCCGCCGCTAAAGTTTTTCGCCATGGCCGACAAACCGCTCGTTGAACCGCACCTCGGTACGCCTCCCGACGATCTTCTCATCGAGGAGATCGTTCTTGGAGAGGGGGCCGAAGCCCAGCCCGGACAGCACGTAGTCGTGCACTACGTCGGCGTCGGTGCCACCAGCGGAGAAGAGTTCGACGCGTCGTGGAACCGGGGAGAGGCCTTCGACTTCGACTTGGGCGCGGGCCAAGTGATCCAAGGCTGGGATCGCGGCGTGGCCGGCATGCGGGTGGGTGGACGGCGACGCCTCGTCATCCCGTCCCATCTCGCCTACGGCGAGCGCGGCGCGGGCGGCGTGATCGCGCCGAATGAGACGCTGATCTTCGTCGTCGACCTGCTCGAGGTCCGCTAACCCAGCGGCGCGCGCATCTCGTCGACGGCGAGCATGCGCTGGTAATCGCCGTACCGTTCAGCGCAGATCTCCGCGACCAGGCGAAGCCGGTCATTGGGGTTGCTCAAGCTAAGAACCTTGAATTGATCCAGGATCGACATCGGGGTCAGGGCGCAGAGTTGCCAACTGCGCACTCGCGGATCCGCGTCCATGGCGACGTTGCTTTGGAGACACTCGTCGGCGAGCATTTCGCTGCGCAACGCGCGCAGGGCCCGCACCGCCGATTCGGTCGACTTGAGCAGAGCAGGATCGATCGCGACCTTGTCACAGCACCGCTCCCCCACCACCGCGCGCGGATAAGGATCGTCGCGTAGCCACTCCACCACCTCAAAGCACTCGATCCCTTCGGCGACGACGAGAACCTGTCCATTCGAAAGACATTGCGTGCCCAGAATCTCGACGACGGAGCCAACGAAACTACGCTGGTCGCCGCCGCCGACGTCCGAACCGCGCTCGATTAAGCAGGTTCCGAAGCGGCGCTCGGCTTCGACGTCTTCTAATAGTCGGTGATAGCGCGGCTCAAACACGCACAGTGCCACGGTCTGATGCGGATACACGACCATCCCCAACGGGAACATTGCGATCTCGCGACTCATCACTCTCCCACCCTACGGGTGAACACTAGCGAGCGATCTACCTCTGAGAGAGTCTCACAGCGAAGTTAGCGAGCGCGAGCGCCCGGTGCGAGATCTTGTTCTTCTCACTCGCACTGAGCTGCGCCAGCGACGTCTCGCTGCCGCGTGGCGCGAAGATCGCGTCGTAGCCAAACCCGCCGTCGCCCACCGGTTCGCGCAAGATCTCGCCTTCGAGAACGCCGTCGACCCACCACGACGAGGCGTCGGGATAGACGACCGCGATCACCGAGCGGAACCGTGCGTCGCGCCTCGTTGCCGTCGCGAGTTCCGCGAGCACTTTGCGTACGTTCTGCGCGGAGCTGGCCCCCTTACCGGCGTAGCGCGCGCTGTACACGCCAGGTCGACCGTCGAGCGCGTCGATGAACAGCCCTGTGTCGTCGGCAATGGCCGCCCGTCCGGTCGCGGCGCACAGCGCGCGAGCTTTGAGCAACGCGTTTCCTTCGAGCGTGTCTTCGGTCTCGTGAATCTCGGGAACGCTCGGCGGTCGAGAGAGCAACTCCACACCGTCCGGTTCGAGTATCTGACGCATCTCGGCCGCCTTGTGGGGGTTGGCGGTCGCGAGCACGAACGTCGCCATCAGCGCGGGGCGGGAGGTACCGCGAGCAGCTCACGCTGCGCGTCGTGAATCCGAGCGATGCCCGCTCCCGCCAGGTCGAGCAGCTGGCCCAACTCGGCTCGATCGAAGGGCTCGTGCTCCGCGGTGCCCTGGACTTCGACAAAGCGGCCCGAGCCGGTCATGACGACGTTCATATCGGTGTCTGCGCGAACGTCCTCCTCGTAGGGCAGGTCGAGCATCGCCGCACCCCCCACGATCCCCACCGACACCGCCGCGACGAGGTCGCTCAGGGCGTGCTCTTTGATCGTGCCCGCCATCACGAGGCGCGTGATGGCGTCGTGCAGCGCTACGTATCCCCCGCAGATGGACGCGGTGCGCGTTCCGCCGTCGGCCTGGAGCACGTCGCAGTCCACGAGAATCTGCACGTCGGCGAGGAGCTCCAAGCGCGTCACCGCCCGCAGCGAACGTCCGATCAGACGCTGAATCTCTTGGGTACGCCCGGACTGCTTTCCCTTTGCCGCCTCTCGGCTCGCACGCTCCGGTGACGATCCGGGCAGCATCGAGTACTCCGCGCTCACCCAGCCCTGGCCTTTGCCCTTGAGCCAGCGCGGGATGTCAGAGTCCACCGATGCCGTACAGAGCACCCGCGTGCGTCCGAAACTCACCAGAACCGAGCCGGCCGCCATGTCGGTAAAGTCCCGCTCGAAGTTCAGTGGTCGGGCCTGATCGTTCGCTCGACCGTCAGCGCGCAGTTGGGACATCGTCTCTCCTCATTCGACCACGGTGGTGCCGCTCCACGGTAGTGGACGCTCGAAACTTAGAAATAGATCGTGGATCGTGCGCGCTCCACGACGTCCTCAATGTCGTCGCTCCACGCCCCGGTCGAGAGGTACTTCCAACCGTCGTCGGCGACGACGACCACGATGCACGCGTGCTCGCCCTCGGGGATGCTCGTGGCGCACTTGACCGCGCCCGCCATCGCGGCGCCGGCCGAGATGCCGGTAAACAGTCCCAACTCGCTGAGCCGACGCGTCCACTCGATCGACTCGCGCGCTCGCACGATGACCTTGCGGTCCAGCAGTTCCTCGCCCCCGTTGTCGATAAAGATTGGCGGCACGTATCCGTCTTCGAGGCTGCGCAGGCCGTCCACCATCTCGCCGCTGGGGGGCTCGACCGCCCAGACCTGCACGTGAGGGCGCTGTTCTTTTAGATACCGCCCGACTCCCATGAGCGTGCCCGAGGTACCCAAACCCGCCACGAAGTGGGTGATCTCGGGAGCGTCGGCCAGAATCTCGGGACCGGTGCCGGTGTAGTGCGCCAACGGATTCGCCGGGTTGGCGTACTGGTACAGAAATACCCAGTCGGCGTGTTGGGCGTGCAACTCCTGGGCGAGGCGCACGGCGCCGTTGGATCCTTCTGATCCCGGCGAGTCGATGATCTCCGCCCCGTAGACCCCCAGCAGCTGGCGGCGCTCGGGCGACACGTTGGTAGGAAGGACCACCTTGAGGTGATAGCCACGCAGTCGACAGACCATCGCGAGGGCAATACCGGTGTTGCCCGAGGACGGTTCGATCAGTATTTGACCCTCTTTGCCCGGGATCAGGCGGCCGTCGCGCTCGGCGGCCTCAACCAGAGACAGAGCGACGCGGTCCTTCACCGAGCCCGCGGGATTGCGACCCTCTAACTTGGCCCAGATCGCGACGTGCGATCGTGGCGAGAGCGCACTGACGTTAACGAGGGGCGTTGAGCCGATCAGATCGAGGACTGACGCGTAGCGCGTCACTACCAGGCGCCACCCGCCACGGCGGGGAGCAGGGTGATCTCGTC
Source organism: Acidimicrobiales bacterium (assembly GCA_036489715.1). GTDB lineage: Bacteria > Actinomycetota > Acidimicrobiia > Acidimicrobiales > RAAP-2 > RAAP-2. The sequence continues at coordinate 44,365 of DASXFG010000008.1, read as the reverse complement.
GTTATTCGATATCGACGCGGTGACCCCACCGATATAGCGAACGTCGTCGTCGTTCACGTACACGTTCAAGAAGCGGTGCAGCGTGCCGTCATCGTTAAGTAGTTGGCTCTTAATCTCGGGATAGAGGTTGGTTAGGCGAAGCAGTACCTCACCCACCGTGTCTCCTTCTACGGCAATCACGCTCTCGCCGCCCATGGCGGGACGAAGCACCGTTGGGATTCGCAGTACCGCCGACATAGCGCCCACTTTCGACTTGTGTATATATGACCTACTGAGTCGACATTAGCGCTCGGATGCGACGTCGTGCCCGGAACCCACCCAAAGAGTTCATTCTCCATCGGTGACGTCGAGAAGTTCGGGAGCCACCTCGCCCATTACGATCCGATAGCTCTTGACCTCGGCGGGAACCGGCACCAAGGAGATCAGGACGTAGTGCCAGTCTGGGTCGGGGGCTTGGGCGACGTCGGTGGCGCTCGGGACGGCTGCTGAGTGGGTGTGGGAATGAAAGACCCCGATGATCTCGAGTCCCAGGGCGTCGGCACGGCGACTCGCGCGCAGCACCACGCCAGGATCGATCTCATAGACCCTGGCCGAGTCGGCCACGTTCGCACTCGCCATGACGTCGTGAACCTGGCCTTCGGCCGTGCCCACCAGCAATCCGCACCCTTCGTTCGGCAGGGCGCGGATACACGTCGCCACCATGGCGTTGCGCTGGTCCACACTGATCGTCAACACCTGGGACACCCTAGTGAGCAGAACCTCGCGGCGCGTGCGTCACTACGCTTTTGAAGTGGCTCGAGCCAAACAGATCCAGCAACGTCGCGCGAAAGGCCGCGAAGACGTAAAAGGCGACCGCGTGGTCGCCTCGAATCGCCGCGCCCGCCACGACTACGAGATCCTGGACACCATCGAGTGCGGCCTCGTGCTCGTCGGCTCCGAGGTCAAGTCATTGCGCGAGGGGCGGGCCCAAATCGCCGAGAGCTTCGCGCGCGTGGACAACGGCGAACTCTGGCTCTTCCAGACGCACATTCCCCCCTGGGCGTACGCGGTGGGTTTTGGCAGCCACGATCCCGATCGCAAACGCAAGTTGCTCGTACATCGTTTCGAGTTAGAGCGTCTGAAGAAAGAGGCGGCCACTCAGTCACTGACCATCGTGCCGCTACGGCTGTACTTCAAGGACGGGCGCGCCAAGGTGGAGCTGGCACTGGCGCGAGGACGCAAGCAGCACGACCGACGCCAAGCCATCGCCAAACGCGATGCCGAACGCGACATGGCGCGCGCCGCGCGCCAGCGCGAGAAGCTCTCCTAGGCGCCGAGCCGAACCGCGACGATCCCGGTAAGATTCTCCCGCGGCCACTGCGGTCGTTGAGTACCGACGGGGGTGAATTGATTCGACGTGAGTCATCTCGGTGAAAGAAGCGAGCCGTGGTCTCCGGAGCCACGTTAAAGAGCCGGAAACACAAAATAAACGCCAAGCCTCAGCTTGCGTTTGCTGCTTAGGTAGCAACATCCGCCTAGACCCTGCCCTACGGTCTAGATAACGGGTGTCATAGAAGTAGGGCTTACCCGCGCGGTTCGTTGGTGATCGCACGGGGACACTTCAGCCATCTACGGATCGCCCTCGGCGCTGACACTGGTGACGATCCCGACAATTAACTGTTAGCTGCGCTCGGAGAATGTTCACTCAGAAACTGACGGACGGGGGTTCGTTACCCCCCACCTCCACCCAACCAACAATGGTGCCGGCGCAAGCCGGCACCATTGTTCTGGGAACCAGGAACGAATCATGAGCGTTCGGCTCGACGTCAACGGCACGAGACCACTGCGAACTCACGAGCGCTTCGCGAGACAACCAGCCGGTCTAGGAGTTATCTCGAACCGCGAGGGCCCGCACGAAATCGGGGACGTCGTCTACCGAAACGGTGAAGCGACGGCCCTTGGTCATCGTGAGTTGCAGCGCCTCGCCCCGGTGGGTGACCAGCGCCGCCCGTCGAAAGAGGCGCAAACTGCCCCGGTACCCGAAGCCCCCGGTCTGGGCGTACGACAATATCTCTCGAGTGCTCGCCGATTCGATCTCGTGGGCGTCAAAGTACTGGCGCACCAGTCCTGCGGGGCCGTAGAGAATCTCCAGGGATCGTCCGTGCTCAGTGTCCACGACGCGCACCACGATGCGCAAGAACAAGGAGATCGCGAAGAGCTGACCCAGAAAGACGACGCCGAGAACGATCAGCGGCACCGCCGGAACGGACTTTGCGCTCTCGAGCAATACCGTGGCGATGACCAGGTATACGAAGGAGACGCCTCCGATGATCGCCGCCAGCCAGCCCGAGCGGAGACGTTCTTCGATGACGACCGCGCGCTCATTCACCTACTCAGCCTACGAGCGAACACCGATCTGGCGCGTGAGGGGAGCTATCGCCACCACTTCGTCGTCGCGCTGCTCGATGCGCCAGCCCAATCGCTCGCGAACCGCGAGAGCGGAGAGACCATCGCGCAGGACGGCGCCCGCGAGAATGCCCTTGATCGCCTTGGCGTCGTGCCCGATCGCCTTGGTCTCATCCGAAGCGACAAAGCGCACGCTCGTCACCCGCCGCTCGGCGCTCAAACGGGGCCACTCGATGCTGGCGGCGTGCTCGAGAGGAAGAAAATTGATGATCCGCGATCCCTTGCTTCGTTCCAGCAGCGCCGCGGTGAGGTGGGGACGCCAGAAACTCGCCAGTGGCCCCGTACCGAACAGGCTCGCGTTCATTGAAAGGCGATAGTCGGCAATCGGATCGTCTCCCCCGAGCAACCCATAGAGGCCCGAGGGGACGATGATTCGTCGACGCTGAGCGGGGGTCAGAGTTCCGGGATCTAAGTAACTCCATACCACCCCCTGGTATCGCCTCCAGGCCGACGAGAGAACTGCCGATCCCTCGAGCATGGCTCGCGTCGCTTCGAGGGTGCGTTCAAGCAGCGCTCCGCGCGCGTTGAACACCGTGCTCCACTGCGACGCCGATCCGACACGAAGAAAGTCAGCCAGCGCTTCGCGCACCCGCGCTCGCGGATCAACGAGCCGCTGGTCAAACGTGCCCTGGAGCGCGCGCGAGCGCGGCGCGGCACCCTTGCCCAGCGACGGCGGAACCAACACGACAAGGCGCTCGGGCATCGCGCCAGGCTAGTGCTAGGCCGCGTTTAAGGCATCTTTGGTGAGCCCGAAGGATCGAAGAAAGTTACGCACCCTCACCACTTGGTCCTCAGTCAGTTCCCGAGTGCGCGTGGAGCCGAACGAGACTGTCTCGCTCCCTACCGTCACGGCCCAGTTGCCGCGGTGCGTCTCGTGGACTTCGCCAAAGCGCGCCAACAGAGAACAGACGTCGTGCCATTGAATGTTGTGATTCAACGGGTGACAGAACAGTTTCTGGGCGGTGACGCGGTGGTGATGATCTAACTTGGTCGACATACTCAGCCCCCTTAACGGGTCTAGTTTCTACGTCCCTCCATCAGCACTATCCACCCTCTAGGACGGGCTGTCAAGGTTCGCGACGAGTTCCACGTGTTCGGTCATGGGAAACAGGTCGAATACTCGCAGGTCACTTAGGACAAAACCGTGACCTAAAAAGTTCTTAAGGTCGCGCGCAAAGGTCGCGGCGTCACACGAGACGTAGACGATCTGTCGAGGACGGCGACGAGCCAGTGCGTCGGCGACGCCTCGGGCCAGACCTTGGCGTGGTGGATCGAGCACCACCAGAGAATCTTCGCGCACCGCGTCATTGACCGAGCGCACGCTCACCGACCACTCGCGGACTTTGATTGAACGAAGGCCTGCCGCGTTCTCGCGCGCGTCGCGCACCGCGACGGGTGATGACTCGACGGCCACCACGTGACCGCGATCGCCCACCCGCTTCGCGAGTGGCACGCTGAAGAGACCTACGCCGCTGAAGAGATCGGCAACGCTGTCCCCCTGCTCCAGCCTCGCGAGATCCATCACGGCCTCGACCAGGATCTCGGGCGCCTCGCGGTGCGACTGCCAAAACGACATCGGACCGATCCGATAGACGTGTGAGGCCACCGTGGCGCGCGAGTGGGTGGAAGGGTCCATCGGGGCTCCCGAGAGCGAGCGTACGTCGTAGGAGGCGCGCGCGCCGCTCCCGTAGCGGGTAACGGCGAAGGGCTCGCCCTCGCCGATGGCGCGCAGCTCCACTTCGTGCGCGCCGTGCCAGCGACCGGAAAGTGCCTGGTCGAAGGCTCGCTCAGAGATCCAGCACGTCTCAATCGGCACGAGTTCATTGGAACGCGCCGCACGCAGGCACAATTGGCCCGCGTCGTTGACTGCGCATCGCAGACGGGTTCGCGAAGCCTCGGCGGCACGCGACACCGTCAGACTGACGTCTCGTTCCACGCCCGCGATGCGCCGCAGGTGCTCACGCACGAGCGACGTCTTCCAGCTGTTCTGAGCGGACGCACTCGCGTGCTGAAGGTCGCACCCTCCGCATCCTCCGGGGTGGACGTAGCGGCACGGTGGCACCACGCGCTCGGCGCTGGGCTCAAGAATGTCGATGGCCTCGCCACGGTAGTACGCCGAGGAGGCCTCACTCACCTGCACCCGTACGAGTTCGCCCGGCAGCGCATTGCGCACGAACACCACGCGACCGTCCGGTGCTCGGCCCACGCCACCGCCCGTGGCCGGACGCTCGATGCGAACGTCGTAGTCCGCGTTTTCGATGGGCACCGACTAACCGGCGCGCGAGAGGAAGAGGTCGACGAGCTCTTGGGCCCGCACGCGCGCGGCGGGTGTCTCGAGCGCCGTGCGCTCAACGAGGGCCTCTGCGTCGAGTCCGAGGTTGCGCATGTCCTCATCCTCAGACGACAGCCAGTCCTTTAGTTGAACGTCATCGACTTCGGGGTGAAACTGGACACCCACGTGCGGGCCGAATGCGAAGGCCTGCACCGCGCGAGGTGTGCTCGCCCAGATGTCGGCCCCGTCGGGCAGCACGCACTCGTCAAAGTGGAACTCTAAATAGGGACCCGCCGAGAGAGCGACATCGTCGAGCACGTCGATTTCAAACCACCCGATCTCCTCAACGGCCGCGCGGCGTACCGTGCCCCCGTGATAGTGGCAGAGCGCTTGAGCGCCAAAGCAGATGCCGAGAGTCGGAACCGCGCGCTCGTCGGCTTCGGCGATGAGGGATTGTTCGTGCTGAAACCATGTTGATTCGTGAGCGAGGTCGTACACCGCGCACTTCGAGCCGAGGATGATCAGGGCGTCGTAGCCCTCCACCGATGGCGCGACGGAACCGTCTTCCATCATGATCACGTCGACCTCGTAGCCGCGCCGCGCGAAGGCCTCGCCGATCAGGCCCGGGTGGTCTTCGGCGTGGTGGCGTACGGCCAGGGCGCGTTTCATAGATCTCGACACTACCGGTGAGAAGCGAATGTGCTGGACGTCAGGCTTGCGGTACTGACCAACCCAGACCGACGGCGATCTCCTTGCACGTGGGACAGAGCGGGTACTTCGCGGGGTCGCGACCCGGTACCCACACCTTGCCGCACAACGCTCGCACCGGGGTCGCGTTCACCATGCCTTCCACCACCGAGTTGCCCAGCGCGACGAACTCTCCGTCCTTGGGGGTATAGCCCTCGAGCACCAGGTGCGTGAAGCGCTCGTGATCCCCCTCGTCCACCTGGGTCGTCGATTCGACGCCGACGTCGGGCTGGGTCTGAATACTCACGGTCTCAATTTAATGAGATCGCGTTACCTTAGGTAGCCATGAAGGCTCGTCGCCGGCGCGCGCGCGCAACCATCCATTCGAGCACGCGCGTCTCGTCGCACTTCACCAGAGAGGGCTCGCCGAAACGCTCCTACCGCACCGAACAGGAAGCGAAGAGCGCAGCCCAACTCGCCTGGACGTTGAACGGGGCCGAACTCGGCGTCTATCGTTGCGAGTTCTGCCACCAGTGGCACATGGGCAACTCCCATCGCCTGGATTAGCGTGCCCGGGTAAAAACGGGCAGTATGGGAAGAAGCGAAGAGAAAGGCTCCTCATGTCGGTACAGGCGTACATCCTGATTCAGTCGGAAATTGGATCGAGCGAGAAGGTCGTTCTCGCCACTCGCGCCGTACCGGGGGTGCTGGAGTCCTTTGAAGTGACCGGCCCCTATGACGTGATTGTGCGCTGCGAGGCCAGCAGCGTCGACGACTTGGGCAAGTTCATTGTGGGCGCCATTCAAAAGGTCCCGGGCATCACGCGCACCCTCACCTGCCCCGTGGTCAATATCGAATAACTCAGTCCCACCACAGGTCGCGGTGCACGACACCCTGGCCAATCAGGTTGAGTTGAACCTGGCTGGTGCCTTCGACGATCGTGAGTTGCTTGGCGTCGCGGTAGTACTGCTCGACGGGATGGTCGTGCATGTAACCGGCCGCTCCGAGCAGCTGGACGGCGAGACCCGAGGCCCTGACCGCCACTTCTGAGGCGTAGTACTTAGCCATCGACAGCATCGGCACATGCTCCTTGGAGTACAGACCCCGATCGGCCAACCACGCCGCTCGATAGGTGAGCAGGCGCGCCGCTTCGATGTCCGTGGCGCACTTGGCGATCTCCCAGCGAATGCCCTGGAAGTCCGCAATGGTCTGACCGAAGGCCTCGCGCTCTTTGACGTACTCGGTCGCGTACATGAGCGCACCCTCGGCGAGCCCGATTCCCCGCGCGGCCACGATCGGGCGCATGGCGTTCAACGACTGCATCGCGAGTAGGAATCCCCCGCCGATGACCTGGCGGGGCGACACCTTTACGTGGTCGAAGACGATCTCGGTGGTGTCGATGCCCTTCACGCCCATCTTGTCGTCCACCCGCGGACGCGTCACCCCGGGCGCCTCCGCGTCGACGATAAATCCAAAAATATTTCGGTGCTGGCGAAGCTCGGGATCTCCGACTTTGGCAAAGACCACCAACCAGTCAGCCTGCATGCCGCCCGAGATCCAGCACTTCGTCCCGTTCAGGATGAAGCCGTCCTCGACATCCGGGTCCGGGCTCGCGTGGGTACGCATGCCGGCTACGTCCGAGCCCGCTGCGGGCTCACTTAGGCAGAAGGCGGCGCGCTTCGTGCCATTGGCGATACCGGGCAGGTACGCCTGCTTCTGCTCTTCGTTGCCCGCGATCATGATCGGACCCGTCGGCAGTCGCGTGAGCAACAGCATTAAGCCAATCACGTTGGAGTACTTGGTGACTTCCTCAATAGCGATCGCGAGCCCCGTTATTCCCGCACCGGACCCCCCGTACTCTTCGGGAATGCACAGGCCGAGCAAGTCGGCCTTGCGCAGCTCGTCGAAAATGTCTTGTGGGTATTCGCCGGTCGCGTCGATCTCTCTGGCGCGCGGCTTGATCTTGTCGCGGGCGAGCCGACGCACGCTCGCGCGCAGCTCGTCCAACTCCGGGGAAAGAGAGAAATCCATAACCAGCAAGTTACCGGAGAGGGCTGTGCCAACATGGCGGGGTGACCACATTCGAGCGCGCTGACGCGCTGCGCGAGATGGCCGATTCAGCCTTTGACGTGGTGGTCATCGGAGCGGGTATGACCGGAGCGGGCGTGGCGTTGGACGCGGCGTCTCGGGGACTACGCGTGGCCTTGATCGATCGCGGCGACATCGCCTCAGGGACCAGTTCGAAGTCGTCCAAGATGGTTCACGGCGGTCTGCGCTACCTTCAGCAAAAAGAGTTCCGCCTGGTCTATGAGAATCTCCGGGAGCGCCAGCGCCTCTTGTCCAATGCTCCCTACCTCGTCGAGCCACTCCCCTTCCTCATTCCGCTCTTCGGCACCAACGGGGTCGCCTCCAAGGCGCTCGCGCGCGGCTACGCGACCGCACTGCGCATCTACGACGTGAGCGGCGGATGGCGCATCGGGCATCGGTACCGGCGCGTCACCAAGGACGAGGCGCTGGCCCACCTGCCGACGCTTCGCACCGATCGCTTGGTCGCGGGATTTCTCTACTACGACGCGCGCGGCGACGACGCGCGCGTCGCTCTCGTCCTGGCCCAGACCGCCGCGCTCTCCTACGACGCGTGCGTGGCCACGTACGTGAGGGCCCTGGCGCTCGCTAAGGACGACCACGGACGAGTCCGCGCACTCCGGGTGCGCGACGAGCGCAGCGGTGACGAGTTCGACGTCACCACGCGCTCGGTGGTCAACGCCACGGGCGTGTGGGCGGACGATATCTTCGCCATGACCGAGCACCGTCCCTCTCACCGAATCACCCCCGCCAAGGGAGTGCACCTCAGCGTGCGCGCCTCGCGGCTGCCCGCGGACGTGGCGGCCGTGTTCAACGTGCCCGGAGATCGGCGCAGTGTCTTTGTCGTACCGTTCCTCGACGCGCCCTACACCTACGTGGGAACCACCGACACCGCCTACGACGGTCCCCTCGACGATCCCGCGTGCTCGCCCCTCGACGTCGCCTATCTCTTAGACGCCGTGAACGCGTCGACGTCGTCGAACCTGGAGGTCGCCGACGTACGTGGCGTGTGGGCGGGGCTACGCCCCCTCCTGGCTCCCCAGGCGGGGGAGAACCTCCCCGAGCGCACCTCGGACTTATCACGGCGCCATCGCGTCAGTGATTCGAAAGACGGCGTCGTGCACGTGACCGGGGGCAAGTGGACCACGTACCGCCAGATGGCCGAGGACGCCGTAGACGCCCTCGCGCCCTATGTCTCCCCCCTCCCTCGCACGCGTACCAAGTCCCTCCCCCTCTACGGCGCGGGCAACTGGCGAGCGTCGAGCGACTTCGAGCGCCACCTCTATCGTCGCTTCGGCCAGGGGGCGCGCGACGTTCTGGCGATGATCGACGCCGATCCCGACCTCAAGGCGCGTCCCCTCGCCGACCAGCCCTACGTCGCCGCCGAGTTCCTCTACTGTGCTCAACACGAGATGGTCACCACCCTGGGCGACCTCCTCGCGCGTCGCACGCGCGCGCACATCCACGACGCGCGCTCCAGCATCGAGGGCGCCGAATCGGTGGCGCGCCTGGTCGCTTCGACCCTCCACTGGGACGAGGACGACGTCGCGCGCGAAGTAGCGACGTATCGAGAGGGCGCTACCCGAGAGCTCGCCAACGCGGGCTTGCGCGTGTGATGTCCGAGCGACCGATGCCCAACTCGTATCGCGAGGTCCCGGTAGCCCCCGAAAGTCTCGCGTCCGAGGTGCTCGACGAACTCGAAGGAGCGGGTCTGCGCGTCGACACCTCGGCGATGAGTCGCGCCAACCATGCCCGCGACTGGTGGCCGCGGCTCATCCCCGAGGTGCACGCGGGTCGGGTCGAACAATGGCCGGGGTGCGTGGTGTTCGCAGCCACCACCGAGGACGTGCGCGCCACGCTGCGCGTCGCGTCGCGTCACTGCGTGCCCGTCACGGCCCAGGGCGGGCGTTCCAGCGTGGTGGGCGCGGCGACTCCGCTCGCCGGAGCCATCACTCTGGATCTCACCGAGATGAACCGGGTGCTCGACATCGATGCGACCTCGGGGTTAGTTCGCACAGAGGTCGGCATTCTGGGTCCCGCTCTCGAAACGGCCTTGGCCCGCCACGACTTGACGCTCGGGCACTTTCCGCAGTCCTTTGACCTGGCGAGCGTGGGGGGATGGATCGCGAGCCGGGGCGCGGGACAACTCTCGAATCGCTACGGGACCATCGACGAGATGGTTCGATCGCTGACCGTCGTGCTCGCCAACGGCGACGTCGTCCACGTGGGTTCGCACGGGCCGCGCGAAGCCTGCGGCCCCGACCTGTCACGTCTGTTCCTCGGTTCCGAAGGGACCTTGGGAGTGATCACCGAGGCCACTCTGCGCGCACGGCGCCGGGCGACCTACGAGGAGCGGCGCGCCTTCTCCTTTGGCTCCTTCGAGCACGGACTCGACGCGTGTCGTCGCGTGATCCAACGTGGCGCGCGCCCCGCGGTGCTGCGACTCTACGACGGCGTCGAGTCGAAGCGGAACTTCGAACTGGAGGACTGTGCGCTGATCGTCCTCGACGAGGGTGACGAAGCTCTGGTGAGAGCCACGTTGTCGATCGTGGACGAAGAGTGTTCGACCGCGCTGGCCCGCGACCACTCACTGGTGGCGCACTGGCTCGAGCGGCGCAACGACGTGAGCGCCTTGGGGCCACTGTGGGAGCGCGGGTTCGTCGTCGACACCATCGAAGTCGCCGGATTCTGGTCGATCCTCCCTGAACTGCACCGACGGGTACTCGACGTCCTAGGCGCCCTCGAGGGCGCGCAGGTCGCCTCGGTACACCAGTCGCACGCCTACGACGACGGGGCCTGCCTCTACTTCACCTTCGCCGGTCAGTCGAGTGACCCCCAGGAGTTCTACCGCCGCGCGTGGGACGCAGCAATGGACGTCGTGATGGACCTGGGCGCCGCCATCAGTCATCACCACGGCGTGGGGCGCAACCGCGCGCGCTTCGTGCCTCGCGCCTTGGGCGACTCGTATTCGGTGCTGCGCGATCTCAAGGAGATGCTCGACCCGACGGGGATTATGAACCCGGGCGTACTGGGACTGGCGGGTGACGCGTGGTGAGGGCGCTCGCGATCGACGTGGGCTCGTCCTCGGTGCGCACGGCCCTGGTCGACGAGGCCGGGAACGTGACCCACGTTCGCCAACGACGTCTACCCCGCAGGAGTCTGCGACCGGGCGAAGTGGAGTACGACGCACTCGAGATCGTCTCGATCGCACGCCAGCTGGCTAACGCGACGCTGCGCGAAGGAGGGGGCTGTGCGGCCGTGGGTATCACCAACCAGCGCGCCACCACCGTGCTCTTCGACCGCGAGTCCCTACCGGTAGGACCGGCCCTCAGCTGGGAGGATCTGCGCACGGTGATGGACTGCCTGGTCTTACAAGGTCGGGGCATCTTCCTCGCCCCGAATCAGTCGGCGACCAAGGTGAAGTGGCTCCTCGAGAACTCGGGCCGCCCGGGCATCGAACTTCGCTTCGCCACCCTCGAGACCTGGCTCGCCTGGAACCTCAGCGCTGGCCAGGTATACGCCTCGGACCACTCCAACGCCAGCGTGAGTGGACTCATCGAGCTCACCGGCACCGCCTGGAGTGAGGAGGTGCGCCAAGCGCTGGGCATCGAAGACGTGTCCCTGCCGTGCCTCGTTGACACCATGGGAACATTGGGCTCTCTCAAGGAACTCGACGGCGCGCCCCCACTCACCGCGCTCGTCGGCGATCAGTCCGCGTCGCTCTTTGGCCAGTCGTGCGTGCACGCGGGTGCCAAGATCACCTTTGGCACGGGCGCCATTCTCGACATGATCCACGGAAGACCACCGGCCACGCTGCGACGACTGGACTCGGGCTGCTACCCCACCGTCGTGAGGTCCCAGGAGGGCGAAGTGGTCTGGGGAGTCGAGGCCATCGACTTCAGCGCCGGATCGAGCGTGCAATGGCTCGCCGATCTGGGCGTCATCTCCGAGGTCACGCTCAGCGAAGAGTTAGCCGCCTCGGTGCCGTCGAGCGAGGGCGTGACCTTCGTGCCGGCCCTTTTGGGATTGGGCACGCCGCGTTGGGACTTCGGCGCGCGCGGCGCCTTTTTTGGACTCACTCGAGGTTCAGGCTCGGCGCACCTGGCGCGCGCGGTGTTAGAAGGCGTGGCCCAGCGCGGAGCGGACCTCGTCGAGGCGGCCGAGCGCGAAGCCGGATCGGCCCTGGCGCAGATTCGCGTGGACGGCGGCATGAGCACCAACAACTTTTTCGTCCAGCGACTCGCTGACTTCAGCGGGCGATCCATCGCCGTCTCGTCCGAGCGCGAGGCGACCACCCGCGGGGCCGGCCTCATGGCGCTCGTCGGCGCCGGACATCTCCGCATCGATGACGTCGCGTCGATCGCGTCCTCTCACCACGCTGCCTCGCCCGAGATCGACGACGCCGAGCGCGCCGAGGCGCGCTCGATCTGGTTCGACGCCGTCGAGCGCGCCGCTCGCAGCATCCCCGAGCTGTCCGCCGTCTCCTTCTAGGCCGTCCACGGGGCGTGGCGCAGCGCTTCGTCGAGGGTCGTCGTCTCGTCGAGAAGAATCTTCGAGGTCGCCAGCGCGCGAGGGTTACTCAGGCTCAGCACGCCGGTGACGATGCCCTCGCGCGCGTACAGCGCCAGCCACTTGTTCTCCCCGTCGCCGCCCATGACCCGCACTACCTGGTCGTCGGGGCGGGGATGTCCGAGCATCTGAATCTTCTTTCCGTATTGATCGGACCAGAAGTAGGGAACCGCGGGGGGCACCACGTGGCCCATCCAGTGGTGCGCGAGGTGCCAGGCGTGGTCGGCCGCCACCTGCCAGTGCTCGACGCGGATGCGCTCGTCTCCTCGGTAGGGAAAGCGCGCGACGTCACCGAGGGCGGCCACGCGGGTCGCGGCTTGCAGGTTCTCATCGACCACGACGCCGTGATCCAGGGTGAGCCCCGAGCCGCTCAACCACTCGAGATCGAGGACCGAGCCCACGGCGGCCAGGACGAGCGAGACCTCGAGTGGATCGCGACCCTCGAATTCGATGCGGTAGCCGTCCTCACGCGCTGCGACGTCGCGAATAGTTTGGCGAGTGTGCAACTCCACGCCGAAGTCCGGCGCGAGATCGATGAGCCACTCCGAGGCTTCCTCGCCGACCACCCCGAGCAGGGGTCGCGCGGCGGCCTCGAGGACGACCGGGTGTAGGCCGCGGGCCATCCACGACGTCGCGGCCTCGGCGCCCAGGAAGCCCCCTCCGATGATTCCGAGCGTCGCGCCCGGCTCCACCGCGTCAACAAGAGCGTTAAGACGCTCGGCGTCATCCGCAGTTCGCAGAGTCGGCAGCGCTCCCGAGGACGCGAAACTCATCGATCGCGCCAGCGAGCCCGTCGCGATCACCACGTGAGTGCCCGCGACGCGCGTTCCGTCGTCGAGTTCCACGCGGGTGTGTTCGACGTCCAGAGCCGTCGCGCGCGAGCCGAGGCGCAGGGTCACGGGTGTCTTTTCCAGGCGTTCCGCGCTCGCCAGAGTCGCCTTCGCGATCTCCCACTTGCCCGCGAGAATCTGTTTGGATAAGGGCGGGCGATCGTAGGGGGGCCGATCCTCGGCCCCGATCAAGGTGATCTCGCCGCTGAATCCCAGCTGGCGCACCACCTCACAGAAACGCCATCCCGCCAGTCCCGCGCCCACCACGACGAGGTGATCGTCGTGGCGCAGTGGCGTCACGCGGAGCCAAACATCGCGAGCCACTGCTCGCGATTTTCGGCGGCAAAGACGCGGTTGCGCGCGCGCACCGCACCCAGGTCCAAGGAAGACTCGGGAGAGTACTTGTGCCCGGGAAAGAGTTCGACGTCGTCTCCCACCTCACCCAAGCGCTCGATCAGCGATCGGTACATTTCGATCGAATCGCCGCCCGGAAAGTCCGTGCGTCCGCACCCGTCGACGAATAACGTATCCCCGCTCAACAAGCGCCCCTCGACCAGCAACGACTGGCTGCCCGGGGTGTGGCCGGGCGTGTGGATGAGGGTTATCGCGATTCCTCCCGCTTCGACGACCTCGCCGTCGTCGTGGGCCACGATCGAGTTCGCGCCCACCCCGGTGCCGTCGATCACGAGGTCGACCTCCTCGGCGTGCACGTGTATCGGCACCGCGCGTTCCTCGACGATCTCCTTGATTCCCGCGATGTGACGCTGGCCGATGAACGTGCCGCCGATGTGATCGGGGTGATAGTGCGTAGCGATCACGCCCACCAACGTCATTCCGTCTTCGCTCAGGGCCGTCAGGAGCTCCCCGGGCCGATACGCGGGGTCAACGAGCACCGCCTCACCACTGCGACAATCCCCAATCGCGTAAGAGAAATTGCGCATCGACAGCGCCACCGCGTCACCGACGGCGAAGTCGGAGCCGGAAAGGAACTGGCGAAAGTACAGATTCTCGTTCATTCGTCTTCAACGATGCGGCTGATGCGCGGAGTGAGCTCATCAACCTTGGCCTTGGTGAGGGCCAGTCGCTCTTCGAGGTCTTCGATGATCGCGGTAGCGCGCTCAAGTTTGGCGAAGAGTTCGTCCACCGAGACCTCACCTTCGTCAAAGGACGCCACAATGGCATTGAGCTCCTCGGCTGCCTCGTTCCACTGGCTCACGAGCCCCCCTTTTCCTTTACCGATGACACGAAGGCGCCATCACTCACGCGAACCCGCACATCCTCGCCCACCGCAATGTCCCCCAGAGACTTTACGACCGCTCCCTGGGCGCTGGTCACGACCGACCAGCCCTGAGCGAATCGTCGCGCGGGGTCGTAGGCCACGAGCAAGGAACGACTGGTCTGGATCATCGCTTCGGCCGAGCGCACGACCCCGCGGCTCTGGAGAACCAGTCGCCCCCGGGTGCTCACGAGGTGGCGCTGCTCGGCGCGCAGCCGATCTCGTACCGCAAAGACCATGGTGCGGCGCCGTTCGGCGACGAAGGCGTCGGCTTCGCCGAGCAGATCGCGCGAGTAGTCCAAAACCTTGCGAGAAGGAGTGGCCACGTGGGCCTCGTGCCAGCGCGCGACGAGGGCCACGACCTCCTCGCCCAACTTGGTGGGGGTAATGGCGCGCGTATGGGCCACGAGGTCGGCCACCGACTCGTCTCCGGTGTGTCCGATGCCCGTGAACACGGGCGTGGCGCAGCGCGCGATCGCTCGAGCGACGCGCTCGTCGTCGAAGCACGCCAGATCACCCTTGGAACCGCCGCCTCGCACCACGCAGATGAGATCGACGCCGTGAGCGCTGAGCGCGTCCAGGGCCGCGGCGATCTGAGCCGGGGCGCCTTCTCCCTGCACCAGGGTTTTGACGAGAGTGATCGCAAAACTGAAGCGGGAGGAGAGCAGTTGCCCCGTGAAGTCGTGGTATCCCTCGGTGCCCGGGCTGGCGATCAACCCCACGCGCAGCGGCACGGGCGAAAGGGCGACGCGCTTGTTCGCCTCTACGAGCCCCTCGCCCAGCAGGCGGGCGAGCAGTTCTTGGCGCTTCTTGGCCACGTCGCCGAGCAGCCCTTCTACGTCGACGTCGGTGATCGTGAAGCCGATCCGGCCCTGGGGGGCGTAGAGGTCCACGAACCCGTAGAAACTGACCACCATGCCGGCCTGGAGCACGACCCCCTCGCTCGCCAGTCGTTTCTTAAGCGGCCCCCACGGCGTCGCCCAGCAGTGCGCGTTGAGCACCGGGCGTTTGGTGTCGCTGTGGGTGCCGGCGTCGACGAGGTCCACGTACACGTGGCCTTTTTCGTACACCTTGGCGATCTCGCCGCGGACCCAGCGGGGTCGGCGCCGCCCGAAACCTTCTTCGAGATGCGTGGTGAGGAGCTGATAGAACTGGCCCACCTCAAGGACCTGTTCGTCGCCGCGCGTCTCTGCCACGGAGCGAGGCTACCTGGCTCGTTGTAACACAACTGTCGCTTGTTCAGAGCGGTTCACTGTGACAAAATCGGAGCGGATGGTGAGTTGACTGAGTGGTCGCAGCGCACGTCAGTGCGTTGAGGAAAGTCGGGGCTCCACAGGGCAGGGTGCTCACGAGACGTGAGTCGCGGTGACGTGCAGGACAGTGCCACAGAGAACAGACCGCCGATGGCTCGGGAAACCGAGTACAGGTAAGGGTGAAACGGTGCGGTAAAAGCGCACCAGCGTCGCGGGCGACCGTGGCGGCTTGGCAAACCCCACCCGGAGCAAGATCAAGCATGGGAGGCGGCCCGCCGGCCTTCTTCGTGAAGGCACTCCCGAGGTAGATCGCTTAGATGGATGGCCGCTCAGCCTTCGCAAGAAGGTGGACAGAACCCCGCTTACAGGTCGGCTCACCATCCCTTATTCAATCTCCGACACCGACGAGGAAGGACAATTCGTGCCACACCTTCCCTACCGCGAACTCCCGGTAGCAGAACCCGGCACGCCCGACACCGCTTCGCCCCTTCGCTATCTCACCTGGCTCGCTGGTCACCAGCGATGGCTGCTCAGTTTGAACGCGCTCTTTGGTATCGGCTGGATGGTGGCCCAGGCCCTGGTCTGGTACGCCGTGGGCGCGGCCATCGACCAGGGCGTCGAGAACCACGACACCGGCGAACTGTGGAAGTGGGTCGGCGTCGTGGTGGCCCTGGGCGTCATCCAGGCGGTCTGTGGCTCGCTGCGCCACCAGTTGGCGGTCACGAACTGGATGCAGGCGACCTATCGCACGATCCAAGTGGTGGGCCGCCACATCACCACCACGGGCACCGCGCTCACCGACGAGATCCCCTCGGGCGACGTGGTCAATACGGTGGCGGCCGACGCCGTGCGCATCGGCAGCACCTACGACAGTTTTGCTCGATTCGCCGGGGCCATCGTGGCCTGGATCGTGGTATCGGTCATCCTGCTCTCCACCTCCGTTGAACTCGGACTGGTCGTTTTGGTCGGGGTGCCGGTGCTGGGTTCGCTCACCGTGCCCCTCATGAAACCCCTGCACCGCACCCAGGCGGCCCAACGCGAGGCCGCCGGTCGCCTGGCCGCGCTCGGAGCGGACACGGTGGCGGGCCTGCGCATCCTGCGCGGAGTCGGGGGCGAAGAGGTCTTCTTCGAGAACTACCGGCGCCAGAGCCAGGTCGTGCGCGCGATGGGAACCCGCGTCGCGCCTCCCCAAGCCGGCCTCGAATCGGGCCAGGTGCTCCTGCCCGCGATCCTGACGGGCGTGGTGACATTCCTTGGCGCGCGCGACGTGATGAATGGCACCCTCCAAGCCGGACAACTGGTCGCCTTCTTCGGGTACTCGATGTTCCTCACCACTCCCCTGCGCACCGCGATCGACTACGTGATCCAAGCAACGCGCGCCTACGTGGGCGCGGGCAAGGTGCTGCGGGTGCTGGCCATCGCGCCCTCGGTCACGAGCCCCGCGCACCCGCTCGCCTGGCCCGAGCGCGTGCGTACCCTCGAGGATCGCCGCAGCGGACTCCTGCTCGAAAACGGTCAGCTCTGCGCACTGGTCAGTGACGAGCCCAGCGAGTCTGCGCGACAGGCCGACCGCCTCGGGCGCTTCCTCGCCGACGACGGCGAGGTCTTTCTCAACGACGAGCTCTTGGGCGCCTTCGCGCTCAGCGACGTGCGCCGCCACGTCGTGGTGAGCGACATCGAGCCGCGACTTTTTTCGGGCGAACTGCGCTATGAACTCATGCCCCACGAGCTCGCCGACGACGAGCGCATCTTGTCGGTTCTCCGAGCCACCAGCTCCTTAGACGTCCTCGACGCCCTCGACGACGGACTCTCGACCATCGTCGAAGAGCGAGGGCGAGGTTTCTCCGGGGGCCAGCGCCAGCGGTTGAGCCTGGCGCGCGCGATGTTGACCGAGGCGGACGTCCTCATCTTGGTCGAGCCCACCTCGGCCGTCGACACCCACACCGAAGGGCGAATCGCCGCGCGCCTGCGCGAAGTGCGCGGGCCGCGCACCACTCTGATCGCCACCACCAGCCCCCTGCTGCTCGAAAAAGTCGATCGGGTCTTCGTGCTCGATCACGCCCGGGTCGTCGATGCGGGCACCCACGATGAACTCACTGCGCGCTCGGCGCGCTATCGCCAGATCGTGCTGCGCGAGGAGGGCGAATGAGCGAACCAGCGGCGCGTGCTCGATCCAACCAGCTGCCCACTGCCAGCACGCAGGTCGTCATGGCCTACGCGCGCATCCTCATGCGCCAGCACCGGCGCCCACTTTCGCGCATGCTCTCGCTCTACGCCTTGGCCGCCGTCATGGGGCTGATTCCCGCCTGGGTCATTGGCGAGATCACCAACTTCGCCTCCGATCACCAGTTGAGCACGCACAAGATCGTCTGGTACGTCTCGATTCTGGTGGTCGCGTCGCTCGCCTACGCGCTGCTCACCTACTTCGCGCGGCGGCGCAGTTACGTGCTCGGCGAGGTCGTCTTCGCCCAGTTGCGCGAGGAGTTTTTAGAGAGCGTGCTGGCGCTGCCGCTGGTGGAAGTGGAGCGCGCGGGCACCGGCGACCTACTGAGTCGCACTACGAACGATATGGAGGCGCTCTCGCGCACCGTGCGCTTCGCGGTGCCCGAGTGGCTCGTGGCGATTCTCCAAGCGATCCTCACCCTGGGGGCCATGCTCTTGGTGAGCCCCCTGGCGAGTGTGGCCAGTCTCGTCTCGCTGCCGGTTTTGTTCTTTTCGACGCGCTGGTACCTGCGCTACGCCACCCCGGGCTACCGCCGCGAGCGCATCAGCTACGCCACGCTCTCGGGCACGGTCGCCGAGACCGCCGAGGGCGCGCGCACTATTGACGCCCATCGCCTCGCCGAGCGCCAGGTGGCCCGCATCGAGAGCAACGTGCGCGAGTCCTTCTACTCCGAGATGTACACGTTGCTCATGCGCATGGTCTGGTTCCCCACGATCGAAGGAGCCTTCGCCGTCGCGGTGGCCGTGACCCTCGCCTGGAGCGGCTGGTTGGCTATCCACCACGTCGTAGCGATCGGCGCCGCGACCACGGTCACGCTCTACGTGGTGCAGATCAACGACCCCCTCGACCGCATCGTGTCCTGGCTCGACGAACTCCAGATCGGCCAGACCTCGCTCGCCCGTCTGGTCGGGGTCTCGGTCGTCAAGGACGACCGCCCGAGCGAAGGGCCCGAGCCCGAAGACGAGACGATCGTGCTCGACGACGTCTACTACGCCTACCGCGAGGGCCACGACGTCCTTCAAGGCATCTCGCTCACGGTGCGGCCGGGAGAGCGCCTGGCGATCGTGGGCCCTTCGGTGGCGGGCAAGTCGACGATCGGGCGCCTCATCGCGGGCATCGACGCGCCGCGCGCGGGGGCGGTTCTGCTCGGGGGCCTCGAAGTGTCCGAGATGCCGCTGGCCAACCTGCGCCGCCACGTCTCGCTGGTCACGCAAGAACACCACATCTTCATCGGCTCGGTGCGCGACAACCTGGCCCTGGCGCGGCCCGAATCAAGCGACCCCGAGATCGAGACGGCGCTCGCCGCCGTGGACGCCCTCGAATGGGTCCAGCGCCTTCCCGCGGGGCTCGACACCGAGTTAGGCACGACGGGCTTTCTCCTCACCCCGGCCCAAGCTCAGCAGTTGGCGCTGGCTCGACTGGTGCTGAGCAATCCCCACACGCTGGTCTTGGACGAGGCGACGGCCCTGCTCGACCCTCGGGCCGCGCGACACCTCGAACGCTCGCTGGCGGCGGTTCTTTCGGGGCGTACGGTGATCGCCATCGCGCACCGCCTGCACACGGCCCACGACGCGGACCGCGTCTGTGTGGTGGTGGACGGTGCGATCGCCGAAATCGGCACCCACGATGAACTCGTCGCGCTCGAGGGAGAGTACGCCGCACTGTGGCGTAGCTGGCGGAACGAAAAGCCGGCCGCCTCGTAGGCTCGTGCGGTGAACGCGGATCTGCGCAGCGACGAAGTGCTCGCCTGCGTTCACCGCATCGCGCTGTCGCGCGGAGCGCCTTTCGACTACGAGCCGGACGCCCTTTCGCCCGAAATAGAACGTCGACGGCGCAGCGCCGCGGAACACCGGCGCGCCGTGCTCGAGCGCATGGAACAACTTCACGCCGAGTCGACCCGCGCCCGCGGGCAGCGAGAGACGAGGGGGCTGATGGCTGAGGGTGCGCCACTCATCCTCGCACCGCAACTGCCCTCCGACGAGGTGGGCCGACGCTCGGCGTCGGTACAGGCGCTTATCCGCGTGGGCCGCGTGGACGAGAACTTCACCTACGCGCCGTTACTCGTGAAGAACCACGAAGTGATCGAGGCCGCCAGTACGCGACGCACCCTGCAGGGGTCTCTCGAACACCCCCGGCCCACCGACGCCTCGTTCGTGGCCGGGGTGGGCGTTCGTTCGGGACCGCCCATGACCCGCAGCGGTCTCGCTCTCGCCCAGGCCTCACGAGTGCTCGGCGCCCTGGGACAAGCCGACCCCCTCTGGCGCGGGGCGATCGTGGACCGCCAGGACCGACTGTGGTGGTTCGACCTGGGGGGCAAGAGCTACCCCCGCTTCAACCTCGCGACCTACGACCACCTCTACGAAGAGCGAGTGGGCGTACTTCACGCTCACGATCGCTGGCGCCAGGGTGACGCCCCGTTCCCCACCGTTCCCTACTGGCACCGCGACTGTCCCGAGTGCCCCTTCGCCGAGCACTGCGAAGCAGAGCTCGACCGCAGTGACGATGTGTCGCTGGTGCGCTTTACCTCCTTCGATCAACAGCTGCTTCTGCGTGAGCACGGTGTTGCTACTCGCGACGCGCTCGCCCGGCTCGACCCGTATCTGGCCCGCACCTCGCGCCACGCCGCGATCAACCCGCTCGAAGCGCACCGACCAGAAGAGATACTCGGTCGCAGCATCGACAAGCTCGACGATCTGATTTATCGCGCGCGCGTGCACCGGCGCGGCGAATACTTGCGCATCGTCGACGCCGCCGAGGTGGGCTGCCCGATCGCCGACGTCGAAGTGGACGTCGACATGGAAAGCTACGACGACGCCACGTACCTGTGGGGCGCCTACCTCACCCTTCGCCAACCCGTCGAGGGGCTGTCGGCGGGCTATCGCGCTTTCGTCGACTGGTCCGAACTGAGCCCCGAAGTCGAATCGCGGGTCTTTGGTGACTTCTGGAGTTGGTTGAGCGAGGTCCGTGACGTGTGCCGCGACCGAGGGCTGAGCTTTGCCGCCTACTGCTTCTGGGCGGCGGCCGAGGACGGAGCCATGAATCGTGCGGTCGCTCACCCGAGTTCGCACGGACCCCGCATCGAGGACCTGCTGCACTTTCGCCGCGCCGATCCCGCCGAGTGGATCGACGTGCACGAACTGGCCAAACGCCAGATTCAGACCGAGGGGCCCCTGGGGCTCAAGCAACTCGCCAGGGCCGCCGGATTTCACTGGCGAGATGAGAATCCCAGCGGCGAAGCGTCCATGGTCTGGTACGAGGAGGCCACGCGCGACGACTCCGGTGAATCTCTGGCGTCGCGCGAGAGAATCATCGCGTACAACGAAGACGACTGTCGCGCCACCAAAGCACTGCGTGACTGGCTCAACGGGCCTGCGCGCTCGCTCGCGCACCGCGACGACGGGCTCGAAGATCGCTAAGGCGGTCATTAGCATTGCACGGTGGCTGACGCTTCTCGTGACCTGACGTCGAAGAGGCACCCGATGCCTGCGAGCGCGCTGGGGGTGTTCTCGAGCCTCGCCTTCTTGTCGCTGGCCGCCCTAGGCGCCCTCGCGATCTCCGATGTCGCCGAGCATCGCGTCAACCGGGGCATTCTCCTCTTAATGCTCACGACCGCCCTGCGCTGGCTGGTGGCGAGCGTGCTCGACGAGTGGTCGCGCGCCCGCGCGGCGCGCGAGCGAAGTTGGTGGCGCAGCAGAATCGTGTTCCAGCTTCGTCGGCCGCGACGCGAGGGGGATCGGGCCCGCGGCGACCTCGCCCTCGCCGTCGATCACGCCGCCGCCGCGCCAGAACTCGAGCGTCTTCGCGCCGGCGCCGCGACGTCGTTAGTCGGCGTCCTGATCGTGTGGCGCTCGGCGGGCTGGATAGCGCTGGTGATCACGCTCGGCCTGCTCGCCCTGTCGATACCGCTCTACGCCCGCTCGGGGAGGCGCAGCGACGCCGCGGCTCAGCGCTACCGAGCGCGGCGAGCGACCTTAGAGGTGCGCCAGCTCGAGGTCCTGCAACACGCCCCTGAACTGCGTGCTCTGGGCGCCGTGACCTACGGAGCGGACGAGATAGCCGCCCTCTCCGACAGCGAGCACGCCCTGGCGATGAGGGCCATCCGCGTGGCCCTCGAGTCGTCGCTGGTGACCGAGTTCTTAAGCGGCGTGAGCGTGGGCCTGGTGGCGATGGTGGTCGGCTTCGCGCTGTTAGAGGGCCACCTCAGTCTCGTGCGGGCCCTCCTCGCGGTCCTGGTGACGGCGGAACTTTTTACTCAGATTCGACGATACGGCGTGGAGTTCCATCGACGCGAGAACGCCGAAAAGGCCCGCGACGTCTTGGAGGTCCACGACCATGGCGGCCCATTCACTACCGATGAGACCCTCGTGGCCGAGGCCCTGGTCACCGAGGCGCATGACGACGAAGTGTCACTGAGCATTGGTCCCGGCGATCGACTGGTCGTCACCGGACCCTCAGGGGTGGGAAAGACGACGTTGTTGCACACGCTGTTGGGCTGGCGCGAGCCGCGTGCGGGCACGTCGCGCCGCGGACTTCAGCCCGTCGGCTTCGTCAGCGCAGAAAGTACGTTGCTATCTGGCTCGCTGCGCACGAATCTGGTCCTGGGTGCCGACACTTCTGACGCGGAGGTGCGTGCGGTACTCTCCTCGCTCGGACTCCGCGGCGAGCGTTTCTCTGATCTCAACGCAGAACTCACGAGTGACGGACGCGGGCTGAGCGACGGAGAGAAAGTGAGGATTCTCATCGCACGCGCGCTCTTAGCGCACGCCGCCCTGCTCGTACTGGACGACGTCACTGGAGTCCTCGACGAGGAGTCGCGATCGTCGATCCGCACCGCCCTCGACGCCGCGCGCGGCGTAGCGATTCTCGAAGCGAGCGTCGACTCCACGCTGCTCACTCGGGTCGACCAACGTATCGAGTTGCGCGCGTGAGCGACGATCTCGCGCGGCTGCGACGCTGGTTGGGGCGCGCCCAACCACCCCGGCGCCAACTTCTACAGGCGCTGAGCGCGGGTTTCGTTGCGAACGCGACCGGAGTCGCGCTCTTAGCCGGGGCGGTCGGGCTGTTGGTGGACAGTTCAGCGCGGCCAGGTTTGCGCGCGGTGGCCGTTGCGCTGGTGCTCATCGAGATTTTCGCGTTCCTGCGTTCGCCCCTTCGTTACGGCGAGCGACTTGGCGCCCATCAACTCGGCTTCTTCGCGGTGTCGCGCTGGCGGCGCTGGCTGGTCCTAGAAGTCGGCCAGCTCAGCTACTCGCGCTGGCGTGCGTACGCGAGTGGCGACCTCCTCGAGCGAGCCCTCGGCGACACCGACGAACTGCAGGATCTGTGGCTGCGCGGGGTCATCCCCTTCGTCGACGTCCTGGCCGTGCTCGTCGTGGGCGACCTGGTCGTGGGTTGCCTGCCTGCGCAGGGTCAGTGGTGGATCTGCGCGATGAACCTCGCTCTCGCCCAACTCCTCGGCGTCGCGGGGCTGTGCGCTCTAACGCGCAGGGATCTCGCGTGCGACCGTGCCCTGCGAAGTGCGCGCGGCGAGTACCGCGCCCAACTCGTAGAGCTGAGCGCCGCGGCGCCCGAGCTCGACCTCCTGGGGCGACTGGACGTCGTAGAAGGGCGCAGCGCGCTGTTCGTGGCACGAATGAGCGAGGCCGAGGAAACCTCGGCGCGGCGGCGCCGGCTCAGCGAACTGGTCGTCGTCGCGTCGTCCCTCCTCGCCCTGGGCGCGCTGGCGAGTCGACCGGCGACTTCGCCCGTGTGGCTCGCGGTCGCGAGCGTGATTGCTCTGGGCACGTTCGAGGCAATGAGTTCGCTGCGCGCCTCCCTCGCCGCAGCGGTCGCCGTGAATGGCGGCGGCGAGCGCCTCGAGTCCCTGGCCGTGGCTCCCCGGTCACGCAGCGCGGCCTGGACCAACTCGTCGCTGGTTCTGCGCGAGGTGACCCTCGTTCAAGACGGGCGCGAACTCCTCGGGCGAGGCGACCTGCGCGTTGAACCTCACACCAGGGTCGCACTGGTGGGCGAGTCGGGAGTCGGCAAGTCCTCATTGCTGCGCGCGATCGTGGACCTCGACGAGCCCGCGTCGGGTGACATCACTCTGGGCGGCGTCGCGATCGAAGACCTTGACGAAACCGAGTTGCGCCGTCGCGTCGCCTACGTGGCGAGCGAACCCGGACTCACTCGGGGGTACGCCCGGGACGTCGTGGCCCTCGGGCGCACCGGAACTCGCGACGCGATGAGCGACCTGGCGAGCCTCGGCATCACCGCCGAGGGTTCGACAAAGTTCGAGGACCTCTCGCGTGGCGAGCGAGCCCGCGTCGCCATCGCGCGCTGCCTGGTGAGCGCGCCCGAGGTGGTCGTGCTCGATGAGCCCACCGCCGGACTCGGACGCACAGAGACCGCGCGGGTCCTATCTCTCCTCGCCACCAGCGGGGCCAGCATCATTGTCGCCACCCACGACGCCGACGTCGTGGCGTGGTGTGACGTCGTGGTCGAACTGCGCGAGGGACGCTTAGTCAGCCGTTAAGTCTCGCCATCGTCGCCCCGCGATATCGATCCCCCTGCACCGAGCCTCTCGGTACGGCCGCCTCGAGCGCCGCGATCTCCTCGGCACTCAAGACAATGTCCAGGGCCGCCACGTTTTCTCGCAGCCAGCGGCGGCGCTTCGTTCCGGGGATCGCCACGACGTCGCCTCCGCGCGAGAGCACCCAGGCGAGGGCCAATTGGGCGAGCGTCGCGCCCTTCGCCTGCGCGACACTCCGAAGTTGGCGCACCAGGGTGAGATTGTGCTCGCGCGCGGCGCCCTCGAAGCGAGGATTGTGGGTGCGAAAGTCGCTCTCGTCGGTCTCGCGGCTCTCGATTTCGTCGGTGAGGAAACCGCGACCGAGCGGGCTGTAGGCGACAAATCCCACCCCGAGGCGCCGACAGGTTTCGAGCACACCGTCCTCGGGATCTCTGGTCCAGAGCGAGTACTCGCTCTGGAGTGCGGTTATCGGGTGCACCGAACAGGCCCGCTCAATGGTGGCGGGTGCGGCTTCGGAGAGTCCCAAGTGTCGCACCTTGCCCGCCTCAACCAGTGACTTCATCGCGCCAACCGTCTCTTCGATCGGCACGGTGGGGTCGACGCGGTGTTGGTAGTAGAGGTCGATGTACTCCACGCCCAGTCGCCCCAGTGACGCGTCGCAAGCGTCCCGCACGTACTCCGGCGTACCGTTCACGCGAATATAGGACCCGTCGGCACTGCGCTCGTTGCCGAACTTGGTTGCCAGAACCACGTCGTCGCGGCGCGACGCGATCGCGGAACCGACCAGTTTCTCGTTGGTGAACGGACCGTACATGTCGGCGGTGTCGAGGAAGTTCACGCCCCGGTCCAGCGCCTCGCGAATGGTGGCCACCGACTCGGCGTCGTCGAGCGCCCCGTAAAACTCGCTCATACCCATGCAACCCAGACCCAACGCGGAGACCTCAAGCCCCGGTCCCAATGTGCGTCGCTCCACGATGACCCCTTCTTGTGAATATGCTCACAATGCCGTATTTACAGCCCTTCCTGAGCATGGTACCCGTCAAAAGAGGCACTAACTTTTTCCCTATTGGCTGGGGGGGCCAAACATCGAGCGCCCGCCTGTTCCTTTAAGGAGCAGGCGGGCTCCGTTGTTTTCTCAGGAGATTCTGAACGTTGTGTGTCGCAACGAGAGGAGAATTCTGTTTGGCCCGATTTGCGAACTTCGTGGTGCGTTCGTGACCGAGTGTCAGTTCTAGGCGGAGTCCGGCACGGCGTTGTAGCGGTACAGGTAGGCGCGGCCGCCCCGCTCGCCAATCAGGGTGAGTGACGCGTTGTCGAGGCGCATCCGCCACGCGACGTTTCCCGGTATCCCCAGCGCCCAGGTCAGCGCCGACTTGATCGGCGACACGTGGCTCACGATCACCAAATGCTGGTCGGGCGAGTGCATCTCGCTCGCGTCGTCCTCCAAGAGAGCGTCCAGTTCTTTCGCGACGCGGCGATCTAGCTCGGCGAGCGACTCCCCGCCGGCGAAGGCCTCGTCGTGGCGGTTCTCTAACGCGCGCCAGCCCACCCCGGGCTCCACCTGGGCGCTGGCGCCCTCGAAGTCTCCGTAGTCCAGCTCGATGAAGTTCTCCTTCAGCGTCGCCTCGAGATGAGGCACCGCGAGCGCGGCGGTCTGTCTCGCGCGCAGGAGCGGCGACGTCCACAGCCGCGACGCGCCGACCAGCCAGGGCGCCAGGGCCCGCGCCTGACGCGTGCCCAACTCGGTGAGTTGTGCGTCGCTTCGACCGGCCACCAGTCCTTGAGCATTCGACGTCGACTGTGCGTGGCGCACCAGGGCGATCACCGCAACAGAATCCTTCCGCATTCGGGACAGTCCATGAAGTCATCGGGGGCCTTGGCCTTAAGGTGGTCCAGATCTAGGGGCGAGAGCCGCAGGCGACACCCGTCACAGCGCCCCTCGACCACGAGTTCGGCCCCCGAGGTACCCACGCGCTCGAGGGCCGACTGGTAGCGAACACGCAGGGGCACCGGCACCGCGCGAGCCGTCTCTTCTCTCGCGTGCGCCAAGGATGCGACTTCGTCATCCAGGGAGGATTGCAGGCCCTTGATGACCTCGAGAAGTTCCGCGCGCCGGTGCACGCCGGGCTGGGCGCTGGCCTTGATCTCTTCGATACGCGCGGCCAGCGGTTCGCTCTCTTCGAGCAACTCGATCTCAACGTCCTCGCTGCGCGACAGGAGTTCGCGCACGTGCCCCAGCTCGCCCTGAATGGCGCTGAGTTCGCGCGCGCCCGCGGTGGAACTCGAGAGTGCGTCGTCGAGATCTTTGGCGCGCAGGCGCAGGCGCTCGGACTCCGCTTCAAGTGCGCGCGAGCGCGCCAGCACCGGGGTGAGAAGGGCTTCGGCCTCGCGCAGGCTCGAGAGTTGCCCACGCAACTGCGCTTCGAGCTCCGCGAGTTCGGCGATCTCGGGCAGATGAGTGCGTTGGGCGCGCACGCGCTCCATCCATCGATCGGCTTCCATGAGGCTACGCAGCGCGTCGGTGTCGCTCACGATTTAGTTTGCCACCCCCAGGCTCGCGTACCAGTCGGACAATTTGACGAGCGCGGGCGCCAACGACGTCTCCGCGCGCAAGGGAGCGCGCGCGAAGTCGAACCAGTAGACCTCGGGACTCTCGCCCTCGGGCGGCGCAGGGTCCTCGGGCTCGCTCACCAGCACGTAGCGCAGGTCGTAGTGAGTGTGCCCGTGGGGACCCGGGTGGACGTCAACGTGAAAGACCGTGGCCGGTGTCGCCAGGCGCGCGCGCAGTCCGGTCTCTTCGTTGGTTTCGCGCCACGCCGCCGACTCGGGCAACTCCCCCGCGTCCACGTGACCGCCGGGCTGCACCCAGATGCCCAGGCGCTTGTGCCGGTGCAGGATGACCCCGCGTGAGGAGACCACGAACGCCGAGGCCGTCAGGTGGCGCGGACTCGCATGTTCGTCGAAGGGATCAACCGACTGGGCGAGCCGATCCAGCGTCGCTTCGATCGAACGGGCTTCGCGCTCGTCGACGGGTTCGATCGCCAACAGCTGCGCCGTGAGTGCGTCGGTGTTCACTGACCCTCCAAGAGTCGGCGCACCGAGGCGGGCACCTCGATCTGTCCGCTCGCCATCGCGCCGTGCGGGTCGGCGACGGGCTCGTCGAAGACGAGGCGCGCGGGCACGGTGCCCGCCCAGATGGGCAGCGCCTGGTCGTCCTCGTCGTCTTCGGTCGGCCCCGCAGAGATCTTCGCTGCAGCCTCGTCGATCGACACCGCCACCACGAGGGTGAGTTTCTGCTCGCGCTCGCTCATTTCTCGCACCTCGCTCGCTCGTCCCGCCAGCACGCGATCGACGAATCGCTCGAGCACCCGGGACTTCTCCGGGGCGTCGTCAACCTCGCGAGCCGCCCCGACCGCCACCACCGAGCGATACGCGATCGAGGACTCGAATCCGCTACGGGCCAGGCGTAGCCCGTCAAAGATCGTCACCGTCACGAAGGCCTGGCCCTCGCGCAGCACCGACGTCAAGACCTGATTGGACGGGCTGCCGTGTAAATAGATGGTGTCCTTCTCGCGCAGGTGCAGGGTCGGCAGGGCGGTGGGCTGCCCCGCCACGTTGGCCGCAACGTGACAGACCCACGCTTCGTCGAGAATCGCGTAGACGACGTCCTTGTCGTAGGAGGCCTTCTTTGGTAAGCGGCGTACGCGGGTGCGCGCGCCCGGACCAATCGTCTCGCTCACGGGTAGATCTCCCCACTAAAGAACGTGCGCGCCAGTCCCGCGACCTCGACGTTGCTCTCGAAGAGGCGCGCGTACATCACGCCCCCGCGCGAAGAAGCCTGGCGCACCGTGACGGTGGGCGACCCGGACTTCTCCACCCACCACGGAGCGAGCGCGCACATCGCGCTGCCGGTTACCGGGTCTTCGGCCAGGCCTAGGCGCGGCGCGAAGACCCGGATCGACACGTCCGCCTCCGGCCCGCCCACGCAGGCCACAATGACGATCGAGGAAGGAACGAGAAAGAGGCTGAGCTGGTCGATCGCCAGCGCGCAGAGGGTCTCGTAGTCACGCACGATGGCGAGCACGCTGTTGGCGCCGGCCTGGTAGGCCTCGCTCACTTCGCCGAGCGCGCCGTTTAAGTCGGAGGGATCGATGGGCTCTAAGTACGAGCGCGGCAGGTCGATTCCTACCAGTCCGTCGGGCAGGCGACAGCCCGAGAGCAACCCCGAGCGGGTTTCGAAGAAGAAGCGACTGCCCGGCGCGCCGAGTTCATTCATGAGCACGTGCGCCGCCGCCAGCGTGGCGTGTCCACACAGGTCGACTTCGACGGTGGGCGTGAACCAGCGCAGCGACCACTGATCTCCCACGTCGCGCACGAAGGCCGTCTCGGACACCCCGAGTTCGAAGGCAATCTGTTGCATCTCGTCGTCGGGAAGCGGATGCTCGAGCAGCACCACCACCGCGGGGTTGCCGCGCTCCGCGTCACCGATGAACGAGTCGACCCACCACAGGCGATGTCCGAAGGTGACGTCGACGGATTCCACCATTAGAGACTGCCACACCCGCTTCACGCGCCCCATTAGTGTTGATCGGTGCGCGTCGCGACATTCAACCTCCACGCCGGAGTCGATGGATGGGGTCGACCCACCCGGGTCCTTGACGTCGTCAAAGCCCTCGACGCCGACGTGATGATCCTTCCCGAGATGTGGCGCGGCGACCACGGCCCAGACTTTTTCGACGACCTGCGCCAGAGCCTGGGCGCCGAGGGCGGATTCGTCGCCCTGGCACGCGGCGAACGGGTGACGACCGGAGCGGGCACAAAATCTTGGCAGCCCAAGCGCGCGCACTTCACCGGAGAACGCGGGGTCTATCTCTTCGAACACCGCGAGCTCACCCGTGATCAGCTCGCCACGCGCTCGGGCGTGTCGCGCTTTGAGCCGGGCACCTGGGGACTCGGACTCCTTTCGCGCTACCCCGTGGAGAGCTTTGAGACCATTGCTCTGGGGCGACTGCCGCGCGAGCGCGTCCAGCGCGCGGTGCACGTCGCGCGCCTGCACGACGGTACGAGGCCCTTCTACGTGCTGGCGGTGCACGGTGCGCACATCAGCCACGGCTCGCACCGCCAGTACCGCAGAATCAACGAGATCGCCGCCGGCCTCGAGCCTGGAGTTCCGCTGCTGATCGGCGGTGACTTCAACTGCTGGCGACCACTGTTGCGCGCCTTTTTGCCGGGCTGGAAAACGCTGGCGCGCGGGCGCACCTGGCCCACGCCCCATCCCCACTCTCAAATCGATCACATCCTGGGACGCGGACCCTGGGTGGGTCTCGACAGCTTCACGCGCGACGGCGGCAGTGACCACCTCGCTCTGGTGGCCGACGTCGCCTTGGACTAGCTCTGGCGGTCGTCACCCACGAGGCCGTCCACCGACTCGCGAGTTAAGTTCACGTGGCCGACGTGCCGCGCATGCTCCTCAATGAGATCGAGCGCCCAACGTGAACGTCGAAGGCTCCAACCGCTGAGCGAGACCGGCCGCATCTAAGCCGCCACACTTCCAGGCGATGTAGCCCCGCAGCCGGGCCCGCTCCCCGCGCACCGCGGCGACCTCACCGGCCGCTACGTGAGGTCCATGCGCGAGCTTTCGGGCAGCGTGTAGAGCAGACCGAGCAGGGGTAGCAGTGGCAAGAACGTGAGCAGGGCCGCGGGCAGGAGAGATCCGGCACCCGTGACGTGCACGCGGTCGCCCACGAACCCGAACATCAACAGCCCGGCCATGGCGCCGAGCACGCCGGCCACCACAATCCACCCGGCCGCCGTCGCGCGCGTGACGTGAGGAAAGAGTTCGGTGCTGAGGGCGCTGAGGGCGGGCGCGAGCAGGCCCCCCGCGGCGACGCCGCCCATGTAGCCCACCACGAAGGCGAGTTTGCCCCCGCCGTAGGCGAGCACCGCCATGCCCGCGGTGGCGAGCGTGCCCAGGATGATGGTGCCGCGTCGGCCGAGCACGCGGGCGCAGTAGCGACTGAGGATCAAGCCGCCCAGCCCGGTGAGCGCGCTGAGGGCCACCACGAGTGAGACCGTGACCGAAGAGATCTTGAGCACGCTCTCGCCGTAGACGAAGGTGAAGCCGCCCGCGGGGCCCGAGATCACGCCCACGACAAAGACGATCGCCCCCACCGCAGCCACGCGAGCGCGAAGGCCCGCGGGCACCGCGCCCACGCGCGCCAGCGCGTCGGCGGCGCCGCGAAACGTCGGTTCGGGTATCGAGCGCAACAACGGTCGCAGAAAGAACACCGGAACGATCGCCAGGGCGAAGACGTAGCGAAAGGAGTCCGGACCGCGAATCAGACCCGACACGATGGCGGCCAGGCCCGCACCTACGCCCGCGCCCGCCGAGATGATCACGAGTCGGTCGATGCGCGACGCGGTGCTCGACAGCTCCACGGTGATGACCTGAACCAGGGCGGTGGTGGCGCTGAGCAGGGGGCGCGCCAAGGCGAAGCAGGCGACAAAGAACCAGTAGGACGGGCTGAGCGCCGCGCACGCGGTAATGGTGAGACCGACCGCCATCGTGCGCCGCAACATGGAGGTCCGGCCCCAGCGATCAGCCAGGGACGACAGCGGCAGGGCACCCAGCGAAGCAAAGCGCAGCACCGCCAGCCCAATTCCTAACTGCGAACCCGACAGTCCCACCACACTTTGGAGGGTCTTGGTCGAGCTGTGGTGACCGAAGTAGCCCGCCACCTTGTTCAGCGACGCCACCGCGCCGAAGGGGGCGAACCCCGCGACCAGCGCGACCAAAAAGAGTGAGATCGTCACGGGTTGCCAGTTTCGACGCACCATGGCGACGAGCGAGTCAGCCAAGTTGCAACGTCTCGTCGACGCGAACCAGAGTCTTGCCGTGATTGCCGCCGCTAAAGAGCAACCCGAGAGCCTCGGGGGCGCGATCGAGACCTTCAACGACGTGCTCGCGGTGGCGAAGTTGTCCCGAGAGGAGCATGGTGGCCAGTGCGCCCTGCGCTTCGGCGAAGCGCTTCTCGAAATCGAGGACCAAGAAGCCCTCCATCTTGGCGCGCCGCACGATCAGCATGGCCGTGTTTTCGATCCCCCGACGCGCGCCCACCGCGTTGTACTGAGAGATCGCTCCGCACATCACGACGCGCGCGTGCATCGCCAAATTGACGAGCACGTCGTCGAGCACCTCGCCGCCCACGTTGTCAAAGTAGAGGTCGATCCCCTGGGGACAGGCGTCGTGCAGTCGCCCGCGCAGGTGCTCCTCGCGATAGTCCAGGCAGAGATCAAAGCCGTACTCCTCGACCACTTCGGCGCACTTCTGCGCTCCGCCCGCGATGCCAATGACACGTGCGCCTCGGGCCTTGGCGATCTGGCCCGCCACCGAGCCCGTCGCGCCGGCGGCGCCCGAGACGACCACGACGTCACCCTCTTGCACGCCGCCCACCTCGGTCATGCCGAAGTACGCGGTGATGCCGGTTACCCCGAGCACGTTGAGCACGGTGGCCAAATCGAGACCCAGCCCGCTCGGGATCACCGAGAAGCGATGTGCGTCGGTGGCGAGCACCCACTCCTGCCAGTTGGTCATGCCAAAGACGAAGTCCCCCTCGCGGTAGTGCTCGCTCTTTGACTCCACCACCACACCGGCGCCCGATCCGCGCACGACGTCGCCGATCTGGATGGGGGGCAGATAGCCCGGGGCGTCGTCCATCCAGGTGCGAATGGTGGGATCGATGCTCAACATCGCGACCTTGATGAGCGCCTCGCCCGGCGCGCACTCGGGCCGGGGCGTGGTGACCAACGACGTGATCGTGTCGCTCAACGCCCCGTGGGGTCGCTCGACGAGCAGTATCTGGCGGTTGTCCATGGGATCTCCTTCGCACCACACACTAAGTCGCGCGTATCGAGGACGCCGGTTCGATCAGGCGACGCGGCGCGCCTGGACTCGACGGATCACTTCGTCGACCACCTCGCTCGTCGAAGCGTCCCCTCCGAGGTCGAACGTACGTATTCCGTCCTTGGCGGTAGCGAGCGTCGCCTCGCGAATCGCGAGCGCGGCCTCTGCGCACTCGGGAGAGCCGCGGTATCCCGCGTGCTCCAGGATCGCCGCGCCCGCCAGCAGCATCGCCATTGGATTCGCCACGTTCTTTCCTTCGAGCGAAGGAGCTGTTCCGTGAGGCGCTTCGGCCATGGCGACGGTGGGCTCTAACTTCTCATCCAGCGATAGCAGCACCGACTCCGCCCCGGCGATGGACCCGAACATCGCCAGCACCAGGTCGCTCAGGCAGTCCCCGTCGCGATTGAGCGCGGGAATCACCACCGGAGTACTCCAGCCTTCTGTCATCAGACCGGCGTAGGCGGCGTCAATCAACATCGGCCGGTACGTCACGCCGGGGTGGCGCTGGGCGGCGGCGTCCATCTCCTCTTTGAGCATTCCCTCGTAGGTGGATGACACGGTCCACTTCGGACCCCCGTATACCTGGCCACCGAGCGCCTGAGCCGAGCGAAACGAGAACTCCGCTACCGCTTGGCAGACCGAGCGTTCGATGCGCTCGGTGCGCCACGCTGCTTCTGCGCGCGAACCCGCTTCGCCCTCGCGGCCCTCGCTCGCCCCATAGGCGTCTCCCACCGCCATGCGCACCACCACTACCGGGTGCGAGAGCGGAACGATCGGGGTAACGCCCGGGATGCGCCGCCCTGTGCGCACGATGACTTTTCCGTCAATTCCTTCTCGCAGAATGCGATTGGGCGATCCCACGCCCCCGCGCTCGGGCGGCGTCACGGTGGCGGCCTTAAGACCCAGACCCGTCTCCTTCATTGCCGAGGCCGCTTCGTGAACCACTCCGTTATTCGTGCGTTCACGCGCCCCTAGGGAAAGATCGAAGTGCACCAGTTGCACCGGCGTTCCCACGACCGACGGATCAAAGATGCGCAGCGACTCCTCGAGCAGTTCTTGTCCTGTCTGGTCGCCGTCGCAGACGACGATGGTGGGATCGGCCATGGGTGCTCCTTCGTATCGGTACCACTTTAGGGAAGTGGGGGGCTGCATCATTGGGTCCTGTGCGTCGTCGGCGCGACGTCTGGCGCGCCATTCCGGCTCACAGTTCGCTGAAGAGTTCTTTCCCGGGCGATGGACCTCACGCTCGAGACACGCGACGGTTTCGCCGGTGTCTCCTGGAGAACTCTGCGCGAGATGGTTCGCGTGCGTATTAGAACGGACTGGACCACAGCTTCGTCCTCGAAAGGAAATCTATGGAGTACGTCCGACTGGGCCAGAGCGGTTTGGAAGTATCGCGCATCTGTCTGGGATGCATGAGCTACGGCGATTCAGGGCGCGGCAATCACTCGTGGTCGCTGGGACGCGAGGCCGCCGAGCCCTTCTTTCGCCAAGCGCTCGACGCCGGCATCAACTTCTTTGACACCGCCAACGTCTACTCAGCCGGCTCGAGCGAGGAGATCACCGGGCCGACGCTGCTCTCGCTGACCTCGCGCGATCAAGTAGTTATCGCCACCAAGGTCAACGGGCGCATGCGCCCCGGGCCGAACGGCCAGGGCCTCTCGCGCAAGGCCATCCTGAGCGAGATTGACCACAGCCTTCGCCGACTTGGCACGGACTACGTGGACCTGTATCAGATTCACCGCTGGGACTACCTCACGCCGATCGAAGAGACTCTCGAGGCCTTGCACGACGTCGTCAAGTCCGGTAAGGCGCGCTACATCGGAGCGTCCTCGATGTACGCGTGGCAGTTCGCCCAAGCTCTCTACACCGCCGATCTCAACGGATGGACGAGATTCGTGAGCATGCAGGACTACTACAACCTGCTCTACCGTGAAGAAGAGCGCGAGATGTTTCCCCTCCTGCTCGACCAAGGCGTGGGCGCGATCCCGTGGAGCCCGCTCGCGCGCGGTCGTCTCACCCGGGCCTGGGACGCTCAAACCAATCGGTCGGAGCACGATGAGTTCGGACGCTTGTTGGTGAGCGAATTCGACAAGCCCGTCGTCGATGCCGTGCTCTCGATCGCTAACGCGCGCGGCGTGGCGCCCGCCCAAATCGCCCTCGCCTGGGTCCTGCGCAACCCCGCGGTATCGAGTCCGATCGTGGGGGCGACGCGAACTGAGCACCTCGACGACGCCATCGCCGCCGTCGATCTCTCGCTCAGCGACGACGAGGTCGCGACCCTCGAAGAGCACTACCGGCCCCACGGCGTCGTGGGATTCCAGTAGCCGCGATCAGCCGATGAACGCCTTGACGTCGGTGATGAGCTTGTCTTCGACTTCAATGCTCCACAGCGAGTCGGCCAAGTCGACAACGAGGAAGATCTCGCTCAACAACAGGGTTTCGAGCGCGGCGACGCCTAAGTGCTCGAGCCACTTGCCGATGCCGAAGTGGACGGTGTAATCGCTCGAGTTGCCCTTGATGGCGACGGTGAGCGCGCGATCCGCCGCTACCGCGGTGCGCCAGAATCCGCCCTTGCGGGCTTGGATGACGTTGCCGGCGTCACTCGGCGGCGAGGTCTGAACGGTGTAGCCGTTGGTCTTGAGATACTCCTCAATGTGCGTCGCCAGCGCCGACAGGTCGGTGCCCTTGCCTACGAAGTGCTCTTCTTTGTCACCCAGCACGATGATTCTCCTTGATTGACGAGACTCCGGCACCTTACCGGATGTCCCCAAAGGAGCGAGTGTGTGGACAAGGACGGTGTCGGTTCGCAAGATCTGGGTCCCTGCGCGGTGACGGGACATCAATCTGACGCGGTCCGTCTTGCTACTACTGCCCGCTCGCTACGAGGCCCATGACCCGCGAGTACCGTGAACCGCTCGGAGTGACGCCGGTATAAATGAAGACGTGCCCGAACTGCCCGAGATCCAAGCCCTCGGTGAGAGACTCGACGCGCTCCTGGCGGGCTTCACCTTGCGACACATTGAGGCCCTTAGTTTTTCATCTCTCAAGACCTTCGCGCCGGCCGCGGAGGCACTCGAAGGGCAACGACTCGTCTCGGTAACGCGACGAGCCAAATATCTCGCGTGGGAGTTTGAAGACCGCAGCCGCGTCGTGCTCCATCTCTCTCAGTCGGGTCGACTGGACGTGGAGGCTCCGCCTAAGACCACACGGCCTCGCGGGGGCGTGGTGCGACTGGTGTTCGGTGCCGAGCTCGACTCTCTCGGCATTGGCGTGCTCGTTCGCGAATACGGCACGAAGCGCAAGGCGTCGTGGTGGATGCTCGCGCCCGGAGATGACGGCCCGCTGGCTTCGCTCGGTCCCGAACCCGACAGCCCCGACTTCGCCGCGTTGATC
This sequence comes from Acidimicrobiales bacterium, assembly GCA_036489715.1. Taxonomy (GTDB): domain Bacteria; phylum Actinomycetota; class Acidimicrobiia; order Acidimicrobiales; family RAAP-2; genus RAAP-2. The sequence continues at coordinate 8,914 of DASXFG010000008.1, read as the reverse complement.
CGCACCAGTGCCTCGCGCCGTCACCTCACCACCGATCTACGCGATCAGCACGTGGTGGCGGGAATCGGGCGCGGCTGGGGCGACGACATCCTGCATCGCGCAGGGCTGTCGCCCTTTGTGTCGCTGGGGTCGCTGAGCGCCGAACAGCGCGAGACCCTGATCGAGTCGGTCCGGATCGTGCTGGGTGATGCATTGGCGCGTGAGCGGGTCCGCGAGGGAGGTCTGTCCGCAGCGAAGTTGGGCGGTCGATTCCTCGTGCACGGGCGAGTCGACGAGGCGTGCCCCGCTGAATGCGGTGACGTACTGCGCCGAGTCTCCTTCGAGTCCTACGAAATGGTGTACTGCCCAACTTGCCAGACGGGGAGCAAGATTCTCGCCGACCGCCGACTATCGCGCCTGCTCAAGTGACGCCGAAGCGGTGCCCGCCTACGCTGTAAGTCGCGGTGTCGGTAAAACCGGCCGCCCCGGAACCAGTACCAAGGACGAATCAACACCTACCATGGCAAGCTCAGCGACCGCTCCCCCAAAGTTGTCCGCCAGGCAACGCTGGATCGTCGCGGGCGCACTCAGCCTCCAGGTCATTACCGGCGTCATCTTCTATCCGGTGGCTGCGGTCCTCATCCTCACGGGCATCCTCGCCCCGCTCAGTTTCGTTATCGCTCGGATTGGCACGATGCCGCTTTCCTGGCTGTCGAAGCGGCGCAGCGCCTGGAAAGCCCAGAACCTGACTCTCGACATATCTCCGGTATCTCGCGCGAGATCCTGAGTTCGCGCTCCCTCGCGCCGCTTCGAAGAGTGCATCTTTGTTCGGCGCACCGATCAACCTTGCAAGTTTGGTCACCGCACGCACTTTTATTCATCCAGCAGTAACAGAAGCGGTGCGTGGGAGGTCCGATTCTGGGAGTATTCGCAGCCTTAGTGACCGACCCGCACTCTACCAGGCTGCGCAACTCGGCTATGGTGACGAAATAGTCACCAAAGTGGTGCATCGAGGCGGAGTCCAAAGTGGTATTCCGTGGGGAGGATGTAATGAGATTGACACGACAGTTACGACTGCTTGTCACAGTCGGGGCCGCTGCCGGCGCCATCGCTCTTGGCGTGGTTACTCTGGGCGGTTCCAGTGGGGCGGCAGCTCCAAGTGGCACGCTGACATACGCAGAGGGTCCGGGCGCTGCTCCGAACTACATCTTCCCGTATATGAGTTGTACTTATTTCTCGGTTGACAACATCAACCAGTTTGAAAACCTGATGTATCGTCCGCTGTACTGGTTCGGTCTCGGCGCTTCTGCTGCGGTGGTGGACAAGTCACAGTCGGGCGCCAGCGCCGCTGACGGCCTCTCGCTCGCTGCGGCTCCGGTCTTCTCCAACGGAAACAAGACCGTCACGCTCAACATGGGCAACTACGTGTTCCAGGACGGCCAGAAAGTCAACGCCCAGTCGGTGGAGTTCTTCTTGAACCTGTACCACTCCGACCCTTCGGCGTACTGCGGCTACGTGCCGGGATACGGCATCCCTGACCAGGTCTCTTCGGTGACCTCACCGAACAACTCCACCGTGGTGATCAACTTCTCCAAGGCTGTGAACCCCAACTGGTTGCTGTACAACTACCTGTCGGAGATCACTCCGTTCCCCGACGCGTGGGACGTGAGCGCCGCTAACACTCCGTCGACCTGCGCGAGTGGCACCTACGGGGCCGCCGCGACCGACACGGCGTGTAAGGCAGTGGTGACCTACCTGCAGACCTACGCCCAGACGACGTCGGACTACACCAACAACTTCTGGCAGTCGGGAACCGACGGCCCCTATGAGTTGACCGCGTTCGACAACCTGGGCAATGCGACCCTCGTGCCGAACACGACCTACGCGGGTCCCCAGAAGTCACAGGTCTCCCAGGTTCAGTTGCTGGCCTACACCTCGGCTACCGCCGAAGCGAACGACCTACGCTCGGGCAAAGTTGACCTCGGCTACATCGACACCTCGTACCTGAGCAAGAACGCTCCGGCACCGGGCAAGGTTGGTCCGAACTGGTCCGCCATCTCGGGTAACTACAACATCGTGGCCAGCGCGGGTGACTGGGGCATGGACTACGCCCAGTACAACTTCAATCCGAAGAACCCCTACGCCAAGTACTTGAACCAGGGTTACATCCGCCAGGCACTCCAAGACGGTGTCAACCAGGTGGGTATCATTTCGAAGCTCGACAAGGGCTACGGATTGGTGACCGACAGCCCGCTGCCCAACAGTGCGACGGCCGCGGTCGGAGTGAAGCCCAAGGACTTGAACCCCTACAACATCTCCAAGGCCGGCAAGCTGCTGAGCTCGCACGGCTGGAAGAAGGTCAAGGGTGCACTTCTGTGTGAGAAGCCGGGTACCGCTGCCAGCGACTGCGGTAAGGGAATCTCGAAGGGCAACCGCCTGACGATTCGCTTCGAGTACGGCACGGGTACGCCCGCGTTCACCTCAACGGTCGAGACCATGCTGTCTGCGTGGAGCTCATTGGGCATCAAGACCGCACAGATCGGTGAGCCGTTCAACAGCGTCATCTCGGACTGCGCCGCACACGCGACCAACTGGGACGTGTGTGACTGGGGCGCGGGCTGGATCTACGCACCTGACTACTACCCCTCGGGTGAGTGGGGCTTCGTCCCCGGCGCCAGCTTCAACATCGGCGACTACAACAACCCGACTATGACGTCCATCATCAACACGACGACGTTCGGAACCGCCAGCCTGACGAAGTACGCCTTGTACTTCGAGCAGCAGTTGCCGGTGCTGTTCCAGCCGAACGCGTTTACTCCGGCGGAAATTAAGAAGACCGTCGGCGTCACCGCGATTGGCTTTACGCCGAACCCGTTGCAGAACTTCAACCCGGAGTACTTCTACTTTAAGAGTTAGTACTTCGACGTTGCGTAACGCACAGAACCCGGATCGAAGATTGGTCCGGGTTCTGTGCGTTAGCGTTCACCGACCCGTCCAATTTGGCCCTGACTGCTAAGGTCTCTCCGTGCTCGCCTACATCGTCCGGCGCTTTCTCCAGGCACTTATCGTCCTGTTTATCGTCCTGCTCATCGTCTTTACGCTGCCCTATTTTCAGCCCCACGGCATCCTCGCTCCGGCCTACGTCGTGCTCACCACCCACGCGAACAAGTTCACCGTCGCCCAGTGGGGACTGACGCACGGCATGGACCACCCCTACATGGTGCGGCTGTGGAACTACATCGTCCAGATCGTCTGGCATCACAATCTCGGGTACTCCTATAAGCAGAACCTCTCGGTGTGGGGCATCATCTCCCTCTACGTACCTCGCACCGTTTGGCTAGCGCTCACCGCCCTCATCCTCACGTTCGTGATCGCGGTTCCGCTGGGAATCTTCCAGGCGAATAAGCGCAATACGGCCTTTGACTACACCGCCACGGGCACCGCCTTCGTTCTCTACGCCATCCCCTCTTTCCTGCTCTGCCTCTTGGTCCTCCAGGCCTTCAGCTTCGGTGTCCTGCACCTGCCGTCCTCGCCGCCTTCGGGCGTCGCGCCGTACGCGATCTTTACCGATCCAATTGGATTCCTCCTGCCCGTGGGTTGCCTCACCGTGCTGAGCGTCGCGGGAATCAGCCGGTTCATGCGCGGCACGGTGCTCGAAGTCCTCGTCCAGGACTACATTCGCACGGCGCGCGCGAAGGGTTGTTCGAACCGGCGCGTTCTCTTCGCGCACGCGTTTCGAAACGCGCTCGGACCCATCATCACCATTCTCGGGCTGTCGATTCCGGCGCTCTTCGGTGGCGCTTTGATTATTGAGAGCGTCTTTAACTACGCGGGACTCGGAATCCAGACGGTGAACGCGGCCACGTTCCTCGACTCGCCCACCGTGCTCGGCATCACGCTGTTGGTGTCGCTCTTCACGCTGTTGGGAAACCTGTTCGCCGACATTCTCCTCGGCGTCGTCAATCCCCGGATCAGGCTCCAAGGAGAATAGTGACGACCGAGAAATCTGCCGAAGAGCTACTGGCGATGGAGTCGGTGCGGGGCGGGGTGACACTCGCCCAGGACTCGCACGCCACGGAGCCCGCGAATCCGTCGGGCAAGATTGCCGATGCCGAGACGATCATCATTCCGATGTGGCGACAGCGACTGCGCATCTTCATGCACAACAAGCTGGCCATCGCGTCGGTCGCCTATCTGGTATTGGTGACGCTCTTCTGTTTCCTCTGGCCGCACCTTCACGCGACTAATCAGACCGATCAAAATCTCTCGCTCACCCAGCCCTTCAACTCCCCGCCCTCTTCCTCGCACCCGCTCGGCACCGACTCCAACGGATTTGATGAACTCGGTCGGATCGCTTTTGGCGGCGAGTACTCGCTCACCGTGGGCATCCTCGCCGGCGTCGTCACCATTTTCGTCGGCACGGTCTACGGCATGATCTCGGGCTTCTTTGGCGGCGTCGTGGACACCGTCATGATGCGTATCTTGGACGCCGTGCTCTCGATCCCCCTGCTGTTCCTGCTCATCACGCTGGTCACCCTCTTCTCGCGCACGACGACTTTTTTGATTTTGCTCATCGGCCTGACCGGCTGGTTTGGAAACGCCCGTATTATTCGCGGCGACGCGTTGCTGATTCGAAGACTTGAGTACTCCCAAGCGGCCACCGTCATGGGCGCCAGCAAGTTGCATATCATCCGACGCCACGTGTTTCCCAACTCGATCAGCAACATCGTGACCGTGGCCACCTTCTCGGTGGCCGACGCCATCTTGTTCCTCTCCACCCTCGGCTTCCTCGGTCTGGGCATCCAGCCTCCCCAAACCGACTGGGGCACCATGCTCCAGAACGGTTCAGACCAGATCGCCAACGGCTACTGGTGGGAGATCTACCCCCTCGCGATCATCTTCATCCTGGTGGTCGTCGCAATTAACTACATCGGTGACGCGCTACGCGACGCTTTCGAGGTCCGTCTCATCGAGCGCTAAGCGCGGGCTGGTTTCGCGCCGTCGCTCCCGAACGGAGAGCCGCGCACGAACTGCGCTGGAGTCTAGGAACTCTGGTGCAGCGCTGAGGAGATCGCGACCGGCGTACGCAGGGGAAAATGGCACGCGGCCTGCTGGGTCGCACCGAAGGCCTGGAGCAACGGCTCTTCTTCGGCGCATAGCGTCTGGGCGCGCGGGCAACGCGTACGGAACCGGCAGCCGGTGGGTGGGTGCACGGGTGAAGGGAGCTCGCCGCGCACTTGAATGCCCCGGCGGCTGCGGGCCATTTCGGGCTCCGGCACCGGAACGGCGTCCAAGAGGCCCTGGGTGTAGGGGTGCGCCGGAGTACGAAATACCGACTCGGCGTCGCCGATCTCCACGATCTTGCCCAAGTACATGACGCCGATGGTGTCGGCCATGTAGTACACGACGGCGAGATCGTGACTAACAAAGACGTAGGTGAGGTCGTGGTCGCGTTGGAGCTGCTTCATCAGGTTCAAGATCTGAGCCTGGATGGACACGTCCAGGGCCGACACCGGCTCGTCGGCGACGATCAAGCGGGGATTGAGCGCGAGCGCTCGCGCCAGGCCGATGCGCTGGCGCTGCCCGCCCGAGAACTCGTGGGGGTAGCGATCCGCCGCCAACCGGTCGAGTCCCACCGAAGCAAGTAGGTCGTCCACGCGCTGACGCTGTTCGGCCCTGGAGCCGACGTGTTGAACCAGCAGGGGCTCACCGAGAATCTGGGCCACCTTCATGCGCGGGTCGAGCGACGAGTAGGGGTCCTGGAACATCATCTGGCGATCGCGACGATCCCCGCGAGAGGGCTTGTGGCCCTTGGCAGAAACCAGGCGGCCGTCGTAGTAGATCTCTCCCCCGGTGAGCGGCTCGAGTCCGACGAGGAGTCGGCCAATCGTGGTCTTGCCACACCCCGACTCCCCCACCAGTCCGAAGGTCTCGCCCGCGCGCAGCGAGAAGCTGATGTCAGAGACCGCGTGAACCTGTCCCACGGTGCGGCGCAACAGCCCTCTGCCCTTGACGGGGAACTCTTTTACCAGGTGCTCGACCCGAATCAGCTCGCTGCGTTCCGTGCGCTGAGCGACCACTTCGCTCGGGGCGGGAGGAACGATCATCTCGAATGGCCGTGGTCCATCGACGGGGTGAAAACAAGCATAAATGTGCGAGTTGTCCCCCACCAGCGGCGGATCCTCATCGCGGCACTGCTGGGTGGCAAAGCTGCAGCGCGGCGCAAAGCGGCAGCCGACGATGTCCTTGGTCAAATCGGGCGGCATACCGGCGATCGAACTCAACTCGTGCTTCGAAGCCGTCTCCAGGCTGGGCATCGAGGAGAGGAGCGCCTGGGTGTAGGGGTGATGCATCGCGTGAAAGACCTCGTCGGTCGTTCCCTGCTCGGCCTTTTTGCCGCCGTACATCACGACCACTCGGTCGGTGCGGCCCGCGATCACGCCCATGTCGTGGGTAATGAGCAACATGGCCATGTTCAACTGCTGGCGAAGTCCCTCGAGGAGGTCGAGTATTTGAGCTTGGATGGTCACGTCCAAGGCCGTCGTGGGCTCGTCGGCGATGAGGAGCTTGGGCCGACAGACCAGACCCATAGCGATCACCACGCGCTGGCGCAGGCCACCGGACAACTCGAAGGGATACTGGTCGAGACGCTCGGCGGGCCGGGGCATCTCGACCATCTCGAGCACCTCGAGCGCGCGCTTGCGGGCCTCTTCGCGGGTGGCACCCTCGTGGATTCGCAGCCCCTCGCCGATCTGGGTGCCGATCTTGGTCGTGGGGTTAAGTGAGCTCATGGGGTCTTGGGGAATGAGTGCCACGCTGCTACCGCGCTGCTTCTGCATTTCTGATTCGCTCATGGTCGCGAGGTCGACACCGTCGAGCACTACGTTGCCCGCCGAGATGTGGCCATTTCGGGGCAGAAGTCGCATAATGGCGAGGCCCGTCGTGGTCTTGCCGCAGCCCGACTCACCCACCAGTCCCACGCACTCACCCGCACCGATCTCCAGGGAGAAGTCATCCACGGCCGTCGCGAACTTGTCGCGAGATACGAACTGAACCTTCAAGTTATTGACCGAGAGCAGTGTGGGCATAACTGAACAACTCTAGTCTTTTTTGCCCAAATTGCACGTCCAGCGGCCTTAAGAACGTCTCATTTGACGCCCGGAACCCCCCGGGGGAATGGCGCTCGGCAGATCCGGGCGCAGCGTCTTCGACCCGCCCTCACCACCGCTACGGCGGTGCCGCCTCCCAGGGGTTTTTCTGTCGATGCCTCGGCGCGCGAAAGTCGACATCTAGGGTTTCATGATGCCCTCGAGCAAATGGCTGGGTGCCCTACAAGAGAGAAACTTTCGTCTGTTCTTTATCGGGCAGACCGCGTCGTCGATCGGAAGCGGGATGGCGCCCGTCGCGATCGTGTTCGCGATACTGGCCCACGGCACCGCGAGCGACGTCGGCTACGTGCTCGCCGCCCAGACGGTGCCGCTCGTCATCCTTCTCCTCGTCGGTGGGGTGGTCGGAGATCGCGTCAATCGGCGAACTCTCATGTTGCAGTCCGATCTACTGCGCACGTTGGCCGAGTTCGCGCTCGGTCTGTGGGTCGTGCTGGACGCCCCGCCGGTGTGGGGCTTCATGGCGCTCGGGGCGCTGATGGGCGTCGGTCAGGCCTTCTTCAGTCCCGCGCTCACCGGCATCGTGCCCCAAATGCTGAGCGGCGACCAATTACAGCAAGGAAACGCCCTAAACGGCATCTCTAACTCCAGTGGCGGCATCGCGGGACCCGCGATTGCCGGCGTGATCGTCGCCGTTTTCAACCCGGGGTGGGCAATCCTCGCCGACGCCCTCAGCTATCTGATCAGCGTCATCTCCCTCGCGATGGTGCACATCGACTGGAACGCCTCTGAGACCAAGGCGTCGTTTTCTTCGTTGCTGCGCGAAGGGTGGCACGAGTTTTGGTCGCGGACCTGGCTATGGGTCGTGGTCATCGAGTTCTCACTCTTTAACGCGCTGTTCGCCTCGTTTTTCGTCCTCGGTCCGGTGGTCGCCAAGGCCTCACTGGGAGGCGCGAAGGCGTGGGGTCTCATCTTGGCCGCCGAGGGAGTCGGCGCGGTGCTGGGCGGCGTGGTCATGCTGCGGATCCATCCTCGACGACCGTTGCTGGTGGCGACGCTCAGCACCTTTGGCTCTGTGATACCCCTTTACTTCATTGCCTTGCACTCGCTCACCGTCGTCGTAGCCGCGGCAGCGTTCCTATCGGGTATCTCGCTGAGTATCTTTGGCGTGCAGTGGAGCACCACCATGCAACGCGAGATCCCTACCGAGATGCTCTCGCGGCTCAGCGCGTACGACTGGTTCGGCTCGCTCGTTTTATTACCCCTCGGCATGGCCGTGGTGGGGCCGGTCTCCTCTGTCATCGGGGTGAAGACCACCCTCATCGTCTGCGCCTCGACGATGGTGGCACTCATCGTGGCCACCCTGTGCGTACCGTCCGTAACCCGCCTGCAACTCAGGCCCCATGAATGACGAGGAATCGTTTCACCGCGATAGGAGTCGAGTGAGTGGAATTGAACACGTCGAGCAGTTATTGGAGTCCTTCTCCGGCGTACGTCGCACGCACAAAGACGGACTCGTGCAGTGGCGATTCCACGGCAGACTGGTGGCGCGCCAGTTGGACTCTTCCGACCTGCTCATCCGAGCCGAGTTCGACTACCGCACCACTCTCCTTCGAGATCATCCAGACACGTTCTACGTACCAGCTCGTTTCGAAAAGCACATGATGGTCGCCGCGAAGCTGGCACGCGGCGACGGCGCCGCAATAGAGGACGCCCTGGTGGCCGCGTGGGAACTTCAGCGCCGGTCCGAGTAACTTCACCAGGCGTCCCATGCGCCTATGCGAGCCACGTCGGCCAAGTGACACCTGCCTACCGACGCGAAGATCGAA
>DASXFG010000013.1:0-3827 GCA_036489715.1 Acidimicrobiales bacterium | reverse complement strand
CGATCTGTTCGTGATCGGCCCCGAAGCGCCCTTGGTCGAGGGGCTCGCGGACCGGCTGCGCGCCCAAGGCAAGACGGTCCTCGGACCGGGTGTCGCGGGCGCACAACTCGAAGGCTCGAAGGCCTTTATGAAGGAGTTCCTCACCGTGGCGGGCGTGCCGAGCGCCCCCTACGGGATCTTCAGCGACGACGCGGCGGCGATCGGCTATCTCGCGACGATGACCCCGCCCTACGTCATCAAGACCGACGGTCTGGCCGCGGGAAAAGGCGTACTGGTCACGAGCGATCTCGACGAAGCGGTGAAGGACGTCACCGCCAAACTGAGCGGGGAATCATTTGGCACCGCCGGCTCAACCATCGTGATCGAAGAGGCTCTCGTGGGACAGGAGTGCTCGCTGCACGTTCTCTGTGACGGCACTCGCGTGGTGGCGCTCGCGAGTGCGCAGGACTACAAGCGCGTGGGCGACCAGGATCAGGGTGCGAACACTGGAGGAATGGGCGCTTACGCCCCCATGGGGAGTTTCACCGAGGACCAGGTCGAAGACGTCCTCGCCCGCATCATCGCGCCCACCCTACGAGAACTCTCGCTACGCGGCATCGACTTTCGCGGCGTGCTCTACGCCGGGCTCATGATGAGCGCCCACGGTCCCCAGTTGCTCGAATACAACGTGCGCTTTGGTGACCCCGAGACCGAAGTGCTCGCTCCGCTCTACGGCGAGGCGCTCTACGACCTGCTCGCTCGCACCGCGAGTGGCCAGCTGGTTGATGAGAGTCCGCGAGCTATCGGAGCAGCGGTGGGGGTCGTGTTGGCGAGTGCGGGCTACCCTCACGATCCGCGCGGTGGCGACGTCATCGAGGGACTCGGACCCGACGGGCAGCTCGCCGAGCATCGCGACAACGTGATCATCTTTCACGCGGGCACGTCGCGCGACGATCAGGGCCGCTTTGTTACCAGCGGCGGTCGCGTGCTCTGCGTCACCGCACTGGGCGAGAGCGTCGAGGTCGCACGCCAGCGCGTCTACGAGGCGGCGAGCCTCATAACCTTTGCGGGGAGCGTTCGTCGCAGCGACATCGCTCTTCTCGCGAGCCAGGAGTGACGTGATACCCAGATACGCCCCCCGCGACGTCGCGCAACTCTTCAGCGACGAGACGCGCTTTGACACCATGCTCGAGGTGGAGATCTTGGCCGCCGAGGCGCTCGCCGAGCTGGGCGTCGTGCCCGCTTCGGACGCGGTGGCCCTGCGCGATCGCCGGCCTCGTGTCGACGCCGAATTCGTCGCCGCGGTGGGCGAACGCGAGGAGATCACCAATCACGACACCGCGGCCTTCGTCGATATTGTCCAAGAACGCATCGGCATGCCCGAGGGCGCGTGGGTGCACTACGGGTTGACCTCTTCAGACGTCGTGGACACCGCACTGTGCCGCTGTCTCACCCAGGCCATGGATATCGTGATCACCGAAGTCACCGCGCTGCGCGACGCGCTGAGCCAGCGTGCACTCTCCACCATCGACACGCCGGTAGTAGGGCGCACTCACGGCATGCACGCCGAGCCCACGACCTACGGACAGAAGTTCGCGCTCTTCGCCCTAGCTCTGGATCGGGACCTGGCGCGAGCGAAGAACGCCCGAGCGGCGATCGCTGTGGGCAAGCTCAGTGGGGCGGTGGGCACCTACTCCAATATTGACCCCGCGGTCGAGGACTACGTCTGTGCTCACCTCGGGCTCACGCCGGTACCCGCCACCCAGGTCATCGCGCGGGATCGTCACGCCGAGGTTCTCTACGCCTGCGCGGCGATTGGCACGTCGATTGAACAGTTCGCCACCGAGGTGCGCCTCTTGGCCCGCAGCGAGGTGGGCGAGATGGAAGAGCCCTTCGGCGCCGGGCAAAAGGGCTCCTCGGCCATGCCCCACAAGCGCAACCCGGTGGTGTCCGAGCGCCTCGTGGGCCTCGCGCGCGTGCTGCGCGGGTACTTACAAGCGGGGCTCGAGGACGTCGCCCTCTGGCACGAACGCGACATCTCGCACTCGAGCGTCGAGCGCATTGTGCTGCCCGATGCGCTGCAATTGACGGTGTATATGCTGCGGCGCGCGACGTGGCTCGCCGAAGGAGTCGTGGTTCGCCCCGAGCGCGCCCTCGACAACCTGAACGTAACGTCTCTCGGACTGGTCTTCTCTCAGAGCGTGTTACTCGCTCTCATCGACACCGGCATGAACCGTGATGAGGCCTACCGCATCGTCCAGAAGTCCTCGCGCGCGGCGATCGACCAGCGCCGCAACTTCCGCGAGGTCATCGAAGCCGACGACGAAGTTCCCTTGAGCGACGAGCAGATCTCACGCGCCTTCGACATCGATCGACTGCTGTCGAATCGTCGCCGCATCCTGTCGTCACTGACGTGGTTGTCGTGAGCGAACTCGACTTACGTCACGTCTACTCGGGCAAGGTGCGCGACCTCTACGAAGTCGACGACGAGTTCGTCTTGATGGTCGCCACCGACCGCCTCAGCGCCTTTGACGTCGTGATGAACGAGCCGATACCCGACAAGGGCCGAGTCCTCACCGCCCTCACCGACTTCTGGCTCACGGAGGTCACCCCGGACATTCCGCGGGCCCTGGTCAGTTGCGATCCTCGGGTCATTGACCGCAGCGTGCTTGGCTTCTTTGATCGCCCCGAGCTGCACGGGCGCGCCATGCTGGTGCGCCGCGCCGAGATGCTTCCCTTGGAGTGCATCGTGCGCGCCCGCCTTGCTGGCCAGGCCTACGAGGAGTACGTCGCGAGCGGCACGGTGCACCACGGGCCCGCCCCGGCCGGGCTGCGCCTCACCGACCCCTTCCCCGAGCCGCTGTTCCTGGCCTCAACGAAGGCGGAGTCGGGCCACGATGTCAATATTGATCTGCGCGAAGCGGCTTCGATCGTCGGCGACGAAGCGCTAGAACAGGCGCGAACGCTGTGCCTGGAACTTTTTTCGTGCGCCGCGCGCCGCCTCTTGGACGCCGGGCTCGTCCTGGCCGACACGAAGTTCGAGTTGGGCTACGTCGAGGGCGTCTTGTGCGTCTGTGACGAAGTGGTCACGCCCGACTCCTCACGCATCTGGCCCGGTGCCGAGGTGCGCTCCGGCGAGGTGCCCCCGAGCTACGACAAGCAGCCCTTTCGCGACTGGCTGAACACCCAGGAGTGGGATCGCACCCCGCCGCCACCGACGGTGCCCAAAGAGATCGTGGCGGTGACGTCCTCGCGTTACGTGAGCGCGTACGAACGCGTGACCGGGCGCTCGTTGGTGGAATGGTACGGTTTTTCTCAGTGAACTACTCGGTCGTCGTCGAGGTGACATTGCGCGCGGGTATTGCGGATCCCGAGGGCGCCACCATCGAGCGAGCCCTTCCGGCACTGGGTTTTAGCGGCGTGAGCGACGTCAAGGCCGGAAAACTCTTTCGCCTCAATATCGACGCGGACAGCGAGGCGCACGCTCTCGAGACGGCGACGTCCTTGGCTGAACGCCTCCTCTCGAATCCCGTGATCGAAGACGCGCGAGCGCGCCTGGGCGAGGTAACGCACTCGTGACCCGCGTGGGCGTCGTGGTCTTTCCGGGCTCGAACTGCGAATACGACGCGCTGATGGGCGTCTCGGCCCTGGGCGCCGAGGCCGACCTGGTGTGGCACTCCACGACGGACCTGTCCGGCTACGACGCCGTCGTCTTGCCGGGGGGATTCGCTCACGGCGACTACCTGCGCCCGGGCGCTCTGGCGCGGTTTTCTCCGGTCATGGAGGCGGTCGGTCGCTTCGCCGAGGATGGCGGATCGGTGCTCGGGATCTGCAACGGCTTTCAGGTG
>DASXFG010000004.1:0-5274 GCA_036489715.1 Acidimicrobiales bacterium | reverse complement strand
GCGCCCCGGCGCGCACGCTTCGTGACCCACGCCGGGGTGGGGGATGAGGACGTCGAGTACGCCGAGAGCGTGCTCGACGGCTTCACGCTCTCGTCACGGTGATGAAAAAGCCAAGGAAACGTCGAGCCGGTAGCGGTAGCGTGTAGTCCACCGTCTGAATATGACCGACATCCACCATCTCTCGACCTTCCTGCGTCGCCCGATCTTTGACTCGAACGGCGACAAGATCGGGCGCGTACAAGACCTCGTCGCGCGGCTCGGCAACGATGCGCACCCTCCCGTCGTTGGAGCCGTCATCCGCATCGAGAGTCGCGACGTATTCGTTCCGGTCAAGAAGCTCGGCGGACTCGATCAGGGGCGCATGACCTTTGAGGGGCGCCGGGTCGACTTGCGCAAGTTTGAGCGTCGCCCGGGCGAGATTCTTCTCGCCGAGGACTTACTCGCTCGTCACCTCATCAACCTGGTGCGCGGGCGCATCCAGGTCGCCAATGAGATCGAGATTGCCCCGATCGATGGAAAGTGGGAAGTCGTGGGCGTCGATCCCGGTCGCCGCTCGTTTCTGCGCCGCGTGCTGGGACGTCGAATTGGCTCGCACGTGCAAACCGACTCCATCGTCGACTTCGCCTCCATCGAGCCCTTCGTCTCGCACGTGCCGACCGCGCGGCTTCGCATTCCGTACCGCAAGCTGGCGCGCCTACACCCCGCCCAAATCGCGGACCTGGTCGAGCAGGCGAGCCACGAAGAAGGCGAGGAGATAATCGAAGCGGTGGGCCTTAACCGCGAGCTCGAAGCGGACGTGTTTGAGGAGCTCGACACCACCCACCAACTCGAATTCCTCGAGTCGCGCTCGGACGAGGAGGCCGCCCGGCTGCTCTCGCGCATGGAGCCCGACAACGCCGCCGACCTCATCACCGAGATCGACCAGGAGCGCCGCCTGCCGATACTGAATCTGCTGCCGGCCGAACAGCAGACCAAAGTGCGCCAACTGCTCTCCTACAACTCTGACACCGCGGGCGGCCTGATGAACACCGACTTCGTGTCGCTGGCGGCGAGCGCGACGGTGGCCGAAGCCCTAGAGGCGATACGCACTTCGCGAGTGCCCGCCGAGTCGTTACAGGCCGTGTTCATCGTGAACGAATCGGGCCAGCCTCTGGGCGCGGCGTCCATTACACCTCTGGTGCGCGCGCGACCCGACGAGTTGGCGCTGTCGGTAGCCCGCACGCAGCTCGAGCACGTGCACCCGCCCTGGGACGTGCTGCGAGTCGCGCGCAAGATGAGCGACTTCAATCTGACGGTTCTGCCCGTCCTGGACGAAGAGCACAACAAGATGATTGGCGTGGTGACCGTGGACGACCTGCTCGAAGAGCTGCTGCCCCAGGGTTGGCGCGCGGAGTTCGGCGTCAGCGCCCCCGAAGAGTAGCCCGCGCTTCATCGCGCGAGGCGAACTCCTAACCTTTCGACATGACTTCTGCGGCCACGATTGTGTGCGTGCACGCCCACCCCGACGACGAGGCGTTCTTCGGCGGGGGAGCGAGCGCGCACTACGCCGCGCTCGGTCATCGACTCGTGCTCGTCACCTGCACGCTCGGTCAACTCGGATACGACGGCGCGGGTCGCGCGGGAAACGTCCAGGGCCACGACGCGCTGGACGCTATGGCCCATCGCGCCGGGGAGCTGCAGCGTGCCGCGTCCCTGCTCGGGTTTTCTCGGGTGGTGACGTTGGGTTATGACGACTCAGGCATGGCGGGCTGGCCCGAGAACGAGAGCGAAAGCGCCTTCATGAACGCCGACGTCGAGGCGGTCGCAGCGACCATCGCGTCGATCTTGGATCACGAAAACGCTCAGGTCGTGATCACGTACGACGAAAGCGGCTTCTACGGACACCCCGATCACGTTCGGGCCAACGCCGTGGCTCGCGCGGCGGTCCAATTGTCGTCGAGTGTCGAGCGCCTGTACTACTCCGTCGTACCCACGGGCGTGATGTCCTCAGTGGTGAGCGACGCCGCCGCGCGCGGCCTCTCGATGCCCGCCTGGGTATTGGACGCAGGATCACGTATCGACCCCGCGCTGGTGACTACGACGCTGGACGTAAGCGACCTCGTCGCACTCAAACGCGAAGCGATGGCCGCCCACGCCACCCAGATCGACAACAAGGATCTCATCGAGATGGATGACGAAGTGTTCGCTCGGCTCTTTCGCACCGAGTGGTACCAGCGGGCGTGGTCTCGTCATGAGACAGGCGGCGACGAAACTGATCTAGTAGGAGGACTCTGATGGCACTTACTTTTCTGGCGGTGCACGCGCACCCCGACGACGAAGCAACGTCAACGGGCGGTCTGTATCGACTGCTCGCTAACGAGGGCGTGCGCACGGTGCTCGTGACGTGCACCAACGGCGAGTTTGGCGACGCCCCGGGCGGCGTTAAGCCCGGCGAGGACGGTCACGACGCTACCGACGTGGCCGAGATTCGCTTCGCCGAGTTAGACAGCGCGGTATCTGCGCTGGGCATAACTCGACTCGTTCGCCTGGGCTATCGCGACTCGGGAATGATGGGCTGGCCCCAGAACCAAGACGAGAACTCCTTCTGGGCGACCCCCGTAGAGGAGGCCGCGGCGCGCCTCGCGGCGGTGATTAACGAAGAGCGCCCCCAGGTGATCGTGACCTACAACGAGCACGGCTTCTACGGACACCCCGACCACATCCAGGCGCATCGCATTACGATGGCCGCCCTGAGCATGATCGACTACGAACCGACGCTCTACTTCAACGCCATTCCGATCTCGATCATGGCCAGACTGCGTGAGCGCTGGGAGCAAGACGAGCGCGAGCAGCGCGAAGCTGACAGGGCCAAGGGCGTGGTGCGCGAACCCGATCCGGACCCCGAAGAGGAGTTCGAGATGGGCACGCCCGACGAGGAGATCGGCGCGACCATTGACGTGAGCTCGGTGACCGATGCGAAGTACGACGCCCTCGCCGCGCACCACTCCCAGATCGGCGAGTCGTCGTGGTTAAAGATGGGCCGCGAAGAGTTTGGCAAGATGATGGGCACCGAGTGGTACGCGCGCGTTACCAACCCCCAGGGCGTGAGCGGCAACGTCACCGACATCTTCGCCGGCTACCGCTAGGCGTAGCTAGTAGCGGTACGTGTCGGGCTTGAACGGTCCCTCCACGGGCACGCCGATGTAGTCGGCCTGTTGCTTGGTGAGCGTGGTTAGTTTGACGCCGAGCGCGTCCAAGTGCAGGCGGGCCACTTTTTCGTCGAGTTGCTTGGGCAGCACGTAGACCTTTTGTTCGTAGTTGTCGTTGTTGGTGAACAGTTCGACTTGGGCCATCGTCTGGTTCGTGAACGAGTTGCTCATCACGAAACTCGGGTGCCCCGTGGCGTTGCCCAGATTGAGCAGGCGACCTTCGGAGAGCACGATGATCGAATGGCCGTCAGCGAAGGTCCACTTGTCGACCTGGGGCTTGATCGTCTCGCGGGTGACCCCTTTGAGCGCGCTCAGTCCGGCCATGTCGATCTCGTTGTCGAAGTGGCCGATATTTCCCAAGACGGCGAGGTCTTTCATCGACTGCATGTGCTCGACCGTGACGATGTCGCGATTACCCGTGGCGGTAATCACGAAGTCCGCAATCGGCAACGCCTCTTCGAGCGTGGTCACCTGGAATCCGTCCATGGCGGCCTGGAGCGCGCAAATGGGGTCGACCTCGGTTACCACCACGCGCGCGCCCTGGCCGCGGAAGGATTCAGCCGAGCCCTTTCCGACGTCGCCGTATCCGCACACCAAGGCGACTTTGCCGCCAATGAGAATGTCCGTCGCGCGGTTGATCCCGTCGATCAAGGAGTGGCGCACGCCGTACTTGTTGTCAAACTTGGACTTGGTCACCGCGTCATTCACGTTGATCGCGGCGAAGAGCAGCGTGCCGTCGCGCTCCATCTCATAGAGGCGGTGCACGCCGGTGGTGGTCTCTTCGGACACGCCAATGATGCCGGCGGCCATGGGTTCAAAGATCGCCTCTCCTGCTCCAATGATGGACTGAAGTTGGTTCAAGATGACCCGGTACTCCTCGGAGTCCGCGCTCTCGGGAGACGGTACGAATCCGGCGCGCTCGAACTCCAGGCCCTTATGGACGAAGAGTGTGGCGTCTCCTCCGTCGTCGAGAATCATGGTGGGTCCGGAGTGACCCGGCCAGCGCAGCAACTGCTCGGTGCACCACCAGTACTCTTCGAGACTTTCGCCCTTCCACGCGAAGACCGGGACGCCCTGAGGATCCTCGGGCGTGCCGTGGGGACCCACCACGATCGCTGCCGCGGCGTGGTCCTGGGTGGAAAAGATATTGCAGCTCACCCAGCGCACATCGGCGCCCAGGGCCACCAGGGTCTCGATGAGCACGGCGGTCTGAATGGTCATGTGCAGGGAGCCCGCGATGCGCGCGCCCTTGAGTGGTTGGGACGCGCCGTACTCGGCTCGCATGGCCATCAGTCCGGGCATCTCGTGCTCGGCGAGGATGATTTCGGCGCGACCGAAGCCGGCCAGCGACAGGTCGGCCACTTTGAAGGTGAGGGTGTCAGAGGTCATTTTTTTCTCCTGGGAGTTGGGAACTTACGGGCGTCGACCTCTGTCGATTGCGTTCACCCGCCACAATGTTATCGCCCCGTGGGCGCGTGACGCGGGCCGCGAGTTACCCGCCGAACTCGCGCGGGTCCGCGGGGGCTTGGGGCGCCTGGGCGTCGAGGGAGGCGCGGTACGCAACGCAGCCCCTCATGAACTGGGGCCACGGTGGCACCGCGATGCTCGACGCCGTTACTTCGGGCAGGACCGACCACAGTGCGGGGTGGAACCAGCACAGGTCGTGACCGGAACTGTCGCGATGCTGGCGGATGGCTCCTCGTAGGGCGCGAACTTCGGCTACGAGTTCCGCAGGGCTTAGGTTCTCAAGGTCGTCATCGATCATGTCAACCATTCAAGTGCAAAAGAACTAGACCCCGACGCGAAACTCCACGACGTCGCCGTCGCGCATGACGTAGTCCTTGCCCTCCACCCGGGCCCGGCCGGCCGCCCGCACGGCGCTCAAAGATCCCGCGGAGACCAGTTCGTCGAAGGAGACGACCTCGGCCTTGATGAAGTGCTTTTGGAAGTCGCTATGGATTTCTCCGGCGGCCTCGGGCGCGGTCTCGCCACGGCGGATCGTCCAGGCGCGCGCCTCCTTGGGGCCGGCGGTGAGGAAGGTCTGCAGGCCCAGGGTGGCGAAACCGATTTTGGAGAGCCGGGCGAG
>DASXFG010000011.1:0-38547 GCA_036489715.1 Acidimicrobiales bacterium | reverse complement strand
GGGCAAACCATCAACCTCTCGTCGAACGTGACGCTCTACGCGCAGTGGAAGCGTCTCGCGACCTCAACCCTGTATGGAGTAGTTGGCACGTTCGGCGCTCACAGCGCGGCGCTTACTCCAGCACTCGCGAAAAAAATCCGTGCCCTGGCCGCCGTCGTAAAAGCCAAGGGATATACGAAGGTCGTCCTCTTCGGATACACCGCCGCAACGGGAAATCACGCTCTTGATCGCACGCTGAGCACCGAAAGGGCTCATCGCGTGGCCCAATATCTTCGTGCACGCCTTCGCGCCATACACGATTCGGCCGTAACCATTACGGGAACCGGCGAAGGTTCGGTCAGCGGAAGCAAGAGTCCGACATTCTCGCGCGTCGAAGTTTTCGTAAGTTAGGAAAATCGAACGAGAGCCGGTGGAGGGATTCGAACCCCCGACCTGACGATTACAAATCGCCTGCGCTACCACTGCGCCACACCGGCGTTCGATCATCCAGATTAGTGAACTGGGCGTGATCTGGCGTTGAGGTTTAAATGCGGCGACATTCGCACACTTATTGACCTACTCCCGATGTGCGGTCACTCCGTACTTACGAAATAACAATGTGGCCACGCTCGATGGACGTTTCGTCCGAAGCACAAGGGTGCGGCAATGACGCTGCAGTTTGCTGCGGAACGTGAGGTTCCAGTGCTGCTGAGCGCCGGGGACCCCGAACCCACGATCTCGCACGTCAACTTCGAACTTTTGCCCGCACTGTGCGCAACCGCACTTAGAGACGTTATGGCCGATTTGTTGTCGTCAACGATTGTCAGTTTCCAAGGACTCTTAGCTGAGGTGATGACTCGCTTCACTCCCGACGGAAAAATGACCATGATGCTGTAAATTTCCGGGCTCGTGGACTTCACTTCGTACGTGACGGTCATGCCACCAGAGCCTTTGGCCCGTGAGGCAGCACCAGCCGAACCCAACGGCGTTGGTGCGACGGCCAGAAAGCACAACACCAACGGGAGCAGTAAAGAAAATCTTCGAAGACGAGGCTCAGCCACCGCGCTCCTTTAAAGGCTGGTTGTCAAAATATTACGGGCGGACAGTGGCTCTCGTGATCGAGTGCGTGACCCGCTCCTCCTCGCGGTCACGGGCAGCGACGAAGCGACGAGGGGTTCAAACACCGGCATGGTGGTTACGAATCGCTGGCCCGGCCCTGCGCCGCTTCGACTTTCGAACGTCCCAGTTAGTGATCGGCGTTCGATCGTCGTAGAGTTGGGATTCATGAGCGGCGACAACCCCACTCCTCGAGACGGTCACGCCGCCGGATCCCACTACCAGCCGCCCCTTCCCGTACTGCTGCTCATCGTGCTGCTGTTCGTGGGGGGGACCGTATTAATGGTCCGATCCGTGTCGCCCACGTCGAGTGCGACTACGACGACTACCTCGCCGTCTACGACGTCGACCACCACTCCGTCGAGTACGCGGGTTATCAAGTCGCGCGTCCGCGTTCAAGTGGCCAACGGGACCAACTCCACCAATCTCGCGGGGCGTTACACTCAACAGCTCCAGACTCAGGACTGGGACACCCTGCCTCCGACCAATGGTCCGGCGACGGCCAAGACGCTGATCTACTTCAAAGCGGGCCAGGTTCCCGCGGCGCGCGAAATCGCGAGCACCCTTCACGTAAAGTCCTCGGCCATCCATCCGCTGGGCAATCTCTCGTCGGTCGCTGGAGCGCAGGGCGATGACATCGTGGTGATCTTGGGCAACGACTTAGTTCCGAAGTAAGCGGGCTACGTCGAGGGGAAGTCGACTTTGTATCGTTCGAGCGCGGCGCGCAGTACGTCAACGGCCATCGGGCGAAGTTCCTCGAGTGGACGGTTACGGTGTCGACGAATACCGAGGTCGACTTGGGCAATGGCGCGCACCCCAAAGAGTTGGGCGCAGTCGATGAGCATGGCAATCTCGACGCGGTAGTCCAACTCGAGTTCGATCGCGTCAAGCGCACCGCGGCGCACCGCGGTCTCGCCCGCCAGGGGCTGGCGAATCTCGCCCAAACCCGGGAAAAGCAAGGAAAGTATGGGTCGGGCGGTCAGTTCGTTCACCCGCCCGCCGCCGGTGGGCATGTGGTGCAGTGGGCGTTCGTAGTAGCCCTTTACCAACTCGATGGCCGGACGTTCGAGCAGCGGCTGAATGAGTCGCGCGACGTAGTCGGGCGTGGTGTTGGTCACGTCGGCGTCGAGAAACACCAATAGATCCGAGTCACTCGCCTCGACTCCGGCGCGCAGCGCCGCGCCCTTGCCGCCGAGCCCGCGCAGGTGAACGACTCTCGCGCCGTGGTGATCGGCGACGGTCGCCGTGTCGTCGCTGGAGTGGTCATTCACGACGATGAGTTCATCGATCAAGTGGTCGTGAATCTGGACGGTGTCGAGTACCGCACCGATGGTGGTCGCCTCGTCCCGGGCGGGCACGATAACGGCAACGCGCCCCCGTCGCTTGAGTGAGTTGACTCTCTCCAGGTTGTAGTTCTCGCGCGTGAGAGTCCATGGAACGTCGGCGGAGGTCACGTGTCGAGGCTACGGGCGGCGTCACAACTTGACACCGACGGGCCCAATGGTCCACAATGTGTACGTCATCAAGAGCGACTGAGGGACGGCCCCGTCGACGTCGCGACAACCAGTGTGATCCAAGGGAAGTTCCCATCACACCAGGTGCCAAAGGCCGATCGATGAAAGGGAATATATGAGTTTCTCCACCGGTCTCATCTGTCGAGAGTGCGGTTCTCGGTACGAAGCAGACGCGCGTTATGCGTGCGATTTCTGCTTCGGGCCGCTCGAAGTCGCCTACGACCTGGACGCCGCGCGCGGCGCGGTCACCAGAAAGTCGATTGAGGAGGGTCCCTCGTCGATCTGGCGCTACGCCGACCTGTTGCCGGATCCGGGCGAAAGCCCCGTGGATTTGGGCGCGGGCTGGACGCCGCTTCGACGCGCCACCCGTTTAGGTGAGGCGCTGGGCCTGCGGGAACTGTGGCTCAAGGACGACACTCGCAATCCCACTGGTTCCTTCAAGGATCGCGTGGTCTCGGTAGCGCTCTCGACTGCTCGTCGCCTGGGATTCACCACCGCCGCGTGCGCGTCGACCGGAAACCTGGCTACGTCGGTGGCGGCTCACGCGGCGGCCATTGGTTGGCCGAGCGTGACGATTATTCCCGCGGACCTCGAGCGATCCAAGATCGCCATGGCGGCCATCTTCGGCGGTACCGTGCTGGGCGTCGAGGGCAACTACGACGACGTGAATCGTCTCTGCGTCGAACTTCTGGACGAGCATCCCGACTGGGCTTTCGCCAACGTGAATCTGCGCCCGTACTACGCCGAGGGATCCAAGACGCTGGCTTTTGAGATCGCCGAGCAAATGGGTTGGCGTACACCGGATCAGGTGATCGCACCGTTGGCATCGGGCAGTCAGTTCACCAAGATCGTTAAGGGATTCTCACAGTTCATTGAGCTGGAGCTCGTCGAGGGAGAAGTGCCCACAATGTTCGGCGCACAGGCCACGGGCTGTTCGCCCATCGCGACCGCGTTTGCCGCGGACGCGGAGTTCATCACCCCCCAGAAGCCGAAGACAATCGCGCGTTCCCTCGCAATCGGCAACCCCGCTGACGGACCGTACGTACTCGAAGAACTTCGTCGTGGCGGAGGAGACTGCGGATCGGTGAGCGATGAGGAGATTTTGGAGTGCATCGGCTTACTGGCTCGCACCGAGGGCGTGTTTGGCGAGACGGCCGCCGGAGTGACGATCGCATCGTTGCGTCAGCTCATCGAGCGCGGCTCGCTCGACCCCGATCTGTCGGTCGTTGCCATCGTCTCGGGACACGGCCTCAAGACGCTCGACGCGATCTCTGACGAGGTCGGATTGAGTGCCACTATCAGCCCGGCGCTGTCGTCGGCCCAAGCGGCACTGTCGGCGCTCTCGCTAGGGAGCGACTCGTGAGCGTCGTCGTGCGAGTTCCTCGCCAGCTTCGCGCCCTGGTGGGCGGAGAAGGCGAGATACCCGTTGAGGCCACGACGGTTCGCGAGGCGATTTGGGCGGTGGAGGCCGGACATCCGGGGCTCGCCGAGAGGGTTCTTGACGACCAGGGGTCTTTGCGGCGCTTCGTGAACGTCTTCGTGGCCGACGAAGACGTTCGTTTTCTTGACGGCCTCGATACCAACGTGGCTCCTGGTGAAACGGTTTCGCTGGTTCCGGCGGTCGCGGGGGGCTGAGGCGTTAGCACTCTCCCCACGAGACTGCTAATATTGCTTTGCACCAAAAAGGTGCGACGCATAGGAGGAACCACCCGTGGCGAAACTGATCGCTTTCGATGAAGAGGCCCGACGCAGCCTCGAGCGCGGTATGAACAAGCTGGCTGACGCTGTGCGCGTGACCCTAGGACCCAAGGGCCGCAACGTCGTTCTGGACAAGAAGTGGGGCGCTCCCACCATCACCAACGACGGCGTGTCGATTGCCAAGGACATCGAACTCGAAGACCCCTTCGAGAAGATCGGCGCGGAGCTGGTCAAGGAAGTCGCCAAAAAGACCGACGACGTAGCGGGAGACGGCACCACAACCGCGACCGTGCTCGCGTGGGCCATGGTTCGCGAGGGCCTTAAGAACGTCGCCGCCGGGGCCAACCCGATGTCGCTGAAGAAGGGCATCGAGGCCGCCGTCGAGGCGGCCGTGGCGTCGCTGCACGACCTGGCCAAGCCCGCAGATACCAAGGAGCAGATCGCTCAGGTCGCGTCGATCTCCGCTGCGGACACCGAGATCGGTCAGATGATCGCCGACGCCATCGACAAGGTCGGCAAGGACGGGGTAATTACGGTCGAAGAGAGTCAGTCCTTCGGCATGGACATGGACTTGGTCGAGGGCATGCGCTTTGACAAGGGTTACATCGCCCCGTACTTCGCTACCGATCTCGAGCGCCAAGAGGCCGTACTCGAAAACGCCTACGTATTGCTCGTTTCGTCGAAGATCTCATCGGTCCGTGACGTGCTGCCGGTACTTGAGAAAGTTATGCAGTCGGGTCGCCCGCTGCTCATCGTCGCCGAAGACGTGGAAGGCGAAGCGCTCGCGACCTTGGTCGTGAACAAGATTCGTGGCACGTTCAAGTCCGTCGCCGTTAAGGCGCCGGGATTCGGAGAGCGCCGCAAAGCCATGCTCCAGGACATCGCGATCCTTACCGGTGCGACGGTGATCTCTGAAGAGATCGGCCTCAAGCTGGACGCGGCCACCCTGGAACTCCTCGGCTCGGCGCACAAGGTCATCGTCACCAAGGACGAGACGACCATCGTCGAGGGCGCAGGCTCCGAAGACGACATCAAGGGCCGAATCGCTCAGATCAAAGCCGAGATCGACAATACGGACTCCGACTATGACCGCGAGAAGCTCCAAGAGCGTCTCGCCAAACTGTCGGGTGGCGTAGCGGTCATCAAGGTCGGTGCCGCGACTGAGGTCGAGCTCAAAGAGAAGAAGCACCGCATCGAAGACGCGGTCTCCACGACCAAGGCGGCTATCGAAGAGGGCGTCGTGCCCGGCGGTGGCGTGGCCCTGCTGCGCAGCCAGACCCGAATCAACGAGTTGGCCGAAACGCTGAGCGGCGACGAGCAGACCGGTGCGCGCTTGGTTGCTAAGTCCGTTGAGTACCCGCTCAATCAGATCGCGGTGAACGCTGGCCTCGAAGGCGGCGTCATTGTCGACAAGGTGCGCAATCTCGCCAAGCCCACTGAGGGCCTCAACGCGGCCACCGGAGAGTACGAGGACCTCATCGCGGCCGGCGTCATTGACGCGGCCAAGGTGACCCGCTCAGCCCTGCAGAACGCGGCCTCCATCGCCGCGCTCTTCCTCACCACCGAGGCCGTCATCGTGGACAAGCCCGAGGAGAAGGCGCCGGCCATGGCCGGTGGCGGTATGGACGACTACTAAACGCATTGCCGTAGACGACGACACCGCGGGGCGCGAGTCCCGCGGTGTCGTCGTCTACGGGCACCGACCGTCATCGTCGAATCCCCGTAGCATGGGCTCATGACGAGCCCCGCGCCGCTAACTCCTTCTCGCGGACTCAATGTCCTGCACCTGTTCTGTCATCCCCAGGGCGACGTCGACGGTCCCGCCCTGCACAAGGCGATGGACGATGCCAGGTCGTTAGGCGTGCAGGTCGTCTGTGCCGCCATTGTGGGGGCGAAGGCCGATACCTGTTTTATGGCGCTGGCCGAAAACCTCTGGGATCTGCGCCGACTCCAGTCGTCCATTCAAGGCGCGGGATTCTTCGTGTCCGAGAGCTACGTCTCAGTCACCGAGGTGAGCGAATACGCGGCTGGCATGCCCGAAGCGATGCTCAACGCGCGGCTGTATCCCACGCTGCCGCCCGAAGGAATGAGCGCCTTCTGCTTTTACCCAATGTCCAAGCGCCGCGGAGATGTGAACAACTGGTACCAGCTGGACTACGACGCGCGCGACGCGCTCATGCGCGGGCACGGAGCGCTGGGGCGAACTTTCAAGGGTCGCGTCCTTCAACTCATCACTGGTTCGACAGGACTTGACGACTGGGAGTGGGGTGTGACCCTCTTTGGCGTGCACGTCGACGACCTCAAGGACTGTGTGTACACGATGCGCTTCGACGAGGCCTCCGCGCTCTACGCCGACTTTGGTCCCTTTTACACCGGGCTCGTGGGCACGCTCGACGACGTCCTGGACGCGACTCTGGCTTGAGTGACTTTATGAGTGACGCGATTCCCGAAAAGACGCTACGGCGCTGGGCCGAATCGCTCGCGGGCATCGCCAAAACCGGTTTGGGCTTCACCGAGAGTCAATACGAGCGAGAGCGCTTCGAGGAGATCTTGCATATCGCTGCGGACATGAAGAGCGCCGCCGACGTCGGACTCAACGGGGTCGTGGACGCCGACGGCTACGTCACCCAGTGGATGAGCGAAGTCGGCCGCGGCGTGGCCGGATATCAGACCCCCAAGGTGGCCGTGGGCGCCGCGGTCACTAATGACGAGGGACAGTTGCTGTTAATTCGTCGTGCGGACTCAGGAATGTGGCTCTACCCCACGGGCTGGTGCGACGTGGGGTACTCCGCACCAGAAGTGGTGGTCAAAGAGGTCGAAGAGGAGACGGGTATCCGCGTCGAACCGGTGCGGCTAATTGGCGTGTTGGACGGAATGCGCCTGGGTGAGTCGCGCATCCCTTTGTACTCGCTGTTGTTCTTTTGTCGCGCCGTGGGTGGCGAGATCAAGATTCATCCCCTCGAGGTGAGCGACGCCGGTTGGTTTAGTCGAGATGATCTGCCCAGTCCCACGATCGGCGCAGAGCGTTGGGCGGGCCCGATCTTCGCGGCCATTGACGGAGAAAACCGAGACGTCTTCTACGACGATCTGCGGCGTCCAGTGTGGAGGGGCGAGTCGTGAGCATCCAAATTGAAAAGGTCCAGTTTGCGACGGACGAACTGGCAAAGGGTCTCAGCCAACTTTTGCCCCAACTGTCCTCGACGGCGCCCATACTCAGCGTCGACGACGTCGAACGACTTATCAATTCCGAGGCAGCCACGCTATTCGTGGCGCGTGACGCGGGCGCGTTGGTGGGAACGCTCACTCTCATCATCTTTTCTATTCCCACGGGGCGACGCGCGTGGATTGAGGACGTGGTGGTTGACGCGACGGCCCGCGGACGAGGAGTGGGCGAAGCCCTCACCATAACGGCGCTGAATGAGGCGAAGGCTCGCGGTGCGCGCACCATCGATCTCACGAGTCGGCCAGCTCGCGAGGCGGCGAATGCGCTGTACCAAAAGGTGGGATTTAGCCTCCGCGACACCAACGTGTATCGCCTTATGGTAAAGGCCGACGACGATTCGGACCAGTAGTGCTTCTCATCGACAAGTGGCTGAAATGACCATTCGCTCATGAGTGTCCAAGAGCCCTCCGTCCCGCCAGAGTTCATTACCTGTCCCAACTGCGGCGAAGTTGAAAAGAATGGCACTCCGAGGTGCGCGCGGTGTGGCCAACCACTACCTGGTCCTCGTCCTTCCACGCCAGCGCCACCAGATCCCCGCACCGCCGAAGGGCGCCAGGCCGCGGCTCGCACCATTTTCGGTAGCTTTTTGGCTTGGATCATGGGCGGGCGGAGCGATTAGGACCGTTCGCGCGGACGTCGATCGGCCGGCAACGACGATTCGCGTGTCAACGAGTGAGGGGCGTGAAGGTGAAGTCGTCTGAACACGACCTGAAGGTACGGGCAGTTGTCTTTGATCTCGACGGAGTTATCCGCGACTGGGACGTCGACGATCAGAGCGACGTTGAGGTTCGACATGGTTTACCTGTCGGTTCAATATTGAATGCGGCCATGACCGGTTCCTCGATCGCCGATGTCACAACGGGCGTGATCAGCGACGAACAGTGGCGCGAAGGTCTCGCGGCCGACCTGGCGCGGCGCTACGGCGATTCCGCGCTCGCTGCCGTTGCTGAATGGAGCGAGCAACGCGGCGCGGTGAAGCGCGATGTTCTCGATTATGCGCAAGAACTTCGATCCAATCTTACGATTGCGATATTGACGAACAACTCATCACGCCTCGTTCAGGATCTCGAGGTCCTCGAACTCACTGAGTCCTTTGACTACGTATTCAATAGTGCGCAAATCGGCGTCGCAAAGCCTCATCAGGATGTATACGTTCATGTCTCGCGGCAACTGGGACTTACTTTTCAAGAGTGGTTGTTTGTCGACGACTCCCTCGAGAATGTCCAAGGTGCGAGGTCCGTTGGAGCGCGAGCTCACCACTTCAGTAACCTCGTCGAGTTGCGGACCTGGGTTGAGGCGCAAATGACGAGATCCTGAGGCTTCGGCTGAGCCAAGACGCCCAGACGAACAAGTACGAGTTCAGCTTGTGGGTGTGAAGATCACGTTTAGCGCGCGACATTGGCCTCGCCCATGCTGAGACGCGATGCTGTGTCATCATTGCGAGATGGAGCCGAGACGTTACGTTCGATGACCGGTTCAACCGCTCCGACACGGCTCGTACATCGACTTCTCGTTGCCTCGGACATCGGTGCCTCTGGTGTTTGGTGGCTCCCGGACTGTCTTTATGGAGGAACGCCGGGGATCAGCGAGGCGATTCAACCGTCGGTCAATTTGAAGACTGCGGTATCGTCCGAATTGCTGGCCGCCCTTCAAGCCTGGAATGACTTGGGCGTCGATCTCTTCAGCGGCAGAGAAGTGCGTCCGATCGAAGACGTAGTGAAGCGCGCGTACGTGGAACTGGGGTCATTCCTCGCGACGACGATGCAAAACGAACTGGGATGCGGCTGGGAGGTTCTTTACCAGGATTCGTCCAACTCGTGGACTTGGGTTCAACGATCTGTCCGAGCCAACGCCGATATCAGTGTCGAGGAGTGAAGTCTTGCGCGTCTTGATGGTCTCACTTTGCAAAACTTGGCTCGCCGGGAGAAGTCTGGTGCCCGCGGATTGAATCAGAGCGGTGTCGGACGTCGAGTCGTCACGTACGAACTCTCCCTAGACAGTGAAAAGGGAAGGAGCGCAAATTAGCGGAACCTGGAATCTTGCGGGCAAGCAGGTGCGCCGAGTTGGATTCGGAGCAATGCGACTCGCGGGCCGCGAAGCTTTTGCGGCACGTGCGACGCGGACACCCGCGGAATCGATCGGCGTGTTGCGCCGCGCTATCGACTTGGGCGTCAATCACATCGACACCGCCTCCTTCTACTTCTCTTCGGCGGTGCGATCGAACGATCTCATTCGTGAAGCGCTCTGGCCGTATCCCGATGACCTACTCATCGCCACCAAAGTTGGTCCGAGTAGGGCCGCCGATGGCGGGTGGCAGGATCGAGCACGGCCGTCAGAACTACGGAGTCAGGTTGAAGAAAACCTTCGTCAACTCGGACGCGATCATCTGGACCTCGTCTACTACCGATGCTCGCGGGGAGAATCAATCGCAGAGTATGTGACTGCGCTCGCAGAGATGCAGCGGAACGGTTTAGTCAAACACGTTGGAGTCTCGGGGGTCACCTCGGAGCAGCTCGCACAAGCCCAGTCGGTGGTGGCGATCGCGGCGGTGCAGAATCGGTTCGGCATTGAGTATCAACAATCCAAGACATTCGAGCTCATCGAGAAGTGCGCCCAGCAGAAGATCGCTTTTGTTCCGTTCTTCACGGTTGCCGGTCCGGGCGTTTCGCGCGGACACGACGGTACGGGTCCAGAAAGCCTCCGGAACATCGCTCAAGCGTACGGCTTGTCCGTTGCGCAGGCGAAAATTGCGTGGACCTTGAACGTGGGTCCACACGTGCTGGCGATTCCTGGGACCGGCAACATCGAGCACCTCGAGGCGAATATCGCAGCGGGCGCGGTTGCTTTCACGCCCGATGAGATGCGTCGCCTCAGTCTGTGACCGATTGGTGCGGAGAGCACCGCTGTAACGTAGAACGTTTCTCGCTGATCGCTCAGTCGGTCAGTCGGTCAGTCGACGCAGGGATGTGAAGTGGACACAACAGGGCAGCGAAACAGTGCGTTTAGCTCGCTGCGCGTCCGCGACTACGCCTTACTCTGGAGCGGTCAAACCGTGTCTTCGCTCGGTGACGGCATTTTTACCGTCGCTCTGGCGATCGTGACTCTAGAAGTAGATAGGAGCCCCTCGGGCATCGCGTACGTCTTTGCGGCGAGGGCCCTTCCCTCGGTCATACTCGCCCTCGCCGGCGGAGTGGTGGCGGACCGCATGACGCGGCGCTTAGTCATGCTGAGTTCCGATCTGATTCGTGGCCTTAGCGTCGCTCTGATCGCTCTTCTTATCGGACGTGGTGAGTTGCATCTGTGGGAGCTCATCGTGATGGCGGCCATATTCGGAGCGGCAGACAGCTTCTTCTTTCCGGCCTCGAGCGCGATCATGCCCGACGTCTTGGCCGAAGACCTGCTCGTCTCTGGCAACGCGCTCAGCCAAATGAGTTCTCAACTCACCACGGGGCTTATCGGTCCCGCCGTCGGCGGCGTGGTGGTCGCGGCCATCGGGAACGCATGGTCATTCGGATTCGATTCCCTGACGTTCTGCGCGTCAATCGCGACGCTCTTGTTGATGCGCACTCGCTCGCACGAGCGAGAGACGCGGCAAAGTCCCCTCCACGACGCGCGCGAGGGTTTACGATATGTCGCCGCTCGACGATGGCTGGTCTACGCGCTTTTCGCGGCCGCTTTGGCCAACTTCTTTGGAATGACGCCGCTGAGTATTCTTCTTCCGCTCTTCGTGCGAGAGACTTTGAATGCGAGTGCTCTTGATCTCGGTATCGTCTTCGCCTGCGGCGGAGCCGCGGGCATCGTGGCGTCGTACATCGTGGCGCGGATCGGCAAACCCCGCCGCATTGTCTCGGCTACGTGGCTCGCGTACGCCGCGAGTGGTGCCGGTTTTCTCGTTATCGCCCTCGCTCACAATGTCGTTGTCTGTTGTATCGGCGTCGCCCTCGAGGTGGGGTTTATGGTCTACGGAGACGTCCTCTTCTTCGCAATGATTCAAACCCTCGTCGCCCGCGACGTCCTAGGGCGAGTCTCTTCTTTGATCTTCCTCGGCGCGTTCTCACTCGGACCGTTCGGCTACCTCATCGGCGGCGTAGGCGCGTCATGGCTTGGCGTGCGTAGAGCCATCGTGGTGTCGGGAATCGTGTCGGCGCTGATCTGCCTTATGTGCTTGATTCTGCCCGGTTCGAGAGACCCAGAGCGCGAAGGCTTCTCTTCGGCCCCGGGGCCCGCAAGTGATGAGGCTGGCGGCGAATAGTCCAGTTCTCAGCGAGCAGGCACGTGCCTCGGGTCGCCCAACGTCGAACTCACGTGGCCGAATGGCGCGCTCTTACGTCCCGGCTTCGAGCTCGGTTGGATGGGCAACGATTGGTTGAACCGACTCGCCTCGCAACTCGAGTCGAGCTGCCTCTCCCCGCAGGTAGGTGTGTCGCATGGTGATGGCGACGATGGCGATCGCAATAACGCCGGCTGCAACGCCGAGGGCGTCCGTCGAGAGACCGACGTACTTAAGCCCGCTCAGAAGGACGGTTCCGGTGATGATCCGGCGCAGCACGATTCCATTCGAGCGAGAAGACAGCAACGCCCCGACGATGACCGCGGGTACCGAACCGATGATGATCGATGTGGTCAGCGAGAAGCTGACGTGATTAAACAGCAACGTCCCCAAGGTGGCCGAAAGCGTCAGGGGAACCGATTGGGCGAGGTCGGTGCCGACTAACTGGTCGTTGCGCAGGGCGGGGTACAGCATCACGACCAGCACCAGAATGAGCGAGCCCGCGCCGACGGAAGTTAGCCCCACCATGAAGCCGCCGATTGCGCCGACGGCGATCGTGAGTCCCTTTTTGACAACGAGCGTGGGGGCCGCTCGGCGAGAAGTCGGCACGATCGAGCGACCGAGCATCGCTAGGGCTCCGACGATGAGAGCGCTCCCCAGGATGATCTGGAGTCGATGCTCCGCGACTGCGCTCTCGCCCATGAGGTGCAAGACGTAGGTCCCCGCGAACGCCGCGGGGAGCGATCCTATGCAGAGAAACTTCACGAGTCCGGTCTCGATAGTTCCGCGGCGCCAGTGAATCGCCACGCCTGCGGGCTTCATGAAAAGGGCCGCCACGAGGTCCGACGTGATGGCGGCGGTGGGAGTGATACCGAAGACCAGCACGAGCATCGGGGTCATGAGTGCCCCACCGCCCACCCCCGTGAGACCGACGAGCAGTCCTACGACGGCGCTGCCGAGCGCGAGGTACAGATCAATGTGCACGAACGCGCCTTACTTCAATAAAGTCCATTGATTTACTAGTGTATACGGTGGCGCCCACAGCGACTCCCTCGCAGGTCATTAGCCTTTTCCTATGATCCGCCCGCTGCAGGTTCGACGAGTCCTCTTGGTCGGAGCCATCGCCTTCACGTTGGGCGCGCTTGATTCGGCCATCAAGGGACAGGGATACGGTCTGCTCGGCGCCTTAAGTCAAGCCGCCGCACCGTGGTTTCTACTCGCATTTCTGGCCGGCGCCGCAACGAGTAGTCGCCGTTACATCCTGGGTTCGTTGAGCGGATTTGGCGCGACGGTGTGCGCGCTGACGGGGTTCTACTTTGTAAACAGCATCATCTTTTACTCGGGAACGTGGACTTGGAGCTTCCACTGGGCGCTGCACACCGGCAAGATCTACTACGAACTCGGCGTGGTCAGCGGTCCGCTGATGGGCTGGCTCGGTGCGTGGTGGAAGCGAAATCTGTCGATCGTGCCCATTGTGATACTCGGCCTCTTCTTTGTGTCCGAAGCTTTGTTGCGAGCTCCACGCTCCTACGTATTTTTTCAGTACGGCGGGAAAGTCGCAACCATCGAAGCAGTGGTCGGTTCCGTGTGGATCATCGTGGCCTTTTACCTCACAATGGCGCTACGCCAACACGATCGACCCGAGGGTCTGCCTAATCCCTTGACTCCGCCCGCCTAATAGATGAGGGTCACGTCGAGGCGCGGTGACCGTGGCGCGCCCGCGCCACGACACCTACTGCCTACGCGTTAGAACTCCTTGTACATTTCGATGTTCGCGACGCTGTAGCCAGCGGCCTCATAGAGATGACGGGCGACAGCGTTTGTTCCAAAGACGTTCAGGCCGAGGCGCGTGCCACCCTGAGCGCGCACGAACTCTTCGGCCGCGGCGAGAGTGGGTCGTCCGTAGCCCGTTCCGCGAAACCTCTCAGAAATCTCGATCTCGTAAATCCACCAATCCGGCCCGACTCCATTGTGCAGGCCCAGCCACAGTGTGCCCACCACGTCGTCGCCCGAGACGACATCCAAAATGAATTGGCCCGAGACAAGATCGTCCCCATTGAATTGCTGGGAGCGATTGCGCGCGATGTTGGCGTCTGCGTCCTCACTCGACATGCCCGATGAGAGCAACTCGCCGCGATAAGCGACGAAGGTCTTCTCCACATACGTGGCTACATCGTCCCTCGACATCGGTCGAAGTGTGACCTTCGCTGGCGTCATCAGAGGACGACGAGGAGGGCAAATCCGTCGTACCCCTTGGCCCCGACGGTTTGCACGACCGTCGTTCGCAGCCGAGGTTCGTGAGCGGCGAGTTGGAGAAACGAGCGCACGCCCTGGACGAATCCGTTTGCGCTCTGTGCATTCGCGACCTCGCCCTCACGAACGACATTGTCGGCCACCATGACGGTGCCGGAGCGCGACAGGGCGAGGGCGAGCTCGAGATACTCGGGGTAGGCGTCCTTGTTGGCGTCGATAAAGATGAAGTCGAAGGGCTCGACGCCTTCGTTGGCGAGACTGCGCAGCGAGTCGGCGGCGGGCCCGACGCGAACTTCGATTTTCGCCTCGAGTGCAGCTCGCTCGAAATTGGAGCGCGCGACTCGCGCGTGCGCCTCTTCTAACTCCAGCGTGAGCAGCCAACCATCGGCGGGAAGTGCGCGAGCCATGGAGATGGCGCTAAATCCACCCAGGGTGCCGATCTCAAGGATTCGTCGCGCGCCGCTGATCGAGACCAGGAGTTCGAGCATTCTGCCCTGCGATGCCGATACGGCGATCGGGGGGAGGCCGGCGTCGTTGCTATCACTGAGGGTGAGCGATAGCGCCTCATCGGAAAAGGAAAAGAGGCTATCGAGATAGTCATCGACGTCGTTCCAGCGTGAGTCATCCATGTGTTCAGTATTCCAGAGGTCGCCTCGACCGGGTCCCCGCTCAAGTCAGGGTGGAAGCGAGGCTTTATATGCGCGTCACGAGGCGCTCTCGTGCGATGGGGCGCGTCGCTCGTATTCGACTTGGGGAATTATCACCGCTGAGGCCGCTCGGGTGGCTACCCCGGTTGACGAGCGACCTCGACTCGGGTGCGTGGGAAATCAACTTTGGTTGCCTACGCGAGGAAGCCCACTACGTGGGATCCCTTCGGCCCCTCACTAATCACCTCCGTTGAAACCCACCCTTCTCGCGTCATCCAATTATCCTGATCAGGTGCCCCGTCATGGAGAAAGCGCCTGAGTAGTCTCTATAGATGGCGTCCGACCGATACAGCCACGGTCACCACGAGTCTGTGCTGAGGAGCCATCGCTGGCGGACCGCGGAGAACTCTGCGGCATTTCTTTTGCCGCACCTGCGTCGGACGATGAGCGTGCTCGACGTGGGATGCGGCCCGGGAAATATTACTGCCGAGCTCGCTCGAAAAGTCGACCACGGGTCCATCATTGGCATCGACATTGCGCCCAGCGTGATCGAGATCGCCCGGGTCGAGCAGACGGAAAAGTCGGCGAATCTGAGTTTCGCGGTGGGCGACGTCTATCAACTCGAATATCCTGACGCGCACTTCGACGTGGTCTACGCCCACCAGGTGCTCCAGCACTTGGGGCGGCCAGTCGATGCGCTGATCGAGATGCGACGGGTCCTCAAGCCGGGCGGACTGTTGGCGGCGCGCGATGGTGACTATGGCGCCTTCGCCTGGTATCCCGCCGATCCCGTGCTGGACCGGTGGATGAACCTGTATCACGAACTTACGAGGCGCAACGGAGCCCAGGCGGACGGCGGTCGCCACCTCAAGGCGTGGACGAAAGCGGCCGGATTCGACAATGGCGTGGTGACCTCGTCGAACTGGACCTTTCAGTCCGACCAGGACCGCGAGTGGTGGGGCGGCCTGTGGGCCGATCGAGTTCGCCAGAGCGACTTCGCGGCCCAGTGCCTGGAATACGGGCTCTGCGATGCCGACGAGTTGGAGTCGATCGCGGACGCGTTCCTTCGTTGGAGTAAGGACCCGAATGGCGTGTTCATCGCGGTGAACGGTGAGGTGCTCGCGCGCCGCTAGTCCACGTGGCGGCGCCAGACAATCAGGTCGCCGTCTTCGCGGCTTCGACGCTCGCCCGCGCGTAGGAATCCCGACTTTTCGAGGACCGTCTGACTGGCCACGTTCCAATGGGCAGTTTCGGCCACGATCTCCAGCGAACGTCCCTCAAGGAGGTCGAGCAGCAAAGAGAGGGCCGCGCTGGCTACGCCGCATCCCTGGCGACTTCGCACCACGCCGTAGCCGATCTCGGCCTCGCCGTGTTCATTAGGCGCGCCCTTGAATCCAATCGTCCCCGAGATCACATCGTCGACGAGGATGAGGTAGGACGAGGACCACGGTTCGTGCTCATTCGGATCGAAGCGCGACATCTGTAGACCAGCGAGGTCTCCCTCCGTGGGAAAATCCTCCGCCCAACCGTTCTCGGGGCGTCTCCCGTCGGCGACGGCGTGAACCAGCGCCTGGTCAGCTTGACGAAGGGTGATCGTGATTTCGGACATCGACTCAGTCTTCTTCAAGTTGAGGGGCGGATCATCGCGCCCCGGGAGTGGGTCCCGCGTTGCTCGCGCTGGACTCGCAGGCTGGGTGTGGCACGGTGGCTGCTGGTCAACCCGTAGCGGTTTCGTCGGATGGCGCGTGGTGCGCAGAGGCGCGGGTGATCTCGCCCAGACCGAGCCGCGCTTCTCGCACGGCGATCCGCGAGAGATTCGTGTGACCGGCGAGGAAGAGGCGGACGCTCGCCGGGTCCAATCGCGCGAGGTCGCGCAGCGCCCATCCGATGGCCTTCGCGATGAAGAATTCGCCCCGGTCGCTGTGTTGGTCACAGAGATTGAGGACGACTCCGATCTGGGTGTTGCCCTTCCAGCCGCGCTGGTGCTGAATGGCCGCGCGGATGAGCCATAGGTTGTCCGATTGCGACCAGCGATCGATCAGGCGAGAGGCGTCGTAGCGCCAGCACAGCGGACTCACGGCTACCGAACCGAGGGCGTCCACCGTGTCCCACCACGAAGTGGTTACCAAAAGATCTTCGACGTACTGGACGAGGAATGTCTCGTCGGTGCTCGAAATGAATCGATTCATAAGATCACACGCCGCGTAGTGATACTCGCGTTCACCCTGGCGCCACAGGCTGGTGCACGCCTCTCCCAACTCATTGTTGGTAGGAGCGTTCAGCCCGCGCCACGCCTCGCGCAGCGCTCGGCGACGCTCGGGCGTGCGCACCCCGAGATACGGCGCCACGCTCTTCATATACGCCTCCATCGATCGCGCGTCGTCCGCATTTGCCAGGGGTCCAAGCGCCTGGCGGGAACGTGCGAGAACCTCGCGGGGCCATGATCGGGGCACGCCGCCATGGTACGGCGCGCACCGATCCGCTTGGTTCGCTCGGAGCGGAGTGGGACGTACAGCCGATGCGACCTGGCTCGCGGCTCGCGCGTACGAGCCCTTCTTCTAGAGTGGGACTGATTTTGCCCGAGTGTCCACGAGACTCTGGTCGCCCTAGTAAAAAGGACACCTGATGCGCCACACCGACATGGACGTCGCCGCGAGCCCGTTGGACTTGATCGGCAACACCCCGATGGTTCGCCTGGGCATTCTCGGACGCGACGTGCAGTGCGACGTGCTGGCCAAGCTTGAGACGACCAACCCCGGTGGTAGTTCCAAAGATCGACCGGCGCTCACGATGATTCTGGCGGCCGAGCGCGAGGGACTTCTCAAACCCGGGTACACCATCATCGAACCCACCAGCGGAAACACCGGCGTGGGCCTGGCCATCGTGGCCGCCCAGCGCGGCTATCAGTGCATTTTCGTCATGAGCGACAAAATGGCGCCGGAGAAGATCGATGTGCTGCGAGCCTACGGAGCCCAAGTGGTGGTCTGTCCGACCGCCGTCGCGCCCGATGATCCCGACTCCTACTACTCGACGGCCGAGCGGCTCACCCGAGAGACGCCGCACTCGTTTCGTCCCGACCAGTACTCGAATCCGAATAATCCGCTCGCGCACTACCAGAGCACCGGACCCGAGATCTGGAACCAGACCAACGGTCACGTCACCCACTTCGTGGCCGGCGCGGGCACGGGCGGGACAATCTCGGGCGTGGCGCGATACCTCAAGGAAAAGAATCCCGCGATTCGCGTGATCGCGGCCGACCCGCAGGGTTCGGTCTACTCGGGCGGCGCGGGTCGCCCGTATCTCACCGAGGGGGTGGGTGAGGACTTTTGGCCCGAGAACTACGACCCCGCACTCGTTGATGAGGTCATTGCGGTCAGTGACGCCGACGCCTTTGCGATGGCGCGCGAGATGACTCAGCGCGAAGGACTCTTGATTGGAGGGTCCGGTGGCACGGCCGTTGCTGCGGCCCTGCGGGCGGCCGAGGCCCTGCCCGAGGACGCGGTTGTGGTCGTGCTCATCCCCGATTCGGGGCGCGGCTATCTCTCCAAGGTCTTTAATGACCGGTGGATGACGGACTTCGGATTTCTGCGCCCGCACGACGAGATGGACGTGGGCGACGTATTGGCGGCCAAAATTGATCGCCAGGCGAGCACCCTGGCTGACCTCGTTCTGGTCACGGAAGACACCCTGGTGCGCGATGCCATCTCTTTGATGCGCGAGAAGGATGTCTCTCAACTTCTCGTCACGGTGACCGACGAGCTGCCGCTGGCGGCCAAGGAAGTATCGGGCTCCCTCAGCGAACTGGGTCTGCTTGAGGCGACCACGCGAGATGAGTCGGTGCTGGACTTGCGCGTGAAGGACATCGCGGACCCGTCGCTACCCATGGTGGGTGTGGGAATGAGCGTGAAGGAACTCACCGCCCGTCTCGCCAGCACCGCGGGGGTGTTGGTCTTAGACGGCGGTCACCCGGTGGGGGTTCTCACGCGTAGTGACTTGCTCAGTTATCTCGAGCGGAGGAGGGAGTCATGAAGGGGTTTAACACCAGGGCCATCCACGTGGGGTCCGAGCCGGACGCCGCTACGGGTGCGGTCAATCCTCCGGTCTATCTGACTTCCACCTACGCCCAAGACGGGGTGGGTGTTATCCGCTTTTCGGACTACGCCCGCGGCGACAATCCCACGCGCGCGGCGTTGGAGGCCTGTCTCTCGAACCTCGAAGAGGCGCGTTTCGGCGTGGCCTTCGCCTCGGGGCTGGCCGGAGAAGACGCCCTGCTGCGCACTCTGGCGCCGGGCGATCACGTCATCATGGGTGTCGACGCTTACGGAGGCACCTACCGCTTGCTCACGCGGGTATTTGGTGCCTGGGGCGTGGAGGTGTCGTGCGTGGACTTAGGCGACGCCGACGCGATCGAGTCGGCCGTGCGTCCCACGACTCGGATGTTCTGGGTCGAGACTCCGAGCAACCCGATGCTCGGAGTGGTCTCGATCAGCGCGCTCGCCATAGCCGCGCACGCCCACGGTGCTCTTCTCGTGGTGGACAACACGTTCGCCACCCCTTATCTCCAGCGCCCCCTGTCCCTCGGCGCCGACGTGGTGGTCCACTCGACGACCAAATACATCGGCGGTCACTCCGACGTGATCGGCGGATTCGTGGCTACGAACAACGAGGAGGTCGCCACCAAACTCAAGTTCCACCAGTACGCGATAGGCGCGGTGCCCGGTCCCCTGGACTGCTACCTGGTTCTACGCGGGATCAAGACCCTCGGGCTGCGCATGGAGCGACACTGCGAAAACGCCCGTGCGATTGCGGCCTTCCTCGTGACCCACGACGCGGTCGAGGACGTGTACTATCCCGGACTCACGGGCCATCCTGGTCACGAAGTGGCCCGCGCCCAGATGCGCGACTTTGGCGGCATGATCAGCTTCACGCTGAAGGGCGGGCCCGACGTGGCCCAGAAGGTCTGTGAGTCGACGCGCGTCTTCACGCTGGCCGAATCCCTGGGCGGGGTCGAGAGCCTGATCGAGCTGCCCTCAGTCATGACGCATCTCTCCACCGCTGGCTCCACCCTCGAACCGCCCCACAATCTCGTGCGCATCAGCGTGGGCATCGAGGACCTCGAGGATCTCTTGGACGACCTCGCGGCTGCTCTGGCTCTCTAGACGTCGTCGAGCATCGACAGCGACAGATCCCAGAGCTTCTCGGCGTCGGCGGCGTCGAGCGCGTAGGGGCTGACACCGCCCTTAAAGAGATCGGGCGTCTCTACGACCGGCGCCTCCTGACAGTCTTCGAAGTACCGACCCGCCACCCCCTCGATCAACGGGGACCCGGCGAGCAGCGCCGAGGTCGCCGCGCCCTGATCGACCGTCTTGCGCAACTCCTCGGGCGTGGACATCGCTCCTACGTGGCGTTGCAGGCGGGTCGCGATGGCGCCGGGGTTGAGCGCGTTGGCCACAATGCCCTCGTCGCGCCAGCGCCGCGAGATCTCCACCGCGTGCAGAATGTTCGCCGTTTTGGATTGGCCGTAGGCGAGCCACGGGTCGTAGGCGCGGTTTTCGAAGTCGATGTCGGAGAAGACCACCGGCGAGATCTGGTGGGCGTTGGAACTCACCGAAACCACGCGGGCTCCATCGGCCGCCGCTAGGGCGTGATGGAACGCGATCGTGAGCGCGAAGTGCCCGAGGTGATTGGTGGCGAACTGCAACTCGTGGCCGTCAAAGGACAGCTCCAGCTCGGGCACGGCCATAACGCCAGCGTTGTTGACGAGAATGTCCAGGGGTCCGAGCCAGGTGGCGGCAAAGGCGCGGATGGAGACGAGTTCGGTGAGATCCAGTGGGGCCACCCGAACGTTCTGATTGCCCGAAGTGACGACGATATCGCGCGCGACGACGCCACCGGCTTCGAGGTCGCGTGCGCCGATGGTCACCTCGGCCCCGGCGTGGGCGAGCGCTCGGGCCGTTTCCACGCCGATCCCCGAGGCCCCGCCGGTTACGATCGCCTTTTTCCCCGAAAGGTCGACGTCGGTGAGAACTTCGAACGCGGTGGAGTCGCGGGTAAAGGGAGTACGCAGTCGCGCCATGGGGAAGAAGTGTAGTGAGCGCGGATAGATTTTCCAGGTGAACCCGCCCTTCGCGCTGATCCTGAGCGGGCCGCCCGGCGCGGGCAAAACGACCCTGTCGTCTCTGGTGGCCGAGGAGTATTCGCTCTCAACGGTGTTCGAAGCCGATTCGCTCTGGAACGGCGTCGTGTGCGGACTGATCGATCCCTGGGCGAGCGAGGCCCTTGATCAGAATCGAGTTCTCGTACGCACGTCGCTACGTGCGGGCGCGTGTCTGTCCGAAGGCGGGTACGCAACCGTGCTGTCGTTGCACGCGACTCCTCAGTCCATGTGCGAAATGGCGCGAGAGATTACCGACTTTGTCGTTCCGGTGCACTACATCGTGCTGCGCCCGTCACTCGCGGCGTGTCTAGACCGGTGCGCCGGGCGCGAGGGAGATCCGCGCCACCAAGGAGCGCTGAGCGACGTCGAGGCGATTCGCCATCTCTACGCCGGTTACGCCGAGCTGGGTGGGTACGAGCGCTTTGTCCTCGATACGAGCGCACTGAGCATTTCTGAGAGCGTTGCACTGATCTGCGAGGCGATGGCGCGCGGAACGTTTCGCATCCGCGCCGAGGAGTTTTCGTGAGCACGCTGCGGTGTCGGCGTGCACGCGAAGACGACGCGTCGGACCTCGTCGCGCTGCGCTACGAGTGGCGAACTCGAGAAGCGGGCGAGCGGGGCCTTAGCGAGGGGGAGTTCGCCCGCCACATGGCCGACTGGATGCGTCAACACGCAAAGTCGCATCTGGGGTTCCTCGCGACGCGCGACGCCGAGGCGGTGGGATGCGCGTGGCTCTGTGTCGTGGACCGAGTGCCGGGGCCGGGCCAGCTCGTCCGTCGCGGTGGCCTGATCCAGAGCGTCTACGTTCGAGGGAGCGAGCGTAATGTCGGCGTCGGCTCGGAACTGATGCGCCTCATCGTCGCCGAAGCACGCGAAATGGAACTGTCCTACCTGATCGTGCACCCTTCGGAACGCGCACTCACTTTCTACCAGCGCCTCGGCTTCGCGCCCTACGAGCGTGCTCTCGAACTGCGCTTTTAGGCCGGCTCGCTGCGGTCTTGGATCTCCCAGGCGTGGTCGACGACGTGCCAGGCAATGCGACGAACCGAATAGCGAGGCGGCCACTTCGACGTGTTCTCGCTCGCCCCGAGCGTGGCCTGCACCGCGGTGCGCTGTTCGGTCCAGGGCGTGCGCGGCGCCACGCGCACGCCGGCGCGCGAGCAGTAGGCGCGCTCCGCTTCGCGCACGTGATCGACGACGGTGTCACGATCGCGCCCTCCACCGCGAGGACCTTTGCGCAACAGGTTCGGCGCGGAAAGGGCGACGGCGTCGAAGTAGCGCCAGCAGTCTCGGAGCAGCGTCAGAGCGCGCTCGAGCTCGACGCGGGAGAAGGCGATCTCATCCCAGGGCCCCCGGGCGTCGGGAGCACCGAAGTCGGTGGTGGCGTTGCCCGGGAGCGCTCCCACCACGTCGAGCGATCCAGCAGGAAATGAAATCGAAGGAATGGCCGCGTAGCGCTCGCGGTGCGCGTCGAGCGCTTCGAGCGCGAGGTCCGGGGTCTTGGCGCGCCGCGCCCAGCCGGGCCAGTCAAGCGCCACCGCGAAGGTGCTCTTCTCGCCCTCTTCGAGGTACACCTTGATCGTCCTCGCCACGCGTCGCAACCTATCGCTTCGTCGTCACACCAGCGAAGCGACGTAGCCGGCGTTCGCCAGTGCGCGGCGGCCCACGGCGGCGTAGCGCGGGCGATCGCGTTCGCCGAGTGCCGTCATGATCAGCCCGAAGTTCACTGCCCAGCCGATTGTTCGCCAAAGAGTCGGCTCGTCCAGGGGGCCATAGGAGTCGAAGAAGGCGGCCAGTCGGGGCGCGTCGAGGGCCAAGAGCCCGCCCGAGAGGTCCGTCGCGGGATCTCCCGCGCAGATATCTCCGAAGTCGACAACGCCCACGAGCGCGCCGTCGCGGTAGATCATGTTTCCCGGATGAAAGTCGCCGTGGAGCCAGCGCGCTTCGTAGGCCCAGCGCGGTGCGGCGCAGGCGCGGGACCAGAGTTCGAGAATCGGGTCGGCGTTCACATTCAGCGCGTGCACGCGCTCTACGACGTCGCGAGATCGCTCGGATAAGGCCACGCCGCGCCAGGGGTTTCGCGGAGCGTTGTCGGGTGCGTCACGATGTAGCTCGCGCAAGAACGCCGCCATCGCGCGAGCGCTCGCTTCGTCGGGAGCGTCATGTTCGTCGCCGGGCGTGCCCGGAATCCACTGGCAGATCGCCCACGGCCAGGCGAAGCGCTCGCTGGGCGATCCGGAACAAAGCGGCGCCGGCGTGCGCAGACTCAGATGGGGGCTAGAGAGTTGAGCCACGTGATCTCATTGAGGAGGGGACCAACGGCGACGGCGCGCCGTGGCAGTCGCACCACGAGCTCCTCGCCGATGCGCCAGAGATAGTTATCGAATCCTTCGCCCGCAAAGTGGCACGTATCAACGCTGAGCGACGGGAATTGTTCGGCGACCAGTTGTCGCCCGCGTCCTCGTCCACCCGGACTTCAGCCTCGGGCCAGTTCACGTCGTCACCATAGGTTGGCGCACCACCGAGGTGTATTTATCTGTGCCGCGTCAATCGATCGCGGCGGGAAGCGAAATGTCCCAAATACTGCAGTTCGTGACGTCGATCATGGCCAACCCTTCCAGTGGCGAACCGTCTACGTACGCGCGCAGCGCGCGAATCGCGCCGCCGTGGGTGACTACGAGCAGTCGCGAGGATCCCGGCGAGCGCTGCGTCTCTTCGAAGAAGTCGCCCACACGCGCGACCACGTCGCGGAACGACTCTCCGCCGTTGGGCTTGGCGTCGGGATCGAACAGGACGCCATCGCGAATACCACTCAACTCGGGACTGAGCGCCGCGACGGGCTCTCCTTCCAGATTTCCAAAGCAGCGTTCGCGTAGTCGCTCGTCGTAGGTCGCCTCGAGGGCGAGAATGCCGCCAATAATCTGCCCCGTCTCGCTGGCCCGGCGTAGGTCACTCGAGGTGAGGCGCTCGGCGTGGAGTGGACGTAGATCCTCGGCCGCGGCGCGGGCTTCTTCGCGGCCCCGCTGGGTCAGCACCGAGACGTCGTTTTGACCCTGAATGAGCCCGCTCTGGTTCCAGGTGCTCTGTCCGTGGCGCACCAGGGTGAGAGATCGCGAAGGAGCCGAGGGAGTCACGGCGAACAGGTTAGTGAGGCGGCTCGCACCCCAGAAACGTAGTGATCTGACTGACGAGGAGATGAAGGAGGGCGCTTTCACAGGGTTTTCTAAATGTTTGGTGTGGATATCTCAGGCCAAACCAAGCAGGTTCTCTAAAGAAATGGCAAAGACGTCTGTACTATGACCTTCGTGACATTGACCTTGCCTCAGAGAAGTTCCAAGCCACGCACCGGCGGGTTGACGATGATCATCGACAAGGGCCTTCCCACGCGCCAGTTCGAAGACCTCATCGAGAGCCACGGCGCGCACGTCGATTTCGTGAAGTTTGGCTGGGGTACCTCAGTCGTGACAACGAACTTCTCCGCGAAACTGGACATCCTGGCCAACGCGGGCGTGGACTTCTATCTCGGCGGCACCCTCTTCGAGAAGTACGTCCAGCAGCACCGGTTTGAGGAATTCCGTGAGCTCTGCACTCAGTACGGATCCAAGTTCGTTGAGGTGTCCAACGGCACCATCGACATCTCTAATGACGACAAGGCGGAGTACGTCAAGCGGCTCTCGGACGACTTCTTCGTCGTCTCGGAGGTCGGGTCGAAGAATCAAGAAGCGTCAGACCTGATGGCGCCCAATAAATGGGTGAGCTACATCAACGCGGACATCGACGCGGGGGCGGTGCTGGTCACCCTAGAGACCCGTGAAGGCGGCAAGGGCGGGATCTGTCGCTCCAATGGCGAACTGCGCTACGGCCTCATCGAAGAGATTCTCTCGGCGAAGTTCGACTACTCGAAACTGCTCTTCGAGGCGCCGTCGACCGAATTGCAGACCTACTTCGTGCGCCGCATTGGTCCCGACGTGAACCTGGGCAACATCGCCATCACCGACATCATTCCTCTCGAAACCATCCGACTCGGACTGCGCAGTGAGACCCTCCTCGACTTTGAACCCTCCCTCGACGACTTCTAACAATGCGAGAGAGTCGTGACGTTTTTCACTTGGCCGTTCCGGCCTACGACTTAGATGAAACGGTCGACTTCTACGTCTACAAACTGGGTTGTAAGTTGGCGCGCCGCTACGACGACCGCGTCACGTTCGATTTCTTCGGCGACCAGCTGGTCTGCCACCTGAGCGACGCTCCGGCCGAGCGGGTGGCGCTGAGCGAGCTGCCCATGTATCCGCGGCACTTCGGGGTGACGTTTCGCGAGCGCGCCGATTTTGACGCGCTCTACAACCTCTGCCAGCAGCGCGAAGTGCCGTTTTACGCCGACGTCAGCTTGCGTTTTGAAGGTCGGATTGAGGTGCACCAGACGTTCGTCGTGTGCGATCCTTCCTCGAACCTCCTGGAATTCAAGCACTACGCCGATGCGCGCATGATGTACTAAGCGTCGCTGTGATGGAGTCGCCCCCCTCGAGCCTCGATCCTCTGCTCTCGCTGATCCACCTTCAGGCGCGTGTGCGCGCGAGCGACGTCTATCTGCTGGACGCGCGCAGCGAGCGAACGCTGAGCTACGCCGCTTTAGGCGAGCGAGTCGACGAGCATCGCCACGCCCTTCGCTCTTGGGGTCTTAAGTCGGGCGAGCGGGTCGGCCTGGTGGTGGGCGATACCCTCACTTTTGCCGAGTGGTTTCTTGCGGGAATTTCCTTTGGCGCTTGGGTTGCGCCACTCGACCCCACGCCCGCCAGTGCCCTGGCGTCGGCGACTCGCGCCGCCACGCTCGGCGTGTCGCTGATCGTGAGCGAGGCGAGGGCTCCTGAGGGTTCGGCTCAGGAGTGGATGAGCGCGGACAGTTTCGACCCCGAGCACGCCGAGGCGGTGACCGAGGAGATCGAGCCGAGTCGCGGGGGCATCATCCTCTCGTCCTCGGGTACAACGGGCACGCCCAAGGTCATGGCCCTCTCGGTCGATCAGCTCCTGGCCACCGCAGAACTCATCGTGGAGCATCACCGTTTTCTCCCGAGCGACCGCGGCTTTAACCCGCTGCCCCTGTGGCACGTCAACGCCGAAGTGGTGGGACTCCTGTCCACGCTGTGCGTGGGCGCGTCGCTCGTACTCGACGAGCGCTTTCACCGCACCGACTTTTGGACACTGGTGAACGGGTTTGACGTCAGTTGGATCAACGCCGTGCCAGCGATCATTGCGCGCTTGGCGAACCTCAACGAGGGAGAGGCCCCCTCGCGCGCGATCCGATTCGTGCGTTCGGCCTCCGCGCCACTCACCCCGTCGCTGTTCGAGCGCTTCGAGGCGCACGTCGGGGTGCCCGTCATCCAGTCCTACGGCATGACCGAAGCCGCGAGTCAGATCTGTGTCTCCCCGATCGATGATGTTCGCAAAGCCGGTTCCGTGGGTCGGCCCGCGGGGGTGGAGGTGCGAGTGCTCGCCCAACCCGGCGAGGTCGGACCTATTGAGATCACCGGACCCACCGTCATTACGCGTTACCAGAGCCCGGGATACGACGAACGATTCAGCGAGGACGGGTGGCTGCGCACGGGGGACCTGGGCTTCTTCGACGCGGACGGATACCTGTTCATCGTGGGCCGCAACGACGACGTGATCAACCGGGGGGGCGAAAAGATCTATCCCTTAGAGATCGAAGAGATCCTCACCACGGTTGAAGGGGTAGCTCGCGTCGCGGTGGTGGGGCGTGAGGACGAGGTCTTTGGTCACGTGCCCGTCGCCTTCATCCAGCCCACCGGTGACGTGGCCATGAACGAGAGCGAACTCGCGGAACTCGTCGAGCGGGTACGCGCGCACGCGAGCGCCCGCCTGCCCTCAACGCGGCGCCCGATGAGCGTGAGCATCCTCGCCGAGTTGCCCGCCCACGCCACCGGCAAGATCCAGAACGCGCACCTGCGCCGCGGGGACGTCGACGTCGTCTACGAAGAACGCCTCTAGGTTCCATGGACGTGAGCGAAGTCAGTGCGGAGGCTTCTCGGGGGACGCGCCAGCGCCTCGACCACGTGGACGCGATGCGTCCGATCAAACAGACCGCCG
The DNA here is from genome assembly GCA_036489715.1 of Acidimicrobiales bacterium. Classification (GTDB taxonomy): domain Bacteria; phylum Actinomycetota; class Acidimicrobiia; order Acidimicrobiales; family RAAP-2; genus RAAP-2. The sequence continues at coordinate 11,585 of DASXFG010000011.1, read as the reverse complement.
TCATCTCCACGCACGCGCTCATCTACTTCTCGCCCCTGGCGACCAGCTTCGTGGCCGCGAGCCTGCTCACGGTTACGCACTTCTCGCGCGACGCCTTTCTCTTCGTTTCCGCCTGCATGCTCGCCTACAGCTATCGCAACAGCGCGTCGGTGGCCCAGATCCCGTACTGGAAGCGCCGCTTCATCTCGGTCGGTCTGGTCTACGTGGTGTGGACCATCATCTACTTTCCCTTAGCGGCCGCCAAGGACACGTCGACGTTCCCCTATTTCACGATTCCGGGATCGGCGGTCTTCTCACACCAGGGGCTGCACACGTTCTTCTTCAATCTGGCCACGGGCTACTACCACCTGTACTTCTTGTTAGTCCTGCTGGAGTTCTACGTGCTGTTTCCCTACATCTTCTGGTACCTCAAGAAGTATCCGCGCTCTCGAGTCCCGGTGGTGGCCGGCGCCGTGCTCTGGCAGATCTTCTTTCCCATCGCCGTGCGTCGGAACTGGTTCGGCTTCGTGATGCCCCCCAAGATCGAAACGCGATTGGTGTTCTCCTATCCGCTGTACCTCCTGGGCGGAGTGGTGTGTGCGTTTTACCTCGAGAGTTTCCACGACTGGGTCCTAAAGCACCAGAAGTTGATCTACTTCTCCACGCTGGTCTTTGCCGCGATACCGCTGGTCGTCGACTACCTCGCCAAGCACCACGTGTACTTTCGCGGCGTGATCGTCCCCGGCGCCAACCCCTTCGCCGCGCTCGTTATCCCCTACGACTGCTGCGCGATTCTGTGCGTGTATCTGCTGGGCGTCTATCTCGTGAGTCCCGAGCGCAGTGCGCGTACCCGGGCTATCACCTCCTCGGGCTCCGAAGCCGCCTATGGCATCTACGTCTCCCAGATGATCTGGATCATCATTTTGCAGGCCTGGGCCGCGCACTTCAATCTGTACCACCGCGTCGCGTGGGGGTACCTCGCGGCGTCGGCGCTGGTGGTGACGTATCTGCTCGGCTGGTTGTTCAGCGCGATCGTGGCTCGCACCCCGCTCGCGAGAGCGGTGGTGGGGCGCGCCCAACTGCCCTGGCGCACGCTCTGGCCCCACCCCGCGCACGACGACGACGAGGCGGACTTCGGCGAGGGACCGCTAAACCTCACCGATCGCTAGCCACTTCTCCTAGCGAGAATGTCGAGATCCGATCTCGCAGAAACGTGCGAGGCTCGTGACGTGCCGAGGATGAAGGGCGAGAGTGAGCGCCAGCGCGTACCCGCGCCGCTGATCAAGCACCGCATTCCCTCGGGGCGCGGAGCCATGGAGCAGCCCAACGTCACTCATGACGGCGACGCCCGGCTCACCCCGCGCTTTTGGCTCGCGGTCCTCCTTACCGGCATTGCCGCCGGCCTTTTCGGCGACTTGTTGATGTGGATACTTCGCCTGGTTGAGCGCGCGGCCTTTGGCTATCGCACGGGCAGTTACCAAGCGGCGGTCGCGGCGTCTTCGGACGGGCGCCGCGTGCTCTCCTTGGCGGTTGCGGGCGTCGTGGGCGCGCTGTCGTGGTACCTGATTCGCCGGTACCTCAGGAATGAGCACTCCGAGATCGACGAGGCGATATGGAACGGGGACGGGGACCTCTCGCCTCGGCGCAGCCTGTTGACCTCGCTGGTCTCTGAGGTCGTGGTGGGCGCGGGCGCCTCGATCGGGCGCGAGGCGGCGCCCAAGCTCATGGGCGGGGCCGCGGGCTCGGTTATCGCGCGCTGGTTCACGTTGACCAGCGCGCAAAAGCGTCTGTTGGTGGCCTGCGGGGGCGGCGCGGGCCTGGCCTGCGTCTATAACGTGCCCCTCGGCGGTGCCCTCTTCACCGCGGAGGTTCTCTACGGGAGTTTCGCGCTGCCCGTGGTCTTTCCGGCACTCGCCACGTCACTGATCGCGACCGTGGTTTCGTGGGTCTATCTGCCGACGTCGTCGACCTACGCCGACGTGCCCAACTACCGCTTCAGCGCCTCGCTCATGATCTGGTCGCTACTCGCCGGAGTGGCCGTGGGCGTGCTCGCCCTCGCCTACATACGCCTGATCGGTTGGGTCTCGTTTCACCGGGCCACGGGCGCGCGCATTTTGTGGCTGATGCCGATCATCTTTGTGATCGTGGGAGTGGTGGGTATCTGGTATCCCCAACTCTTTGGCAACGGCAAGGATATGGCTCACGAGGCCTTCCTCGGCGTGGGCGGGATCGGGCTGTTCTTTGCGCTCTTCATGCTCAAGCCGATTGTGACCGCCGTCACCTTGGGCTCGGGAGCAGCCGGGGGCCTCTTTACACCCTTCCTCGCCACGGGCGCGATGTTCGGGGCCTTCTTCGGTGCCGCGTGGGTGCACCTGTGGCCGGGGGCGCCCGTGGGCGCGTTCGCCTTAGTGGGAGCAGCCGCGATGATTGGCGCCGCGATGCAGGCACCGCTCGCGGGGCTGGTGTTGGTCTTGGAGTTGACCCATGGCGGATTCAACATCAGCGTGCCCATGATCGCGGCGACCGTGATCGCCACGGTGCTCGTGCGACAGGTCGATGGCTACTCGATCTACTCGGCCCGCCTGCCCCAGCGCCTGGTGGACAGCGATACGTAGCAGCTCGGTACCGTGGTGCCAGACTGAGCCATGGATACGTTGCACTCAGAGGACCCGTCACTGCGGGTTCGCTTAGCCACTCGCAAGGACTGGGAAGCGTTGCGCGAAATTCGTCTCGAGTCGCTGCGCGACTCTCCCGGGGCCTTCGGCTCCACGATCGAGAGCGCCCTGGACATATCACCTCGGCGCTGGCGCGAGCGCATCGCGGCGCGACCCTTCTATCTCGCCGAGCGCGACGCAAGGGTGGTGGGTTTGGCCTCGGGTGGCTTCGACGACCGCTTCCCGGGCACGCACTGGCTGTATTCGATGTACGTCACGCCCCTCGAACGCGGCCGGGGAGCGGCAAAGATGCTGGTCGAGGCGGTGATCGGCTGGGCGCGCGCCCACGGGGCCACGCTGTTGTATCTCGACGTCGCTTCGGGCGCGGACCGCGCCCAGGCGTTCTATCGCAAGATGGGTTTTGTCCCCACCGGCCACAGCTACCCGTTAGAGCGGGACCCGAGCGTGAGCGAGTCCACGATGACCAAGCAGATCGAGCCCGAGTTTCGCGTCGAAGAAGTCGACGCCGCGCGGCTCTTCGATCTGCGGCGCCGGATACTTCGCAACAACGACCCGAGCGCCCGCGTCGACGACCCCCACGACCGCGCGGCCACCTCACGCCACTTCGCGGGGGTGCTCGGTGAACACGTGGTCGTCAGCGCCTCGTTCTACCTCGAGCCCTCTCCGGTGCGCGAGCAGTTGGTGAGTTATCAGTTGCGCTTCATGGCCGTCGCGCTCGACCAGCAGGGCCGCGGCTACGGCGCGCGCGTACTCACCACCGCCCAAGACGTTCTGCGCGCCCTCGGCGCGCAACAACTCTGGGCGAACGCCCGTGACTCCGCGCTGGGTTTCTACGAGGCGATGGGCTGGGAGATCTTGGCCCACTCGGCCCACGTCAGTGCGGCGACGAACCTACCCCACCAGCGGATCGCCAAGCTTCTCTAAAGAGTCGATAAACGTTGCCGGGAAGTCCAAACCCCGTTCACTAAGTTTGTTGGAATGCGCAAAATCGTCCTCACGGTGCTGGCCGTGCTCGTGCTCGGCGCCGCGGGCGTGGTCATCTTTAGGGCCGCGCACCGGACCAAGCCGGCGAGTTCGACCACGACGAGCACCACCACCACCACCACCACCACGACTGCTCCCATCGGCCCCCTCGCTCCCTTAACCGGGTTGGTCGATCTCACCGGGATGTCCCAGACGCGACCCGCCCTCACCGTGAAGATCGAGAACACTCCCGAGGCGCTACCCCAGTGGGGGATCGCTCAGGCCGACGACGTGTACGAGGAGATCGTCAATGGCGGCATCACCCGGTTGGCGGCCGTCTTCAACTCCCAGGCACCGGCCAAGATTGGCCCGGTGCGCTCGGTGCGTCCCACCGACACCCAGGTCGTGTGGCCCCTGGGCGGGCTCTTCGCCTTCAGCGGCGGCGCGCCCTACGCCATCGACTCCATCGACACGGCCCCGGTCAAACTCATCGACGAGGACACCGCGGGCGCGGCGATGTTTCGCGACCTCAACCTAGAAGCGCCCCACAATCTCTTTGCGAGCGGTCCGGGCCTCTTCGCCTTTAAGGGCACCCCTACGCCGCCGCCCGCTCTCTTCAGCTACCGCGCGAGCGACGCCGCGGCGATCGGAGCGCCGGTAACGAGCTTCGTGGTGCCCTTTCCCAGCATCTACTCGGTCACCTGGACTTGGAACGCCATGACCGACTCCTGGGACCGCACCCTCTTCGGTATGCCCGACGTCACCGGCACCGGTCAGCGCGAGTCGCCCCAGAACGTGATCGTGATGTACGTCAACTACGTCAACGGCATCGGCACGGAGAACTCCTACGCCGATCTTCAGGGTTCGGGCACGGCGATGGTCTTTAGCGGGGGCAAGGAGATCGTGGGGTCCTGGACGAGGGGGGCCTCGAAGTCGGACGTCATCCAGTACACGACCTCGCGCGGCGCTCCCATCAAGCTCACCCCGGGTCAGACCTGGGTGGAGCTCCTCGACGACGGGGTGGCCCTCAGCATCACGAGGTGAGCCCGACCGCGCCACTTCGACGTAGCGTACGGGTACCGGAATCGGAGGCGTATGGCGTACCGCGAAGAAGTCGTTGAACTAGCCGATGGACGTACCCTCGAGGTCGCCACGACGGGAGATCCCGCGGGCGAGACGATTTTCTTCCATCACGGCACCCCCGGCGCCACGCGAACGCTGCACTCCCTGTCGGGGATCGAGGACTATGGCGACTTCTTTTTCGTCACGATTTCGCGCCCCGGATACGGTCGCTCGTCCCGCTACGAGGGGCGAACGATCGCCGCGGTCGTGGGCGACGTGCACGCGGCCCTTGATCACGTCAAGAGAGATACCTACGTAGCGCTGGGATGGTCGGGAGGAGGTCCCCACGCGTTAGCGAGCGCCGCCCTCGATCCGCGCTGTTCGGCCGCGGTGACCCTGGCCAGCGTGGCCCCCGCCGACGTGGACTTTGACTGGACCGAGGGGATGGGACCGGAGAATCTGGCCGAGTTCGCCCTCGCCAAAGAGGGCGGCCCCGCCTACGACGAGCTGATGGCTGCGACGGGCGACTTCATGGCGTTGGCCACCAAAGACAACGTCGTTGAGATGATTGGCGGCCTCTTGAGCGAGCCCGACCGCGGCGCCCTCGCCGGGGACGACGCGCGAGAGTTCTTCGCCGAAGGCGCTCGCTACGCGTTTCTCAACGGGTGGCGGGGCTACTTCGACGACAACGTCGCCACGATGGCGCCCTGGGGGTTCGACGTGGGCGAAATCGCCGTGCCCGTGCACCTCTTCTACGGCGACGCCGATCTGATGGTTCCCCCCACGCACGGCACGTGGCTGGCTCAGCACATCGCCGGCGCCCGCGTCACCCGGCACCCCGAAGAGGGTCACCTCTCGATCTTCATGGGTCACCTCGGTGAGGTGGCGTCGGCCCTGAGCGCGCCCTGAGGATGCGCTCGTGACGCGAATCGGCAATCTCTACGGCCCCGACGCGACGTTCCTCGGTGTGCCCGCGGTCGACCCTGAGGACATCGAAGACTGGTCCCAATCGGCGGCGGTCATCATCGGCGCGCCCTTCGACGGCGGGACCTCGCACCGTCCCGGGGCGCGCTTTGGCCCTCAGGCGATCCGCACGACCGATTACCTGGCCCACGACGGCATGCGCCCCTCGCTGGCTCTGGGTGTGGACCCCCTCATCGACCTGCGCGTCGTAGACCTCGGGGACGTAGAGATGCCCTCGGGCGAACTAGAGCGCTCCATCGGGCTCTTAGAGGATCGGGTGGCGATGGTGGCTCGCCAGGGCGTGATCCCCATCATCCTCGGGGGCGACCACACCATCGCGCTGCCCGACGTGACCGGGGTCGCCCACCACGTGGGCTTCGGACGGGTCTCGGTCATTCACTTTGACGCCCACGCCGATACCGGGGACACTCAACTCGGATCGCTCTACGGTCACGGCACGCCCATGCGGCGCCTGATCGAGTCCGGTGCGTGTCGCGGCGATCGATTCATTCAGATCGGGCTGCGCGGTTACTGGCCCGAGCCCGAGACCCTGGACTGGATGGCCGAGCAGGCAATGCGCGCTTTCGAGATGAGCGAGATTGTGGCGAGGGGGCTCGACGACGTCCTCAGCGAGGCGCTGGAGCTGGCGATGGACGAGTGCGACGCGGTCTTTCTCTCCGTGGACGTGGACGTGGTCGATCCCGGTGCGGCGCCGGGCACCGGTACACCCGAACCGGGCGGGCTCTCGAGTCGCGAGCTGCTCGACGCCGTGCGGCGCATCGCGATGAGCGTGCCGTTGGCGGGCGCGGACGTTGTAGAGGTCTCTCCTCCCTACGACCACGCCGAGATAACCGCCTACCTCGCGAATCGCGTGGTCCTCGAGGCCCTCGGCGGCGTCGCGTGGCGCGTGAGCGAAGCGCTCGGTGAGGACGTGCGCCGTCCGAGCGATCCGCTCCTCGATCGCTAGCTGGCGCCCGTGAGCCGCTCCCGCGCGGGCATGAGCGCGCGCGATCCGGGTGAGGCTCATCGCTCTTCGACTCCGCTCGAGCTTTTCTTCGACCTGACCTTCGTGGTCGCGGTCGCCGCGGCCGCCACGGGGCTCGAGACCGGCCTCGTCGAGGGGCACGCGTCGCGGGTGCTCTTGATTTATCCCCTGATGTTCTTCGCCATCTGGTGGGCGTGGATGAACTTCACGTGGTTCGCCTCGGCCTACGACGTCGACGACGTTCCCTACCGCTTGGCGGTGTTCGTCCAGATGACCGGGGTGTTGATTCTGGCGGTCGGCGTCACGCGCGCCATGAGCCACGAGGATTTCGCGCTGGCCGTGCTCGGCTACGTGGTGATGCGCCTGGCGATGGTGGCCCTGTGGATTCGCGCGGCGCTCGCCGACCCGGCGGGACGGCGCACCGCGGTGCGCTACGCGGTGGGGATTGGCGTGGTGCAGATCGGCTGGAGCGCGTCGCTGGGCGTGCCGCTTCACGAGCGGGCCCCGCTGTTCATCCTCCTGGCCGTGCTCGAACTCTGCGTGCCGGTCGTGGCCGAGGGGGCTGGGCGCACCGCGTGGCATCCGCGACACATCGCCGAACGCCTCGGGCTCTTTACCATCATCGTGCTCGGCGAGGCGCTGCTCACCACCTCAGCCGGCGTGCGCGCCGCGCTCACCCAGCGCGTCGCGCTCCACGCGATCCTTCCCGTGGTGATCGGGGGACTGCTGATCGTCTTTGGCATGTGGTGGATCTACTTCGACCTGCCCAGCGAGCGAATCGCCGAACGCGTGCGCGGGGACGGTCGGATCTCGGGCGCCTTTCTCTTTGGCTATACCCACTACTTCATCGTGGCGAGCGTCGCGGCGGCGGGCGCGGGCTTCGCGGTCGCGGTGCACCGGGCTGCGGGACCCTCTCACCTCACCAACCTCGAGGCGGGATTCGCCGAGTCGGTGCCGGTAGCGATCTACGTGCTCGCGGTCTGGCTGGTGCACCGCCCCTACAAGACGCCGGGGTGGTGGCGCGAGGTCGCCGCCCCCCTTGCGGTGGCGTTGATCCTGGGAACCAGCGTGCTCTCGTCGACGTTGCTGGCGAGCGGGGTGGTGATCTCGGTGCTCGTGGCCCTCAACCTCGCGGTGGTGCGCCGGCGCGGAGCGTCGAGGTCGCTCTAGTCCTTCATCGAGTCGAGGATCTCGACGATCATCTCCTCGGTGGTGTTGGGATGCAGGAAGGCGAAGCGCCCGACGGTCTCGCCCTCCCACTTGGTGGGGGTGACGAAGGCGACCTGGCGACGCAGCAGGTCCTGGCTCCACTCGTTGTAGCGTTCGGCGTTCCAGCCCTTGCGGCGAAAGAGCACGATCGACAGACTCGACGGTCGCACCATCTCGACGTGCGCGCTGGTCTCGATGAGCTCTTGGGTGCGCTGGGCCAGGTCGATGGCGACTTGAACGGCCGACTCGTACGCCGAGGAGCCGTTGGTGACCAGGGAGAACCAAAAGGGCAGGCCGCGCGCGCGCCGCGACAGGTGGATGCCAAAGTCCGAGGGATTCCACTCGTAGTTCTCGTCGCTGCTGTCGTGGAGCACGTCGAGGTAGCTGGCTTGTTGGGCGAGGACCTTGCGCGCGACGGTGGGATTGCGATAGATGAGCGCGCAGCAGTCCAGAGGCGCGAAGAGCCACTTGTGCGGGTCGACGATGAAGCTGTCCGCGTGACGAAGACCCGAGAGGAGCTGGCGATGCGTGGAGGAGAAGATCGCCGCCCCGCCGTAGGCGCCGTCGACGTGGAACCACAGGTCGTGATCGCGCGCGTAGCGTCCCAGGGCCTCGAGGTCATCGACGATGCCGGCGTTGGTCGTGCCCGCGGTGGCGGCGATGCCGATCACGTTCTCGGGATGGGGATCGTTCGCGAGCGCCGCTTCGAGGGCGGCGAGCGTGAAGCGGTGATCCTCCGACTCCACGATCAAGGTCTCGACGTCTAAGACGTGCAGCGCCTTGCCGATGCTCGAGTGGGCGTCGCTGGAGATCGCAAAGCGCACGTCGCGCGGGTTGAGTTCGGGGTGGCGCGCGCGACCGACGTCGCGACCCACGGTGAGGCTGGAGAGGTTGCCGATCGATCCGCCCGAGACGAACGCGCCGCCCGAGCCCTCGGGGAGCCCGGCCACCTCGGCGAGGAACTCCAGGGCTTGATTCTCCGCGACGACCACGCCGCTGGACTCGAGCCAGCTGGTGCCATTGAGTCCCGAACAGGCGACCACCATGTCAAAGAGCAGCGAGCTCTTCGTCGGCGCGTTGGGGATGAAGGCGAGAAAGCCGGGAGAGTCGATGGACACGACCGAGGGGGCGAGGGTCTCTTTGAAGAACTCGAGGATCTCGTCGGGCTTGCGGCCCTCGGGGCGGATGAGTCCGGCGAGCGCGTCTTCGGCGATGCTCAGTTGGCTGCCGTAGTCGAGGGGCACCGGTGACATCGAGAGGCGTTCGCGGCAGTACTCGAACACCGCCTCGGCGAGTTCCGCGTCGTAGTCGAACATCGGGTGCCCCATTGCACGCCCCTTCCAAAGTCGTCCCTCGCTATCGTATGGCCTCAAACGAAGCGCTCGGAACCGCTGCTGCGGGCCTGATGGGCCCCAGTAGCATCCTGTGATGGCACACGAGCGCGTCGGCTTTCTCGGCCCCGAAGGCTCGTTTTCCCACGAGGCCGTCCTGAGCATGGACGACGCGCGCGCGGTGGCGTTCGCCTCGATTGAAGACCTGTTGGCCGGAGTGTCTGAGTCGTCGGTAGACCTCGCTCTGGTGCCCATCGAGAACGCCCTGGAGGGCACCGTCTCGGCCACCATCGACGGCCTGGTTTTCGCCCACGACCTGATCATCCTGGAAGAACTCGTCCTGCCCATCCATCTGCACCTGCTCGTGCGCCCCGGCGTGAGCCTCGAGGAGGTGCGAAGCGTGCGCAGTTACGTCCACGCCCTCGCCCAGGTGCGCGCCTTTACCCACGACCGCGCACTCCCCACCGTCCAGACCGCCTCGACATCCCAAGCGGCCCTCGAAGTGGCACAGAGCGAGGAGCCCTGGGCCGCGGTGGGCTCCGCGCTGGCCGCCACGCTCTTCGGGCTCGAGATCGTGGCCTCGGACATCGAGGACCATCCAGGCAACGCCACACGCTTCGTGCTCGTCGGGCGTGACGCCGTGGCCGCGCCCACCGGACACGACCGCACCACGATCGTCTGTTTCCAAGACGCTGACCGCCCGGGATCGCTGTACGCGATACTCGGCCGTTTCGCGGTGCGCGACATCAACCTCACCAAACTCGAGAGCCGACCGACCAAGCGCGCGCTGGGCGACTACTGCTTCGTGATCGAGTTCGAGGGGCACGTGGCCGATGAGGTGATCGCGGACTGTTTGGTCGATCTCCAGGCCCATCTAGCCACCGTGAAGTTCCTCGGTTCGTACCCAGTCACTGGAGAGGGCGCGCAGAACCGCCGCGAAGAAGTCGGCGAAGCGCGACAGTCCGCCCGGCGTTGGATGGACGAGATCCACGCGCGCGTGCGACCGGCGACTTAGTCGCGCACTCGCGAGTACCCGGTGGTCGCGCGGTAGTGCTTGGCGGGACCGTGCACGCGCCAGACCTCCTCGAAGTGATCGGGGGATACCACGACGGTCGTGATCTCGTAGAGGTCCTGGCCGCAGTGGTGCAGGTCGCGGGTCGCGCCGTCGAGAAAGCACAGGGCGACGAAGTGGTGGCCGTCAGCGAAGCTCACGTGAAGCGAGCCGTCCTCGCCGCGCGAGTAGTACAAACGCCGGGTGGCTCGTCCGCGGTAGGCGGCGAAACGCACGGTGCCGACCTCGTCGAAGCGCAGGCCGTCGCCCTCGGGGCTAAAGGTAGCGGTGCCCTCGAAGGCTCCCGACTCCTGGCCCCGGGCGTCTTCGATGCTGCGCTCGACGATCCAGGTGCCCAAGAAGTAGTCGAGGTCGAACTCGGACACTCACCAACTCTTGGGCAACGCCGCCTGGATGCTGGCGGCGATGAGGGAGTAGCCCGCGTTGTTGGGGTGGTCGTCGGGGCCGAAGGGCGCCCCGTAACAGAACCAGCTCAGCTGACAAGCTTTTTCGACGTTGAGGGGAATCGACCCGACGTTGTCCAGGGTGACCGTGGTGTTCTCGTTGATGTCGAAAGCCTGGGGGACGTTGGCGATCGGAATGCCCGCCTTGGTGTAGACGCTGCCCAGGAGTTCGTCGAGCTGGTCCATGCCGGTGAGCGTCGCGGTTGCCTGGGCGGGGCCGTTGGCCCCGTCGAGGTAGAACCCGAGGTAGGGGTCGAAGTATTCGAGGCCCACGAAGCGCACCTGGCGATCAGCCGCTGACTTGAGCTGGGTGATGATCTTGGGCAGATCGACGCCCACCGCCGCGATCCCCGCCGCGAGGCAGGCCTGGTTGACCGGCACCGCTTCGAGGCACGGGCGCACATTGTTAAAGCCGAGATCGATGGTCACGAGCCCCGGCCCGGTCTGGGCTTTGAGGAACGCGAGGGACTTGGTGAGTTGGGACTGCGGGGGCGTGTAGCACGCGTCGGGCTGTGCGGAGTCGAGGACCTTCTGGGGGGTGTCGCCGGGACAGCCCACCTCGGTGAGAGTGAGCGTCACTCCCACTAGGGACTCGCGATAGACCAGGTCGTTGGCGTAGCCCACGTTGGTGCGCTGACCGTTGTGCCCAACGACGCCGGTGGGCTGGAATCCGATTGACGTCGACGCCCCCATGTCCAGGTAGAAGGCCGTTAGGTGGCTCGGGGTGGTGTGGCTCTGGGTGGCGGCCCCGGCACTTGCCGCGCCCTCGGTGCTGGCCGAGTTGCGCCCAAAGTAGAAGGCGGTCGTGATCAGCGCGATCGCCACGACCACCGTGAGGGGGTACTTCAACTTCTTTGTCACCGAACCTCCGTCGCCCAGCGCCGAGACGGCCCCAGAGAGTGT
>DASXFG010000064.1:0-62305 GCA_036489715.1 Acidimicrobiales bacterium | reverse complement strand
GCCACGGTCAACTGCTGGCCCACCACGTTGGGCATGTACGACGTGTCGCTCTTATTGAGCAAGAAGTACGCCACCGCCCCGCCGATGAGCAACAGCACCACGACGACGATTGCGATCACGCTGGCGTTCGCGTGGCGCCTGCGGCGTACGTCGGTGCGCGGTCCCGACATGACGGGCACCGAGCGCGTGCGCTCGCCCGAAACGACGCCCACCGCACGGGTGGCGTCTTCTCCGAAGAAGGCTGTATCGCGCATGGCCGCGTGCACCGGCTGACCTTCGTTAAAGCGCATCAGGTCCGCACGCATCTCGTCGGCGGACTGGTAGCGATTCTCGGGAGATTTTGAGAGCGCGTCCATCACGATCGACTCAAGATCCTTGGGCACGTTGGGAGAGAACTCCGAGAGCGGCGGCGGCGCGCTGCGCACGTGCTGGGCCGAGACTTCGACGGGGCTTTCGCCGATAAAGGGCGGGCGGCCCACCAACATCTCATAGAGGACCACGCCCAGGGAGTAGACGTCACTTCGTCCGTCCACGGCCGCGCCTTCAGCCTGCTCGGGCGAGAAGTACGTGGCGGTGCCCATCACCGAACCCTCTTCGGCGAGGTGGTCTTCGGAGGAGACGGCTTGGGCGATGCCAAAGTCCGTCACCTTTACCTGGCCGTCGCGGGTGATCAGGATGTTGCCCGGCTTCACGTCGCGGTGCACCACGCCGGCGCGGTGCGCGTACCCCAGGGCCGAGGCGACCTGCGCACCGATCTGGGCGGTGCGCGATGCCGAAATGGTTTCTCCCCCGCGCAGCATCTCGGCGAGCGACGTTCCATTGACCAACTCCATGACAATGAAGTAGGTGCCGTCGTCTTCTCCCCAGTCAAAGACCGGGACGATGTTGGGATGCGACAGATTGGCCGCGGCCTGGGCTTCGCGGCGAAATCTCTCCACGAAGAGGGGGTCCTGGCTCAGTTCCGGGTAGAGAATCTTAAGAGCCACCGCCCGGTTGAGCAGAGTGTCTTGGGCCCGGTAGACCATCGCCATGCCGCCTCGGGCGATGAGGTGTGTGACCTGATAGCGCCGGGAGTACAAACGCTGGTCGTGGACGGGCTCCATACTGCGCCAAGCCTACGCTTTCGTCTTTACGAGCAAGGTCTCAATACTGGCGTGCCCGTCTTGCGATTTCGTGACGCTCACCGAGTTCCGCTCGGGCAGCCCGGAATCTTGATCGTGGTCGTCGGCTGGAGCCCCGGCGCCGTGGTGGTGGTGGTCGAAGAGGTCGACGACGAGCCCGCCGCGCCCAGGGTGGTCGTGGTGGTGGTCGTGGTGCCCGTCGCCGCCCGGTAGATCATCGAGCAGGCGTAGGTCTTGGCCTCTCTTTCGGTGGGCTGGCTCACAATGGCGTACAGATCGCGCCGATCCTCGACCGAGAGATTCTTGATCGGCCATCCTCCGATGTCGAAGATGGCCTGAGGCTTGTACCAGAGCACGCCCGAAGGCTGGCCCCGATATACCGCGACCGTCGCGCTCGGACCGGAGCCGTAAATGCTGACGTAGTACGTCGAGTAGGCGTACCAGTGAATAACCCCGACGGCTCCGATGCCGACGGCGATAAAGAGCACCAGTGCCGCGAACAGGCGCCAGGTGACCAGGCGGCGGCGGCGGCGCGGGGAGTTTCCCCCGGCGCTCACCGGAGGAGGCGCCGAGCTCATGGTGCGGTGAATCGGCGACGCCGCCACGTTCACCTGTTCAAACTCGAGAAGGATCACCGAGATGTTGTCGTGACCGCCGGCCAGCTTGGCCGCACTCACGAGACTCTCCACCGCGAACTCCAGCCCGTTTGGCGCGCTGGCGATTCGCGCGATGGTGTCCGAGTCGAGTTCATTGGAGAGCCCGTCGCTACAGAGCAGGATGCGGTCTCCCGGTGCGGCGTGCACCGACATCACGTCAATGGCAATGGTGTCTTCGACGCCCACCCCGCGGGTGAGTTGGTGGCGGCGCGGGTGGCTCAGCGCCTCTTCGGGCGTGAGGCGTCCCATGCGCACCCACTCTTCGGCGACGCTGTGGTCCTCGGTGAGCTGACGCAGCGCTCCGTCGCGCAGTTGGTACGCGCGCGAGTCGCCCACGTGCACCAGGGTGGGAGACGCGACCCCGTTGATGTCAGTGGTCACGCCGATCCCGATGACCGTGGTGCCCATACCGAAGTGTTCGGGGTTCTCGTGGGCGTCCGCCAGCACCTCGGTGTTGGACTCTTCGATCGCCTCGACGAGGCTCTCGACGTTCGAGTTCTCGTGAAAACGCCGTCGCACGATGTCGATGGTCAGGGCTGCCGCTACTTCACCGGCCGCGTGGCCTCCCATGCCGTCGGCGATGATCGCCAAGGAGTCGTCGGCGTAGAGCGCGTCCTGATTGCTCGTGCGCACCACTCCGGTGTCGGTGGCAGCGGCGTAACGCCAACGCGTCAACGGACGACCTCAAAGAGCACGCCGCCCACTTGAACAATGTCGCCACGTTCTAAGTGCGTGCGGCCCCGCACAAGTTCTTGGTTGACGTAGGTGCCGTTCGTCGAACCGAGGTCCTCGATGGAAAGATCGCCCTCGTCATTGTCCACGCGCGCGTGGCGCGTGGACAAGTAAGTGTCCTGAAGGCTGAGGTCGCAGTCGCTCGACCTCCCGATCGTCAGTCCCCCCACCACGTCGACGCGCTCTCCTCCTCGATCCTCGGGCTCGATGAACTCCAGGGCGAGGATTCCGCGACGGCGGCGCGTCTTCTTCTCGTAGTCCAAGGGCCGTGCCTGCACCGCGACGACGCGGATCACGCGCAGGAAGAAGAGCACGGCCACGACCATCACCAGTACTTGTAACGGGCGAATGATCGCCGCGTAGTTGGTCGCCGCGGCGAGGGGCGTCAAACCAGCTCAATCCGAAAGTGCACCGGACCCACGGTGACGTCGTCGCGCGGCGAGAGGGACACCGCGGTGATCCGGTGTCCGTTGACGAAGGTTCCGTTGGTGGACTGCAGATCACGGATCGCCACCCCTTCGCTGGTGCGCCACACCTCGGCGTGCTGGCGAGACACGTTCGAGTCGCTGACCACGACTTCTACGTCGGGACTGCGTCCGATTATCAAGGGCAGATCCCCCACGCTGAAGGAGCGCCCGTCGCTCGCCACCAGACGGGGCTGGATGTCTCCGCCCACGAAGTCCGTCTTCACCTCAACGACTCCTGATTTGAGGTCGTCGTCAATGAATATCTCGACCTTGACGGGGCCGACAAAGACGTAGCCCTCGGAGACGGCGTGCTGGCGAACGGTCTCTTCGAGCTCGTTCACCAGCGCCTTTTGGAAGCCCTCGAATCGCTGAGCGTCGGCCGGTCCGAGCCATACTCGTGCGACGTTGGGGGAGATGGGGCCCTGGCTGGACAGACGTCGGGTCAGGTCGACTTCGCGCACAATACGCGTGGCAATCTCGATGGGCTGCAGCGTGGACTTAAAGGGTCGCGAGAGCGTGCGCTCAAAGATCCGCTCCAGGCGGTTTTCCACGTTTTTGAGAACCATGTCAAGTCCAACTGTACCGGTCACTGCCACTCCGACCGGGGCGTTGAGAGTAGTCCAGAACGAGTCGACTAGTGTTGCAGGGTCTTCGGGCGAGTGGCGAAATTGGCAGACGCGCAGGCTTCAGGTGCCTGTATCCGAAAGGATGTGCGGGTTCAAGTCCCGCCTCGCCCACCAAATAAACGTGGTTCTCCATTAGAGCGACGGGGGCAGAGCGCTCACGATGGCCTTCGCGATGAGTGAGTAACCCTTGTTGTTGGGGTGGTCGTTCGGTCCCCACGGAGCGTCTCGGCACATCCACGTCGTCGCGCACGTCTCAGCCACGTCTTGGGGCACTGACCGGGAACCTTCGCGCCCGGTCATCTGGCGGTCTCCGACTTTGAGGTCGGCCGCCACCGGCGCCACGACGACGTGCTCTAAGCGAAACGCCGCGTCGAGTGCGGCGTCGAGTTGGTCCATCGCCGCGAGCGTCTGGGTTGCGTTCGTCGGCCCCCGGGATGGGTCGAGATAGTGACCGAGGAAGGGATCCCCGTAGGGAACTCCCACTAAGACAACACCTGGTCCGGCTGCTTTTTGGAGACTGGCCAGCGCGGAGGGCAGTTTGCGTTTGATCAATTCGACGCTCCGCGCCACGCAGCGCTCGTCGACGCTGGCGAACTGAAGGCACGGTCGAATGTTGTTAAAGCCCACGTCGATTGTCACCACCCCGTTTTCGGTAGCGTGCGAGCGCAGCACCTGCTCGGCGTGCTCGAGTTGCGAAGTAGCGGGGCTGCAGGCGTCGCCACCGGCGACGAACGTCTGAATTGTTTCGCCGGGACAAGCGATGTTGTAGAGGGCGAGGCTCCTCCCTTCTTTGGCCAGTAACGCCTGCACGTCGTTGGCGTAACCGCGACTAGTCGCTGACTCGTTCGGCCCGCGCGGCCCCATGGAGCCCGTCGGCTCGAAGCCCCTCGCCGCCGAGGCCCCGATTACCAGATAGAAACCCGCGGAGTGAGTCGAGCGCAACGCGTCCGCGCCAATCAGTCCGGCTCCGACCAGGGCGAGGGCTACAAATGCGGTTCCGATCTTGCGACGAAGGGGCCAAGGGGCGCCGCGAGCCATCCCCCACTCTTACGGCACCGGAGTACACCCTGGGTACGAAGAGCTTAAATTTTTCCCAATTGACAGCCCTGGTTCAGTGCGAGTACGACCCCCATCGCGCCGGAGCGATTGGGCGCGGCTAGTTCGACGAATCGCCGTTCGCGGGATGGAATATGCGATAAAGCAGGGCCGCAAGCACCCCGCCCACGAGGGGGGCCACGATGAAGAGCCACACCTGCTTGAGTGCGGTACCGCCGACGACCAGTGCCGGCCCGAGTGAACGGGCGGGGTTCACCGAGGTACCGGTGATCGGAATGCCCACCAGGTGCACCGCGGCCAGAGTGAGCCCAATCACCATGGCGGCCGTCGCCACGTGCGCCGTTTTGCTCGTCACCGACAGAATCACGAACACGAAGAATGCCGTCAGGATCACCTCAGCGAGAAACGCTCCGAACGCGCCCACGTGAATGTGGCTCGCCGCTCCCCACCCGTCCGTTCCCAGACCCGTGGTCGCACGGTGGTACAGCGATGACGTCGAAAAGATCCCCCAGAGGACCAGCGCGCCAACGATGCCGCCCGCGAACTGGGCGACCCAATAGCCGACGGCGTCTTTGAGCGAGAGCCGACCCGCGACCAGTGCGCCGATGGTGACGGCGGGATTGACGTGACATCCCGAAATTGGACCCAGCGAGTAGGCGAGCGCCATCAACGTGAGGCCGAAGGCGAAAGCCGTCGCGACGACGCCCGCGACAAAACTGGAACCCGCCGCGCCAAAGCCGAAGCTCAAGGTGGCCACCCCCACCGCGAAAAAGACCAGGATGGCGGTTCCTAGAAACTCGGCCAACAACTTCCTCGACATGTTCTCCCGTCGCGCCGCAACTCGCAGTCGACTCAAACCTACGCGACGATATATATCGTGCATGGACGATTCCTGAGTGACATTTTCGTTGCGCCGACGGTAGGGCGCTCAAGTTGGTGCTAATTTCACTCTGCCGTTTTGGTGGATACATCCACCCGTCGCTGACGTAACAACGTCGAGTTAACGTGCGACGAAACTGAGCGCTTTGCGCGAGACGATTCTTCGACGAAACACGGCTAAGGGAGTGCCGCCCGTGACAATGACATCTCCAACCATTCTCGAAGCGCGCGACCTCGTCAAGAAGTTCGGGGAGTTTTCGGCCGTGAAGGGAGTCAGCTTCGCCATTAGCCGCGGCGAGAGTTTCGGTTTTCTAGGGCCCAACGGCGCCGGCAAAACAAGCACGATGCGCATGATTTCGGCGGTCTCGCGGCCAACGTCGGGCACCCTGTCGATCCTCGGGCTCGACCCGCGCGAGCAGGGGCCGGCCATTCGCGGCCGACTCGGCGTCGTCCCCCAAGAAGACACCTTGGAGTTGGAGCTCTCGGTACGACTCAATCTCGAAATGTTCGGACGGTACTTTGACATTCCGCGCGCGACCTTGCGGGAGCGCTCGCGCGAGTTGCTCGACTTCGCCCAACTCTCCGATCGCGCGAACGACAAGGTGGACGACCTCTCGGGCGGCATGAAGCGCAGATTGACGATCGCCCGCGCCCTCATCAACCAGCCCGAGATCCTCATTCTGGACGAGCCCACCACCGGCCTCGACCCCCAGGCACGCCACCTGCTCTGGGACCGGCTCTATCGACTCAAGCGCGAAGGCGTCACGCTCATCATCACCACGCACTACATGGACGAGGCCGAGCAGCTCTGCGACCGGCTCGTGGTGATGGACCACGGCTCCATCGTCACCGAGGGGGCGCCGAGGGAGTTGATTGAGCGCCACTCGACCCGCGAGGTCGTCGAACTGCGCTTTGACGTCGAGTCCCACGACGACATCGACTACCCGCTCTCGAGCTTCGCTGAGCGCGTTGAGGTGCTTCCGGACCGCGTGCTGCTCTACGTCGACGAAGGAGATGAGACGCTGCGCAACCTGCACGCCGCCGGCATCGTGCCGGTGAGCGCGTTGGTGCGGCGCAGTTCCCTCGAAGACGTGTTCCTACGCCTGACCGGCCGGACGTTGGTGGACTAGGTGGCGAGCGCCCCCGTTACCTCGTCGCCCGCGTGGTTTCGTTCGTGGCACTACCACGCCACGTACTACGCCCAGACCTGGCGCGGCTCGGTTTCGAGCAACATCCTCTTTCCGATCTTCTACCTCGCCTCGCTGGGCATTGGTGTGGGCCATCTGGTGAGTCACCATACCGGTCTGGTCGAAGGGCACACCTACCTTCACTTCATCGCCCCGAGTCTTCTGGCGACCACCACCATGCAGTTGGGCGAGGGCGAGTCGCTCTGGCCGGTGTTGGCCGCGGTGAAATGGATTCGCTCGTATCACGCCGCCGCCGCGACGCCCCTGGAACCCGAGGACATCCTCTATGGCAAGTTGACCTGGGTCGTCACCCGCGCCCTCGCCACCGGAATCGTCTACACGATCATCATCGGGGCCTTTGGCGCACTGTCGTCGTGGTGGGCGCTCACCCTGCCCTTCATCGGCGCACTCGTCGCCTTCGCATTTTCGGCACCCCTGGTGGCCTACGCGGCGCGCTCACAGTCTGACGGGTCCTTCACCGCGATCTACCGATTCGCCTTCGTGCCGATGTTTCTGTTCTCCGCCACCTTCTATCCCGTCTCGGCGTACCCCGGTTATCTGCGGCCCCTCGTTCAGTTCATGCCCCTGTACCACGGGGTGGCCCTAACCCGCGCCGCCGCCTACGGTCACGTGGAGCTGAGCGCACTCCTGGGACATCTCGCAGTACTGGTCGGGCTCGCCGCAGCGGGCATCTACTTCGGCCGGCGCACCATGAGAAAACGGCTGGTGGACTGATGCTCACGCGCTCTCTGCCCCGCTTTGGTTCGCGCCGCTCGATTCACGTCTTCGAGCGCAACTTCATGGTGTATCGCTCGCAGTGGTTGATGCTGGTCTCCGGGTTCTTCGAGCCCCTCTTTTACCTGCTCAGCATCGGCATCGGGCTCAATCACCTGGTGGGCCCCCTTCACGTCAACGGCCGCCTTGTGAGTTACGCGACGTTCGTCGCTCCGGGCATGCTCGCCACCTCGGCCATGAACGGCGCGGTCATTGACTCGATTTTCAACACCTTCTTTCGACTGCGCATCTCTCACGCCTACGACGCCATCCTCTCTACGCCCCTTAACGTCACCGACGTCGCCCTGGGTGAGGTCTGGTGGGCGCTCGCGCGCGCCATGGTCTACGCGGCGTCGTTTTTGGTATGCATGGCGATATTGGGGGACGCCGCCACCCCGTGGGTCATCCTGTGTTGGCCCGCCGCCATCTTGACGAGTTTCGCCTTCAGCTGCGCGGGGCTCTGGGCCACCACGTTCATCCGCTCCTGGCAGCACTTCGACATCGTCGCCCTCGTCCAACTGCCCCTCTTCTTGTTCTCGGCGACGTTCTTTCCCATCTCGCTGTACCCGCACTGGCTGGGAGCGATCGTCTCGGTCTCACCCCTGTATCAGTCGGCCGCCTTGCTGCGAGGATTCGATTTGGGCCAGTTCCAGTGGATCATGTTTCTGCGAGCCGGCTACCTGGTGGCGATCGCCCTGGTGTGCCTCTCCCTCGCGGCGCGGCGATTTCAGCGACTACTCGTCCCCTAAGCGGCGGGCCGCCGAGCGGTAGTCTTCGTGGTTCCACCAAAGCGAGGAGTTGTCATGAGACTATGGCCCGCCCACGTAGACGTCATCACTCTCTTCGTCGAGGACGTGGCGCGCTCCAAGGCGTTCTACGCCAACGTCTTTGAACTGGAGACGGTGTACGAAGACGCGAACTCCGCGGTCGTGCGCTTCGACAACCTCATCGTCAATCTGCTTGACGCGACCCAGGCGCCCGAACTCATCGCTCCGGCCGCGGTCGCACCCGCTGGATCGCGATTTCAGTTCACGGTGAGCGTCGAGGACGTGGACGCGGCGTGCCGGGAATTGGCGGGTCTCGGAGTGGCGCTGTTGAACGGTCCCATGGATCGGCCGTGGGGAATACGCACGGCGGCCTTCGCTGATCCCGACGGGCACGTCTGGGAGTTCGCCCAAGACTAAGCGGCCCCTACGCTCGGGGACATGCCCGTGAGTGCCGATGCCGCGATCGGAATGGCCCTGACGGCGCTCGTTCTCGTGATTACCCCCGGCCCCAACATGATGTATCTTGTCTCGCGCAGCATCAGCCAGGGCCGGCGCGCCGGATTCGTCTCGCTCGCCGGCACCGGTGTGGGCTTCGTCATCTATATGGTGGCGGCCAACCTCGGCTTTGCCGCCCTTTTCGTGGTGGTGCCCTGGCTCTACATCGGTCTCAAGGTGTCCGGGGTGTGCTACATCGCCTACCTCGCGTATCAGGCCCTGCGGCCGGGCGGGCGAGGGGTCTTTGAGCCGACCGCGCTGGGACGTGACTCGGACTGGAAGCTGTTTCGCACGGGCTTGATCACGAACCTGCTCAACCCCAAAGCGGCCGTGCTCTACTTAGCGCTCATCCCTCAGTTCGTGGATCCCCGCCACGGTGACGCGGTTCTTCAGGGCTTCATTCTGGGCGCCATCCAGATCACCATCAGCATGATCCTGAACGCCACGTGGGTCGTCATCGCCGGGAGTATCGCCCACGCGCTGCGCCGCCGTCCCCGTCTTCTCATCTGGCAGCGCCGCCTCAGCGGCACGCTCTTGGGTGCGGTCGCAGTCCTCCTGGCCCGCGAAGTGCCCGCGCGCGCCCGGCCCTAGTTAGCCGCACCACTACTGTTGAACGAGTGTCTCTTCCACCCCTGAGCCCCGACGTCGAAGAGGCGCCCGCCGAGCCCATCGTAAAAACGCGCTCCACCAAGCGAGCTCTGGCCGAGTGGGGAATCGTCGTGGTGGTGGCCCTGGTCATCTCGCTACTCATTCGCACCTTCGTCTTTCAGACGTTTTTCATACCCTCCGGTTCGATGGAGCCCACGCTCCAGATCGGAGACCGCATCGTCGTGTCGAAGCTCAGCGTGGAGTTCGGCACTATCCACACTGGCGACATCGTCGTTTTCAAAGCGCCCAAGGCGGTGGCGGCGGACTGCGGAGACAACGTGGCGGACCTCGTCAAGCGGGTCGTCGCCACGCCGGGCCAGACCATCTGGTCAACGGGCAACACCATCTACGTCGACGGCAAACCTCTCCAGCAGCCCTGGACGCACGTGCCCATAATCGGCCCCAAGCCCATCGCCAAGACTCACGTCAGCGCCAATCACTACTTCATGTTGGGCGACAACGAGGACGACTCCTGTGACAGCCGCTACTGGGGCCTCGTGCCCCGCTCGTCGATTATTGGCAAGGCGTTCTTTCGCCTCTGGCCCTTCAAGCGAATCGGCTTTCTCTAACTCGACAGGGGGTGGGCCCTAAAGAAGTCCCACATCAGGTCGTTCGCGCTGATCGCCTGGGACTGGGGTCCCAGCACCGACGTGATCTCACTGGGCAGCGCTGGCCCCCCGGGCCACTCGTGCCCCTCGCCGAGGACCTCGTAGAGCTCGACCTGCGCGCCCTTGGCGCATCCCTTGTACGTGGTGAGCATCACGCCCTTGGTGGGCGTGGACGAATGGGGCGTGGGCGCGCAGTGATCCTGGGTCGCCCACTTCTGAGCAGCGCTGGACACCGAGTAGGTCCAATATTCCTGGCCGTGCCCCTTGAAGGGATCGACCGGGTCGGCCGAGCCGTGAAAGGCGATGACCGGCACCGCGCGCGTGCTCGGGCACGGCTGGGCCCGGCGCAGACCGCTCACCGGCGCCACCGCGGCGAAGACGCCCGACGCGTCACAGGCCAGCTGGCTCGTCTCTCTCGCTCCCCCCGAAAAGCCCGTGGCGTACACCTCGGACTCGTTCACGCAGTAGCGCGCCTCTAAGTCGCCCACCAGAGTGGTGAGGAACTTCACGTCGTTGGGCGAGCCCGCGGGCACCGCGCGACCACCCACCAGTGGCACGCCGGGCACGTTCCAGTCAAAACCGCTGCCGTCGGTGATATATCCCTGGGGGTAGGCGACGATGAAGCCGTCGTGGTTGGCGGTCTTGTTCATCCCACTAAAGAGCATCTGCTGGGACGCCGTCGAGCCGCTGCCGTGCAGGTTCAGCACCAGCGCGAGGGGCGTCGTGTCCGAGGAACCCTTGGGCAGATGGACGATCACGGTGCGCGAGAACCCGCTCACCCTGAGGCGGAGCGTTCCCGACGCGCCCGGTGACGAGCAGCCCGTCGCGCGGGCCTTCGTCGTGGCCGCGAGCGCACCCTGGGGCGAGTTCAGGACGAAGAGCCCACCGATCGCCAGGACCACGGCCACCCTCATTGCTCGTCGTATCGCTGTCATCGCACCCGCCTTTCGCGCCAGTGACATCGTGGCACTAATTCCCACATTATGCAACTATGTTGCCTAACTGATAGTCTGGGGCGTGGCCGAGCGCGACGACCTGGTCTTTGGAGACTCGCTGGCCCTCGCGCGACGCAGCTGGGTGCGCGCCCTGAAAGAGGGCCTGGCCCAGCAGGGGTACCCGGACTACCGGCGCAGCGACGCCCTGGCGATGCGATTCTTTGCGGCCGGGTCCTTCAGCGTCGGGGAGTTCGCCCAGTTCACCGATACCTCGCGACAGGCGTCGCGACGAGCCATCGACACCCTGGTCGAGCGCGGATACCTAGAGATTCGCATCGATGGCGATGACGCGCGCCGGCGCCTCGTGCACCTGACCGAAGAGGGTCGGCGCTACGCCCGCGCGATCCTCACCACCGTGCGCTCGCTCAACGCCGACGTCACCAGCGCGATCACGCCCGAGGATCTGCGCAACGCCGTCGCGGTCCTTACCTACGTGCGCGACAACATTCGTTGGTAACGTTCGGGCCGTGAAACTACTGATAGTGGGGGGAACCTCCTTTGCCGGGCGGGCCATCGCGTGGTCCGCGTGGCACCGCGGACACGACGTGAGCGTGTTCAACCGGGGCCAGACCCCCAACGACCTGCCCGACGCCATCACCCGCCTCGTCGGAGACCGCGACAGCGATCTTTCCGCACTCGCGGATCTCTCCTTCGACGCCACCATCGACGTGACGGCCTATCGTCCGAGCGACGTCGAGCACCTGGCCGATGCGCTCGGCACTCGCGGCGGCCACTACATCCAGATCTCGTCGATCTCGGCCTATCGCAACCCCAATCACCCCGGCGCCGTCGAATCAGAACTCGAGCTCGACACCAGTGACGAGGACTCCTACGGTCCCATGAAGGCGGCGAGTGAGCGCGCGGGCGCCCACTTCTTTGGAGCGGGCGCGACCATGATCCGACCCACGTTCATCGTCGGCGCCCACGACGTCACGCTGCGCTTTCCCTACTGGGTCGAACGGGTGCGCCGCGGCGGCGACGTCGTGGTGCCCGGGCCCGCCGAGGGCCGCCTGCAGTGGATTGACGCGCGCGACCTCGCCAACTTCACCCTGCGAGTGGCCGAAGACGGCGCGATCGGCGCCTTTCACACCGCGGGCCCTTCGAGCGCCCAGGGCTTCTTCCAAACCATCGAAGAGATCGCCGCCCAAATCGCGCCGCCCGGAACGAGCGTGCGCCTCGTCGACGCCGAGCGAGTGAGCGAGGCCGGCCTCGAGCGACAGTTCCCGCTCTGGTCGCCCGAGGTGGAGTACCTCGCGGCCCTGGACTCCTCCCTGGCCCAGCGTCACGGACTCGACTTTCGCTCCCTGGCCGAGAGCGTCGACGACGTGGTGGAGTGGTGGGGCGATCGGGTCTGGCCCGAGAAGTGGCTGAGCGCCGAGGACGAGGCTCGACTGCTTTCGTAGGCACACCCGTAAGAACGCAGTTCGCTCGGACAGAGAGGATTTCATGGGCGCCGCAGAGGAGGTTCGCTTCGCTCGTCTCGTGCGCGAACACTCAGGGGCCGTGGGGAACTATCTGCGCCGGCGCCTCTATCCCCTCAGTCCGAGCGACCTCGACGACCTAGTCGAAGAGACCTTGATCGTGGTCTGGCGTCGCATCGACCGCGTGCCCGAGGACGCCGAACTCCCCTGGATGCTCGGGGTGGCCCGCAACGTTCTGCGCAACGCCCGGCGATCCAAGAACCGCCGCCACGAAATGGAAACGCGCCTCAGCCTGCCCGCCGATGCCGCCTCGGCCGAGGAGCAGGTGATCGCCGACGACAACGTCCGGCGCGCCCTCGAAGGGCTCAGCGACGACGACCGCGAGATCCTGCTGCTGAACGCCTGGGACGGGCTCGACACCCACGCCCTCTCCGCGTACCTCGTGGTCAGCACGAATGCGGCGGCGGTTCGACTCTCGCGCGCGCAGCGTCGCTTTCGCGAACTACTCGATGACTCGCAGGTCTCATGAAATATTTCGAACCTGACGACAGAGATGACGTGAGAGGAGAGTGATGAGCGAGATCTTTGAGCGACTCGCCGCGGCGGACCCTGCGGCGGACGAGCCGTATCAGCACCGCGACCTCGACTCGCTCATTTCTCGCGTGCTCGCTCTGCCCGCGGCGACCCGCCCCGCACGCTGGCGGCGCGCGAGGTACCGCCTCGGCGGAGGTGCCGTTCTCGCGGGCGGGGTGAGCGTGGGGCTCGTCGCGTTGTTGGGCGGAGGCGCCGCGCTCCCGGCGCTCGCGATCGCGAGTGTGAATTCGACGCGCTCCCCTACCGCTACCTCGACCTCGGAGTTTGCGGCCGCGGCCGCGAGCAGTCACGGAGATTTTCGCGCCGGCGCGGCGCTGAGCGCGAGCGCCCCGGTTGCCCTCTCCTACCAAGTTCACGTACCGGCGCCCGCCGCGGTGATGTCGCGCCTGGCCCGCGTCTTTCAGGTCAACGGAACGCCCACGCACACCCGGGCCGAGTGGTCGCTCGATAGCTCCTCGGGGGCGTCGCTGAACTACCAGCTCGGCGGCGTGCCCCAGTGGTACTACTCATCAACCACGTACCCCGTGGCCCCCGCGACTAAGTCTGATCACGCCTCGGTGCCGATGCCGTCGCATCCCACCCTCGTTCGCGACGTGCACCAGGACCTGGCGGCTCTCGGATTCAACTACGAACTCTCCTCGCCGCTCTTTTCCACCTCGACCGTGTCGATCGTCACCGCCGCGGGCGCCGAAGAGCAGAGCCAAGAACAAGTGATCTACCAGGTTGTCGCCGGGCGCACGGAGATCGGACAGTCCGTGATGTTCCAGATCGACGCCCGCAATCGAGTCCTCTACGCTCAGGGTCCGGCGTTAGTGGTGGGAGGGAGTCGCAACTATCCCCTCGCGAGTCCGCGCGCCGCGGTGCGCTCACTCAACGAGATTGCCCCGACCCCGGGACCTCGACGAGCAATCACGTTGCGCAGCGTGCACGTCTCGCTGCGCGAGTTCACCTTGCGCAACGGCGCGCGCTGGCTGCTGCCGGTGTACACCTACGGCGCGGCGTCGACGGCCACGCCCGCGGGGCGCCACTGGACCGTCCTGGCGATACAGCCGACCTACGCGCACCTCTCGGCGGCCGCCGCCAAGACCCTGCTCGCCAACGGCTAGTTCTGGGTCGACGTGATTCGCTGGATCTGAATCTGGCCGATGCCCACCTCGGCGTTCAGCACGAGAGTCGCTCCCTTTACTTGCGCGGCGGGGGGCTGGTTCAGGTAGTACGCGACGGGGTAGTTCACGACGTCGCCCAGCCCGGCGTGCGTCTTCAGGTCGAGCTTCACTCCGGCCGGTATGTCGATGGTTAACTGGCCGACACCCTGGGTCGCGGTCACGTAGGTCGTGCCCGAGAACGTCACGCGAGAAAAGTCGATATTCGACGCGCCAATGGCGCCGTGATAGTCGCGCTGGACTTCGGCAAGCGAGGTGGGTGCCCACTGCTTTTCCCCGCTGCCGCCTTCGAGGGGGACGCCCAGTTGGTGCACCACGACGAGAAAGACGCCCGAGAAGAAGATTACGAAACTGAGAGCTGCGAGAAATGCGAGCGCGATGAGGCGACGAATCGTGAGGCGGTGGGCCGGAGCGAAGAGAGAGACCACGGCCATCACCACCAAAAAGACGAGCCACACGATCCAGAACGAGACACCCAGCGCGGGCAGGTTGCGCAAGGTCGCGATGAGTATCACCGCTAGTACCACGACCCCCAGAGGAATCGCGTAACGCAGCCACTTCACTCGATTGGGGTCGTCGATCTCACTCGGTTCGCTCGCCACGTCGCTCGCCGAGCGCGGGATGAGCGCCCACATGGCCAGGTAGATCGCGATGCCCAGTCCGTACACCACCGACAGCACGACGAAGACCACCCGCACGACGTTCGCGTTGACGTCGAATCTCTCCGCGAGTCCGCCGGCGACGCCGCCGAATATCTTCTGGGTCGAACTACGACGTAGCGACGGCTCGGGCTTGGTCGTGCTCGCGGCCTCGTCGCTTTCGGGGCCCAGCGGTTCGGAACTCTCAACTAATTCATCCATGCACTCAATGTAGATACCCGCGCCGTCGCACTTCATCAGGGCGAACCCCGATCTGGGGCGAGCCGGGACGTCGCGCTTAAGGGTTTCCCCCGAGGGTGGGTCACGACTCACCGGTGCGAAACTAGAACGGAGGTCTCGAAAGGAGAACCGTGTCCACCCAAGCCCCCACGCGCGCGCGAGTTGGCGTTCCCGTCCGGCCCTACCTTCGCGGCATCGACAACGCGATGGTGGGCGGAGTGTGCGGAGGCATGGCTATTCGCCTGGGCGTGCGCGAGCGCGCGGTGCGCATCGTGTTCTGCCTGCTCGCCCTGGTGTCGGGCCTGGGCATATTGCTCTACGTCGCGCTGTGGCTCAGCGTGAAGCGCGCGGACGAGGATCGATCGATCGCCCAGCGACTCGTGGGCCGCAACCGCAAGGTGGTCAACGTATTTGCAGCGATCCTGTTCGTGCTGGCGATCTTCTTCGTGCTGAACAAAATCGGAATGCCCGATCTGGGCGTGTACGCCTGGCCGTTGTTCCTGAGCCTGATCGGAGTGGTCGGAGTGTGGCGCGGCGCGTCACCCGAGGAGACCGCGCACCTGCGCGACCTGGCCACGTCCGCGCCGATCTTCGGCGCGCGTGCGGCGCGTACGCACTGGAGCTTCTGGTTGCGCCTGGCCCTCGCCGTGGTATTCGTCTACTTCGGTCTGCACATCCTGCACCACATCGGTGGGCCGTGGGGCGACGCCACCGGCGCGCTCTTCGCATCTCTGCTGCTCATCGGCGGCGCGCTCGTGCTCCTCGCCCCGTGGTGGCTCGCGACCCTCAACGATCTCACCGGAGAGCGGCGCGCGCGCGTGCGCAGCGAGGAGCGCGCCAACGTGGCGGCCCACCTCCACGACTCGGTCCTCCAGACCCTCACCCTGATCGAGCGCTCGGCGTCGGATGAGTCAGCCGTCAAGCGACTCGCGCGCACCCAGGAGCGCGAACTGCGCCAGTGGCTCTTTAACCCCGAAGGAGCCAGTGAGGCGAGCAGCCTGCTCGGCGACTTACGCGCACTCGAGAACGAGATCGAAAACGACTACGGCGTGCGCGTGGAGCTCGTGGTCGTGGGTGACTGTGAGAGCAGCGAGCGCGTGGGCGCCGTGGTGGCGGCGGGCCGCGAAGCGGCGATCAACGCCGCGCGCTGGTCGGGAGCGGATCAGATCTCGATCTACGCCGAAGTCGAAGACGACGCGCTCAGCCTCTTCGTGCGCGACCAAGGTCGAGGCTTCGACCCTGCGGCGGTTCCCGCGGACCGCCAGGGCATCGCGCTGTCGATTCGACAGCGCATCGCCCAGCGCGGCGGTGCGGTCGCGATTAAGAGCATCCTGGGTGAGGGCACCGAGGTGCAGCTCACCATGCCCAAGGGACCCTGAGTGCAACCGCGCGTCTTTCTCGTTGACGATCACGAACTGATCCGCCGGGGGATTCGGGCCGAACTGTCGGGGTCGGTGGACGTGATCGGGGAAGCCGACGAGGTATCGGCCGCCATCGAGATCATCCTGGAACGCCGACCCGACGTCGTGCTGCTCGACGTGCACATGCCCGACGGGGGCGGTGTCGCGGTGTTGCGCGCGGTCCTTGAGGTCGCCCCCGAAGTCCGCTTCCTGGCGCTGTCAGTCTCGGACGCCGCCGAAGACGTGATCGCCACGATTCGAGCGGGCGCGCGCGGCTACGTGACCAAGAACATCTCGGGGCCCGAGCTCCTCGACGCGATCTACCGCGTGGCGGCGGGGGACGCGGTCTTTTCACCCCGCCTCGCGGGATTCGTGCTGGACGCCTTTTCACTCGAGGGCCGACACCTCGAAGCGGGCGACGTCGACCCCGATTTAGACCTGCTCACTCCGCGTGAGCGCCAGGTCTTGCGCCTGATCGCTCGGGGATACTCCTATCGCGATATCGCCACCGAACTCTCCATCTCGGTCAAGACCGTCGAAAGTCACGTCTCGTCGGTCCTGCGCAAGTTGCAACTCTCGAATCGCCACCAACTCACCAACTGGGCGAGCGAACGCCACCTCAACTAGCTAGCGCTGCTCGATGAGGTCCATGTACTCCTCGTCCCACAGGTCGAAGTACTCCTCGGGCAAGAGCACCGCGTGGGTCGGCTCGAGCGCCTCGACGAAGCCCCGCTCGTGGCTCACCGCCACGATGGTGCCCTTCCACTGACGCATCATCTCGCCCAGCGCCTCGACGCTGGCGGGGTCCAGGTTGTTCGTCGGCTCATCGAGCAGCAGCAGGTTGGACTGTGAGGAGGCGAGGATCGCCAGGGCCAGCTTCGCGCGCTCGCCCCCCGATAGCGTGCGCGGCATCTGGTGCGCAGCCGAACCCTTCAAGCCGAAGGCGCCCAGCATCGAGCGGCGCTGGACCTCGGTCACCACGGTGGAGTTGTCGAGGTTGCCCAGCACGGTTTTGTCGAAGTCGAGCTGCTCGTTCTCCTGGGCGAAGTAGCCCACGCCCACGTTCGCCCCGAACTTAACGATGCCCTCGTTCTGCTCCTGGGTCCCGGCGAGGCAGCGCAGCAACGACGACTTGCCCGCGCCGTTACGCCCCACAATGACGATGCGATCTCCGCGCCGGGTAATGAAGTTCACGTCGCGCAGGACCTGGTTCTGTCCGTAGGCGACCCCCACGTGCTCGACCGTCATCGGCACGTCCCCGCTGCGCGGAGGTTCCGGCAAACGAAAGACGACCTTCTTCTCCTTCTTGGTGACCTCAATACGTTGGTCCTTGAGTTTCTCCACTCGGCGGTCCAACACCTTGGCGAGGCGCGCGCGCTTCTCGGTCTGGCCGCGCATGGAGTCGGCCAGACGGCTGAACTGCTCGATTTTGGCGTCCTGGTGCGCCGCGATCTTCTCTTCGCTCAGCCGGCGCTCCTCTTCGAGTTGGAGGAACTTGGAGTAGTTGCCGCGGTATTCGCGTAGCTGCCCGTCGCGCAGCGCCAGCACCCGGTCGATCGAGCGGTCGAGCAGCGGTAGGTCGTGGCTGATCACGAGCACGGCGCCACGAAACTGTTCGAGCTCGTCAAAGAGCCAGCGCTTGGCGGCCTTGTCGAGGTGGTTGGTCGGCTCGTCGAGCACCATCGTCTCGGGCTGCTCATAGAGCACCCGCATCAAATCCACGCGCCGGCGCTGACCGCCCGAGAGCGAGTCGAGGTCCTCTAACAAGAGATCCTGATCGAGCCCGAGTCCGTCGGCCAGGCGCGCCACCTCGGACTCGGCCTCGTAGCCCCCACTCTCGCGAAACTCCTCTTCGAGCGAGGTAAAGCGTTCGATCGTCTCCTCGGTCGCTTCGGCGGCCAGGGCGTGACGAGCGTGCTGCATGTCCGCGTCCAGGCGGTCGATGCGACGCGCGCTTAACACGTGACTGAGGCCGATCGGCTCTACGCCCAGGCCTCCGGCCACGGGCTCTTGGGGCAGGTGCGCGAGGGTGCCCTGGGTCGCCACCGAGCCGCTGATGCGCAGGTGTTCGGGATGCGCCCCCAACAGCACCGAGAGCAGGGTCGACTTGCCCGCGCCGTTGCGGCCTACCAGTCCGACCTTCTCGCCGTTGCCGACCACGAAGGAGACTGGCTCGAGCAGGCGTCGGGGCCCGATCTCTATGCCTAACTCCTTGACGATCAACACGAGATGCTCCTTACGGCCTGGTTTTGCGGCGGCCGTCCACTTTAGTGGCCGCGCAAGAGTGTGCGAGTGCCGCCATAACGTGGAACCCGTGAGCACTCCCCTGCGCATAGACGTGTGGAGCGACGTCGTGTGCCCTTTCTGTTTCATCGGTTCAGTCCAGCTATCGGAGGCGCTGGCGACCTTCGAGCACGAAGCAGACGTGCGGGTTCACGCCTTCGAGCTCGATCCGCACGCGCCGACATCTAGTGAAAGGCCCCTCGCCGACGTGCTCGCGGCCAAGTACGGCATCAGCGCAGAGCGCGCCCGCGCCATGAACGAACAACTCGCCCAACAAGGCGTGCCGCTCGGTCTCACCTTCGACTTTGAACGCGTGCGTCTGGCCAACTCCTTCGACGCGCACCGTCTCATCGCCCTCGCGAGCAGCCAGGGGCTCGGCGACGAGATGCGTTTGCGCCTCTATCGCGCGTACTTTTCTGACGGCGAGTTGATTTCGGACCGCGAGGTCCTGAGCAATCTCGCCCGGGACGTGGGCGTCACGGGCGCCCACGAGCTCTGGAGCGGAGACGACTTCACCGCCGAGGTGCGTGACGACGAGCGTCGCGCGAGCGAGATGGGGATCTCGGGGGTGCCGGCCTTCGTTCTCGACGAGCGCCACCTCGTCTCGGGCGCCCAAGGAACAGACGTCCTCGCCCTCGCCCTCACTCGGGCCCGGGAGGCGCGAGAGGCTTAGTCCTCGTCTTCGCTAGGCACCAGGGCGACCGCGGCCACCGCGTGGCCCTCGTCCAGGTTCATCACGCGCACTCCGGTGGCGTCGCGGCCCTGTGAGGAGACCTCGCGCACGCTGGTGCGGATGAGCACCCCCCCGTCAGAGGCGAGCAGGACGTCGTCATCAAGCCTCACCATGAAGGCGGCCACGACGAAGCCGCGCGCCGCGCTCAACTTGATCGCACGCACGCCCTGTCCCCCGCGACCCTGTCGGTTGAACCGCTCGGTCTTCACCCTCTTGCCAAAGCCGGTGTCGGTCACGACGAAAAGGTCCGCGTCGTCGCGCACGACGTCGAGCGAGATCGCCTTGTCGTCGGCGCGCAACTTGATCCCGCGCACGCCGGTCGCGTCGCGGCCCATCTCGCGCACCTCGGCTTCGCTGAAGCGAATCGCCATGCCGCGATACGTCAGCAGCATCAAATCGTCGTGGCCCGACGTGGCCACGACCCGCACCACCTCGTCGCCCTCGCGAAGGTTGATCGCGATCCAGCCTTCGCGACGCGACTTGTCGTACTCGCTAAAGGCCGTCTTCTTGACCGTGCCGTTGGCCGTAGCGAAGACGAGAAATTTGTCCTCGGGAAAGTCGGCCGTCGCCACGATGGCCTGGATCGACTCGTTGGGCTGAAGGTTCAACAAGTTCACGATCGCCGTGCCCTTGGCGGTGCGCTCCTTCATGGGAATCTCGTGTCCCCGCAGGCGAAACACCCGGCCGCGATTCGAGAACAGCAGCAGGTAGGCGTGGGTGTTGGTGTGAATGATCTGATCGACGAAGTCTTCGTCGCGCAACTTGGCGCCCTGCACGCCACGGCCGCCACGGCCCTGGGTGCGAAACGCGTCGGCCGCTACCGACTTCACGTAGCCGGCCCGCGTCACCGTGAGCACGATCTCTTCGTCGTCGATGAGATCTTCCATTCCCAGCTCGCCCGGGTCGTTGACGATCTGAGTGAGTCGGGCGTCGGCGTACTTGTCACGCACGACGATCAGCTCGCTCGAGATCACCGCACGCAGTTTCTCGTCACTGGCCAAGATCGACTGCAGTTCGGCGATGGTGGAGCGCAGTTTGGCCATCTCATCTTCGAGCTCGCTGCGACCGAGTCGCGTGAGGCGACCAAGGGTCATGTCCAGGATGTGATTGGCCTGCTCCTCGGAGAAGTCGAAGGGGCTCGCCATCAGGGCCACCCGGGCGGCCGCACGATCGTCTGAACCGCGAATGGCGGCGATGACTGCGTCGAGCATGTCGATGGCTTTCAGGAGACCTTCGACGATGTGGGCGCGCGCTTCGGCTTTGCGCAACCGGTACTGGGAACGACGAGTCACCACGTTGATCTGGTGGGCGACGTAGTGAGTGAGCGCCTGGGAGAGGCTGAGGGTGCGCGGCACGCCGTCGACGAGAGCGAGCATGTTCACCGCGAAGGTTGTCTGCAGGGACGTGTTCTTGTAAAGCTTGTTCAAGATGACGTTCGCGTTTGCGTCGCGCTTGAGGCGGATCACCAGGCGAGACTGGCGGCCCGCCGAGTCGTTCTGCACCTCGGCGATGCCGTCGAGGTCCCCATTTTTCACCAGGTCGTAGATCTTCTCTTCGATCGACTCCACCGAAACTTCGTAGGGGAACTCGGTGATAACGATGCGCGTGTCGCGGCTCGACTCTTCGATCTCGGCGACCGCACGCAACTTGATTGAGCCCCGCCCCGTGCGGTACGCGTCCAAAATCCCTTGGCGACCCAGTATCTGGGCCTTGGTGGGAAAGTCCGGCCCCTTGACAAACTGCATGAGGTCGTCAGAAGACGAGTCGGGGTGGGCGAGCAGGTGCAGCGTGGCGTCGATGACCTCGCCCAGGTTGTGCGGGGGAATCTTGGTGGCCATGCCCACGGCGATGCCCTGGGATCCATTCACCAAGAGGTTTGGGAAGCGCGAGGGGAGCACCACGGGCTGCTGGGTGGAGTTGTCGTAGTTCGCCTCGAAATCGACCGTCTCTTCGTCGATCGAGTCCAGCATCTCGAGGGCCAGGGGAGCCAGTCGGCATTCGGTGTAGCGCATGGCGGCCGCGCCCTCGTCGGGACCGGTGCCGCCAAAGTTTCCGTGACCGCTAATGAGGGGGTGGCGCATCGAAAAGTCAACCACCATGCGCACCATCGCGTCGTAGATCGCGCTATCGCCGTGGGGGTGGTACGTGCCCATGACGTCGCCCACCACTTTGGCGCACTTGGCGAAGGGTCGATCGGGCCGCAAGCCCTGGTCGAACATCGAATAGAGCACCCGGCGGTGCACCGGCTTAAGGCCGTCTCTCACGTCGGGTAGCGCGCGCGAGACGATCACCGACATGGAGTACTCAAGAAACGAGCGCTCCATTTCGACGTTGATTTCAATGGGTTCTACGTATCCGAGGACGACCTCTTCGTTTACTTCGTCCGATCCCGACCCAGATCCTTTAGGTGAGCGTGGCATGGGGCCTTTCTAGATGTCGAGGAAGCGAACGTCTTTGGCGTTCGTCTGAATGAAGTGGCGTCGCTGCGGCACGTCGTCGCCCATGAGAATCGAACACACGTCGTCCGCCAGCGCGGCCTGCTCCACGGTGATCTGGAGCAGAGCGCGTTTGGTGACATCCATGGTCGTATCGCGCAGTTCGTCGAAGTCCATCTCGCCCAAACCTTTGAGGCGCTGGAAGTCATTCTTGTGATCGGGGTGGTCGGCTAGGAACCGGTTCTTTTCCGCGTCGTCGTGCAAATAGACCTTCTCCTTGCCCACCAGGGTCGAATAGAGGGGGGGTTGGGCCACGTAGACGTGGCCGTTGTTCACGAGCTCGGTCATCTGGCGAAAGAAGAACGTGAGCAACAACGTGCGAATGTGACTGCCATCCACGTCGGCGTCGGCGAGCAGGATGATCTTGTTGTAGCGGATCTTGGTGAGATCAAACTCGGCTTCTACGCCCGCGCCAATAGCCGAGATCAGCGCCTGGATCTCCGTATTCTTCAGAACCTTGTCG
This sequence comes from Acidimicrobiales bacterium, assembly GCA_036489715.1. GTDB lineage: Bacteria > Actinomycetota > Acidimicrobiia > Acidimicrobiales > RAAP-2 > RAAP-2. The sequence goes on along the minus strand of DASXFG010000064.1, from coordinate 39,864 downwards.
GTGCGGGCCTTTTCGACATTCAAAATCTTCCCGCGAATGGGCAAAATGGCCTGGATGCGCGGGTCGCGAGCGTCCTTGGCCGACCCGCCGGCCGAGTTGCCCTCGACGATGAAGAGCTCGCATTCGCGGGGGTCCTTCGATGAACAGTCCACCAACTTTCCGGGCAGTCCCGCTCCATCCAGCGCGTTCTTGCGGCGCGTGAGATCGCGCGCGCCCTGAGCGGCCATGCGCGCTCGCGATGCGGCGATCGCCTTCGCGACGATTTGGCCGCCTTCGCGCGGGTTCTCCTCGAGCCAGTCAGCGAGCTTCTCATTCGTCGCGCGCTCGACCATTGAGCGGATCGAGACGTTGCCGAGCTTGCCTTTGGTTTGGCCCTCGAACTGCGGACTGCGCAGACGCACCGACACGATTGCGGTGAGACCCTCGCGGATGTCCTCGCCCTTGAGGTTCTCCTCTTTCTCCTTCAGCAGGTTGCGCTTTCGCGCATAGCGGTTCACCACGTTGGTGAGCGCCTTGCGGAACCCCTCTTCGTGCATGCCGCCTTCGATCGTGGAGATGCCGTTCGCGAAGGAGTAGATGCCTTCGTAGTAGCCGGTGTTCCACTGGAACGCGAGTTCGACTTCCTGGTCCTCCTCCTCCGCCTCGAAGAATCCGACCTTGCGAAAGAGTGACTCTTTCGAGTTGTTCAAGTGGCGCACGTAGTCCACGATCCCGCCGCTGTATTTAAAAGTCTCCTTCGCCTCGTTCCCGGGCCGCTCGTCGCTGAATCGAATCTCGAGTCCGCGGTTCAGAAAGGCGTAGATCTGGAGGCGCTCGGTGACCGTCTGGGCGCGGAACTCCACCTCTTCGAAGATGGTCGGATCCGGCTTGAACGTCACCGTGGTGCCCGTGCGCCCACGCGGGGCCGGGCCGGTCACGATCAGCTTTCCCTGAGGCTTGCCGCCGTCGCGAAAAGTCATCTCGTGGTGCTGGTTGTTGAGGTCCACCTCGAGGTGGAGTTCGGTCGACAGCGCGTTCACCACCGAGATGCCGACCCCGTGTAAGCCGCCCGAGACCTTGTAGCCCGCTCCCCCGAACTTTCCACCCGCGTGCAGCACCGTTAGGGCGACCTCGGCGGCCGATTTTCCCTTGTTTTGCGGGTGCTCGTCTACGGGGATGCCGCGGCCGTCGTCAACGACCCGGCAACTGCCGTTCTTTGTGAGGGTGACGTCGATGCGCGTGCAATATCCCGCCATCGCTTCGTCAACCGAGTTGTCGACGACTTCCCAGACCAGGTGGTGCAGGCCCGCTGGTCCGGTGGAGCCGATGTACATTCCAGGACGAACCCGCACGGGCTCGAGGCCTTCAAGGACGGTGATGTCGCGCGCGCTGTAGCTGGGCGACCCTTTGGTCTTTTCGGCCACGCAAAGATCCTTTCGATACGACGGTGATGGCGCCTCCGACCGGGCGCCGCGATCAGCGAATTAACACCCTCAATCCTACCCGACGGCGTGTCACTTTCTGACCCAAACGGAGCTCGAAAACGCTTATTTCCCTTTACTTTTCGTGCTCTGCGCGAACTGTTTTGACCGCGTGCGGCGCGCGCGATCCGAGCACCGAAAATCGGGACAAAATTGTCTCCGTTTGCGCCGCGACTACCTGGGCGAAGGCCCCCGAGGGAACGCTCACAACCAGCACACCGTCCTTGATGAATTCCACCCGACAGTGCTCGGCGATTGCCGGTTCTACCGCGCTCGGCCAGATCTCGCGGGCCCGGTCGATGAGACGAAGGTCCACCCGGGTAAGGCGTCCGGCTAGGGAGTCCAAAAGTTCAGCCAGCGGCGACGGCTCCTCGCGCTTCGCCACTAACTCGCCTTCGTGAGGTCGATAACCCTCGCCGCCGAGAGCGAACTCGGTAGAGGGGACGCCGTGGTGACGAGGGTTTGGCCCACGGGCAGGAGCGCGAGAAGCCGGTCACTACGGCGCGGATCGAGCTCGCTGAACACGTCGTCGAGCAGCAGTAGGGGATCTACGCCTCGAGCGGCCTGGACGTGCGCGTGACCAGCGAGTCGTAGAGCCAGGGCGAAGGACCTCTGCTCCCCCTGGGAGGCTTGTCGGCGCGCATCTCGACGCTCAAGTGAGAGTCGAAGGTCATCCCGGTGAGGACCGATCCCTGTATAGCCGCGGAACCTCTCGTCTTCAAAGGCACCCGCAAGCGCCTCGGCGAGGCCGCCCTCCCACGACGGCTCGTAGAGCACTTCAACGGGAGTTGGCGTCGCGGCCAACTCGCGATACTCCTTTTCAACGAGAGGTCCCATTGCGGCCAGAAGTTTCTCGCGGTGGGCGAGCAGTTCGCGCGATGCGTTACAAAAGTCGTCCGTCCACTGGTCAAGTTCTGTCTGCTGCAACGTCGTGATGCGAGCGCCGTCGAGGGAGCGCAGCAGCGCGTTGCGTTGAGTAAGTGTTCGCTGAAAGCGCTCCAGTACGTCAGCACTGGAGGGGTCGGCGTCGGTCATCAGGGTGTTAAGAAAATTTCGTCGATGTTCGGGACCACCGCGGACCACATCTACCCCTTCGGGCGTAAAAACGGTGAGGGGAAGCGCTTCAGAGAGCTCCGCCCGCGACGAGGGGCGTTGGCCGTTAACGAGCATCCTCTTGGTCGTATTGCGCGTGCCGCGCACCAGGGTCAAATCCACCTGAACCCGTCGTTCATGATTGAAGACCACGCCGTGCACCTCGGCCAACTCTGCACTAGTGCGAATCATGTCGCTCGCCGCGGAAGTCCGAAATGACGAAGCCGTCGCTAGAGCATGTACCGCCTCGAGAACCGATGTTTTTCCCGTGCCGTTGGGCGACAAAAACACGGTTATTGACTCCGGGTCCGGTTTAAAGGAGAATTCCTCGAAAATCCGGAAATTTCGAACCGTTAGTTCGTGGAGGCCCACTGGCGCTCGCGACTTACTGAACCCGCACGGGCATCAGGAGATAGCGAAATCGCTCGTCCTCCACGCCGTGAACCATCGCTGCTCGAACCGAGTCCGACATCTCAAGAACAACCTCGTCACCACTGACCGCTTCTACCCCATCGATGAGGAACCCGGGGTTGAACGCGATGGTGATCTCTTCACCGTTGTAGTCCGCGTCGACGTTGTCTTCGACATCTCCCGCGTCATGACTCTGCGTGCGAATCTCTAGGTTGCGGTCCTTGACGGTCAGTCGCACCGAGGACGTGGAGTCCTTGGCCAGTAGTTTCGCGCGCTTGAGTGACGTGAGCAGTGTGTCTTTGGCGATACGTAACTGATTGGGGAAACTGGCGGGAATTAGCTGCAACACGGAGGGGTAGTTCCCGTCGATTAATCGTGAGGCGATAGACGTGGTCCCGACGATGAAACAGATCTCCGCTTCACTCTGGGCGACACCAATTTCCGCGCCCGTGGGCAGCGACGAGGCGGCACGTTGGAGCTCTTGGAGAGCTCGAGCAGGAACCAAGAGGTCGTCGGTCTCGCTAATTCCTTTTACCCCGGGAACATCGCGCACGGCGAGTCGGTACGAGTCGGTCGCAAACATGCGTAGGGTTCCGTTGTCGCTCGTAAATAACACGCCGGTCAGCAGGGGACGCGCGTCGTCACTGGCGGCCGCCCGTACTACCTGGTTGAGCCCGTGCACCAGGTCCTCGGCTGCGATCGTCGTCACCACGCCCGCAACGGGCGGAAGCGTTGGGTAGTCGCTGACCGGGAAGGTCCGTAATGAGAATTTTGCGCGTCCGAGGGTGATCTCCACGCTGTCCTCGCCCCCGGACAACGTCACCGCCCCCGCCTCCAACGAACGAACGGCGTCGACGATCAGCCGCGCGGGAACCACCGCAGACCCGTCCTCAATTCCAATAACCTCCACCGTGGTGCGAGCCGTGATATCTAGGTCGGTGCCGGTAACGACAAGCTCGTTGCCTTTCAGCGTGAGGAGAATTCCTGATGCGGCGCCGATGAATCGGGTGGCGGCAACACGACTGGCGGCGGTGAGCGCCTCGACCAGCAGGTCACGCTCTGATCTGAACTTCATAGAACTACCTTTCGTTGCTACTGAGGTTACGGTGTTGGTTTTTAATGTAAAGAGGTCTTGTAGTAGTAGGTCTGTGGATATGTGTAGGACACACTAGAACCCCTGATGGAACTAGATTTCGATGGAGGCCGGCAAACCACAAGACTGTTGGTAACTGTCTCAACTCTCAGCGTTCAACTTTGAGGTGATGTGGATGAGGCCCGAGTTGCCAACGTGTAATCAACAACCCAGAGCCGAAGTTGCCCACAAGATTTTAAATTTAACTTTCTCCCTGGAGACGTCGCTTTAACTGGTTTATTTCCGAGAGCATTTCAGGGTCGGTGGTGAGCTGCTCACGTATCTTCTCCACTCCGCTCATAACCGTGGTGTGGTTTCGGCCATCGAAGATCCGTGCAATCATCGGATAGGAGTAGTTGTTCAATAGGTCCCGAATCAGATACATCGCGACGTGGCGCGCGTGGACCAACGGTCGTAATCGTTTGGACCCACGGACTTCTTCCACCGAGAGGCCATAGAACTCCGAAACGACGGAAAGCACCGTCTCTGGTTTGAGGATCACCTGTTCTTGACCGAGATTGGTCAAGTGGGCCTTGGCGAGATCCAAGGTAATGGGTTCCTGGCGAAGGTTGGCGAAGGCCCGGAGCATGGTGATGGAGCCCTCGAGCTCTCGAATATTGTCGCGTACCCGCTGGGCAATCCACTCGGCCACGTCGTCGGGAAGAGAGATGCCCTCTTGTTCTGACTTCGAACGCAGGATGGCGATACGCGTCTCGAGGTCGGGCTGGTCGATCTCGGTGACGAGGCCCTGGAGGAGGCGACTGCGGAAGCGATCTTGGAGGCCCTCGAGGTTGCGCGGCGAGCGGTCTGAGGTCAGCACGATCTGCTTACCCTCCCCGTGCAGGGCGTTGTACGTGTGAAAAATTTCTTCATGGAAGGTCTCCCCACGCGTCTCCATGAATTGGATGTCGTCGATGAGCAACACGTCGTTTTCGCGGTAGCGCTCGTGCAACGCGAGTTGCGTGCGAGTTTGGATCGCGCGAATGAAGTCGTTAAGGAACGTTTCGGTCGATACGTACAAAACCTTGCGACCGCGATAGTTCTCTTGAACGTAGTTGCCGATGGCGTGCAGCAGGTGGGTCTTGCCCAAACCGGAGTTCCCATAAATCATCAGCGGGTTGTAGGCGCGACCAGGGTTTTCGGCCACCGAGACGGCGGCGGCGAAGGCGAGTCGGTTGGACGAACCAGGCACGAACGAGTCAAAGGTCATGCGTGGATCTAGACGCGTCGGCTGATCCACACTGGGTGCGAAGGCGAGTGTCGCGGGCGGTTCGACAACCGACTCGCGTGCGTCGTCGAGCGGCGCATCGTTTTGGTCGCTCACCGTTATCGAAACTTGTACGGGCGACCCAACCAGTCGCTCCGCCTGCTCGGCGATAAAGGGTAAATAGCGCTGCTGAACGCGCAAGAGTTGAATTTGATTCGGCGCGCCGATAACCAACTCGTTATCGTGGTAATCCACAAGGTGCAGTGTGTTAAGTCCGGCCGCCCAAACCGCGTCAGAAGCACTGCCCCGTAAGGAGTCTCGCAGTGCAGACCAGATCTCTTCTCCACTTTGCACAATCTTCCTCCACAGACCACAGTCGAAACTATCCACAGCCTCTACGACGGTGGGGAGTGTCACGTTACACCGATTAAGTATCCCCCGTCGGGGCCGCGCAGGGCGTGGGGTAAGATTGCCGACCTGGCGCGCCAGCGACCCCCAGGGGGTACCGCGAAGCGCAGGACATATTTTGAGAAGAGGTTTTCGTGAAGCGTACGTATCAGCCGAATCAGCGAAAGAGGGCGAAAACCCACGGTTTTCGTGCCCGGATGCGCACCCGTGCCGGCCGGGCGGTCTTAAAGTCCCGTCGCAACAAGGGTCGTCGCCAGCTGACGGTCTAGTCGGGATGCCCGGCCGGGTCCGAACCCGCCGGCAGTTTGCGCGCTTTTCGACGCCCACTGGTCGAGCCCAGAGCGGGCCGTTGCGAATTAGTTTTGTAGCGGCCGCCGAAGGCTCCAGTGGAATTGAAGTGGCCTACGCAATTAGCCGGAAGGTCGGAAACGCCGTTGTCCGCAATCGGGCGAGGCGTCGGCTTCGGGCAGTCATGGACGACCTTAACCCTCGACCAGGATCTTACCTGATCAGATGCGGGAACGAGACCAGAAACCTTTCTTATGCACAACTCCATCAGCACCTCAGCACCGCCGTTGACCGAGCGACTGCCCGCTAGATCTCTTCTCGCGCGCGCACTGCTCGGCGCCGTGCACCTTTATCAGCGCGTGACACGCGGCCGCGTAGCGCCGTGCCGCTTCTATCCCTCCTGCTCGGACTACGCGGCCGAGGCGCTGGAGGGTCACGGGGCTGTTCGCGGGAGCTTTCTTGCCCTGCGACGACTATCAAAGTGCCGCCCGCTCGGACCGCACGGCATCGACCTTGTCCCTGAATCACGATACAGGAGTATTGACTAATGCACTCAGTTTCCAAGTTTTTCGGGACGATTTTCCAGCCCATATTCCACGTGTTCGCGTGGCTGCTGGCTGCGTTTTACTCCCTAGTTCCGAACTATCTCTTCGCGATCGTCATGTTGACCGTGGTGATCATGGCGCTGCTCACCCCCTTGACGGTGAAAAGTACCAAGTCGATGGCTGCAATGCAGAGGCTTCAACCTGAACTCAAGAAACTCCAGCAGAAGTACAAAGGTCCCGAAAACCGCGCGACTCTCAACGAAGAGATGATGAAGCTCTACCGCGAGGAGGGCGTCAACCCGCTGGGCGGCTGCCTGCCAATGCTGCTTCAGGCTCCCTTCTTGTTCATCCTGTACAACGTGATTAAGGGCATGTCGTACGAAGTGAAGAACAAGGCGGGCCATCTCGTGTCCCAGCCGCGCTATCTGGCCCACAAGTCCACGATGTACCTCAACCTCGTTCACGCAAAGGGTCAAGTGAAGGTTTGGGGCATGGACTTGAGCCTTAGGCCTTTTCCGGTTAGCTCGCACGGCACGTTCGCCAAGGCCCTTCCCTTCTTTGCCTTCGTGGCTATTGCCGTGGCCCTTCAGTACATTCAGATGGCCCAGTTAAACAACCGCAGCCGCAAAGCGGGCCAGCCGATGCCCAGCCAACAGCTCGCGATGCAACGCATAATGCCGATTATTTTCGTCTTCTTCTATCTAGTTATTCCGGCTGCCGTGGTTGTCTACATGATTATTAGTACAGTCATCCGAATAATTACTCAAGACATCATGTTCCGATCAGGCCTGTCTGATCCGCGCAGAAATGGCGTAGCGGCGAGTCGCGACAAGGTGAAAGAAACTGAGCGCGAGATACCCGGGGCGAAAGAGATTGAAGCGGAGAGCACGGTGGTGGCAAAGAAGCCCCCACGCCCGATCCCCAATCGGCAAGCGTCGAAAAATGGATCGAAGGCTCGACCCGCCCCAAAACCGGCTCAGCCCCGATCCCGCGATAAACGAAAAAGAAAGGCGCGTTAAGCCATGGAGTGGGTCGAAACCACCGGAAAGACAATTGATGAGGCGACCGATCGGGCGCTGGCGCACCTGGGGGTCCGTCGCGATGATGCCGAAGTTGAGGTGATGGAAGAGCCCAAAGTGGGATTCTTGGGTCGGGTCAAGGGAGAGGCACGCGTGCGCGCACGAGTGCGACCCAGCGGACCGCGCCCCAAGCGATCACGTCGATCGGGCGAACGAGAGCGGCCGCGCGCTGCGGGAGGGCGCGAGGATCGCCCGCGTACCGAGAGGAAGCCGGCTGGCACGCGCCGCGAGGCCCCCAAGGGCGCGCCGCGCGCCGCAAGTTCCGCACAGAAGAGCACCAAATCAGAGAAGAGTCCCGTGAAGGAGGAAAGTATGGCGGAGGGCATTTCGCTTGCCGAGCAAGGAGCCATCGCGAAGGAGTTCCTCACCGGACTCCTGGCGTCGATGGAGATTAACGCTGAAGTTTCAGTTAAGGAGTTGGACGAAGACACGGTGGAGATCTCGGTGAACGCTACCCCGCCCACCGAGTTGGGAATCCTGGTAGGCCCGCGCGGCACAACTCTGCAGGCGCTTCAGGAGGTGACTCGCACTGTGGTGCAGTCCAAAAGCCCCAGCCGGACTGATCGGATCCTGGTAGACGTGGCACAATACCGAGAGCGCAGGGTTGCGGCACTCGGACGGTTCGCCCAGCAGGTGGCTGGCGAGGTGGGCGAAACCGGCGAGGAGCGAGCGCTGGAGGTGATGTCAGCGGCTGATCGCAAGGCTGTGCACGATGCTCTCTCGGAGGATTCGCGCGTCACCACTCGATCAGAGGGCGAAGAGCCACGTCGCTTTGTGGTGGTTTCTCCTGCATAATGACTTGGTGAGTTCTGATTGGTTGCCCCGCGCTCTCGAGGAATCGAGGGCGCGGGGTTTTTTAGGGCCGCAATCGCTTGAGGTCCAGATCAGCCACGCCAACGGATTCGGAGACGTGTGGGACTCTCGGTCGTCGGCGCCACCTGCGGCGTTCATGGACCTAGGAAGCGGGGGAGGGCTGCCAGGTCTCGTTTTGCTCAATCGCTGGAGAGCTCCCGCGACGTTCTTAGATTCAGTTATGAAGAGAAGCGCGTTCTTAGAAGATGTCCTGGCGTGGCCGGGGGTGCCCCGGGCTGCGGTAGTCGTGGCAAGAGCGGAAGAAGCAGCTCGATGGCCGGAGCTTGAGGGACAGTTTGACTTGGTCACGGCCCGGTCGTTTGGCCCCCCGTCGACAACTGCTGAGTGTGCGGTCAGGTTCATGAAAATTGGCGGAATTCTCCTTGTTTCGGAGCCTCCGGACGATAATCTGCCGAGCCGCTGGAGTAAGGCGGGACTTGCTCGGCTGGGCCTGCGCGATCATGGACGAGTACGCAGCGGAGCCGCCTTCCAGATAGTCGAGAAGGTGCGTGAAACCGAGGTCGAGTATCCCCGACCGATCGGAATTCCCAAGAAAAAGCCCCTCTTCTGAACGTTTCACGTGAAACATTCCCCGTCGGGCCTAATAGCCCGCTTCGAGACAGGTGGGGACCCGTTCTTTGAGATGGGTCCGGCCTCAGTTGCCGCTGGAAGGGATACGTATCCAGACAACAGGGCGATGGGCGGATGTTTCACGTGAAACACTCCCTGGCGGAGGGTGAGCTGCATAGAGGCCGCTTGACCCAAAACGCAGTAGTTGAAGGTTTTTGAGCGACTTAGGCAGCGTGAAACATTCGGGCTCGCTCTTCGATCACCGTTGTTTCACGTGAAACATCGATACTTGACGTAACGGGCAAAAGCGAGTTGAATGGCAGGTAGTTCATCGACGACGCGTCGAATCGCTTCTACGGTCGGGAAGATTAGGGCCAATGGCAGACGCCACCACAGTGAGAATTTTCGCCGTTGCCAACCAAAAGGGGGGCGTGGGCAAGACGACAACCACCATCTCACTGGGTGCAGCACTGGCTGAGTTGGGAAAGAGGGTTCTGGTCGTCGACCTTGACCCCCAGGGAAACGCCACGACGGGGCTGGGAGTGGATGGGCGGCAGTTCGAGCGCTCGGTTTACGATGTCTTACTCAACGACGTTCCCATGGTGGACATTGTCGAGCCCACGGGCTTCAATAACTTGTTCGTCGCACCCGCGACACTCGATCTGGCGGGGGTGGAGCAGGAGCTTACATCGGTGATTTCAAGGGAGTTGCGCCTAAAGAGGGCGATTGCTTCGGTTGAGGATGATTTCGACTTCATCTTCATCGACTGCCCGCCGTCTTTGGGACTGATCACGATCAACGCCTTTGCGGCGGCGACGGAGATATTGGTGCCCGTCCAAGCCGAGTTCTACGCGCTAGAGGGTCTCACTCAGCTTCAACGAATCGTGGACCTGGTGCAGCGAAACCTCAACCCTGAGTTGCGGATCACCAAAGTCGTCCTCACAATGTACGACTCTCGCAACACCCTTTCGGGAGACGTGGCCAAGGAAGTCAAGAAACACTTCGAGGAAGAACTATGCGAGACGGTGATCCCTCGCACCGTACGACTGGCCGAAGCGCCGTCGTTCGGTCAACCGATCACCGTTTTTGACCCCACATCCAAAGGCGCCCTGGCCTATCGCGCCTTAGCAGAGGAGATTAGCAATAATGCCTAGACGCCCAGGACTCGGGAAGGGCCTTGGAGCCCTCATACCCGAGAATTCCGGTACACCCGCTGACGCTCCTGAGGAGACGCCCTCGAGCCCGCTGCGAATGGTCGCGATCAATGCCATTCGACCAAATCAGTTCCAGCCGCGCAAGACGTTTAACGACGACAGTCTCAAGACACTGGCTGCGTCCATTGGCGAGCTTGGCGTGCTGCAGCCGATCATCGTTCGCCCCGTTGAGGGAGAGCCCGACCAGTTTGAACTGATTGCGGGGGAGCGCCGCTGGCGAGCCGCTGGCATGGCCGAGCTGGAGTTCGTTCCCGTCCTTTTGCAAGACGACGTCAACGACCGGTTGTCCCTCGAGCAAGCAGTCGTTGAGAATCTTCATCGCGTCGACCTACACGCTCTGGAGGAAGCCGCCGCGTACCAGCAGCTCGTGGACGAGTTCGACCTTACGCACGACCAGGTGGCTCAGCGCGTGGGCAAGAGCCGGGCTTATGTTACGAATACGTTACGACTTCTTCAACTTGGTGAGGCAGCTCAAAGCGCGCTGGCTGCCTCCCAGATCACCGCCGGCCACGCTCGCGCGTTGTTGGGGGTCAGCGATCCCCAGGGGCAAGCGACCCTGGTCGCGAAGGTGATTAAGAACGAGCTTTCGGTGCGCGCGACGGAGGAGGCCGTCAAGACCTTCCTAGAGCCGCGGCCGTTGCTGACGGCGGAGACCGTTGCGCGACCGAGCGAGGGGGGCGCCCCACGGTTGCGCCCGGTGCCCGACGCTAGTGTCGCGGAACTCGAAGAACTGCTCGAGAGCTATTTGAATACTCGTGTGCACGTCGACCTCAAAGGCCGCAACGGTCGCATAATCATTGACTTTGCGGACCTCGATGACCTCGAACGGCTCTACAGCGCGATCGCCAAGCCCAAGTAACCTTCAACCTTCAACTTAACCCTCTAGTTGAAGTTTTCCCCAAGTTGTGGATGAAGTTGTGGGTTACTGCGATTTGCGCCAAATATTGGGCCTTTTGTGGTTCAAATAGGCGGTTTTCGCTTTCCGTCATTCGCCCGAACTGTGGATAACGTGGCCCACAAGAGCCTCAAACGCGGTGATGGACTCGTGAAGTACCTGTTCAGACAGGTCTCCGTGGGCGATGTGCACGGTCGTCATCTTCGTTTCGCGCAGGATCGGTAGGGCCATTCCCGTCACCTCCACGCGGGGGACTGCGCCCTGACGCGCAAAGTCGGCCGCCAGCGTGCTCGCTAGGACTTCACCGCGCCGCGAGTGGCTTCGGTAGCTCGCCCAGTAGTGCAGATGGAATCCTTCTACCTGCTTGAGGGTTTCAAACGACAGAACGAGGGCGACATCGTGGATGTTGGCCAGTAACGCGGACTCTTCCTGGGAGGTATCGAGCGAAACGAGAATGGACTCGCTGTCCTCCAAGCGCCGGGCCAGGGTCTCTGCGAGCAGCCCGGACCCGCACACCAGTACCGAGCCGTTTGTTGAAGGGTCGATGCCGGCGAGGTCGCGCGCGTCGGTGACGAGGCTTTTGACGGCGTTGGTGGCGCGCACGCGCCGCAGGGTGAGCAGCGTCTCTTTGGTCAGCGTCGCGTTCTCCTCGATGGCGCAGTTTCGCTGGAACTCGCGCAGAGCTCCCGAGGTCACCCAACCAAAGATGCCGTCGATGCGCCCCGGATTGAAGCCGAGTTGGGCGAGCAGCACCTGGAGCTCGGCGACGTCGTCTCCGCGCAGCAGGGGCCGGGTGAGGTACAAAAGCCGTTGCCCCAACTGCCAACTGGCCTCGCCCAGGCGCTCGTAGGTCAGCTCATCGACGACGCCCGTGAGCAAAAGACCCCTCGAGCGCTGAAACGACTCCACCAGAGCGACCGTCTCGTCGTCGAAGACGTCGGAGTCGGTGCGCGAGGCGAGGGCGATCGCCGCGAGGCGATCCTTGAGATCACGAACGCGCGGGCCCGCGTCGCCGCTGCGCAGGGGCTCGAATCTCAGGCGACCTACAGGTTCGAGGAGATTTCCTGGAGCAGCGCGCCCTTGGGCTTAGCGCCCACCAGGCGCGCAGCCACCTCGCCGTTCTTAAAGAGCAACAGCGTGGGAATGCTCATGACCGAGAACTTGCTGGCCGTGGCCACGTTGGTGTCCACGTCGAGCTTGGCAATCGCGAACTTGTCGGCCTGCTCGGTGGCGAACTCTTCGAGGATCGGCGCGATCATTTTGCACGGACCGCACCACTCGGCCCAGAAGTCCACGAGAATTGGCTTGTCGGAGGAGCCGATGACCTCGTCAAAGGTTGCGTCCGTGAGGGTCGTGATGTTCTCGCTCATAAATCCTCCTACCAGGCGTCGCCGCGTCGGATCACCACTGTAGCGAGCGAATCTAAATACCCTGCGCCTCCAGCCAGCGCTCGGCGTCGATCGCGGCCACACAGCCCGATCCGGCCGAGGTGACCGCCTGACGGTAGACGTCATCTTGGACGTCGCCGGCGGCGAAGAGCCCCTCGATATTCGTGAACGAGCCTTTCGTGGTGCGTACGTAGCCGTTCTCGGCGAGATCCACTTCGTCCGTCACCAGAGTGGTGTTGGGCACGTGTCCGATCGCCACGAACACGCCGGTGACGAGGAGCACCCTCTCCTCACCGCTCTGGGTGTCGATCACCCGCAGTCCCATTACTTTGTCGTCGCCGAGGACCTCGGTGACCTGAGTGTTCCACTCGAAGCGAATCTTTTCGTGAGCGAGGGCCCGCTCCTGCATGATCTTGGACGCGCGCAAGGAGTCACGCCGGTGGATAACCGTGACGGTCGTGGCGAAGCGAGTGAGAAAAAGTGCCTCTTCCAGGGCGGAGTCACCGCCGCCGACGACCGCGATGTCGTGGCCCCGAAAGAAAAATCCGTCGCAGGTCGCACACGTGGAGAGCCCGTGGCTCATGAGCCGTTCTTCTCCTGGAACGCCGAGCATCAGCGATCTGGCCCCGGTGGCCAGAATGACCGCGTCGGCGGTGATGCTCGGCTCAACGTCGCCACCGAGCCACGCTCGAAAGGGGCGGGCGGTGGTGTCAAGCCGGTGGACTTTTTCGACGCGCAAGTCGGCTCCGAAGCGCTCGGCCTGCTCGCGCATGCGCATCATCAACTCCGGCCCGCTCAGGGCTTCGGGGAAGCCGGGAAAGTTCTCGACGTCGGTGGTCAGCATGAGTTGACCCCCGGGTTGGTCGGTGGTCGAAGAGGGCTCGCCCTCGATGACGATGGGGTGCAGTTGGGCGCGCGCGCTGTAGATGGCGGCCGTCAGGCCCGCCGGTCCAGAACCCACGATCAAGACTCGGGTGTGTTCGGACACTTACTTCCTCAGCGTGAGGGGTCGGCGCTTGCGCCAGATGATGAGGCCCGCGAGTATCGACAGGGCGCCGATCACCACGTAGGTGATCCACTGGTGACTCGAAAAGGCGTAGACGTTGAGCAGGCGCACCAGCCCAATAACGATCACGACGACAAAGACCAGCGCGGCCAGGGCGATGATGAGCCCGAAGGCAATCGCCCGCCCGGCCAGGATGATCGGGCGCAACACCTTGTCGTGGACGACGTCGAGGGCGTGATCCAGTCCCGCAAGAAGCTTGTCGACGAGATCGGTCTGGGGCGGCGTGGCTTCAGTCACGTTCGTCAGACTACCGGAGGTCGCTTCTCACTCTTCTATCCACGTCAGTCCGATGATGCCCGGCCCGCCGTGGGTTCCCACAACCGGGCCGATGTCGGCAATGAGAAGCGGAAAGGCCGTGGGAATGTCGCGCACCAGCGCCGTCAGCGCGTCGACGTCCGCTGAACTGCAGGCACCGTGGATGAGGGCGAGGCGTCGAAGCGGCGCGTGATCCCGGGCCGCTTTGGCCACGGCCGCCAGCGCTTTGGCGCGCGTCCTCTGTCGACCCGCCTCGGCCACGACGCCCGCTTTTACGTCGATGAGGGGCTTGATGGAGAGCACTTGTCCAAGGAGGGCCTTGGCTCCGCCAATGCGCCCACCCTTGATGAGGTGTTCGAGGGTGTCGAGGGTCGCGACGACGCCGATCTTGTTCATCGCCGCACTGCAGCGCGCGGCGAGCGCGTCGAGATCCTCGCCGGCCCGCGCGGCCTCGGCGACGTCGATGGCGATGAGGCCCTGACCCATGGAGACGTTCTGTGTGTCGAGGACGCGAATCGGAAACTGGCCGCCGAGCGCCTCGGCGCCCAGCGCCGCTGACTGATTCGTCGCTGAGAGCAGCGAGGAGAGGGTGAGGACGATGACCCCCTCGTAGCCGGCGTCTCGCGCTCGTTCGTAGGCCGATTGGAAGGCGCCGGGCGAGGGGGCCGAGGTCTCGGGCAACGACGCGGCGTCCTTGCACTTGGCCCAAAACTCTTCGGGCGTGAGGTCCGTGAACTCCTGGTCGGCGAAGCGAATTGTCAGGGGCACCACGTCGATGTCGAGGCGAGCCGCGACGTCGCGGGGTAGATCGCTGGCGCTGTCGGTAACAACGCGAATTCGGGCCATGGTTCCCCCCTTAGAACCTGTCCAGACTTGCACCTTTTATCTGGGTGCGTCGAACCCGACTGCGCAACGCGATCACGCTGAGCACGTAGGCGAGCACTCCGGCGAGCACCGCCACCGCGAAGCGCGCGATCAACAAGGCGCCCCGGGTCCAGCCGGGCAGGTCGTAAACGACCGCGACGACGAGGGTTGATACCAGCGCGGCGCTCAAACTGCGGCGCACGTGCACGCTCCACACCCCGGTGATGATGTTGACGCGGTGGTGGGCGAGTAACGCCAACGAGGCGATCGCCGCGGCGGCGTAGCCGATCGAGATGGCCGCCATGAGTCCCACTTCGGAGTGGCGACCCAAGAGAACGCACAACACGATGGTGAGTCCGTTGTTCCATACGTAGAGGGCGAAGACCTCCTTGGCGCGTTGCATCGACTGGAGCCCGCGCACGCAGAGCTGAAAGATGGTGAAGCCGGGTAGCCCGGCGCACAAGATGGCCAGCACCGTACCCACCGACCAGGACTGGCTGGCGTTGACGTGCTTTAAGAGGATGCTGACCAGAGGCTGGGCGAGCACGATCATCACCAGCGCGCAGGGCACGATGATGACCAGAGACTGTCGCAGGCCAAAGCGCAGGCGCTGAGTGAGTCCGGAGAAGTCCTCGTCGGTGGCCAAGCCCGCTAGCTGGGGAGTGAGCGCTCCGAGCACCGAGACCACCACCACGGCGTAGGGCATCTGCATGAACGACCAGCCGTACGTGTAGTCGCTCACGGGCCCCCCACCCCCGATGCCGAAGGCGAAGGCGAGGACCACGTAGAGGCAGATCTGGTTGGTGAGCACGACCGCCAGGGTCCAACTGCCCAGGCGCCCGATGGCCTTGACCGCGGGATCTTTGAGATTGAAGCGAAAGCTGAGCCGCCACAGGTCACTGCGCCAGAGCGAGGGGATCAGGCAGAGGAACTGGATGGCGACCCCGGCCGTCGTGCCGAGCCCCAGCCACAGCAGGTCGTGGGAGCCGGGCAAATGGGCGAGCACCGGGTGGGGATCGACGAGGTGGAACCACACGAGCACCGCGATGCAGGCCAGATTGTTGGCCACGGGCACCCAGGTGGCCACCGCGAAGCGCTTGCGGATGTTGAGCAGCGCGGTGGCGACTCCGATGACGCCGTAGAAGAATATCTGCGGGACGAAAAAGCGCAGCAGGTCGGTAGCGACGACCTTCTGCTCGCGCGCGAGCCGTTGGGCGTGGACAAGTGCGGCGGCGCTCTCGTGCGCGCTCGAGGTTCGCTGGAGAAACGTAAAGCCGTCGATGATGTAGGGCGCGAGGAACCACGCGACAATCGACGCGCCCGCAAGAACCACTAGCGCTCCGGTGACCACGTTCGAGATCGATCTCCAGGCCCGGCGCTCGCCGTCCAGGGCGAGGCGCTCGACGAAGACCGGGATGAAGGTGGCGGTGGCGATGCCGCCCAGCACGAGGTCGAAGAGCATGTTCGGCACGGTGTTGGAAAGGTTGAACGCGTCGGCGATCGCCGAAAAGCCCAGCACCCAGGCGAGGACTAGGACGCGCACGAAACCGGTGAGGCGCGAGACGAGCGTGCCGCCGGCCATCGAAAGCACGCGAGAAGAGTGGGTGGAGGCGACGCTCACCGCGCGTGACGCCCTTTGGGGCGGCGACGGATGGTGCGCCACCACCACAGGGCGAGCACCAAGAGCGCGGCGAAGGTGAGCAAGTAGCCCACCACGGAGGTGCCCGCGATGCGCACCTGAATGGCACTGCGCGCGAGGACGACCTGTCCGTTGGGCGTGGTGAGCAGCACCTGGAGGGTGAGGGAGCTCCCCCTCGCGTCCGCGACGGGTACGCGGATGGATTGGGTGGGCGAATTAAGCGTCACCGCTACCGTGCTGCCCTTGGGAAAGATGGCGCGATCGGTGACGAGGCGCACCACGGCGTCGACGGTGTAGTGGAGTCGCGAAATGATGGTGATGGGCAGTTCGGTGCCCGAACCGGCCAGGGTGATCGTGCTCTGGTCGAGGGAAAACTGAGCGAGCTGCTGGCTGAGCAGGTGTGTGCCCGCGTCGATCTTGCTCTGTCGCGCGGCGGGCGCGCCGGTGGTCTCAGAGGAGGCGACCGCCACGCGCAGGACCGTGGCGATGTTGCTCGACTTCACGCTCTGGGCGTAGGAGTTGACCTGGCCGATCAGGCTCAGCAACGAGCTGACGTTGTGGGCGGACCAGGACGAGGGAGACGAGGAGGCGAGCGTGCGCACGCTCGGCGCGCCGTTCGAGCCCACGAGCGAGGATCCGAACGACGGCGAGAGCGGGGCGAGTTGGCTAAAGGGATTGTTCGAAAATCCGCTCAATAGGTCCTCGAGAAACGCGTTCTGAACTTCGTTGAGCGGGTCGTCAATGACCACCGAGCGAGAACTCGCTGCGTAGGGCGCCTCGTAGTGGAGGAAGGCCAAGGTCGCCAGCACCATCGCCGCACGCCGCCCCGGCTCGATGTCGGTGTCGTGAGCGAGGTCCGAGAGCGGGCCGTCGTCACTCAGTGCGCTGAGCCCGCCGGCGTCGGTCACGTGAAAAGGAGCCCCCCAGTCCAGGGTCGAGGACGGCGCTTGGCTGAGGTCCGATTCGGGGACGACCACCTGGTTGTAGCCCGCGCGATCCAGGGCCACCAAACTCTCGGCGGACTGCGCGCCGCTCAACAGTACGGGATCGTCCATGTAGTGCTTAGTCATCTGGGCGAGCAGCTGGTCGCTGAGGGTGAACTGCTCGCCCACCTGGCTCGGCAGGTGATTTCGTTCGAGGCCCGCGAAGTCGATGTCGTCACCGGGATCGTCGATCACCCGGTGCAGGGGGCTCTGGAGAGCGCGATCCAAAGCGCTCACCCAGCCGGGGCCCTGTGAGGGGTTGAGTTGGATATCTGCGAGAACCGAGTAGTTAAGTCCCAGCGTCACCGGCGCCTGCGAGAAACGGCCGAGCGTGTCGAGAACCTTGACGACGTGGGTCGATCTCATGAGGGCCCGGCGGGTAACGGGCAGGGCGAGGGTGACCTGGAGGGGCTTTTGGGCGTTCGAGGTCGCCACGCTCAACAACGACCACTTCGTAACTGTCGTCCCGCCCACGCTCAGCGCGTAGCGGATGGGATACACGCCGCCGCACCCGTTCGAGGAGCACGTCAGGTGCAGGCGGGGCGAGACGCCAGCGCAACTGCGCGGGGGCGAGGCGAGGTTTTTGGTGTAGAGGGTGATCACGAAGTTGGCCTCGCCGTCTTTTAGACAGCGCAGCGCGAAGGACCCGGTGGTCGCTACGGCACTCACCCCCGGACCCGCCCCGCTCACGATGGGCGCCAGCTCGCCGCGCGTGGTAATGACGGGGTACAGCGTGACGATGAGGGAGGCGCCGCTCTCTCCGGCGCCCAGGGACAAGGTGGTGCCAAAGCGCGCGGTGCCCTTGGCGGAGAGCGAGGCCACCGCGCTTTGGTGGAGCACCGAAAACGAGGGAGTTGCTGCGGCCCACGAGGCCGAGGGCCACGTCACTATGGCGAGGCCGAGGAGTACGACGCTGAGCACCCGCCACCAGGTCGTCAGTCGGTGGGACATTGCCCTACCAGGCTATCTTCGGGCGACCGCGAACCTCTGGCCCGGTACCCTTACTTTCGCAGTGAGTACTTTGACCGATGCCCACGACGCGCTTGGCGACGTTGCGCGACTCGCGGGCCCGCTCGCCGCGGCCTTTGACGAGGCGGGCTTCTCCCTTTACGCGGTGGGCGGATCGGTGCGCGACGCGCTGCTCGGCCAAGAGCGCGGCGACGACTACGAGATCGACTTCACCACCAACGCCCGCCCCGAGGACATCGAGCGCATCATGAAACCTCTGTGCACCGCGCTGTGGCAACAGGGGCGCGCCTTTGGCACGATCGGCGGCACCCTCAAGGCCAGCGGCGTCAAGGCTGAGGTGACCACGTTTCGTTCCGAGGCCTACGTCGACCACTCGCGCAAGCCGTCAGTGGAATGGGGCGACTCCCTCGAGTCGGATCTGTCGCGGCGCGACTTCACGATTAATGCCCTGGCCCTCGACGTCGTCGCGCTTCACCACGACACCCCCGACGTCCAAACTCTCTTCGACTACTTTGGCGGGTTCTCCGACCTCTCTGACCGGGTCCTGCGAACGCCCATTGACGCTGCGGTTCTCTTTCGTGACGACCCGCTGCGAATGCTGCGCGCCGCGCGCTTCGCCGCACGCTTCGACATGGCCATCGACCCGGAGGTCGAGAGCGCGGCGACCGCGATGGCCGATCAGATCCAAAAGGTCTCGGTCGAGCGCGTCCGCGGCGAGCTCGACCTGCTCTTACTCAGTGCGCGACCGTCGATCGGACTCGACTTCATCGTGCGCACGGGGCTGGCCGACTACGTGATTCCCGAGTTGCCCAAGTTGCAGCTCGAACAGGATCCCGTGCATCAGCACAAGGACGTGCTCAAGCACACCTGGGCGGTGGTGGACAAGACCTCGGCGTCGCTGGTGCTGCGCCTGGCCGCGCTCTTTCACGACATCGCTAAGCCCAACACCCGCTCGATCAGCGAAGAGGGAGTGACGTTTCGCTTCCACGACGTGGTGGGCGCGCGCATGACCCGCAGTCGCATGGTTGCCCTCAAGTACTCCCAGGACCTCATCAACGACGTGGCGACGCTGGTCGAGCTGCACCTGCGCTTTCACACCTACAAGTTGGGGTGGAGCGACCGCGCGGTGCGCCGCTACGTGCGCGACGCCGGAAGCCTGCTGGGCGAACTCAACGAGCTCACCCGCTGTGACTGCACGACGCGCAATCTTCGCCGCGCCGAGATGCTGAGTGCGCGTATGGACGAGCTCGAAGCGCGCATTGAGGAGCTCAGGGAGCAAGAAGACCTGAGCCGGCTGCGCCCGGCCCTGGACGGCGTGGCGGTCATGGAGGTCCTGGGCATTGCGCCCAGTCGCGCGGTGGGCGAGGCGCTCGACTTTCTGATGGAGATTCGACTCGACGAGGGCGAGATCGAGGTCGAAGAGGCAACGGCCCGGCTGCTCGCGTGGTGGTCCGAAAAATCGCCGCACTAAAGAAAAACCCCCGCCGAAGCGGGGGCTTTCTTTAGAAAGAAAGGGCGCTTAGGGCCACACCGGATTCTCCGCGCCGGCGGCGAAGGCCTCGATCATGTCGTGGGCCACGTCGTCGTGGAACTGCACGGGCGGGGACTTCATGAAGTAGGCCGAGGGCCCCAGTAGCGGACCGCCTACTCCCCGGTCGAGGGCCAACTTCGCACAGCGCACGGCGTCGATGATGACCCCGGCGGAGTTGGGCGAGTCCCAGACTTCGAGCTTGAGTTCGATGTTGAGTGGCGCGTCGCCGAAGTTGCGGCCCTCCATGCGGATGTAGGCCCACTTGCGGTCCTCCAGCCACGGTACGTGGTCGCTGGGGCCGATATGGACGTTGTCGGCGTCCAGGTCGTTGAACTCGATCTGGCTGGTCACGGCCTGGGTCTTGGAGACCTTTTTGGACTCGAGTCGCTCGCGGTCGAGCATGTTCTTAAAGTCCATGTTGCCGCCCACGTTGAGCTGGTACGTGCGGTCCAGGGTGAGCCCGCGGTCCTCGAAGAGGCGGGTCAGTACGCGGTGCACGATGGTGGCACCGACCTGGCTCTTGATGTCGTCACCGACGATCGGCACACCCGCGTCGCGGAACTTCTTCGCCCAGACCGGGTCCGACGCGATGAAGACCGGTATGGCATTAACGAAGGCCACGCCCGCGTCGAGCGCGGCCTGGGCGTAGTAGCGCTGGGCGTCTTCTGAGCCCACCGGCAGATACGAGACCAGCACCTCGGCCCTCGCCTCGCGCAGTGCGCTCGCGACGTCCACGGCCTCAAAGGGGGACTCTTCGATAACGGCGCGGTAGTACTTGTTCAGACCGTCGAGCGTGGGGCCGCGCTGGACCATCACACCCAAAGCGGGCACGTCGGCGAACTTGATGGTGTTGTTCATGCCGCCGTCGATGGCCTTGCCCAGGTCGTTGCCGACTTTGGAGGCGTCGACATCGAAGGCCGCCACGAACTCGAGGTCACTGACGTGGTATCCGCCGAGGTCCACGTGCATCAGGCCCGGTACGTGGTCCTCTTTCTTGGCGTCGCGGTAGTACGTCACGCCCTGGATCAGCGAACTGGCGCAGTTGCCCACACCCGCGATCGCCACTCGGATCTTGTTCATGGCTTCCTTTCCTACTTCGCTTCGTTCGCGAAGGTTGCATTACTGCGTTCGCTGGACAACATGTCGTCGATCCAAGCGAGATCTAGTTCGACGCCGCGGGCGGTGTGTCCCATGACGCCGCGCGCGTACTCATCGAGGCCCTCGTTGCGCTCTCCGGTCCTCACCTCGGCGAGGCGCTCGACGAGATCGGCGCGGCGTTGCTCTAAGAGCACTACGCGGCGCGAGGGCGAAAGGTGCTTGGCGAGGGCGATGCGTAGAGAGAAGTTCTTGGCCGAGTCCAGCGTCGAGGGATCGGCCAGCAGCAGCACGAACTCGTGGCGACCCGCCTCGGTGATGCGATAGACCTTGCGACCGCGCCGGCCCAGGCCCGATGTGGTGCGCAGGGTTCGCAGCGAGGCGCGCTCGCCCGACAGCGAGCCGGTGGACAGAGTGGTGTGGCGCGGGGCCACGGGTAGTACCGCCTCGACGAGACCGTGGCGCTCGAGGCGCGCCAGGGCGGGATAGATGGAGCCGAACGAGACGCTCGCCCACATTCCCAGACGGTCGCGCAACTGAGTACGGATTTCGTATCCGTGGTGGTCGCGCTCCATCAATAGTCCCAGAATGGCGATGTCTAACACGCGGTACATCATATCATCTCGATATATCGGACTGCAACCACTTTTGGATCAGCGGGTTTATGGGGAAAATCTGTAAGTCCGTTATCGGATTGGGGCCGGCGTGTTCTGAAAGAGTGGCCGAGGCAGCTTCAGGGAGGTCATTGTGCAGAGCGGACGTCGCGTCGGGGCAGGATTGGTCGGCGCGCTCGCGCTGTGCGCAGCGAGCGTGGTCTCGTTGCCCGCGGGGGCGCTGGGAGCGCGGGTGAGCCCGCAGGTCACCGCGAACGTGTGGTCAGCGGGAATCGAAGCTCCCGGTTCGGGCGCATTGAATACCGGTGGCGTTTCGGGCATTGACGAGCTGTCGTGCACCAAGGTGGGCGACTGCGTGGCGGTGGGCACTTACGCCACCTCCGCCACGGCCGACGCCGACTTCATGGATGTCGAGTCGGGCGGCACCTGGGCGAACGCCGAAGAGATTCCGGGCTACGCCGCCCTCAACGTCGGTACCAGCCAGGACGTCAGCGCCAGCGTCGACTGTCCCTCGACCGGGAACTGCACCGTGGCGGGCACCTACTCGGGCTCGGGCAACTACCTGTACCCCTTCACCGAGAGTGAGTCGAACGGCCAGTGGTCTACTGCCCTTGAACTCACGGGTTTTTCGGTCGGAAACGGTGACTCGTCCGCGACGATCTCCGCCCTGACGTGTACGGGCGTGGGCGACTGTGAAGTGTCCGGTGCGTACGACAACGCCTCGATCACGGCCTACGTGGCCACGGAGTCCCACGGGGTGTGGGGCGCACCCGTGGACCTCTCGGGCTTTTCTGCCCTGGGCGATGTCGCCGTGGTATTTCCCACGTCACTGTCGTGCTCGTCGGCGGGCAACTGCGGGGAAGCGGGGATCTACACCATCGGAGCGGGAACCACGGACGTAGTGAGTTACGTAGCGAACGAGACGAACGGCACGTGGGACAGCGTGACGACCATTCCTGGTCTGTCGGCGCTCGACACCGCGAGCATCGACGCCCCCGCCCAGATCTCGTGCACCGGGACCGGTGACTGCGTGGTGGGCGGAGAATTCGGAGTGAGTGCGACCGCGTCGGGCGGCTTTATCGCCGTCGAGTCGTCGGGCACATGGCAGAGCGCCGAAGTGGTGCCGGGTCTGGCGACGTTGAACGCCGGTGGCGATGCGTCCACGGACGCGGTGGCGTGCGCGAATTCGACCACCTGTGTCGTAGGTGGTACGTACAAGGACGCCGCAGGCAGTTACCAGGCCTTCGTCGAGGACAAGACGAACGGCTCGTGGTCCTCGGCTGAGGAAGTGCCCGGGTCGAGCACGCTCAACAGCGGTGGAGCGGCCTCGATATTGGCGCTCTCCTGCAGTTCAGCGGGTAACTGTGGTGGGACCGGCGCCTACACCGACAACCAGGGGAACGTGCAGGCGTTCGTCGTGAACCAGAGCGACGGCACGTGGCGCAGCGCAATCGAAGTGGCGGGCGTACAGGCGCTCAACCAAGACGGCCTGGCCGAGGGGCTGACCATCTCGTGTGCCAGCGACGGCAGCTGCGCGGCGGGAGGCGTCTACGCCGACGACGTGAACGACGCCCAGGCTTTTGTCGCGTCCTCTAACGCCACCCTCAGCGCGCCCAGCGCACCCTCGATTCGCGTCGTCGCTCACGCCAACGGCGAGGTGAGCGTCTCGCTGAAGGCGACGGTTGCCAACGGCGGCGACCCGGTGACCGGCTACGAATATTCCGTGGACGGACACGCGTGGACGAAGGCCAAGTCGAGCAGCTTCAGCATTCTTCATCTCGCGGCTCATCGCGTGCATCGGGTGCGCGTTCGCGCGCTGAACGCGCTCGGCGCGGGCAAGATCTCGGCTTCCGTCGCCGTTCTGGTCGCCTAGTTTTGCCCTTCGATTGACGCCGCGGGGCTCGTACCGCTGCGCCGAAACGTGGCGGTAGCATCACCACCAATGGATAAGCGCTTCCGTTCGAGTACCGCTGAAGGAGCCGTGGTCGAGTTCGGCCTGGTTCGTCACGCACTGCTCGCCAAGTTGTCGGCGGGGCTGATTCGCCACGAAGACGTCTGTGACGCGCACCCCGAACTGTTGCGCGCCGCTCGCAATCTCGGGCGCCGCACGGGCGAGACCTGTCCGGTTTGTACCGAGGCCGAACTCGTGGACGTCACGTACGTCTTCGGTCCGCGCCTACCCTCAGGCGGGACGTGCCCGGCCACGCGCGCCGAGTTGCTCAAGCTCGAGCGGCGCGAGGAGCCCGTCCAGTGCTACGCGGTCGAAGTCTGCGTGGAGTGTTCATTCCACCATTTGGCGCGCAAGTGGTCGGCCGGCGCTCGCCGGTCCCGCCGCAAGGTCTCCTCGGTGCGTGAGGTGAGTGAGTGAAGCTCTCCGCGCCCCAGATCAAGGCCCGCAAGCGCCGTCACGGCGCGGCGCCTCTGGTCATGGTGACCGCGTACGACGAACCCGGCGCGCGCCTAGCCGCCGCCGCGGGTGTCGATCTGCTCTTGGTGGGCGATTCGTTGGCCAACGTGGTCCTGGGCCATGAGGACACGTTGCACGTGAGCATGGAAGCGATGTGTCACCACGTGCGCGCCGTGGCGGCCGCCAAGCCCGACGTGCACGTCGTCGCCGACTTGCCCTGGCTGAGCTACCACGTGAGCGTGGGCGAGAGCGTGCGCAACGCCGCCCAACTAATTCGCAGCGGCGCCGACAGCGTCAAACTAGAAGGCGGCCGAGTGCGCAAGGACGTCGTGCGCGCCATCCTGGACGCCGAGATCCCGGTCATGGGCCACCTCGGACTCACCCCCCAAAGCATGCTCGCCTTCGGGGGTTTCAAGGTCCAGGCCAAGACCCGCGAGGCGGCCCACCAGCTTCAGCTCGACGCCAAGGTTCTCCAAGACGAAGGGGTTTTTGCGGTCGTCATCGAGGGCGTGCCCAACGTGGTGGGCACGCGGGTGACCGAGGCGCTGGAGATTCCCACCATCGGCATCGGTGCCGGTCCCGACACCGATGGTCAGGTGCTGGTCTTCCACGACCTGCTCGGGCTGAGCAATCATCGTCCGGCGAAGTTCGTGCGGCGCTACGCCGACGTGGGGACGGTGATTACCGAGGCGATTGCTCACTACGCCCAGGACGTGCGCAGTGGCTCCTTCCCGGGACCCGACGAGGTGTACCCGAACCCCGACGAACTCCTCAACTAGGCGTCGGCGGGGAGGTTTCGTGCTCCAGGTCGCCAACGTGGGGCTTGACTGTCGCGACGTGTGGCGCGTGGTCAACTTCTGGGCGGCCGCGCTGGATCGCCCGGTCGACGACGACAGCAGCGACCATTTCGCCTCCATCGGAGCGAACGACCACCAACGAACTCAGCCGGCGTGGTTCTTTCACCTGGTTCCCGAGCCCCCCACGTCGAAGAATCGCGTACACGTCGACCTCATCGACCCCGACCCGGGAGCCGTGGAGCGACTGGTGGCGTTAGGCGCCCGGGTGGTCCAGGGCCACGACATTGGTGTTCACTCCTGGACCGTGATGGAGGATCCCGAGGGCCACGTATTTTGCGTGGCCGCCCAGGTCTACCAAGGCTGAGACGAGGCGCTCGCTGGGCCAGAGCGCGATATGGCCCCGCGGGAGCCACGGTGGACCGAGGGCGGGTGACCCAGGTAGACTCGTTCTTCCACGTACGTGGGGAAGTGCCCAATAGAACCCTGCTCTGTTTTCCGCAGAGCCCGAGCAATCGGACCAGAGGGAAAGGAAACGGCCATGAGGCCCTATGAAACCATGATCGTGTTCGACACGAGCGTCGACGCGCAGTCGATCCAGATCGCCCTGGACCGCGCACTCGACACCATCCGCGCCAATGGCGGGACCCCGGGAAACATCGACCGTTGGGGAAAGCGTCCCTTGGCCTATGAGATCAACAAGCGTAAGGAGGGGTACTACGTCCTCGCGGAGTTCAGTGGCGAGTCGTCGACCGTCGACGAACTCGATCGAATTTTGACTCTGGCCGACGAAGTCCTTCGCTTCAAGATCCTCAAGCGCCACGTGCGAGCGAACGCCGGCACCGTTGCGGCCTCGGCCTAGTTTCGGACGCAGAGCGCTAAGGAGAAGCCATGCCAGATAACACCATCACCGTCGTGGGCAACATCACCCGCGACCCCGAGCTCAAGTTTTTGAACTCGGGCCAAGCAGCCGTCAAGCTGTCGGTCGCCGTTAACCGCCGCTGGCAGAATCGCCAGACCCAGGAGTGGGAAGAGCGGGTGTCCTACTTCGAGGTCACCGGCTACGGCGCGCTCGCGGAGAACGCCGCTAACTCGCTCGCCAAGGGCAATCGCGTCATCGTCTCGGGTCGTCTCGAACAGCGCAGCTGGGAGACCGAGAACGGCGATAAGCGCTCGGTCGTGGAAATCAACGCCGACGAGATCGCGCCATCACTGCGATTCGCCACCGCCGTGGTCACTCGGACCCCCCGGGCCGAGGGATCGAACTTTGGCTCGAGCGCGCCCAGCGCGCCCCGGCCCAGCGCGCCGAACAGTTACGAATTTGATGAGGAGCCCTTCTAGTGCCACGTATCAATAACCCCAAGCCGCCCAAGCGCGCGCCCAAGATCGACACGCGCCGCGGCGCGAAGAAGAAGCCGTGCGCCTTCTGTCAGCACGGCGTGGACCGGGTCGACTACAAGGACTTGGCCCAATTGCGCAAGTACATCTCGGATCGGGGCAAGATCCGCGGGCGAAAAGTGTCGGGTAACTGCCAACAGCACCAGCGCGACGTGGGCGAAGCCATCAAGACCGCTCGCGAACTCGCCCTGCTGCCGTACACCCAGCGCACGGTGACCGAGCGCCGCGGGGGTCGGGGCCGCGACGGTGGTGGCCGAGACGACCGCGGACCGCGCGGACCGCGCTCGCGCGACAACGCCGAGACGCCCGCCGCCGAGCGCCCCACCGAGGTCGCGCCTGAGGTGAGCGAGGACGCCACCAGCGCCGCTGCGGTCCTTGAGGACGCCGGGGCCGAGGTGAGCGAATGAAGGTTCTCCTCAGAAGCGACGTGCGTGGTCTTGGGCGACGCGGCGACATCGTGGACGTGAAGAACGGCTACGCGCGCAACTTCCTGCTCCCCTCGGGTGCGGCCCTGCAAGCAAGTGACGCCAGCGAAGCCCAAGCCACGCTGATGCGCAAGGCGCGCGACGTCCTGGACGCCAAGAGCCGCGAGGCGGCCGAGGCGCAAAAAGCTCTGATCGAGAAGGAGACGTTGCGGATCGCTGCGCGCGCCAGCTCGAACGGTCGCCTCTTTGGCTCCATCACCGAAGCGGACGTCGTGAACGCGATCCGCACCGCCACGGGCATCTCGCTGGATCGTCACGCGATCACGATGGGCGAGCACCTAAAAGACGTGGGCAGTGCTACCGCGAGCGCGACGCTATTCGACGGGGTTGAAGCCGCGGTCTCTCTCGAGGTTGTCGCGAAGTAAGTTTTCACAAAATTGTGATGATGAGTGCCCGGGGCGACGGTCCCGGGCACTCATCACGTCACAGGGCTTTGAGAGTGTGGATTTCGTGTCAGGTTCCACACAGGCTTTCCAACACGTTGTGTTTCTTGTTACGAACAACTCCCATCGACAACCGTTGAAGTCTTATGACGCAGATTGACACCGAGCGAGTCCGAAGCGTCTCGGGTGGGCGCGTACCACCGAGCGTGATCGAAGCCGAAGAGTCCCTCATCGGCGCGATGCTGCTCTCCCAGGAAGCGGTGAGCGTCGCCTACGAGACGGTGCAGGTCGAGGACTTCTACCGTCCTCTGCACGGCCAGATCTTTGGCGCGATCATCGCTCTCGCGCACGCGGGCGAGCCCGTCGACTACGTCACCGTCCAGGCCAAGCTCCAAGAGCGCGGCGTGGGCGTGGTGGAACTGGCGGTGCTCTCGTCGCTGCAACTCAACACGCCGTCGGCCGCTAACGCTCTGCACTACGCCGAGCTCGTGCGTGAAAAGGCCCAACAGCGTCGACTGATCGCGGTCGCCGGCGAGATCGTGGACGATGCGTACGTCGCCACCGACGACGTGGTGGGCCTCATAGACGAAGCCGAACGCAAGATCAACGCCATCGCCGACGACCGCAGGGTGGACTCGGTCTCGCCCCTGCAGCGACTGTTGCTCAATGAGGCCGACATCCTCGAGCTGCGCGGGGAGACCCGTGGTCAGTTCAACGGCCTCGAGACCGGGTACCGTTCGCTCGACGCGATCCTCCAGGGTCTCCAGAAGAGCTCGATGACCATTGTCGGCGCGCGCCCCGCCACCGGAAAGACGGCCTTCGCCCTGGGGATCCTGATTCACGTGGGCGCGGTGGTGAATCGGCCCGCGCTGTTTTTCTCACTCGAGATGAGCCGCCAGGAACTGGCCGAGCGCATTCTCGCCTCCACGGCGCGCATCGACTCGTCGAAGTTGCGCACCGGCGACCTGTCTGAGGCGGACTGGAATCGCGCGCACGACGCCTTTGGCTATCTGCAGTCGGCCAAGGTCTTCATCGACGACAACCCGAGTCTGACGATCATGGACGTGCGCGCTCGCGCACGTCGCATCAAGCAGCAGAACGGTGACCTGGGCGTGGTGATCATCGACTACTTACAACTCATGACGAGCCGCGGTCGCGCGGAGAACCGCCAGGTCGAGGTCTCGGAGATGAGCCGGTCGCTCAAGATCCTCGCGCGCGAGCTCGAGTGCCCGGTGGTAGCCCTCAGCCAGCTCTCGCGAAAGCTCGAAGAGCGCGCCGACAAGCGCCCGATGATGTCGGACCTGCGCGAGTCGGGATCGTTAGAGCAGGACGCCGACGTGGTGTTGTTCCTGTACCGCCCCGAGATCTACGGCGAGGTGAGCAACGACATGAAGGCCGACGCCGAGATCATCGTGGGCAAGAACCGCAACGGCCCCACCCGCACCGCGCACCTCACCTGGCGCGGCGAGTTCGCCCGCTTTGACAACGTGGCCGACAACGGCGGGATCTAGAGATGGAACGCGGCGGTCATCGATCGCGCCGTCGCGGCTCCGGCGAGGTAACTCAGATTCAGTAGTTGCTCGGTGGTGCGAAGCAGCGAGTAGTGCGTCAAGGGAACCGCCACGCGAAGGCCCCGTGGCACCGAGGGCGCTACCACGTAGGTCGGCACGCGATTGCTCGCGGCGTTGTCATTCTCGTCGAAGGTGATGAACAGGACCAGTGAACCGCTCTGGTATTCGGGGCTCGCGATGATCTGGGGAACGATCTGGGAGAGGTAGCGATCTCCGGTGGAGATCGCGCAGCTGTGCATGTCGTCACAGATGTTGGGCGTAATAAACGTGAAGGCCGCCGAGAGGTCGAGGGGGCTGGAAAGCTCAACGTCGTCCTGGGCGCACTGCGAGTCCAGCGACGTGTAGTAGACGGCCGGGTTGTGCCGCGCCGCGTACGTGCCCGAGGTGACGCGGTCACACGCGTGGGGCATCGACTGGATCAGGCCCCGCCAGTTGCCGGCGAGCTGGGAGAAGATGCTCGGCCCCGCCAGAGGATGCGCGGCGGGTTCGCCGTCGTCGATGATGCCGTGGAGCGAGCCCGAGGTGAGGGCGATGTAGTTGGGCAGGCTGGGGTGCGAGAGGGCCCGGTAGTCGGTCGCAAGACCGCACCGGTTGGCGAGGGCGTTGAGGTAGGGCGCACTCTTCGAGCCCACCACCGAATAGCCCTCGTTCTCGAGCAGGATCCATGCGACGTGGGTGTAACTCGCCGGCGTCTGCTCCACTCCGCAGGGCCGAGCGGCGGTGATCGAGGGGCTCGCCGAAGCTCCCTCCGTGCTCGCCAGAGGGACGAGCAGCGACGCCAGCACCGCTCCGAGCGCGAGGATCAATTTCGATGTCACCCGTACAGTATTGACGGCGTGGCCGCCACGTTGAGCGCGCCCGTGGGCCCTGGTGATCAGTTGCTCAGGCAGGTCCGGGTTGACACGCTGCCCGTGGCGGGGGTCATGGCGACGTCGTGCTTCAGGATGCTGAGGGGTATGGCGTAGGCGGTGCTCAGTTGACTGAGCGAATAGGACTCGACGACGCCGGCCACCTGTCCGCCGACGAGCACCGGGCTGCCCGAGTTGCCCGGTTCGATGTTCACTTCTAGGGAGAGCACGGTGCGCTCGCTCAAGTTCTGGTTATAGATATCGCGGCTCAGACCGGTGAGATCTCCTTCGTAGTAGCCCTCGGCTCGCGTGCGCGACCCGTCGAGGGGGAAGCCCACGACCTGGATGGTGGCACCGGTGCTCGGTTCGGAACTCGCCAGCCCCAAGGGAGTGCCCGCTCGCGATACTCGCAGCACGGCGAGGTCGGCGTTCGCGTCGTAGAGGGCCACGCTGGCGGGAACGCCGTTGACGCTGACGTGAGTGTGACCGGCGACCACGTGGGCGTTGGTTACGACCTCGTGGGCGCTCACGTAGAACGCGGTGCCCTCGCTCGTCATCGAGCAGCGGCCACTGGCCAGTACCTTGACGACGTTGGCGGGCTGGCTGAGTTGATCTACCAGGGGTGGCAGCGCGCTGGGCTTCACGGGTTGCGGCAACGTCGGCTCAATGAGGTTGGCAAAGATCGGCGGTACGCCGGACTTGCGAAAGATCGACTGAATACTCGACTCCACGGAGGGCACCGCGGGCATCACGTGATCGAGCGCGGAGAGTACCGCGGAGTTCTGAATGGCGGTGTCGACCGAGGCCCAGGGCGCAGAAGCCAAGAGTCCCGCGACGAACCAGCACAGCACCAGGGTGGCCACGATGCTCACCACGACGCCCGCGACCCGGTCGACGATGCCTAACATGAGCGCGCTCACGATCCGACTGGCCGCGCGCCCGAGCATCCCGCCCGCGACGACGCCGAGCAGGGTGGCGACGAAGATGATGATCAGGGCCAGCCCTCCGCGCCAGTGTCCCTTGGTGAAGTCGCCCGCCAGGCTCGGCGCGATGAGCGTGCCGATATAGAAGCCCGCACCCAATCCGATGTAGGTCGCCACCTGGGTAATCGCGCCCGCCGCGAAGCCGCGCAGAGCGGCCAGAATCACCAAGATCAGAATGACGAGGTCGACCCAACTCATAGAGGCCAGGCTAAGCCGTTCGCCGCAGGAAGCCTGGCCTTATTTTGGCTGCATGCGAATGCCCGCGTCGATTCGGATCGACTCCGCGTTCATGTACGAGTTGGCGAGCAGCTCGAGCGCGAGTGAAGCGAACTCACTGGCGTATCCAAGGCGCTTGGGAAAGAGCACCCCCGTGCCGAGGCGCGCCTTGAACTCATCGGAAGCCTCGCCGGTGCCGTAGATCGGGGTGTCGATGAGTCCGGGCAGGATGCAGTTGGCGCGCACGCCGATGGGCGCGATGTCGCGCGCCAGGGGCAACGTGAGCCCGACGATGCCCCCCTTGGAGGAGGAGTAGGCGGCCTGGCCGATCTGACCGTCCTCGGCGGCAACGGACGCGGTGTTGACGATCGCACCACGACAGCCGTCAACGTCGGGAGTGTTGTGGCTCATGGCGGTTGCGGCCAGGCGACAGACGTTAAAAGTGCCGACCAGATTGATTTCGATGACTTTCTTGTAGATGTCGAGGTCGTGGGCCGAGGCGTACTCGCCGTCCTTGCCGATGGTGCGTGTGGCCCATCCGATACCCGCGCAATTGACCGCGCTCCACAGAGGGGCCATCGCCCGAGCGGCTTCGATAGCGGCGATCACCTGGTCGGTGTCGGTGACGTCGCAGTGGACGTAGGCTCCGCCGATCTCCTCGGCGATGCGCGCACCCGCCTCATCGTTAAGGTCCGCTACGACTACTTTGACCAGATGCTCGGCGAGCACGCGGGCCGTGGCTTCTCCGAGCCCCGATGCGCCGCCGGTGACGACCGCTGATGTGTTGGCTAACTCCACGATGCTCCCCTCCGCCCCGCCCTCGCGGAGGCTCCCACGAGTCAAGCAGAAATTGAGAACGTCGACGAAAGCCCGAGAATGTCCACGAGGGACCGACTGATCTTCAAAAAGTCTTGGACCGGATGAAGGTGCCCTAGCGTGGTCGAGACGCCGTCAAGGAGAGTGCACGTGGACGTAATCTTCACCCCTCGAGTTGCGGTCGCGCGCGCCCGCCGCCGCGCAGCCGCCAAAGCGGCCACGTTGGTCGTCGCCCTGTCGGCGGCCCTGTCAACGGCGGCGGTCGTGGCGCCGACATCCGCGGGGGCCTCTACGCGCAGCACGGCGATCGCCGAAGCGCGTACCGGGCTCATTGTGAAGTCCGACTTTCCCGCGGGGTGGACGTCCTCGCCGAGTAGCAACTCCAGCAGCACGCTGGGCGACGCCCAGGTCGCGGCCTGCCTAGGAGTCTCGGTCGCCTTCGTCAAGTACAACCCGCCCAGCGCGTACAGCCCCGACTTCAGCGACGCCGCCACCGGCACCTCGGTCAGTGACGACGTCAGCGTCTTTCCGAGTGAGAAGATCGCCCGCGCGCAGTTCTCCGTCTTTACTTCGGCTCGCACACCCGTGTGCTTCGCCAAGGTCTTCAACATACCGAGCTTCAAGAAGACCTTCGAGGGCCAACTGGGCTCGGGCGTGAAGATCGGCACGGTAACGGCGGCGTGGCTCGCCAAGCCCCCGGTCGGTGACGGCGCCAGCGCGCTCCAGGTCACCCTGCCCTTTACCGAAAAGGGCGCGCACTATTCGATCGCCATCACCCTGGTCACCATGATTTCGAAACTGGTGGGCGACCAGTTGAGTTTCACCACCATCGACGGTGCGAGTTTCCCCGCCTCGCTGGCGACGCATCTGGAGAAGGTCACCGTCCAGCGCCTTCCCTAAACGGCGATACCGGGGTCGATTGCTCGACCCCGGTATCGGTTGGGGGTACTAGCGCTGCGCCGCCACTTCCAGGGGGGAGCCGACATCCTCTGGCTCAAGTTGAGTGACGTCACGATACGCGTCGACGGTCGCTTCATAGTCAGCAACCACGTCGCGCTGGAAACCAATCTCTTCCTTGAGTTGCTGCTCGTGAACCTCCCGCTGTTGGAAGTGCACCGCTAGCAGCGGCAGGCCGACACCGACGCACACGGCGACGATGACGAGCAGTGCTCCAAAGCTTGCTGCAAACATAGGGTTCTCCTTTCGTTGGGTAGTCACAGTGTGACCCCGCTACTTAAAGCCTTAACAAGATGAGGCGACGTTGCAACTAAGAGTTCTCTGTGAGACAGGTGCGACACCGTATTAACTCTCCAATCGCGTGATGAGCCTTGGCCTAACGTGACAACGTGACGTCGATCTACGAGCACACCAAAGAAGAATTGACGTCACTTCTTAAGGGCGAGCCCCCGTATCGCGTCGATCAACTCTGGTTCGGTCTCTGGAACGAAGCCTTGGCGATTACACAGATCACCACGATCCCCAAAGCGTTGCGTCAACGATTGGTAGAGCAGTTCCCGGGGTCCCTGCGCACGACCGATGAGGTGGAGAGCGACCACGGGGCCACGCGAAAGTGGGTCTTCACCCTCGAGGGTGGCGACACGATCGAGACGGTTCTTATGCGCTACGACGACCGCGTGACCGTGTGCGTCTCCTCCCAGGCCGGCTGCGCCATGGGGTGCACCTTCTGTGCCACCGGTCAGGCGGGCTATTCGGGGCAGCTGAGCGTCGGAGAGGTCATCGAGCAGGTGATGGTGGCCACCCGGTCGGCGGCGCCCGCACGGCTGTCGAACGTGGTCTTTATGGGGATGGGTGAGCCGCTCGCGAACTACGCCACCACCGTGGAGGTGGTGCGGCGGCTGAACTCGTACCGGGGTCTGTCCGCGCGGCACCTGACGGTCTCGACCGTGGGCGTCGCGCCCGCTATCGAACGCTTGGCGGGTGAGGGCCTGCCCGTGACGCTCGCCGTGTCGCTGCACGCGGCCAACGACGACGTGCGTAGCGAACTGGTCCCGCTTAACCGGCGCTACCCGCTCGAGAGGCTGCACCGCGCGTGCACGGCGTGGATCGAGCGCACTGGACGGCGCATCAGCTTCGAGTGGGCGCTGATCGATGGGGTCAACGACACCGACACTGCAGTGGGCGAGCTCGCCGACTACGCGCTCTCGCTGGGTGCGCACGTCAACTTGATCCCGCTCAATCCGACGCCGGGCTATCTGGTGCGCGGTACGAGCGTCATTAGAGTGCACGAGTTCCGCGACGCGTTGGCCCGGCGTGGGGTCAACGTCACAGTGCGCAATACGCGCGGGCGATCGATCGCCGCGGCCTGTGGGCAGTTGGCCGCGGTTACCAACGCCAAGCGGCGTCCTCTTAGCCTTCGCGCGAAGTAGGCGCTACTCAG
This sequence comes from Acidimicrobiales bacterium, assembly GCA_036489715.1. Taxonomy (GTDB): domain Bacteria; phylum Actinomycetota; class Acidimicrobiia; order Acidimicrobiales; family RAAP-2; genus RAAP-2. The sequence continues at coordinate 6,008 of DASXFG010000064.1, read as the reverse complement.
AAATCGTTCGCGGGGTGAGTCGCTCGCGCCAGAACGTCGGGCGCCAGCGCACGAGCGCGAGCACGCCGAGCACGCACATGATTCCCCCCGAGACGATCGAGATCTCGGTCGAGGACAGGGTGGCGACCGTGCCGGACTCCAGGTCGCCCAGGCGCGGGCCCCCCGTCACCACGGCGTTCTGGATCGCCGAGAGCCGGCTGCGGTACTCATCGGTGATCGACGTCTGCAGGATCGTGTTGCGCAACACCGTGGAGATCACGTCCATGGCTCCGGCGACGCCGAGGCAGATCAGCCCGACCCAGAGAGTGTGCACCAGGCCGAAGAGCGCCATCGACACGCCCCAGGCCAGCACCACCAGCACGACGAGGCGGCCGCGACGCGTTACGCGGTCCATCCAGCCAGTAAAGATCGCCATCACCAGCGCCCCGATGCCCGGGGCGGCGTAGAGCAGGCCGAGGATCTCGGGCCCGCCGTGATAGATGTGCTTGGTCACGGCCGGGAAAAGGGCACGCGGCAGACCAAAGACCATCGCGTTGAGGTCCACCAGGTAGACCGCCTGGACCACGGCGTTGGCCCGGACGTAGCGAAAGCCCTCGGCGATGGCGCCAAACACTTTGGCTCCGGTGTGCACGATGGGCGGGGGCATGGGCGACATGAAGAACGTGGCCAGTACGAGGGCGAAGAAGGTGATGGCGTCGAGGAGGAAGCACCACGAGACGTTGGCCGTGGCGATGATCACCCCGGCCAGGCTCGGGCCGAGCACCGTGGCGCCGTTCATGATGATCTGAAAGAGCGAGTAGGCGGCCACCAGTTCTTCGGGCTCGACGAGGGACGGCACGACGGCCGTGCGCAGGGGGCCGGTTAAGCCCGCGAGGCCCGCGGCGAGCGCGGGCAGAGTCACCAGGATCACGAAGTTGGGTCGGTGCGCGAGCGCGTTGAGACCGAGGCCCAGGCTGAGGAGCCCTAGGAGCGCGGTGGCGCCGATGAGCAACGTGCGCCGGTCGAAGCGGTCGCCCAGCGCCCCGCCCCACAGTGCGCCGATAATCAACAGGGGCAGCTGGATGAAACTCACCACGCCCACCCACAGCGAGGAGTTGGTGATCTGGTACACCTCGTAGGCGACGGCGACCGTCGTTAAGTTACTTCCGAGTAGTGAGACCAATTGGCCGATGAAGAGCAGGCGAAAGTCTTTGCTGGTGCGCAGCGGCCGGACATCAACGAGTAGCCGGGGCACCCGATAATCGTACGAGAGTAAGGTTTACCCCGGGGGTTGGCCAAGGAGTGGTGATGATCACTGAGGAACTGATCCAGTTGGTGACGCCTGAGGGCGAACGGGTATCGCACCCGCAGTACGAATCGACGTTGAACGGCGAAGAGATCTTCGGCCTCTATCGCGACATGGCGATCGTTCGGCGCCTCGACAACGAGGCCACCTCGCTCCAGCGCCAGGGCCAGCTCGCGCTCTGGGCCCAGATCCAGGGTCAAGAGGCCGCTCAGATCGGCGCGGGTCGCGCGATGCAGCCCAACGACTTCAGTTTTCCCACCTACCGTGAGCACGGCATCGCCTGGTGTCGCGGCGTACCCCCCGAGGACATGCTGCGGATGTTCCGGGCGACCTCCAATGGGGGCTGGGACGCTCAGAAGTACCGCCACTCGGTCCCGACCGTCGTGCTGGGCAACCAGGTCCTCCACGCCGTGGGATACGGCATGGGTATTCAGCGAGACGGCGCCGAGGACGCGGTCATCACGTTCTTCGGTGACGGGGCCTCGAGCCAGGGCGACGTACTAGAAGCCTTCGTGTGGGCCTCGTCCTACAACGTGCCCATCGTCTTTTTCTTACAGAACAACCAGTGGGGCATCTCGACGCCGATGTCGATCCAGTCCAAGATCCCCCTCTACCACCGCGCCGGCGGCTTCGGCTTTCCCGGCGTGCGCGTAGACGGCAACGACGTGCTGGCGGTTTACGAAGTCACCCAGCGCGCGCTCAGCCTGGCGCGCGTGGGCGGCGGCCCCACGCTCATCGAGGCCCATACTTATCGCCTCGGTGCGCACACCACCTCTGATGACCCCACGCGCTACCGCATCGACGCCGAGGTGGAGGTGTGGAAGCACAAGGACCCCATCGAGCGCGTCAAGGCGTTGCTGGCGCGCGAGTACTCGGTCAAGAACTCCCAGTTCGACGAAGTAGAGGCCGAGGCCGACGAGAAGGCGCTCAAGTTGCGCGAGGACGTGCTCGCCATGGACCGGCCCGACCCGATCACGATGTTCGATAACGCGTACGCCGAGTTCCACCCCCTAATAGAAGAAGGACGCCACGAGATGATTGAACTCGGCGTTAGCGGAGGCCAACGATGACCACCACGTCGATGACGATGGCCAAGGCCCTTAACGAGGGACTGCGCAAGTCTCTGGAGAACAACAAGAAGGTCCTCATCATGGGCGAGGACGTCGGCAAGCTCGGCGGCGTGTTCCGCATTACCGACGGCCTCCAAAAGGACTTCGGCGAGGACCGCATCATCGACTCGCCCCTGGCCGAGTCGGCCATCGTGGGCACCGCGGTGGGCTTGGCCATCCGCGGATATCGCACGGTGTGTGAGATGCAGTTCGACGGTTTCGTCTATCCGGCCTTCGACCAGATCGTGAGCCAGGTGGCCAAACTGCACAAGCGCTCCGACGGGGTCTACACCATGGGTCTGGTCATCCGGCTCCCCTTCCAGGGCGGCATCGGCGCGATCGAGCACCACTCCGAAAGCCCGGAGGCCTATTTCGCCGCGACGGCCGGACTACGCGTGGTGGCCTGCTCGACTCCCAACGACGCCTACTGGATGATTCAGCAGTCGATCGACCACAACGACCCGATCATCTTTTGCGAGCCCAAGTCGCGCTACTGGGAAAAGGGCGAGGTCGACCTTGAGAGTCCGCCGGCCGGACTCTTTGACGCGGTCGTGCGCCGCGAGGGCAGCGACGTCACCGTGATCGGATACGGCGGGACCATGAAGACCATCTTGCGCGCCGCCGACACCGCGGCCAGCGAGGGAGTGTCGCTCGAAGTGATCGATGCGCGCGGCCTCTCTCCCCTCGACTTTTCGACGATGACCGCCTCGCTCGAGAAGACGGGTCGCTTGGTCGTCGCCCAGGAGGCTCCCCACACCGCGTCGATCGGCTCGGGAATCGTGTCGGAACTCACCCATCGCTGCTTTTACTCCATGAGCGCCCCGGGTCTGGTGGTGAGTGGCTACCACGTGCCCTATCCGCCCACGCGCCTCGAAGAGGACTACCGCCCCACCGTCGATCGCATCCTGGACGCGATCGACCGAGTGATGGAGTACTAGTCGTGAGCGAAGAAGTATTCCTCCTGCCCGACGTGGGCGAAGGCCTCGTTGAAGCCGAGATCGTTCAGTGGAAGGTGGCGGTGGGTGACGTCGTCACCTTGAACCAGCCCCTCGTGGACATCGAAACGGCTAAGGCCACCGTCGAACTGCCGAGCCCCTACGCCGGCACCGTGATCACCCTGCACGGCAAGGTGGGCGACGTCATGGAAGTCCACAAGCCTCTGATCACCTTTGACGTCGGCGGTGCGGGAGCGCCCACCAAGAACGTCGAAACTTCGGTGAGCAAGGAGTTCGCCGAGAGCGAGCTGAGCGAGCAGAGCCCCGGCTCGGTCGGCGAAGGTCGAAAGGCCGTGCTCGTCGGTTATGGCGTCGCTGACGAAGACGGCCTGGCTACGCGCAAACACCGCCGGGCTGGGCGTAACGGCGCGCTCACTCGTACGCCGAGTGCGCCCGAGCACAGCGTTGCCGCGGCGACGAGCACCCCGGCGCTCGCACCGCGCTCCACCCCGCCCGTTCGCCTCTACGCCAAGCAGCACGGGATCGACGTGGCGAACCTGAACGGTACGGGCCGCGACGGGCTGATTACGCGCGACGACGTCGAAAAGGCATTAAGCGGCGCACCGGCGGGCGCATCCGTTGTTCCACGCGGACCCGCGCCGAGCGGCCCCACGACGCCCTCGCACTTCGTCGGCCGCGACATCGAGTCGTGGTCGACGGGCCCCAAAGAGGAGCGCATACCCGTAAAGGGCGTGCTGCGCTCGATGGCCGAGGCGATGGTCCAAAGCGCATTTAGCGCGCCCCACGCGGCCGTCTGGGTAAAGGTCGACGCCACCAAGACCATGGAGCTCTTGGCCTCACTCAAAAAGCAGCCGAGCCTGGCTAACGTGCGACTCTCGCCGCTGGCCATCGTGGCGATGGCGCTCTGTGACACCGCGCGCCACTATCCGGGAATCAACTCGAGTTTCGACTCGGCGGCCAATGAGGTCGTCGTGCGGCGCAGCGTGAACCTGGGGATTGCGGCCGACACGCCGCGCGGACTCATCGTGCCCAATATCAAAGGCGCCGACGAGCTCGACCTGGTGGGCATGGCCCAAGCGCTCAACGTGCTGGTCGACAAGGCCCGCAACGGCACGACGACTCCGGGCGAAATGATCGGCACCACTCTCACCATCACGAACGTCGGACCCTTTGGCGTCGACGCGGCAATGCCGATCCTGCCGCCCGGCACGGGGGTGATTCTCGCCATCGGTCAGATCGCACCCGCCCCGTGGGTTCTCGACGGCGAGATCGTGGTTCGCCAGGTCTGCGAGATTGCGATGTCCTTCGATCACCGCCAGGTGGACGGCGCGCTCGCCTCGCGGGCCCTGGGGCACGTCGCGAATTTCCTGAGCGACCCCGCGGCGGCGTTGATCGCTCTCTAGGCGGCCCCCAGCGGGCGGGCCTAGGTGTCGAGTCGAAAGCCCACGCCGCGAATCGTTATCAAATGCCGCGGAGACGCCGGGTCGTCTTCGATCTTCTGGCGCAGGCGCTTGACGTGAGTATCCAGGGTGCGGGTGTCGGAAAGTTCCAATCCCCACCACAGGGTGTCCAAGCACACTTCGCGCGTGACGACTTGACCGAGGCGCGTCGCGAATAACGCGAGGAGGTCGAACTCTTTGCGGCTCAACTCCACCTCGCGATTCCTCTTGGCGAGCGTGCGTCGAGTGAAGTCGATGCGCAGATCGCCGAAACTGATCACCTCGCCGTCGGTCGTGGCTGGTCGGCGCAGCACGGCGCGAATGCGAGCCACCAACTCACGGAGCCGGTAGGGCTTGGTCACGTAGTCCGCCGCGCCGATCTCCAGGCCCAGGACGACGTCGACTTCGCTGGTGCGCGCGGTGACCATGATGACCGGTATGCGAGTGGTGTCGTGGATCTCGCGGCAGTAGTCGATGCCCGAGCCGTCGGGCAACATGACATCGAGCAGCACCAAGTCGGGCTTGGCGCTCGCGAGCACGCGGCGTGCTTCGGCGATGTTGGTGGCGCCGACGACCACGAATCCTTCTACGCTGAGCCCGACATTCAGCGCGTCTTGGTAACTCTCCTCGTCTTCGACGACGAGGATGGTGTTGTGTCCGGCGAGGTCGATGGCTGCGCTCACATCGACGCTCGCGAACACCGGCGAAGTGCGGCACGCCCAGCTTCGTCAAGGGGGAGGTGAGTTCGTGCGCGTGCCACACCGACACCGTAAGTACCCCGGGTTACCGCAAAGTGAATTGCGCGGGACTCCTTGGTGGTAACCAGATGAAACCTTGCGCCGGGTGAGGCGCACTAACTACCGAGCGTGAATCCCTCGTAGGTGTCCGTGCCCCTGAGATAACTGCCGATACCCACGCACGAGGTAGCAGTGGCGCAGTGAATGGCGTAGATCCCCCCGTCGGTCCCTACGGTCGTGGCGCCGCTCGGCAGCGGCACTTGGGCGCCGCGCTGCCAGGTGCCGTCCACCTCGCTTACGACGTCGGGCTGGTACGCCCCGCTCGCGTCGAGGTACGAGCCGCTCGCCACGCAGTTCCCGTCGCTCGGGCACTGCACCGCCACGACGCCGCCGTTCTGGCCGCTCTGGGTGCCGCTGGGAACTTGCATCTGTGAGGCGGCCTGCCACACGCCGCCCACTTCGTTCTCCAAGAATCCTTGGTA
>DASXFG010000040.1:0-2469 GCA_036489715.1 Acidimicrobiales bacterium | reverse complement strand
CGCGGGCATGATCCCCACCGGCGGATCGGACTACCACGGCCGCTACAAACAGGACGTGCTGCTCGGTTTTGGAAAGACCGGCGACCTGCGCGTGCCCGACGAGGTGCTGAGCGAACTGCGCGAGGCGAGTGGCGCCTAGAGGGCGCTGAGCGACGCCTCGAGCGCCCCGGCGCGCCGGGCTCTCACCTCGGCGACACTGAGATCGACGAACGAGCCCAACCTGAGGCGCTCACCGCCCGCCTCGCCGATCACGTCGGCGCTGACGCCACACGCCCGCGCGCGCTCTGCGAACGAGTGCGGATCGCTGGTGGCCACCACGAAGCGGCCGGGGAACTCGCTAAAGAGTTCGGCCGCGACCACTTCGACGACGGTCGCGCCCAGTTCACTCGCCGCCACCATTTCGGCGATCGCCACCGCGAGCCCACCGCCGGCGACGTCGTGCACGGCGCTCACGTCGCTCAACTCCCCCGCGCAGATCGCCGCGACCTCGCGCGCGACGAACTCCACGCCCGCTCGCGCCCGCGCCAGATCGACGCTGAACAAACACCCGCCACGACGATTCTTCTTCGTGGCCCAGCGCGAACCGGCGAGGGGAAAGGGGTCCTCGCCGAGGGCGTGGCGATCTCCCACGAGCACGAGCGCGTCGCCCGTCCCCCAGTTCCAGCCCGGCGGGGGAACCACCAGACGCTCGACCAACCCCAGCACTCCGAGCACGGGGGTGGGGTCGATGTCGCGGCCCGCGCTCTCGTTGTAGAGCGAGACGTTGCCGCCGATCACCGGTAGATCCAACGCCTCGCACCCTTCGGCCAGTCCCTCAATCGACTCGACCAGCTGCCACATCACCTCGGGGTGCTCGGGATTGCCAAAGTTGAGACAGTTCACGACCGCTTTCGCGACTGCGCCCACGCAGGCGAGATTCGCGACCCCTTCGAGGACCGTATAGGCGCTCGCGCGCCGGGGATCGAGCGCGCACCAGCGCGGGTTGGAGTCAGTCGAGAGCGCGATCCCCTTGTGGGACGCGGGCAGCCCCGGTCCCGCGAGGCGAAGAAGAGCCGCGTCTCGACCGGGACCGATCACCGTGTTCAAGAAGAGCTGCGAGTCGTACTGGCGATAGACCCAGGCCGGATCCACCAGCAGGTCGAGCAGGTCGCTTTCTATCGTGTCGAAGTCGCCGTCGCCCACGACCTCCTGGGCGAGCAACTCATCGAGGGCGGCGGGTCGCGCGCGGGGTCGGTCGTAGAGCGGCGCCTCATCAGCCAGGGCGGCGGCGGGCACACTCGCCAGCACCTCTCCGTCAAACCCGTCGCGGATGCGCAGCATCGCGCGCGCGACGCCGTCAGAACCCACTTCGGGCTCGACCACGCGTCCCACCACGCTCGCGCGCACCTCCCACTTCTCGCACAGCGCGCGCACCGCCTCGAGGTTCTCGGGCGTAATGATGGCGAGCATGCGCTCTTGGGACTCTGAGGTCATTATCTCGTAGGGCGCCATGCCCGTCTCGCGCAGCGGCACCGCGTTCACGTCGACGTCCATGCCCACGCGACCGCGCGCGGCCGTCTCGCTGGTGGCACAGACCAGTCCCGCCCCGCCCAGGTCCTGGATGCCGACGACGAGCCCGGCGTCGAGCAGCGCGAGGCAGGCCTCGATGAGGCGTTTTTCTTCGTAGGGGTCGCCGACCTGCACGCTCGGGCGCTTGGCGTCGTCGTTCTCGAGCGCGTCCTGGCCGCCAAACCCCGCCGAGGCGAGCACCGAGACCCCGCCGATGCCGTCGCGTCCCGTGCGCGAACCGAGCAGTACCGCCAGGTTGCCCACGCCCGAAGCGACGCCCAGGACCAGGCGCTCGGTGGGGAGCGCGCCCACGCAGAGCACGTTCACGAGGGGATTGCCGGCGTAGCAGTCGTCAAAGGTCAGCTCCCCGCCGATGGTGGGCACGCCGACTGAGTTGCCGTAGCCCGATATCCCCGAGACCACTCCTTCGAGGAGCCAGCGCTGGCGCGCGTCGGAGAGCTCGCCAAAAAAGAGGGGGTCCATAACGGCCAGAGGGCGCGCGCCCATGGTAAAGACGTCGCGCAGGATTCCCCCCACGCCCGTCGCGGCGCCCTGGTAGGGCTCAATGGCCGAGGGATGGTTGTGGCTCTCAATGCGAATCGCCACCGCGATGCCGTCCCCGGCGTCGATGACCCCGGCGTTCTCGCCCGGGCCCACCAGCACGTGGGGCGCGGTCGTGGGCAGTCGGCGCAGGTGGAGTCGCGAGGACTTATACGAACAGTGCTCGGACCACATCACGCCAAAGAGTGCGAGTTCGAGGTGGTTGGGCTCGCGCGCGAGGATCGCGGTGATCTCGGCGTACTCCGCGTCGCTCAGCCCAAGAGCACCGTGCAGGCTCTGGGGGGAGTTCACGCAAACAAACTACCGGGCGAGCGAAGGTCCCCCGGTTTAACGGGCGAGGGAGACCAGCGACGTGGTGAC
>DASXFG010000050.1:0-2008 GCA_036489715.1 Acidimicrobiales bacterium | reverse complement strand
CTCCGGACCTGCGATATTGATCGAGTGGACTACGCCTCTCCGCGCAGGAAGCGCTCGAGTTCCGCGGCCAGTTCGTCGCCGCTGGGCAACTCTTCGCCGAGCGACGTGCCCTCGGTTTCGTCGGCCGCCGCCTCGAGGCGTTCGACCATCGTCGAGTGTTCGGGGTTGTTAGTCACCAGATCGTCCACGCGCTGGCGCGCGTCGTCGGCCGCCGCGCGCAGCGATCCCGCGTCCAGGGTGAGCCCCGACATGCTCGCCAGTCCGTCGATCAATGCCGCCGCCGCTTGGGGGTAGGGCATGGAAGCTACGTAGTGGGGGACTCTCGCCCAGAGCGTGATGATGTCCATATCCACCTCGGCAAAGCCGAGTTCCAGCGCGGTGCCGATGCCGGCGGGCACCTCGAGTTCTCCCGAGACCGATCCCACCGAGGCGAGCAGGTGCGAGGACTGCGCGGGGGCGGTGCCGATCACGCGAATCGGCCGCGTGTGGGGAGTCGGAGCGGGAAACGCGCCAAGACCCACGACCAGACGCACGTCGAATCGCCCGGCCGCGTCCGTCACGACGTCGACGAAGTCGCTCCAGTGAAAATCCGGCTCCGGGCCCACCAGAAAGAGGACGTCAGCGCCGTCGCCGTCGCGGCCGAAGCGCAACTGGATCTCGGGCCAGGTGAGTTCGGTGGTGACGCCGTCGACAATTCGCGCCAGGGGCCGGCGCGCGCGCTGATCGATGAAGTATTCGGTGTCAAACGTCGCGAGGACTTCGGTGGGGATGGTGTCGAGCAGGGTCGCGACCGCCGTACTGGCCGCGATGCCGGCGTCGATCCAACCCTCGAGGCCGATCACCAGCACGGGTTCGCTCAGGTCGGGGTCCGCGAGGAAGATGATGCGGTCGTAAATCTCGTCGTCCATTTAGTTCTCCAAAGTCCGCTTCGCCGTTTCGGCGAGCAGTGCGATGTAGGCGGGATATTCGTCCACGCTGCCGCGATCGCCCGCCGTGGCCCCCGCGCGATACCGCGCGAAGACGCCTTGCATGATGCAGGCGAGCTTCCAATATCCGAATGCTTGATAGTAGGCGACCTGAGATAGATCGAGATCCGAGCGCCGGGCGTAGGAATTTAAGACCTCGTCGCGGGTCATAAATCCCTCGGCGGTGCTGGGGGCGGCTCCGAGGAGAAACTCCGTCGCGTCGCCTCGTTCGGACCAGTAGCACAACAGGGTGCCCAGGTCGGCCACGGGATCTCCCAGCGTGCAGATCTCCCAGTCGAGGATCGCGCGCACGCAGCCGCGTTCGTCGAGGACCGTGTTGTCAAGGCGGTAGTCGCCGTGCACGACCGAGACGCGCTGTTGGGCGGGAATGGAGCGCGCGAGGTCGGCCCCCACTTCTTCGACGAGGTTTTCGTGGTCCTCGCCTTCCACCCTCATCTGCTCGAACTGCGATCGCCACCGGTTCAATTGGCGCTCGATGTACCCGTCGTGGCGAGCCAGGGAGGACAGCCCGGCCTCCTCGACGTCGACGTCGTGCAGTTGGGCCAGCGTGGTGGCCAGGTGCTCGCCGACCTCGTGTCGCAGGGTCGGGTCCAAGGCCCGTTCGGCTCCCTCGCGATCGCGCAAAATCGCGCCCTCAACGAATTCCATCACGTAGAAGGGTCGCTCGTTGACCTCGGGGTCGGTGCATAACCCGAGGGGTCGAGCCACGGGGATGCCGAGGGGGTGCAGGGCGGTGATGATGGTGTGCTCGCGCACCATGTCGTGAGCGGTGGGCAGCACGTGGCTGACCGGCGGTCGGCGCAGGGCGAAGGTCGCTCCCGTTGCGTCGGCGACGCGAAAAGTCAGGTTAGATCGGCCCCCCGCGATGAGTTCGAAGTTCGCGGGAGCAACCGCTCCCACTTCGGCGACCATCCACTCGGTGACGTTGTCCTCGTGGATCCCCGTCACCGTCCCCATAGTGGCCGAGGCTAACAGTGAAACGTAACCCCTCCATTTCGAGCGCGTCGACAATTATGCTGACG
>DASXFG010000039.1:0-11336 GCA_036489715.1 Acidimicrobiales bacterium | reverse complement strand
GTATCGGCGACGACCCGCTCGGGCGCTTTGTGAAAGCCAGTCTCGAGTCGGAAGGGATCGACACCCGCTTCGTCCGCGTTGGCGGCGGATCGACGGGTCTCTACCTGCGAGAGTGGTTGGCTGACGGAGAGCGCCGACCCTTTTACTATCGGAAGGATTCCGCGGGGTCGCGCCTGTCGGTGGAGCACTGGCCGCTGGACCTGGGAGAAATGGACTGGCTCCACGTCACTGGGATTACCCCGGCACTCAGTGAGTCGTGCAGCGCCGTGGTCCTCCACGCCGTGGCGTGGGCGAAAGAACATGGCGTGGCGATCTCCTTCGATCCCAACTACCGTCGCCAGCTGTGGACGGAGGAGGAGGCCCGTGCGACCTTGTTTCCTATTCTCCAAGCAAGCCGAGTCCTGTTACTGGGAGTCGATGAAGCGGAGTTGCTCTTGGGGACCGACGCGCCTGATGAGATTGCGCGGCGCGCTCTCGATATTGGCGTCGAGACGGTCGTGGTGAAGATGGGCGATCGGGGGGCGTGCGCCTATCAAGGGAACTCGAAGTGGACCCAGGAACCCTTCGAAGTCACCGCGGTCGATCCCGTCGGAGCTGGCGACGCGTTTGACGCGGGGTTCGTTTCGGCGTTGGTCAGGGGCCGTCCGGTGGACGTCGCGCTTCGATGGGGTTCCTACTGTGGCGCGAAAGTAACCGAGCACGTTGGCGAGAGCACGGGATTCCCCCAGCGCGACGACATTCCCCTCAGCGTGATTCGCGCTACCGAGTGATCAGGAAGGTGGAAAGGTCGCATCGGGCGCGTCGAACCTCACCGTCGTGGAAAGGGCTGAACGAGCGGAGTCGAGGCGAGCCAATCGGCTTATGGCACACCGCGCAGAATGGTTGGCGGTCAGCGAGTTGTCGTGGTACCTTCTCTGAAATGAAAAGTTATATTGCTCAGAGCAATGAAGATTTCTCTGAGCGGAATAACTCGGACGCACAACGCGCGTCGCAACTTGCGGAGCGAAGAACATTGCCCTTAAGCCGTGTTGTCGTGGCAAGGGCGAGGCTCTCGGCGATGGGCGCCACGTGACGGGTGTTTCAGGGGCTGCTTGCTCATCGGAACTGCCTGCTGAATTGAGCATTCGCGGTCGACGTGTGTACGGCGCAACCGCTCCGTCGGCGGCTCAGACCTGCGAGCGAACGTCCCCCTTGAGCGAAGCAGAGATCCGAGAGGTCGCCACGCTGATTGGCAGCGGACGTCGGAACCGGCGAGCCGTGGAGCTTCCCGAGACTCTTCAAACGCGCGACTGGCCGTCAATTGAGCGAGTCATTGTTGAACTTGACGCGCTATCCGCGCGACAGGGGGCCGGCTGGAAGGTGGGAGCAGCGAGCAACGAGATTCGCGAAGCCGAGGGGCTTCCGAGCCCGTCTCCGGGCCGCATCTACGAGGGGACCATCTTTAACAGCCGGGCGACACTTGGACCGGAGCTGTTCATTAACTATCGCAACATTGAAGCGGAGTTCGCCTTCGAGTTGGGTCGCGACTTCTTGTCGCGCGAGCAGCCCTACGAAGAAAGTGAAGTCCGCGATGGAATCGTGTCATTGTTCCCGGCGCTGGAGCTCGGCGACTCCGTCTTTCTGGATTGGTACGGGTCGAGCGGCTACTTCGGCACGTGTCTCGACAATGGCGGAAGCGCCGCTTTCGTCAGGGGCGAGTGCATCCAAGAGTGGTCCAACATTGACCTGGCCGACTGCGGTATGGATCTTTTCTTTAATGACACGTACCTCAAGTCGGGGAAGGGTAGTGCGGCCATGGGCCACCCCGTGACCAGCCTCACGTGGATGATCAATTGGGCCAGTCGTCACGGATTCGATGTGCGCGCCGGAGAAGTGGTCAGCACCGGCACGTGCACTGGGCACTGCTTCGCCGTTCCCGGCGACACTTTGCGGGCGGAGTTTGAACATCTCGGCCCGGTCGAGGTGACGTTCGCGTGACTCCTGAGACACTGAGTGGTCGGCTCCTTGAAGGGACGGTGACGGTCGTCGCGGGGGGAAGCTCGGGAATTGGTCGCGCCACCGTCGCACGTTGCGCACAACACGGTTCGATCGTCGAGTTCTTTGCGAACGACGCGACCGAAGTAGAACTTGTTGAAAGAGAACTTCGAGACGCCGGCTTCGACATTCGCGGCTCCACGGTGGACGCGAGCGATGATCATCAGGTGCGCCAGTTCGTCGATGACGTCTACGCGCGCCGAGGACGAATTGACACTCTGGTCAACTCGGTGGGAATCCAGAGGTACGGCACGGTCGTCACGACATCTGAAGAGACGTGGTCCGAAGTTATGGACGTCAACCTAAAGAGCATGTTTCTCACCGCCAAGCACGTGGTGCCGATAATGCAACGCGCGCGAACAGGTTCAATCATTAATGTCTCGTCGGCGCAAGCGGCGGCGAGTCAAGCCAACGTCGTTGCGTACACGGCAAGTAAGGGCGCGATCGTGGCCATGACGAGGGCGATGTCGATGGACCACGCGCCAGAAGGCATTCGCGTAAATTCGATCTGTCCGGGATCGGTGGACACGCCCATGCTCCGAGCGTCCGCCGCCATGATCGACGCGAATGATCCTCAGCGGGTGATTGACGAATGGGCTGCGGGTCACCCCATCGGTCGCGTCGCCGAACCTCAAGAAATCGCCGACGTGGTCGTATTTCTCGCTAGTTCGCTCGCCTCCTTCGTGACGGGGGCGGATGTGCGAGTCGATGGGGGCACGCTGGCGGGGGTTGCTCTGGTGGCGCCGAAGGACGACGCACGGTGAACGAGAGTGTGGCGCAGTTTCCTGTCACCGAACTAATTGCAAGCCAATAGATGGGGGATTAGAGAATGAGTACGAACACGGAAGAGAAGTTTTTGGTAACCGGCGCGGCCGGTTGCATCGGCGCGTGGGCCGTGCGGCTACTCATAGACGCCGGCGTACCGGTGGTGGCCAGCGACGTCAGTAAAGATCTGCGCCGTTTGGAGCTGATCTCCAATGGGTCCACCAGCAACGTTGACTTCTTGGCCCTCGACGTAACCTCGGCTCCCGACGTGGCGAAGGCGATTTCGGACCTGGGCGTAACTCACATTGTCCATCTTGCCGGTCTGCAGGTTCCCTTTTGTGCCGCGAACCCGTCGTTGGGCGCGCTGGTCAACGTCGTGGGGACCGTCAATATCTTCGAGGGGATTCGCGCGAGTGGGCGTCGCATTGGCTTGGCGTACGCGAGCTCAGCGGCGGTGTTCGGTGCGAGCTCCTCCTATACGAGTGGCGTGATTGGCGATGCGTCGCCGCTGGCTCCAGACACCTTCTACGGGGTCTACAAGCAGGCCAATGAAGGGACGGCGCGAATCTATTCGATGAGCCACGGCATCGGCTCGGTGGGTCTGCGACCGTTTATCGTCTACGGCCCGGGGCGAGACCAAGGAAAGACCTCCGACGCGACCAAGGCAATACTGGCGGCCACGGCACGACAGCCGTTTCACATCAAGTTCGGTGGCAACATTCTCTTGACGTACGCACCCGACTGTGCTTCGGCCTTCATCGGCTCAGCGCGGGCCGCCTCGGGATCGGGCGACGCTATCTGCCTCAACGTACCGGGCGAGCGTGTGGGCATCGCGCAACTCGTCGACCTGATCGAGGAGATTTTGCCCGATAGCGCGGGCCTCATTACGTGGGCGCAGGAACCCCTAAGTGCTCCGGCCCTCCTGTCGGCCCCGGCGTTGGACGCGGTCATTGGAAAGGGCACCCAAAGTACTCTTCGCGACGGAGTTCTCGCCACGGTGGACCTGTTCCGCACGGCTCTGGCGGCGGGTCAGATAGAGGTTCCCCTGTCATGAGAAATCGACTCGGTGCATCACCGGTTCTCGCGGACGTCGACGGCGTCCGTGCCGGGAGGACTTTCTGATGAAACTGTCCTTTGCCGAACTGTTAGAGCCCACACCCGTCCCACTCTGGCGGCTCGTTAAGCAGATCGGGGTCGACCAAGTCGTCTCGTTGCTCGGGGACGAAGCCGAACAGAAGTGGCGGTGGCCCTCGGACGAGGGGACACAGGTGTGGGTGCCCAAAGCGTACGTGGCCCCACCACCCGGAGAGCGACCGTGGGAAAAGCCGGCGCTGTCGCGACTGCAGCGGCGTTACCTCGACTACGGACTAACGCTGAGCGTGATCGAGGACACGGCTCCCATGGACGCGATACGTCTGGGCACGCCCGGACGAGACGAGGCCATCGAGTGGTTCTGCACGCAGTTGCGCGCAATGGGCGAACTCGGCATTGGCACTCTCTGTTACAACTGGGTCGCCATCGCGAGCTGGGCGAGGACCTCGGCGGCAGTCGAACTTCGCGGAGGCGCCCTGTCGTCGGCCTACGACGACTCGATAATGAACCAGGCGCCGGCGCTGATCGAGCCGGGCAGCGTCACCCACGAGCAACTGTGGGACGCGTTTGAGTATTTCTTGAAGGCGGTGGTACCGGTCGCCGAAGAGAGCGGGGTGCGAATCTCCCTGCATCCCGACGACCCACCCATCGACTTCGTTCGGGGCATACCCCGCATTATGGGTACCCCGGAGGCGTTTGAGCGAGTTCTCGCTACGGTGCCCAGCACGCACAGCGGCATCACGTTCTGTCAGGGGAACTTTACGTTGATGACCGACGACTTGCCCTCCCTCATTCGCCAACTCGGTCGCGATGGTCGCATCTTTTTCGCGCACTTCCGCGACGTCGTGGGCACTCGCGACAACTTCTTCGAGGTGTTCCACGATGAAGGCCCTACCGACATGTTGGAGTGCATGCGCGCGTATCGTGACATCGGCTTTGACGGCGTGCTGCGTCCCGATCACGTTCCGGCGCTCGAAGGAGACAGCAATGAGTCCTTCGGCTATTCGAACCTGGGGCGGCTGTTCGCCATCGGCTACATGACCGGGTTGCGTGAAGCGGTTTTGAAGGAAGCTGACCTCTTCGAGCTCGGTGAGTACAAAGAGACGGGGAGATTCAAGTGAGATTGGCAGCTCTATACACGGGAGAGGGCGAGGAAAGCGCGCTGCATCTCGAGCTTGAGGATGGCTACGCGTCGGTTGACGAACTCGCTCGGCGCGCCGGATCTTCTCAGTTGCTGGGGCTACGTGACGTCGGTGACCTGTTCGCGCGGGGAGACGCCGCGCTACGGGAACTGGACACGCTGGCGGCGAGCGCGACCGCGACGGAGCCGTTCGAGGGCGTTCGCGTCGCGGCCCCTGTTCGTCGGCCCGGCAAGATCGTGTGTGTGGGCCTCAACTATCTCGCCCACATCGAAGAAAGTGGCGGAAAGAAGCCCGATGCCATAGTGCTCTTCGCCAAATTCGCTTCCAGCGTGGTGGGGGATAAGGAAAATGTCGTGTTGCCGTCGATCACTCAGAAGCTCGACTACGAGGGCGAACTTGGGGTCGTAATTGGACGCCGGGCCAAGGGCGTTACTTCGCGCGACGCGATGTCGTTCGTGGGCGGCTTTACGATCATTAATGACATTTCCGCGCGAGATTTACAGGTCGCGGAAGCACAGTGGATACGGGGCAAGGCTCTCGACACCTTTGCGCCGATAGGTCCCGTGGTGGTGAGCGCGGCGTCAGCACCCGCTATTGAGGACATGCGGATCTTGACCAAGGTCAACGGTGACGTGCGACAAGACGCGTCGTGCTCGTGGATGATTACGTCAGTTCCCGACCTGATCTCTCACATCTCTGAGGCGATCACCTTAGAGCCGGGTGACATCATCGCCACCGGCACTCCCTCGGGCGTGGGACTGGGCATGACGCCGCAGGTCTACCTGCAGCCCGGCGACGTGGTGTCGGTGGAGATCAACGGGATTGGTGTTCTGACCAATACGGTGGTCGCGGGCTAGCACCGCGGGGGCCGAGGGCGCACGAGCTCCTGAACCTGGTCATCACGCCGGACGTTCGATCACTACTCTCCGCGAGCGTCCATCACTTTGAGAGCGTGGCGCCGGACCCCGGCGACGTCGCCGGCCCGAGCGGCCACCCGGTCCACGAAAGCACCGCCGAGGCAGATGGAATGAGCTCCGGCCGAGCGGTACGCTTCGACGTCGGCCACGCCGACCCCTCCCGACACCACCGCGCGAATGCCGGGCAACGGTTCCAGAATCGCCTTTAAATAGGTGACGCCTCCGACCGGACCAATGGGAAAGATCTTGACCGCGTCCGCGCCCAGTTGCACGGTCTGGTAAATCTCGTTCGGGGTGAGCGCCCCCGCAACGTATTCCACGCCCAATTCGTGGGTGACGGCGAGCACGGCGGCGTCGGTTACCGGAGAGACGATGAAGCTGGCGCCCGCTTCGATAGCGAGGCGACACGTCGCGGCGTCCAATACGGTTCCCACCCCGATGGTCGCGCCGCAGCCTCGAAACTCTCGCGCAATATCCAGTGCACCCGGAACCGTCATCGTGATCTCGATGGCGGGCACCTCTGCGTCGCAGAGCCCCTGCACAATTGTGCGACACTCGTCGGCGCTCGATGCTCGAACTACCGCGATCAGTCCTGTGGGAATCATTTGGTCTCCTTAGTGCTGTGAGAGAAAGTGCGCCACTGCAGGGCGAGGTCGGTGGCGCGGCGGTATCTCTCGAGTTCCGCGTACGCGACAGATTCACTGTGCGCAGTGGCGTCGATCTCGTGAGTGTCGTCGATGAGTCGCGCGCTGGCCTCGACCACGTCAACGCCGTCGAGGGCCATCGCCAACATCGCCGCACCGCGCACCGATAGGTCGGTGTCGTGGTGAAAGCGCGCGTTGAGTCCAAGTCCCTCCGCGGCGAACCGCTCCCAACTTGCCTGCCCGACTCCGCGCCCCGCAATCTCCACGCCGGATATTGGTCGATTGCTCGCCGAAGCGACCATATCTAAAAGATTCTTGGCTGCCGACACCACCCCCACGACCGCCGCTCGAGCGATCTCTGCTCGGCCGTGGTGACGGCTGACGCCCGCAAAGAGTGCGCGCACTTCTGAGTCCCAAAGTGGTGCTCGCTCGCCGTAGAGATACGGGACGAACGTGGGTGATTCCGTCGCGGTCCCGGCGAGCGCCACGAGGTCATCGACGCTGCAGCCCAGGAGTTCGGCCGTCCAAGTCAACGCCGCGCCGCCCGCTTGAGTGGGTCCGTAGAGCAGCGCGCTCGGTGCACACGTAGTGGGCACGTTGAAGAGACCGCCCGCGCGGACGTGGTGATCCTCCACGACGGCCCCGACGATTGATGAGGTCCCGGTGAACATGAAGGCGCTCGAGCGCGCAAAGACTCCCGCCGCCAACATCTCGGCGAGAGCGTCGCTCCACCCGACCGTGACGGGCGTGCCCGCAACGAGATCAAATGTCGCTGCCGCGGACGGGCTGACCACTCCGCGTGAGTGCCAGGCGAGATCGATGGGTGGACATACTTGCGGCGCCCAACCGCACTCTTTAAGAACATCGATTGCGGGTAGTCCGTCGAGAACATTGCAGAGGCCCTTGGACGACCACCCGTCCGAGATCGCTTGGCCCGTGAGAGCCATTCCGACGAAGTCCTTTGGCTGCAGAACGTATCTGGTTCTCCCGACCAGATCAGGCTCGTGTTGGGTCAACCACAGTAACTTTGCGGGCATGTTCGACGCCGACCAGGGAAGTCGGGTGCCAATGAGCGTTTCCGGATCGCCAAGGCGGGACTCCAGAATGCTCGCTTCTCTCGTCGCGCGAGCGTCTTGCCACGTGAGAGAGGGACGGCACGATTGCCCCTCTGCATCGACGAAGACCAGGGTGGGTGTCTGGCCGCATAGTCCAATCGCGCGTGGCCGGTACTCGGCAATGTCTACCGCGCTCAGCGCTCGTCGCAGCGCCGTGATCCAGTCGTTGGGGTCCTGCTCGGCGTAGCCTCCCTCAAAGGTGGTCGTGAGATAGTCCGCCGATGCGACCCGCACGACTCGACTCGTGTCGTCTATCAGCGCAACGCGCACTGCGGAGGTTCCTATGTCGATACCGAGAAAGAGGGAAGACAACTTGTCGACCTAGTAGGCGAGTGAGGGGCGTGAGCTGCGTGATCGCACCAGTGGGTGGACGGGCCTCGACGTCCTCGCCCGCACTCGGCGCTTCGCGAGTCGTGGCGCACTCATCGCGTCAAATCCTACCGTGCTACCGTGGACAAAATGAAAGAGCGTACGGCTCAGTCAAATAAGTATTCCTTTCAGTGGAATAAGATCGCACTTTCGTCGTGAGCGTCCCGCGCGCCGGTCGTCGGTAAATCATGGGGATGAGTAGCGGCGCGGTCACGTTCGTGGGCCTCGATGACCTGGTGTCAAGGGTCTCCGACGGCGACCGGGTGGGCGTCGGCGGCGCACTACTCACGCGCTTGCCCCTCGCTGCGCTGCACACGCTTGCGGCGCGAGGGCCGCGTGATTTGACGTACGTCAGTTGGGGCGGCGGCATACCGTTAGAGATCCTCATCGGGGCCAACGCAGTTAAGAAGGTCGTCTTCTGCTTTTCTAGCCTCGATGTCTTTGGATTGGCGCCGCTCTTTCGAGCGGCTCTGGAAAACGACCTCATTGAGTATGAGGAGTGGCCGGCATTTGCGTTCACCTCGGCGCTCGAAGCGGCGAAGCAGAACCTTCCCGCGATGCCGTTTCGACTGCCCGGAGGGTCCGATCTCGTGGACGGTCGGCTGAGGGTACTGCCCGCCTCGGGCACGAGAGTTCCCAGTGAGATTGCGCTCGCACCGCGCATCGATCTTGACGTCTACCTGATGCACGCCCAGCGGGCCGATGAGTTGGGAAACGTGGAGTTCACCGGAGCGCGCGGAATGGACGCCCTGGCTCCCTTCGCGGCTCAACGCGTGTTGGTCACGGTGGAGGAGGTCGTCCCCGCGGGAAGTCTGGGCCAATTAAAGCAGTCCTTCGTGCTACCTCGTCACTTCGTCGACCAGGTTGCCGTCGTTCCCCACGGTGCATATCCCACGTCGTGCCTGCCCTACTACATTGCCGATTTCGGGGCTATCGCCACCAGCATCGAACAGTCGCCCCCGCTGGCGATGACCGCGCCCGCAACCGTGACGGCCACTCGCATAGACGACGCGGCTTCGTTGAGCCATCGCGAGGTTCGAGAGGCGGTCCGACATTTTAAAACGGCCCCTTCGTCTGCGGCTCCGCCGAGCGTTGACGAGGTGATGGTCTGGTGGCTCGCGCAGCGACTTGATGATTCGTCGGTCGCGTCGGCCGGCGCGGTCTCACCCCTGGCGGTGACGGCCTATCTGTTAGCCAAGGCGATTCACGCTCCGAATCTTCTCATCATGATGACCAGCGGGGGCTTAGTGGACATCGCGTCTCGGCCCATGCTGTTGGGTTTGGGTGAATCTCTAGACACTCAGTCTGCGGCCGTGCTGTGTGGAGGCGAGGACACGTATCGCTGGTACTACCAGCAAGGTCGCGTCTCGTGCGAAGTGGTGACGGTGGCCCAGCTCGACCGACGAGGGCGTACCAACAACATTGAAGTGGTGAGCCCGCGGGGACGTCGCGTTCGTCTGCCCGGACAGGGGGGAATGGCTGACGTAGCGGACCTTCATCGTGACTTTGTCTTGTATCAGACGCGCCAGTCACCCCTGTCGTTCGTTGAGTCCGTCGACCGCGTGAGTGCGTCGCGATCGCTTCATCTGAGTGACGAGCGCGAACAGGCGGGGCTGGTTCCGGGCGAGACGGCGCTGATTACCAACTTGGGCGTCTTTGACTTCGATCTCCTCTCGCGCGAGTTCGTGCTAGTGAGCACGCATCCGGGCGTCACGGTGGGCGACGTTCAGGACGCCACGGGGTTTGAGCTCACGACGGCACGTCACGTGAGGGTGACCGAAACTCCTCCGCCTGATGTGCTGCGCGTGCTTCGCGAAGAGGTCGACCCGCTAGGGATTCGACGCCTGGAGTTCGTCGCGGCCCAGGACCGACACCGTGTGCTGGAGGAGTGCATTGCCGCTGAACGTGCGCTGATAGAACGTGCGTTGAGTGCGAGGTAGAGGGCCTAAGAGATCGATGTCGTGACCTCACTTATGACTAAGACGAAACGATGGGAAAAGGTATGAGAATAGCTACGGGACAAGCGGCGCGGGCCACCGACGAGTACTTGAGTTTCGCTCGTCAAATCGGCGTGTCGGGTGTCCAACTCAACACGCCTGATTTGCCCGGGGATGCTCGCTGGGAGCGCAACGACATCGAAACCCTTCGCCGGCGGATCGAAAGCTTCGGCCTTCGTCTCGAGGCCATTGAGAATATCCCTAATCACTTTTACGATCTGGCCATGCTCGGCCTTCCGGGGCGCGACCAACAGATAGAGAACGTCATCTCGACCGTTCAAAATCTGGGTGCGGCGGGGGTGCCGATACTGGGATTCAATTGGATGCCCGGCTCGGTGTGGAGAACCAGTCTGGAGCCCGCGGGCAGGGGCGGTGCCACGGTCTCGGGATTCGAGTTGTCCGTCGCGCAAGACCCGAGTCGGCGAAGTGAGATCTACATCGCGCGCCGTGACCGCCGCGTGGAGGACGAAAAGGACTCGTGGAGTCGGGGCCAAACGTTTGACTTTGAGGTCACGAGGACCGAGCAGGAGATGTGGTCTTCCTTCGAGTATTTCATGGAGGCGGTCTCTCCCGCGGCCGAGGAAGCGGGCGTGTGCGTCGCGTTCCACCCCGATGACCCGCCGGTGGAGACTCTCGATGGCATCGCACGAATCTTTCGTAGCGTCGACGCTCTGAAGCGTGCGGCGGACGCGTTCCCCGGGCCGGGCTTCGGCATCGAACTCTGCTTGGGGACAGTCTCGGAGATGGGGGGAGAGGCGGCGGTCCTCGAGGCGATCGAGTATCTCGGGCCGCGCGACAAAATTACGTACGTCCATCTGCGCGACGTGCGCGGAACGGTGCCCGACTTCGTGGAATGTTTTTTGGGTGAGGGTAACTACCGACCACCGGTCGTGATTCGCGCACTTCGTCAAGCGGGCTTCGATGGATTCATCCTGGACGATCACACCCCCTCACTCGTCGGCGACTCGTCCTACGGACACCGGGGACGCTCCTTCGCCCTGGGTTACATAGAAGGCCTCATCGAGATGATGGACCTTGACGCTGCGGGCGCGGGTTGATCGCCGGTCGCCATTCCTTTGAAAGAAAAGTTGCCGGACGAATCGCTCTGCGGTAACGAATAATCACGTCGTTGTGTCGACGACGGGCACTTTCGGGGCGTCGCTTCCGAGCGGGGATTTCTTTGGGTGAAACGTGCCAGACCCGCCATCCTGGGACCAACGCGCACCACGTAGCGTGGAGTGCGCTGGCTCAGAAGGGGGGG
>DASXFG010000058.1:0-2095 GCA_036489715.1 Acidimicrobiales bacterium | reverse complement strand
CGCCAAGCGCTGCACCCCGGCATCGATGTACCCGCGAATGAACTTGTGGTGCACTTCGGGATCGGGACCGGCGGCCATGGTCTCCTCGAGGTCCTCGGGCGTGACCATCGAGGTCGCTGCGGTGAAGTTCACCGGATTGGGGAGTTCGGACTGCACCTTCCAGCCGCCGAGCGAGAAGCGAAAGTTGCGATGGGCGTCTTTCAGTCCCTCTTCTTTTGACGGCGCCCACGCGCTAATCACCTGTCCCCAGATGTTGAGCGGGTCGCCACCTCCTCCGGTGAAGTGATTGATCGTTTCGGCGTCGGGCTTGGTCACGCAGATCCCGCCGCCCTTGAGCGACAGCTCGGCCGATCGCGCGCCACTGGCGGCCACGAACATCGACAAGGGCGCCTCGGGAAGGTCGAAGATTCGCGCGTCGTACACGCTGAAGTGCTCGCCGCGATAGTCGAAGTACTCTCCGCTCCAGAGCCCCTGGATAACCTCGATGGCTTCGGCGAGCATCTCGTGACGCACGCTCACGGGTGGCCAATCGCGGCCCACGACGTGTTCGTTCAAGTTCTCTCCGGCACCCAGTCCAAGAGTAAAACGGCCCTCGCTAATCACGCCCACGGTGGCCGCCGCCTGGGCCACGATGGCCGGGTGATAGCGAATGATCGGACAGGTGACCATGGTGGCCAGTTCAATCGTGCCGGTCGCTTCGGCCACCGCACCCAAGATGCTCCACGCGAATCCCGCATGCTCTTGCTCGGTGAGCCACGGGTGGTAGTGATCGGAAATGACCACGAAGTCGAACCCCGAGGCTTCTGCCTTCACCGCTTGTTCGATCAGCGAGCGAGGCGAATTGCCTTCGCACGAGAGCGAGTAGCCATATCTCATCCCCGCCTCGCAGTGCGAGTCGACGCGCTCAGGATGATCTTCATTTCTCCTCCGTGGAACCAGTGAAACGTGGTCGCCCCAATTCAGTTTCTTGGCGAGGATCCGCGGTGTCAAGTCTCTTTTTGATATGACGCGCACTCAGTACGCGTCGTCGCGCACCCGTTTCGTACGCGACTGCAGACGAGTCATGAGTTTCACTCACCTCAACTACTCGTCTTGGAACACGCTGTGAAGTACGAGTATTTATCGCACTCACGCCGCGTGCACGCGAACCTCGCAGCGACTCGCCACCGGGATACCCTGAGAAGTAATCGTTGATCGATGTCGACGAAGGAGCAGGGGTCGATGCGAACGTCGTGGCGAGATGCGAGTGCCGCGTCGTTCGCTCCACAGTTGAAAGGACGACATGAACGAATCCAGAGTCGCAGTAGTGACGGGCGCAACGGCCGGAGTCGGGCGGGCGACGGCGGAGCGCTTCGCCCAGTGCGGGTTCGACGTAGCCCTGCTCGCGCGCGGTGAGGCCGGCCTCTCGGCGGCGGCGCTCGCGGTTAAGTCACATCACGTTCGCGCCCTGGCCATCTCGGTTGATGTCAGCGACTACGAGGCAGTTGACGCGGCCGCGGCGCGGGTCGAAGAGGAGCTCGGACCCATCGACATCTGGGTGAATGACGCCATGACCACCGTGTTCTCCCCCCTGGCCGATCTTCGCGCCGCCGACTTTGAGCGCGCGGTGCGCGTCACGTTCCTCGGCCAGGTCTGGGGAACCATGGCCGCCCTCTCGCGCATGCGCGCCCGCGATGCCGGCACCGTGGTGAACGTGGGATCCGCTCTCGCCTACGTGGCCATCCCCCTGCAGTCGGCGTACTGCGCCTCTAAGTTCGCCTGCCGAGGGTTCTTTGAAGCCACCCGAGCCGAGCTACTCCACGACCGCAGTTCGGTTCGCCTGTGCATGGTGCAGCTCCCCGCAGTGAACACTCCTCAGTTCGACTGGTGCGAGACCACCATGTCGCATCATCCCCAACCCGTGCCGCCGATCTATCCCCCCGAGACCGCAGCCCGCGCCATCGTCGAGGTCGCCCTCAGTGGCCAGCGCTCCAAGGTGCTTGGATCGTGGAACAAGGTCTTCGTCTTGCTCGGCAGCGTGATGCCGGGTTTCGCGAACCAGTACGCCGCGCGAGGCGCCTGGGACAGCCAACTGACGAGCCAGCCCATCGACGAC
>DASXFG010000038.1:0-33054 GCA_036489715.1 Acidimicrobiales bacterium | reverse complement strand
ACCGACTTCATCGGGGCCGACTCTTTGGAGTACATCTCGCTCGAGAATCTGCGCGCGGCGATCCAACTCGACGGCGAGTGCTGTGACGCCTGCCTGACCGGCAACTATCCAGCCCCGGTCTCCCTCTCGGTGGGTGCGGCGGGGGCGCGCTGGTGAGCCGATTGCTCGAGGTCGACGGCGCGCGCACCTACGCCGACGCGGGCGTCTCCATCGAAGCCGGTGACGACGTGGTTGCACGCATTAAAGCCAGCGTGGCGAGCACCACTCGAGCGGAGGTATTGGGCGGCATCGGGGGATTCGGCGGCCTGTTTGCGCTCAACACCGAGGACTACGACGAGCCGGTGCTCGTCGCCTCGGCCGACGGGGTGGGCACGAAGCTCGAAGTGGCGCGGTTGGCTCAGCGCTTTGACACGGTGGGCATCGACCTGGTGGCGATGCTGGTCGACGATTTGGCCTGCGTGGGCGCAGAACCGCTGTTCGTGTTGGACTACGTGGCGGTCGGCCAGGTGGATCCCGAACAACTGGCCGTGCTCGTTGCGGGAGTGGCCGAAGGCTGTCGCCAGGCGGGTGCGGCTCTGCTCGGAGGCGAGACGGCCGAGCACGGCGGGGTTATGAAGCCCGACGATCTGGACTTGGCGGGATTCGCGCTCGGCGTCGTGGAGCACGGCGAGGCGCTCTCGCCGGCACGAGTGCGCACGGGTGACGCGCTGGTGGGTTTGCACTCGCCGGGCTTGCGCTCGAATGGTTACTCCCTGGCTCGCGAAATCCTGGTACGCGACGCGGGCTCTCTGGCCGAGCCGGCCTACGAGGGCTCTGCGCTCAGCTTGGGCGAGGAGCTGCTGCTTCCGTCGGTGATTTATGCACCAGTGGTGCTCGAGGCGTGTCGAACTCTAGGTGGCGCGATCCACGCCGCCGCGCACATCACCGGAGGGGGCATCGTGGGCAACGTCGCACGACTCCTGCCCGAAGGATTGGACGCGGTGATCGACATGGAGTCCTTTCCCACTCCGCCGATCTTCTACGAGATCCAGCGGCGGGGCCCGGTATCGGCCGAGGAGATGGTGCGGGTCTTTAACTGCGGACTCGGCCTGGTCCTCGCCCTGGAGCGCGACGCGGCCTCGCGCCTCATCGACCTCGCCACGCAGCGCGGAGTGGGGGCGTCGATAGTGGGCGAGGTGCGCCCGGGAGAGCACAAGGTGGTGTTGCAATGAGCGAACGTGATCGGATCCGCGAGCATCTGCTCGCCCACTCGGTGCGGCGAGGGGACTTCACGCTGAAGTCGGGGCGAAAGTCGTCGTGGTTCATCGACTCCAAGATGACCATCTGCGCCCCCGAAGCGATGGTCGACCTGGCCACGTTGGTGCTGGCGGCGATACCCGAGTCGGCGACCGCGATCGGCGGGCTGACCATGGGAGCAGACGGGGTGAGCTTCATCACCGCCGGCGTGGCCGCTACTCGCGCGCGGCCCCTTAACGCCTTTAGTGTGCGCAAGGAAGTCAAGGACCACGGGGCGGGCGGTCGCATTGCCGGGTTGCTGCGCGAAGGAGATCGCGTCGTGGTCACCGAGGACACCGTGACGCGCGGCACCAGCCTGCTGGAAGCCTGTCACGCGGTCCAAGAGGTCGGCGCCGACGTCGTCATGATTCTGGCCGTCGTGGATCGCGGCGGCACCGCTTCGGCGATGACCGCGGCCGAGGGGCTTCGTTTCGAGGCGCTCTTTAGCGCTCCCGACCTCGGGTTCCCCTACGAAGGCGCCTAGCTAGGACGCCAATACCTCCAGCACGCGCGAACGCCACTCGTAGAGGAGGGGATAGCGCTCGTTGGGCGTGTGGCCGAACCTCACGATGAGTGCGTCAAGCGCAGGCACCACGCTGATCTGCTGGCCCTCGTAGCCGCTCGCCCAGTAGGTGCCGTACTCATCGCCCGTTACCCACCAGTGCCAGGAGTAGAAGAAGCCGCTCTCTTCGTCCACGCTGGAGGGGACCTGGGCGGTCCTCGCCCACTCGCGCGAGATCACGCGACGTCCGTCCCACTCTCCGCCCCTCAGGTAGAGCAGGCCGAACTTGGCGAAGTCCAGGGCGTTGGCGTGCACGTAGCTCGAGGCGACGAACACCCCGGTGGGGTCGAAGGTCGCTTCCGCGCTTCTCATCCCGAGGGGTAAAAAGAGTCGCTCGTCGATGAAGGCCCGGTAGTCCGCGCCGTAGCCCACGAGGTCAGCCACGACGCGGCTCAGCACGTTGGTGGTTCCCGAGGAGTAGTTAAAGGCCGCCCCGGGCTCGTGGGCGAGGGGCAGCGCAGCGGCGTAGGCGGCCATGTCGTCCTGGCCCTCGCCGAAGAGCATCTCAATGACGTGGCTGGTCGCTCCGATCTCGTACTCCTCGACGAAGGCGAGACCGTCGCGCATCTCGAGCATGTCTCTAATCCGTATCGCGTGTCGAGGATCGTCGGGATCGGACCACTCGGACACCGGCGCGATCTGGTCCGCGCGCAGCCGGCCCTCGTCGACCAGGGTGCCCACGAGCGCGTGCAGCATGGACTTGGCCATCGACCACGAGAGCAGCGGGCTCGTCGCGGTGATCGCCTCGGGCTCGCGATCGAAGAACTCGCGCACCCCGCCGTAGCGCTCCACCACGACCCGGCCGCCTTGAACGATGAGCACGGCGTTGGTGATGGCCAGGTCCTCGCGAGTGAACATCTCCTCGGCCAGACTCTCGAGCTGTTCTTGTCGCGGGTGGGTGGCGCGGGGCCAGGTCTCGGTGGGCCACTCGACCCCGGCGGGCGGATCGGCGAAGGCGGGAGTGACGCTGGGGACGCTGGGCATAGATGGTCATTGTCTCACGGGCTCGGTGTTACAGCGGGCTCCTAGCGTGTCGCCCATGAGCCCGCGCGAACAGGTGAGCGCCCACTATCTGTACCGCTCACTCAGTTCTCGTCGTCGCGGCGCGACGCTCTATCTCGTTGCCCGACTCGAAGGTTCGAACGTGTTGGCCCGCATCGAAGTGGTGGATCCGAAACACGGCGCCTCCGCGCACCCGAGCGCCTCGCGCACCGCGCCGCTGCGCGTGGTGAGTCCGTGGCGACGCACCGCGAGCCGGCACTACGCCAAGGCGCGCGTCACCCTGGCGTCGTGAGCTACTCGTTGAGTTCGGCGATGAAGTTCTCGAAGGCCTGCTGACCGAAGTTCGCCCACATCTCGGCGACCGGCGGGGGGAAGTTCGCGCGCATCATCTCCTGCTGGGCGGCCGACATCTGTTCAGAGACCAGTCCCATGATGAGCCAAAGTTTGTCGCCATCGAAGGCACGCATGCCGTGCGAGGGCAGTTCGCCCCACTCCTCAGGGCTCAAGTACCTTGCGGCGATGGGCAGCACGAACTCTTCTTCGTCGTCGAGGTGCGGAGTGAGGTCCGCTTGGAGCGTGGCGAGCGCATCTTGGAGGACGGCGGCGTCGCGCGCGGACGCGGTGGCCGCCCAGTCTCGAGACGCCTGTCGCGCGACCGCCAGGGACTCAACGACGTCGCCGTGCTGGGCCGCGATGCGTGAAACGGTCGCGGCGTCATCGGGGCAGCGCTCGAGGAGTCGGGGCCAGACCAGCTGGTCTTCGCTGTCGTGGTGGACGTGTAAGAGGCTCAGCACGTTGTCGTAGTAGCTCGCCACGAGCGCCGCGCGAGCGAGGTCGCCCTCGGGAACGCTCGCGATCAGCGCCGGCGCACGGTCCATGGCGTTGCGAAAGACGCGGTGCAGGTTCACCATATCCGAGGTATCGGTTAGTTCTTGCGTGTCGTCCATGTCGCCCCCCGACGTCGATCTGCTACAACGCGGTCACGATAACAAAGCGCAGCCAGCGTCGCTGGGCGACGCGGATGAGAACTACTTCCTGGGTGGTCGAGACCGGCGTCGATCCGGTGACCCCACGCTTTTCAGGCGTGTGCTCTACCAACTGAGCTACTCGACCTCCTCGTCACCCCCAAGGAGGTGTCGAGCGGACCTGACGGGATTTGAACCCGCGACCTCCGCCTTGACAGGGCGGCGTGCACTCCGAGCTGCACCACAGGTCCACGAACCTCGAGAATTACCCCGAGACGCGAAGGGCCAGTCTAGCCGTCGCAACTTCGAGAACAAAAAGGAGTCGCGGCGACTGCTTCAGTCCGCGGAGTCGAGGACCAGACAGAAGGGATGTCCGACCGGGTCGAGGAAGACGCGAAAGGTGTCGCCGGGTTGATACTCGTGCTTGATCGCTCCCACCGCGAGCGCGTGGGCCTCTTCGGCGTCGAGGTCCGCCACGCCAAAGTCGAGATGCAGTTGTTGAGGCACGGGCCCCTCGGGCCAGGTAGGCGCGAGGTAGTGGGAGATCTTTTGGAACCCCAGTACCGAGACGCCCTTGTCCTGTACCTCAATCCAGGTCACGTCCTCGGGCGGGAAATCGCCCAGGGGCTCGACTTCGAGGCCCAGTAGGTCGGCGTAGAAGCCTGCGAGCGCGAGGGGATCGGGGCAGTCGAGCGCGGTCACGCGTAGTTCGATGCTCATGAGTTGCTCGCCTCCTCAGGGTTGCCCGCACGCGCGACCGACATGGTCGTACCGGTGACGGGCTCGATAAAGGTGGAGATCGCACTGCCCGGCACCGGCATCTCTTCGATGAGCACGGTTCCCCCGTGGCGACGCACCACTTCGTGCACGCGCTCGAGGGAGTCAACGAGGTAGAGGGGTCGCCACTGTGGCGCCTCGTCGACCGGGGAGTTCGAGATGCTCGCGTACCACTGCTCGCCGTTCTTCAGGATCCGCATCTCGGCGTCGGGCGAGACGACCTCGTGTCCTCGAGCGGACGCATAAAACTCGGCGGCGCGTTCGGGGTTGCGCGAGACGTGATCGAACCAGCCCGGCGCGTTGTCCTCGTACACGACGCCGAAGCCGGGGAAGGTTCCGGGCTGCCAGAGCCCGAAGGTTGCGCCCTCGGGGTCGTTCATCACGGTCATGGAGCCCATGTCCATCACCGGCAATACCGGCAACAGCGAGCTCGCGCCGAGTTCGAGCGCACCCGCGATGCTCGACTCGATGTCGTCCGTGGAAAAGTACGTCAGGAAATTCGCCGTGGTGGCGCCTTCGTCGATCCCCAGGCCCATGACCGGCTGGCCGTTGGAGAACGCCAGCGCGTAGTGACTGGTGTCGGGCGATCCTTCGTCCCAGGTCCAATCAAAGAGCGCGCTGAGAAACGCGCGCTTATCGTGGTGCAGCTCATGAGAGGTGACCATGCAGTCCACCCAGCACGGCATGCCGTTGTCGTAGTTCGTTACTGTCGCCATGGCGCCATCATGTCAGAGGAGTGTCGCGGTTGGCAACGGGACTTCGCCGAGTGGTCGTCACGCTCCTCACTCGCCTCCTCGGCGTGGACGATCGGCGAGTGGGGTGCGGCCGGGGACCGTAGGATGCCACTACGACCAGTGAAGGGAACACAGATGCCAGTACGCACAGCGCGTTCGACGTGGACCGGCGGGCTACAGGACGGATCCGGGCGAGTGGAGTTAGTGAGCAGCGGGGTCGCGACCTTTGACGTCTCCTTCCCGCGACGCGCGGCCGACGACGCCGAGGGGGTCACCAGCCCCGAAGAACTCATTGCGGCCGCGCACGCGGCCTGCTACTCCATGGCGCTCTCGGCGGGCATCGCGGCCGCCGGCGGCACGCCCAAGACCTTGGTGGTCAGCGCGGACGTGCGCCTCGCCCCGGACCCCGCGGGCGGTTTTCGCATTCCCGACATTCACCTGAGCGTGCGCGGAGAGGTTGAGGGTCTCGACAAGGACGCTTTCGTTGCAGCGGCCGAGGCGGCCAAGGCGGGGTGTCCCGTGAGCAAGGCGCTCACCGGAACCACGATCACCCTCGACGCGGACCTCGCCTAGTTCTAGTCGCGAGCGATTTTTTCGAGCGCGGGCAGGGCCGCTTCGATAGTCAGGCGTTCGCGGGGCGTGAGTTTTTCGAGCATCCGATTGATCTCGAGTGTTCGTTGGCTCCACAGGTCGCTCATGGTCGCACGCCCGAGTTCGGTGAGTTCGATTAAGGATGCGCGCTTGTCGATCGGATCGATGGTGCGCGCGACCAGGCCCTGGACCTCGAGGTCGGCCACGACGCGCGTGGCGGCGGGCGCTCCGAGGGACTCTTGGGCCGCGATCGCGCTGATGCGCAGGGGTCCGCAGTCCTCGATGGTCGAGAGCGCCGAGACCTGAGTCGCCGAGAGGCTAGAGGCGCCGTTTCGGCGCAGCGCGCGCACCACGCGCGTGAGGGCGAGTCGAAAGCGCGCCGCGTTCGACACTTCGGCGCTGGCGGCCACGCTCATCGCACCACCTCGGACTCGATAGCGATCTCGCCGGGCACTCCACCCGAACTCTGGGCGAGGGTCGCCTCGTGGCTGAGGGCGGGGGCGGCTTGGTGGATGTAGCGCTCGCCGCGCAGTGCCGAAAATAGCGCCGCGACCAGCGAGATGGCGATAGCGACCGCGAAGACGATCTCCAGGCCGTGATGAAAGGGGCTGGAGATGAGATTGGGGAAGAACGACTTGCTCGTCACGTGGTGGAACGTCGCGGCCGAGACCTGGCTGTGGGTCTCGGTCAGCAGGCTCTTTAGCGGGTTGTAGCCAAGGAACGAGGAGAAGAGGCTGCCCACTACCGGGGTCTTGGCGATGACGCCCGCGGTGCCGGCTCCGATTCCGGCGTGGGTGAGACCGCTGATCATGGCCTTGGGCAGCGTGCTGGTGAGGCCCACGATCATCAACGAGAAGAAGATGCCCGTCGAGAGCACCATGCCGGTGTTCATAAACGCCGCCTGGATGCCGGCGGCTCCGCCGCGCTCGCTGGCCGGTACCGAGTTCATGACGGCCGCGGAGTTCGGGGCGGCGAACATCCCCCCGCCCACGCCGTTGAGCCCGACGATGACCGCGAACTCCCAGTAGGTGAAGTTCGGGGCGAGGAAGAGCAGACCGGCAAAAGAGCCCGCGAAGATCAAGAGACCCACCGTGGAGAGCACGCGCGCTCCGTGTCGATCCGAGAAGTAACCCGAGACCGGACCAGCGGCGAGAAAGCCGACGGTGAGCGGCAACAGGCAGATGCCCGCCCACAAGGGCGTGTCGGAGTAGCTGTATCCGTGTAGGGGCAGCCAGATGCCCTGGAGCCAGATGATGAGCATGAATTGGAGCCCGCCTCGGGCGATCGCGGTGAGGAGACCGGCCGACGAACCCATAAAGAATGCGCGGACCCCGAAGAGCCGGAGATTGAACATGGGCGCGGCGACACGGTTCTCGATGTAGAAGAACGCGGAGAAGCACACGAGAGCAATGGCGAAAGAGCCCAGCACCAGCGGTGAGCCCCAGCCCATGGAACTCGTGCCGTAGGGCTCGATGCCATAGACAATGCCCACCAGCAGCGCGGTGAGGCCGACCCCGAAGGTGAGATTTCCCCACCAGTCGATCTTGGCGGGGGTGCGCACGCCGTTGTCGCGCAGGCTCTTGTAGCTCCAGAACGTGCCGATGATGCCAAAGGGCACCGACACCCAAAAGACCAGCCGCCAATCGACGATGGAGAGTAAGCCACCGGCGATGAGCCCGACGAAGGACCCGCCGATCGCCGCGATCTGGTTCACACCCATGGCCAGGCCGCGTTGGGTCACCGGGAAAGCGTCTACCAAGATCGCCGAAGAGTTCGCGAAGAGCATCGCGCCACCCACGCCCTGGACGAGGCGCAAGACGACGAGCCAGAGCGCGCCCGACCCGCCGCTGAAGGGATCGAGTGCGAGCAAGCCCGAGGCGACCGAGAACACCGCGAAGCCCAAGTTAAAGACGCGCACCCTCCCCACGATGTCGCCCAGCCGCCCGAGGCTGATCACCAGCACGGCGGTGATGAGCAGGTAGCCCATCAGCACCCAGAGCAGGTAGCCGACGTTGCCCGGGGCCAGGGGATTGAGCTTGATGCCGCGAAAGATGGCGGGCAACGAGATCAGAATGATCGAGGAGTTGATCGTCGCCATGAACACGCCCAACGTCGTGTTGGTAAGGGCGATCCACTTGTAGCGATCGTGGTCAAGGTCCTTTAGCGCGGGCATGTGCCTACCATTTCGGGGGATTTAGTTGCTTGCTATCAAACAATTATATCGACCCACCAGTCGGGCGTGACCTCAGCGCAGACGCGTGCTTCCGTCGGGGCCAATAGTCCAGCCCGGGTTGTGGGCGACCTCCCAGGGATGGCCCTCGGGGTCGACAAAGACGCCCGAATAGCCACCCCAGAACGTGGCTCCTCCCGCTCGCGAAATGCTCGCGCCCGCGCCCGAGGCGGCCACCAGCGTGGCCTCCACCTCCTCGGGCGAGGAGACGTTGTAGGCGAGCGTGACTCCACCCCAGCCCCCCTGGTCGTGCACTCCCGAGTCCTCGGCTAAGAGCGCTCTATCCCAGAGCGCCAGGATCATGGAGCCCGTCTGGAAGAAGACGACCTCGTCGTCGGGCGACTCGCCCCGCCATCCGAGGGCCTCGTAAAACTCTCTCGCGCGAGCGATGTCGCGCACGCCCAGTGTGACGAGTGAGACGCGCTGATCCACGTGCTCAGTATGGCCCGCGCCACTCACACCTCCGGGTGATAGAACCGGTCCATGGCGATCACGGATCTCGGGGTGGTGTCGGTACCGGTGAGCGATCCCGACCGCGCGCTGGCGTTTTACCGCGACGCCCTCGGCTTTGAGCTCCTCTACGACACGCCCATGGGGCCCGACATGCGATGGATCCAGTTGGTGCCACCGGGCGCGACGACGACGATCACTCTGACCACCTGGTTTCCCACCATGGTCCCGGGATCACTCAAGGGACTTCTGCTCAACACCGACGACCTCGAGGGTGACGTCGAACGTCTCCGGGGTGCGGGCGTCGCGCCGAGCGAGGTCGCCGAAGAAGCGTGGGGTCGCTACGTCACCTTCGACGACCCTGACGGTAACGGGGTCATCGTGCGTCAATTTCCCGGCGCGCGTTAGCCTCGACGTTCGAGGAGGCTGCGATCACTGAGCGCACCGACCTCGGCGAACAGATGACCACCGCGCACACCGAAACCGTCGATAAGTATCTCGAGGCCATCTACTACATCGACGCCGAGGGCGAGGTCGTGCGACCGAGTCGCCTGGCCTACTGGCTCTCGGTCAGCGCGCCCACGGTCAGCAACGCCCTCGTGCGCCTCAAGCGCGACGGTTGGATCGACGTGGGTTCAGATCGCAGCGTGACTCTCACCGACAGCGGGCGCGCTACCGCTACGAGCTTGGTGCGCCGCCACCGCATTCTGGAGCGATGGCTGACCGACGTGCTGGGCTTTGACTGGGCCAGCGCGGACGTCGAGGCCGATCGGCTCTCCTCGGCCATCTCCGACGCGGTCGTTGACCAGATTGACACCTCGATGGGATCTCCCTCGACCTGCCCGCACGGCAACGTTATTCCTGGTCGCGACGCCCCCTACGGAGTTCTTATAGCCCTCGCGGACCTCGAACCCGACGTGAGCGCAACCGTGCGGCGAATCTCTGAAGTGGCCGAGCACGACGCTCCCGCTCTGCTGTCGATGTTGGCCGCGCACTCCATCCACGAGGGGAGCGAGGTGCGAGTGACCGAGGCCGCCGTGTCGCCCGGCGACGTCGCGCTCACCGTGGCCGGGAACGAGCTCACCCTCACCTTGGATGCTGCGCGGCTGATCTGGGTTCAAACGACATAGCGGCGACGGGCGAGTGGCGCGGTGGCGGGTACTGAGTGGGGACTGACCCCGCGAATGAGCATCGAGACCGAAGCGCGCCGCCGCGGCGAAGAAGAGCTCGCTGAGGACTGCGTCGCCATTTTGCGGGGCGAGCGTCTCGACGAAGGGACTCTGCTCGTGCTCGCCGGCCCGGCCGCGGGGGTGCTCATGGAAACGGGTTTTGCGGGCCCCCACGAGTACTGGCCCCGGGTGTGGGCGATGAGAGGCTTTCTCTACGTATGGAGCCCCCGCGCGGTGGACGTCGTGATCGCGGGCGCAAGCGACCGACACTGGCGCGTACGCGAGATGTCCGCCAAGGTGGTGGCGCGTCGCCGGATCGGCGACGCCTTAGAGGCCATGGACGCGCTCGCACACGACGAGGTGGCGCGCGTGCGCGATGCCGCCCGGCGCGCCCTCATTCGCCTAGTGGAGTCCGAGGAGTAGGGGCGGGCTCGCGGGGAGATAGTCTCCTCAACCATGACTGAACTACTGGGACTTCGAACCGTGATCTATCCTGCGCCGGACCTCGAGGGAGCCAAGACGTGGTGGAGCGAGTTCCTCGGCGTCGATCCGTACTTCGATGAAGAGTTTTACGTCGGCTTTAACCCCGGTGGCTACGAACTCGGACTCCTGCCCGACGCCGATCCGGCCGACGGAGCGCTCACCTACTGGGGCGTCGAAGACGCCCAGGCGGCAGTCGACGCGGCACTCGAAGCGGGCGCGACGCTTCACGGGGCGCCTACCGACGTCGGCGAAGGAATCATCACCGCCTCGGTGAGAACTCCCGACGGCTCCATCGTGGGATTCATCGACAACCCGTACTTTCAGGGCGAGTAAGGAAAAGGTTTCGTTCACGGACCCGGGGACCTCGCTACGCGCGGCGCGTGCGAACATAGAAGATGCCCCTCGGTGTCCTCGCGCGGCGCGCTCTGTGTACGAGCCTCGTCCTTTCGTTCGCCTCGGTCGCTATCCCTATGAGTGGCACATCATTAGCGGGCGCGAGTTCACCGCCCGGCCAAGTCATCACCGTCGAAGCCGCCACGCCTTTGTCGCGGGTAGCAGTCGTGCGTACGTGGAGATTGACGACTGCAGGAAACTACGTCCAAGAGTTCGGCGCGGTGGTGGCGAACGTGGGCGTGAACGGCGTGCGTTCGACCCACGAGGGATGGGGGCGAACACCGGTGGGAGTCTTCACCCTGACCCAGGCCTTCGGCAACGCGCCGAATATCGGAACGAGACTTCCCTACACCCACGTGGGGCCCGATGACTGGTGGGACGAAAACCCCGCGTCACCGGCGTACAACCGGCTGGTGGGTAGTCGCGAATCTCCCGGGGGCGACTCGGAGAACCTGTACTACGCCGGGCACGTGTACGCCCACGCCGTAGTCATTAACTACAACATGGATCCCGTAGTGAAAGGTGCGGGGAGCGGTTTCTTCTTGCACATCAGTGCGGGAGCGCCCACCCAAGGGTGCGTGGCGATTCCTGAAACGAACCTCGATCAGATCATGCGCTGGCTCAATCCGAGCGAGCATCCCGTCATTAGCATCAACGTCGGCTCGGCGGCCTTGGCGCTGCTGCGAATCCCCGCAGGCACGAATGGTTGAGCGTCGCTTTCGGAGCGATAATGAGAACGCCATGAGCGAGCGAACTTCGATCTACGAGTACGTGGGTGGCGAAGAGGCGTTCGTCGCGTTGGCGGTGGCGATGAACCGACGTTGCCTCGCTGACCCCGTGCTGAACCACCCGTTCTCGCACCCCTCTCACCCCGAACACAACGAACGCCTCGGGGCGTATCTGGGCGAGGTCTTCGGCGGACCACCGATGTACAGTTCTCTGGGCGGGCACTCGGCGATGCTGGCCCTGCACGCGGGGAAGGGGGCCGACGCCGATTTTGGCGCTCGATTCCTCGTCTGTTTCGACCTGGCCCTGGACGACGCAGGATTCCCCAAGGATCCCGAGTTGCGTACGGTCCTGCACGACTACATGGTCGTAGCCACGCGCGAGGTCGATGCGTGTTCGCCACTCGGGTGCGACGCGCCGCGCGACCTGGCGATGCCCCGCTGGTCCTGGGACGGACCACTGGCTGGCTAACCTTCGGCGAATGGAAACTTTTCGCTCAGATGTTTTCGCGTTCGCCAACGAGGTGGTCGAACGAGACGCCGCCCTCGATCCGATCTTCGCTACCGAAGCCGGCGTGGGGGGCCACGACGAGCGGCTGCCGGACTTCTCTCCCGACGGCGTCGCCGAAAGCTTCGAAGCAACCAATGAGGCGTTCGCTCGTCTGGACTTGCTGCGCGCGAGCGATGACGTGGACCGCGTCGCTCTGGCGGTGCTGCGCGAACGCCTCGGCACTCGGCGCAGCCTCTTCGCGTCCCACGAATGGGGTCGGCTCTGTAGCGTCATCTCCTCGCCGCTGTCGAACACGCGACAGGCCTTCGAACTGATGGGCTCATCCAGCGACGAGGAACGCGAGGTCGTGGCCACGCGTCTCAAGGCGGTGCGTCCGGCGATGGCCGGTTGGCGGCGCCAGCTGATCGAGCTCGCCGACACCGAGCTGCTTCCCTCGCGTCGTCACATTGTGGGCATCGCCGATCAGGCCGCGACCTACTCCGAAGGTTCCTTTCGCCGCTACGTAGAGGCGGTAGCTCCCGAACTCGGCGCCGAGGACCGTATGGTGCGCGCCGCGCGCGACGCGGACGCCGCGTGCGGGGAGCTCTCGGAGTGGATGCGCCACGACCTCGCGCCGCGCGCCAACGAGATGGACTTCTGTGGCGAGGACCGCTACCTCGTCTGGGCCAAGGACTACATGGGGGCCGCGCTGGATCTGTCCGAGCTCTACGACTGGGGCTGGGAGGACCTGCGCCGCATCAACGAGCGCATGTGGGAGATTGCCAAGTCGCTGGTGCCCGGGGCGATCACGCTCACCGAAGTCGTCGACTTTCTCGATCACGACCCGGCTCGATTTATCGACGGCACGGACGAACTTCTGGCGCGGCTGCGCTCCTTTACCGACGCGGCCGTCGATCGCCTCGACGGCGTGCACTTCGACATCGATCCACGAGTGCGCTTTTGTGACGTGCGCCTCGCTCCCGAGGGCGGGGCGGCAGCTCCCTACTACTTTCCGCCCAGTGAAGATCTCTCGCGACCGGGCACCACGTGGTATCCGACCCTGGGCGCGACCACGTTTTCGTGGTGGGAGAGCGCCTCAACC
Source organism: Acidimicrobiales bacterium (assembly GCA_036489715.1). GTDB lineage: Bacteria > Actinomycetota > Acidimicrobiia > Acidimicrobiales > RAAP-2 > RAAP-2. Next base: position 20,106 of record DASXFG010000038.1, on the reverse strand, counting down.
TGGTACCACGAGGGCGTGCCGGGCCATCACCTCCAGTGCGGCGCGGCGATTGTCGCTGCGGATCGCCAAAGCCGCTTCCAGCGTCTGGCGGGCTGGACGAGTGGCTACGGGGAGGGCTGGGCGCTATACGCCGAGCGCCTGTGCGAGGAGTTGGGTTTCTTTGAAGATCCGGGCGAGGAACTGGGCTATCTCGCGGGTCAGGCGCTGCGCGCGGCGCGGGTCGTGGTCGACATCGGCATGCACCTCCAAAAGCGCGCGCCCAAGGATCTGGGCGAGCTGGGCCGCCTCGGGGACTGCTCGGGGCGCGTCTGGACGCCGGAGATGGCGGTCACCCTTCTCGTCGAAAGGGCGCTGCAGAGTCCGGCCATGGCGGCTTCAGAGGTGGAGCGCTACCTCGGGATTCCCGCTCAGGCCATCTCTTATAAGGTCGGCGAACGGGTCTGGCTGCGCGCGCGCGAAGAGACCCGCCAGCGCCTCGGAGAGGACTTCTCACTCAAGCGCTTTCACTCCTTCGCGCTCGACCTGGGGCCCATGGGTCTTGACCCACTCGAGGCCGAGCTGCGCAACTGGAGCGGCGCGACGAACTAGATCGGCGCGCCGACGTCCCAGAGGTGATGGACGACGTCGTGCAGCGAGTAGCGACCCAGCGTGAGCACGCTGAAGACGCTGCCATTGGAGCGAAGACCGGGACGGTGCCACTCGTCCTCGCGCACCGCTCCGTAGCGGTCGGCGTAGCGGCGAGCGCTGGCGCACAACTGCTCGCGCACCTCGGTGGGGTTCTGATCGCAGTATCGCGACTCGACGGCCGTCTCGTCCTGGTCCCAGTTTTGAAAAGTCGGGTTGTCCTCACTCAACATGAGGGCTAGTCGAGCGTCGCAGACCGAAAACACGTCGCGCACGTGACACGCGTACTCCAGCGCCGACCACGTGCTCTCGTTAGGTCGCACGCGCACGTCTTCGCGCGACAGCACCGGCGACCAACGGGTGGCCGCATCTCGGATCTTCTCCGAGAGTGCCTCGCTGGTGACGGCGTTCGCGTCGAATCCGCACTCGTTGCAGGGGCGCTCGAGCACCCAGGTCCAGTCTTTGGTGTCGGGCTCGACGCTCATGGGGCGACATTACACGGCGAAGTTAATGACTCCCTAAGGCGGATCGGGCACGGAAGTGAACGCCCGGTAGACCCGCTTGAGCCCAGGAGCGCGCCGTCATGTTCTGGCCGCGAGGGCGAGAAACGCGGTCGGGCGCCTAGTTGGCGAGTGAAGGGGACTGCGCTTCGTTTTCGAGTTGCTGAATGAGCTGCTTGCTCACCACCGTTGCTCCGCTAGGTGCGCTCACCGTCGCCGCGTTGTGGTTCACAGTTGCGCTGAAGGCGACGGTGTCGTTGCCCGCTCCGCTGCTGGCGGGCGCGGTGATCGATACTGTTCCACCGGTGATAGTGGAGCCCGAGGTGGTCATGCTTAAGGTGTAGGAGCCCTTGACGTCGGCCGGCTCCGTTACTGACGAGAGCCCCAAACTCTGGATCGTGGGCCACAGTGAGGAGATGAGGGACTGGATGGTCGCGGTCTCGCTGTAGCCTCCTCCCGCGAGGGTCGTGGCGGGCGCTGTTTCGATGATGTGCTCGAACGCCTTGGTGATCTTGCGGGCGTCGGCCTGCTCGGTTTTGGACGCGGCCGCGTTCTGCGGGGTCGCTTCCTTTTTGGTCAGGCTCTTAATCAGGCTGGCCGGGACCTCGAACCACCGACCACCGAAGAGCAACTGAACGGCGGCGATGTCACTCGCGGGAAGGTTGACGTTGGGCAGCGTGTTCAGTTCAGTTAGATCCATCTTGAGATACGCATTGCCCGCGACCTCGCGCACCTCGAGCAAGACGCCCGAGCCCACGTTGACGCTCACGTCTTCGTCGAGCGCCGAGGCTTGACTGAGTGGCGCTCCCGAGGGGTTGACTTCGGTGACGTCCATCGAGATGCTCTTGGCGTACTGCTCGACCTCACTGGCCCCGGGTCCGGCAAAGGAGGCGGTGAGATGCACCTCGAGGGAAGACGTTGAGGAGAGGGAGGCGACGGCCGAATCGAGGGTGGCCGGACCCGAGCCGCAGGCCGAGAGACCCAATCCAGCCACCAGACCCGCAGCGATGATGTATCGGCGCACGCGTACTCCCCTCTCGCTGGCGACGGGGCCACCGCGCGGGCGGCCCTCGCGGGCAACTTACCATCCAATAGTGGTGGTCAGCCCCGATATCCTGACGAGCGTGGACGACGCCGATCTTTTAGAGCAATTGATGGGCGGTGATCAGGCCGCTTTTCAAGAGATCGTCACGAAATATCACGACGCCCTGGTGCGCCTGGCCCGCTACTACGTGGGCAGCGACGCCAGCGCGGAGGACGTCGCCCAGGAGACCTGGATCGCGGTGCTGCGCGGACTCGAGCGCTTCGAGGGCCGTTCGTCATTTAAGACGTGGCTCTTTCACATCGCGGCGAACCGGGCGCGCACCAAGGGCGTCAAGGAGCACCGCAGCGTCCCCGTGGACCTGAGCACGGATGCGACTGCCCTGGCGGGTCGTTTCAATCGGGGCGGGTTCTGGAGCGATCCGCCCGTGCCCTTCAGTGAGCGCGTGGAAGACGCGATCACCAACGGGCCGATCGTCCACGCGGTGCACGCGTCGATTGCGCGTCTGCCCGACGTCGCACGTGCGGTCGTAACGCTACGCGACGTACAGGGACTATCTACTACGGAGGCGGCCCAGTTGCTGGAGCTCTCCGAGGCGAACGTTCGCGTGATCTTGCATCGCGCGCGTTCCAAGATTCGTTCGGACGTGGAGGCACAGATGCGAGAGGGGAAGCTGTGAAGATCTTTGCGCACCGTCTCGTGTGTCAACAGGCGGTCCAACTGATGAGCGATTACGTGGATGGCTCCTTGAGTCGTCGAGATCGCAAGCGCCTGGAGGAGCATCTCGCGGGGTGTGACGCCTGTCAGGCGTATCTCGAGCAGCTGCGCGTCACCATTGCCGCGAGTGCCGCGGTGTTGGTCGATGAGGTCGACCCCGCGGTGCTCGAGTCGCTGGTCGAACTCTTCGAGCGTTACCGCGACGAGGAGCAGTAGGGCTCCTCACTCGCGGGCACGCCGACTCGCCGACTCGCCGACTCGCTCACATCACGGTCCTATGGTGGGGTCGTGCCCGACCCTCATCCGTCCAGTTCCGCACTCGGGTATCTGGGCGCGCACGACGTTCTTCAGCGATTAAGCGCAGGTGGGCTGACGTCGCTGGATTTGGTCGACACGTTGATTGAGCGCATTGAACAGGTCGACGCGCTCGACAGCCACACCGCCCTGCGCTCCATTGCCGCACTGCGCGGCGACGCTCGCGCCCGGGCCAATGAGTGCGACGAGGCCCGCGCTGGCGGCGGCGCGCTTGGTCCGCTGCACGGAGTGCCGGTGCTCATCAAGGACAATATTGAGTCCGAAGGTTTGCCGGGTCTCGCCGGTTCGACGTCGCTCCTTGGTCGCCCGACGCGCACCGCGCCGCTGGTGCAGCGCCTGCGCGACGCCGGGGCGATCGTGCTCGCGAGCACCAATCTCTCCCAGTGGGCCAACATTCGTTCTCCGCGCTCATCGAGTGGGTACTCCGCCTCGGGCGGGCTGGTAGCTAACCCCTGGGCGCTCGATCGCTCCGCGGGCGGCTCCTCGTCGGGTTCGGGCGCCGCCCTGGCCGCCGGCCTCGCGCCACTGGCCGTAGGAACCGAGACCGACGGCTCGATCGTGTGCCCCGCATCGGTGAACGGAGTGGTCGGACTCAAGCCCACGGTGGGCGTCGTTCCCGCGGCTCACGTCGTTCCCATCAGCGCGAGCCAGGACAGCCCGGGGCCGATGGGGCGCAGCGTCGCCGACGTCGCGCTCATGTTCTCGGTCCTGTCCGCGCAGCCTACGCGACTCGACGAGGCCGCGCGGGTGGTGGTGGCCAAGAATTGGCGAACGGGTCATCCCGCCACCGACGAGTTGTTTGACGAGGTGGTCGGCGAACTAGGAAAGTCGGGACTCATCGTCATCGAACGCGACCTCGCCGAGCCGGGCGAGAGTGAAGGGCGCGACGAGTTAACGGTCATGCTGAGCGAGCTCGTCGACGACCTCGGTGCCTACTTAGAAGCGAGGCCCGGCGAGGGTGTGCGCTCGCTGGCTGAGGTGATCGCCTACGAAGACGCCCACGCCGAGATCGAACAGCGGTACTTCGGTCACGAGTTCTTTCTCCAGGCGGCGACCTCGGGCGGGCGCAGCGGAGTTGAGTATTCCGAGGCGCGGCGGCGCAACCTGGAGTGGGCGCTGCGCACGTGCTTAGAACCGGGTATTGATGGCGCCGACGTCATTCTCGCCCCCTCGTATGGTCCGTCCTGGAAGAGCGACCTAGTCGTAGGGGGACACCCCGGACCGGCCAGTTGCGTCACGATGCCCGCCGCGATCGCCGGTTGGCCGATTCTGGGCCTGCCCCTGGGCATCATCGAGGGGCTGCCGGTCGGCCTGGCGCTCGTGGGACGCGCGCGAGACGAGTGGCGCGTGATCGACGCCGCGCGCCGCGTCGAGGCGTTGCTGCTCGCTCACTCGCCCTGGCCCACGCCGGCCTGGCGCGCACCCTCTCGGGGCTAACTCACACCGCTTGGGGCGGCTGACACGCGCGGGTCCAACCCCACACGTGTCGCACGGCGGCCGGAATCGTGATGGGACACCGGGCCCCGTCTCCTCCGGTTAACCCGTCGTCGTAGATCGTCCATTTCGACGTGTTCGACGCTCGGGTAAAGAGGTTGTAGGCGCCGTCGTCTTGGGCGGCGATCTCGGCTTGCATGGATGCAGGACTCGGCTTCAGACTGGCCGCGGCGTAGTACGTCTTGTTCGCCGCGTCGTAGGCGTAGTACGCGGTGCCCTTCTCGAGTCCGAGGTAGTCCTTGGCGCGTAGGCCGTGGGACCTAGCGCCGACATCCACGAGGGCTTGGCGAACCGCAGAGGTCAGGACGAGATTGCGCGCCCCCGGTGCTCCCGAAGCCGGCAGGCCCACGCCGAGAGCCAGGACCATTGCAATCAGTGCTCCTACTGCGCCACGCCGCATCGCGCCTCCCCCCGGGCTGACCTCAGTGTAGGCACTCGATTTCGTCGGACTGCGCCACGCGATATTGATCCGTACGCCTGAGTACACTCAGGCGCGTGACTGAGCACGTTCGACTGGGCGCGGTGTCCTTCGACTGCGACGACCCACATTCGTTGGCCGACTTTTGGGCTGCCGTCGTCAACGGCGAGGTGGCATTTCGCAGCGACACCTTCGACGCCGTTAAGGCCGGTTCGATGTGGCTCACGGCGATCAAGGTCGATCACTACCAGGCGCCCACCTGGCCCGGGGATGAGATGCCCAAGCAGATGCACCTGGACCTCGCGGTTTCGGATCTGGCCGCGGCGGAACGCGAAGTACTCGCGCTAGGTGCCACCAAGGCGACGACGCAACCGGCCCCCGAGACCTACCGAGTCTTTTTGGATCCCGCCGGCCACCCGTTTTGCCTCACCACCATGATTCCCGACTAGTTCGGGCGGCGGGCGAGGAACCGGAAGCGATCCGCGTTCTCCTCAACGACGACGTCGGTGAAACCCGCTGCGTCCAAGCGCGGCGCAAGTGAGGAGGGGTCGACGGGCGTGTACACGTCTCCTTGGTGGAGCATCCAGCGCGAGGTCGTCTCCTTACTGTCGGTGCCCGTGAAGAGTCCACCACCTCGAAGGACCCGTGCGACTTCCGCGAAGAGCCGATTCTGGAGTTCGCGCGAGGGCACGTGATGGAGCATCGTGAAGGTGACGACCGACGAGTACTGCCCCTCTTCGAAGGGAAGCGACGTGGCGTCTGCGGTAACGACCGTCACGTGAGAACCGCTCAGGCGCTCTGCGAGGGCCGCGGCGAGACGGGGGTCGATCTCGACGGTGGTGAGGTGCGCGACTCGTTTTAACAGCACGTCGGTCGTGAGGCCGGGTCCAGGTCCGATTTCGAGAACCGCTTCGCCGAGATCAGAGGAGCCCAGCGCCCAGGGGAGCAGATCGTTTTCTACGTACTCGGCCCAATCGGCGCTTGAACAGATCTTAAAATGCTCGTCGTTCATGATCCACCTTCGCACGCCCTAGAAGTTCTCAATCGCGCTGACGCACCTTAGAAAAGTCAAAGAGTCAGTGACGCGACTCTCGATGCTGGTCGCGTCGCCATTGTGGAAAACCTAGGTGAGGCGCCGTGCGCCATAGCGTTCGCACGCATGTTGCATTGCAAGGTGCACCGCATTTTTCAGCCATGATGTTCGCTGCGTTTCTTCGCTTTCTGCCCCTTCCGGTTTTAAAATTGAATACAGCAGTAGCCAGATGACATCGAACGAGCGCACGTCGCTCCATTAGAGAAAGCGAGATGATCATGGGACTGGCTGGAATGGTAGTAAGCGCTATGTCCACTGTGGCGGGAGCAATTATGTACTGGGGCTTCACTGCCCAGAGTTCCGTTGCGGCACAGAATCACGGGGTGCGCCTGTCGACGATCGGAATTATTTTGATGATCGCCGGAGTCGCGGGATTCCTCATCTCGAGTGCGGTGTTTGCGGCCTCTCGCCGTCGACCCTCGAGTTCGCCCCAGACCGTAGATCGCGAGGTCGTGGACTCGACGGGTCACAAGACTATGTTCCACGAACAGCGGAACTAAGTGCACTCGACGACGAAAGGAATGAAATGATTACGGTCGGAATTGTGTTGATGCTGATTGGCTTCTTATTGGGCATCCCCGTTTTATGGTCGCTGGGAGTCATCGTTCTGGTGATCGGCTTGGTGCTGTGGATTCTGGGATCCATCGGTCACGCGGTGGGAGGAAGACGCCACTACTACTAACTCAGAGCCCGGCGGGACGTCGAAGTGACGTCTCGCCGGGCTTCTTTGTGCCACGTTTGTAAACGAGGTCCCTGCGTTGGGCGGGCATAGAGGTGTAATTACGTAGCGTGGGAACGTGAAGCGGATAGCCGCGCTCGCCACTGTCCTGGTCGTGGCGCTTTCGTGCCTTAGCGCCTCGGCGGCAACTCCGTTGTCTCGCCAGCTGGTGGACTTCGGGGCCCACTCGGGCTGGACCCCCTACGTGATTGGCCGCGCCGAAACAGGAAGTTGCCCGGAGTCGACCTTCGCTCGCTTGGCCAGCCCTTCGAGCGCCGGTGCGGTGTACGAGAACCGGTCCCTCGAGACCTTTTTCTTAGAGAAGATCGAGACTTCATCGCATGCGTCGCGCACCTACGACGCCCTGCTCGCTCACATGACCAGCTGCAAGAAAGAGGCGTCGAACTTCGACGGGCAAATTACGTTTCCGCGAACGCGCACGATGACTCTCGCGCACATGAGCGTCGGGGTAAAGGCCTATAGCGTCACCTTTGTCGACCAAGGGGCCCACGTCAGCGCGGTAGTCGCCTACGCGAGGAAGGGTCCTGTTGCTCTGGCGGTGGCCGAAATCACACTGACGCAACTCAACGCGAAGCACTTCACGACACTCTTGCGCAGGGCGATCGCCAAAGCGGGGTAGCTCTAGGCGAACGCAACGTTCGCGTCGTCGGGGCGAGTCGCTGAGGAGCCGTGACGAGCGACACGGCGAGCGCGGGCGAAGTCGTAGATCTGGAACGAACCCTGCACGAGGAAGGCGACCAGCATCGAGACGCCAAACGCCAGTGAAATGCTGCCACCGTTCAGCATCGCTACCAGCACGATCATGGAGGCGAGGAACGAGAACGAACCGCGCGTCACGCCATAGAGAAAGTGCGAAGTGGCGTCCGCACCGTGTTCTTGATGGGTGAAGAAGGCCATCATCAGACTCGTTGCCGGTACCGCGTCGATGAGACCCGATAACACGGGCCCGAGTCGCCCCGCGAGAGTCGCGAGGGCCATGGTCAAGAGTGCCGCGAGCAGCGCGCGCGGCCAGAGTCGCGGGCGCCCTGGCGACGCGGGACTGGTGGACGCGCTAACGGGCCACCAGCGCATCGAGAGGGCGAAACCGAGGGCCGTAAGAAGGCCCGCGACGAGTGCGGACAGATTGAACACCGAGACGAGGGCCGCGCCGAAGGCGAAGGCGAGCAGCGTCATCGCAAGAGCACGGGACGGGGTGACCTTGGAGGTGAGGTGCGCATAGAGCCACATGACGGCTCCTTCGGCCACGCCGCCGACCAGGAGGGCTCGAATCATTGACGTGGTAAAGGTCGCGCCGTGCTGGAGGGCCACGAGCCACAGCAACGGCACGCTTGCCAGGGGTAGTCCGATCACCAGTCCGCCCACCGCGTCACCGAAACGTCGCTGGGCCCATGTGCCCACCACGACCGCAAAAGGGGCGAGAAGTACTCTGAACAGGAAAAACACCATGGAAACAGGATACGAGTGCCGTCTCCTCAATTGACTCGGTAATACGGCACTTAGTGGCGTCGTTGCCGAGATTACTGAGGCAGAAAATCGAATACTATGAGTATAAATAGGAAGGTGTGAGCGTGGACGACATAGACCGGTCCCTCCTCGTCGCGTTGAGCGACGATGGGCGCCTTAGCTATCAGCAGTTGGCCGCTCAGGTTCATTTGAGCGCGAACAGCACTGCCGATCGTGTTCGCCGCCTGCGACACAGCGGGGTGCTCGCGGGTTTTCACGCTGAAATCAGTTTGGCCGCGCTGGGCTACACCCTGCACTCGCTGACCGACGTGAATCTTCGCGATTCGGTCGATCCCCACGAGTTTGAACGCGATCTCGTCGGCGTGCCCCAGGTGATTTCTACGACGCTCACTACTGGCGAACGCGACTATCAGCTGCGCATCGTGAGCCGTAGCACTGACGAGTTGCAGTCGGTGCTTGAGAAACTCCACAAACTTGGCACGCGAGACGCGGAAAGTCGCATCGTTCTCGCCGAAACGTCCCTCGGGGCAACCCGGCTGGTGTAAAAGTGAAAGGGCGTGTCGCGCGGTGTCTTTAGAATAAACGTCGTCATCGTTCGAACGCGCGAGGGGCAGAGGGGTGAACACAGAGGTACGTGACGAGAAGCGCGCAGTCACTCTGGTGGCATGCGGCCAGGTCTGCTTCATCGTGTTCATCGGCGTCTGCGTGGCCCTGCGGCCCGGATTCGTTCTCAAAGGTAACGAGGGCGGCATCAGCGACTATGGCTCTCACATTCAGACCGCCATCGTCTACTCGATCGCACTCGGTGGGCTGGCCGAACTGTGCCGGCGGGCCGGTGCGTTCCTGCACGGTAATCAACCCGCGACGCGCCGGCTACGCCGCATTTTGAACTTCTATTTCGCCAACGTGCTGGTGATGCTCTTGACCTCCTACGTCTACAGCATCAACATTGCACTACGAGACCTGCACTTCGCCTGTGGAACGGTGCTCATCCTCTTTGAGGTGGCGGCGTCGTGGTGGATGTTCCGGATTACGCGTCGCGTTATGTGGGACGGCGTCTTTCTCCTCACGCAGTGGGCCGGGAGCGTGCTGTGCCTCGTGACGATCGCGGGAGCGATGCACATCTTGTTCATCGGAGAGATGGTCACCTGGGCCGGTTTCGCCGGTCTGCTCATCCACGCCACGCGCGTGGTCGTAGTCGCGTCTCAAGATTCGCCCAATCGCGTCACGAGCGCGGACGCCTCGTCGGCCACGTAGAGCCTCACTGAACTGCGCTCGGCACCTTTTTGTAGCGTACGGCGCGTGAAATGAGCGCGAAGCCCATCTTTTCGAGGATCGGCCGGCTGTTTTCCGACGCCATCACCATGAGGTACGCAAAGCCCTTGTCCTTGGCCATACGGGCACGATGGAGGACCTGGGCGCGGTAGAGGCCCTGGCCGCGCCACGCCGCTTCGGTGCTGCCTCCCCACAGGGCGGCGAACTCGGTGCCCGCGAAGTACTCGACCCGCGACGACGAAATGGGCGTCCCGCGGACATCGTGCACCACGAACATGTCCATTTCGTGAGGTCCGGTGCGTAGCCGATGTTGCAAGTTTTTGCGCATGTCATCGAGACGGTGCCCAAAAACGCTCTCGTGCACGGCGATCAGCTCATCGATGCCCGCGTCGTCCTCGACGTGAACCAGAGTAACGCCGGCGGGCAGCTCAACCTCACCTGTGAGTGAGTCGCAACTCGCGACGACGATCGCAGACGAACTGTCCTCGGTGAATCCCGCTCGTTCGAGTCGTACGCCAAGATCGTCAGGACGGTCATAGTCGTACACCGTCCAGAGAAAGCTCAGATTGCGCGACGCGTAGAAGTCAACGTGGTCCGCGATGGCGGCGTCGGCGGTGTTCTCATCGAGCGAGGTCCACAGGACCTCGGACCAGCCGAGTCCGCTCTCATTGGCGAACCAGCGCACGAAAGTGGTCGACGCGTCCACGAGAGATCCACTCGCGTCGGGTCTGACGTTCTGGCGTAGCTGTTGGTCGTAGAGGTCACGGAGTTCACTCATCGCACGAGTCTGACAGGGCGGACCGGAGCGCTCCTCGGGTCGCCCGGCGTGGCTTCTTTTTGTACGGGTCATTACCTGAGAAGAGAATGGCGATATTTATGCGGGAACGCGCGTTTCGAGGCGCCCGTGCAATTTTCATTCACAGGGAAATCTGCGGATTGATCTACGTAGCGTTGGTAGTGACGAAGGAGGTTCAAATGTCACTACGTCACTACCCCACCACCACCACCACCGAGGCGGACGATTCTCAAATCGACGTCATGGCTACTCGCGAGACGCGCCCCAGCGCATCGCGCGCGCCACAAGATCGGAGCGAACCAGTGGGCGAGCACGTGGAAATCTATTACCCCCACGCATCGGTCGGACTGTTTCTGTGGGCCTTTGGTGCGCTGATCGTCGCCGCCTGGGCCGGTTTCGCGCCCTACGTCAGTCCGATCTTCGGTTTCTCCGGCGACGGCAGCGGATCGTGGACCTGGAGCGATGCCCACTCGTTTGGGGCCCTCGTCCCTGGAGCGCTGGCGTTCGTTTCGTGCCTGTTGATCCTCGCCTGTGCGAGGCGACCGATCGGAATGCAGTCGGCGGGAACGCTGATGAGTTCAGGCGCGCTGGTGTTTCTCTGCGGGGCCTGGTTGAGCGTCTTTCCCGTGGCGTGGGCAGTCATGCGCGCGCCCTACTTCCAGGCCGCGTCGCCGACGAGAACCTTTGAGTACTGGCTCTGCTTCGCCAGCGGTCCGGGCGTTCTGCTCGCGGCCTTTGGCGCAATGGTCATGGGCCGGGCGCGCATCGAGCGCGTAGCGCACCGGATCGTGAACCGCTTCACGGTCGCATAGTCCGCCACCCCCTCGGCGCGGAGCAAGAGCGCTGCCCTCTCCCCGTGAGCCGCTCTTGCTCCGCGCCGAACAGCCCTGCTACAAGACGTCGTCAGAACGTGTGCAGCGTGTGCCCGAATGTTCCCTTGGCGAAAGCCAGCACCTTGACAGGACGCACCGAAAAAATTTCGACGCGGAAACCTTCGGGGTGGAAGAACTGGCCGTCGTGGGTCGTGAAGTTCCAGGTATCGCCGTCCCACTTGGGCCCAAAGGCCGTGGCGACCGCGTCGAGGAGTTCCTGGCTCTGGTGTTGCTCGGCGGCGCCTTCGACGACAACGTCCACGCCGCTTTGCCAATCCGCGTGCCCGGTGGAGACGATGACGTGGGGATTGGCGCTGAGGTTGCGAAATTTTTGCTCGTCCGGACCGGTCGTGAAGTGCACGGCGCCCTCGACCCAGACTGCCACGAGGGGCGTGAGGTGCGGTCGGCCATCGGCGCGCACGGTCGTGAGCCAGAAGATGTCGGCGGACTCCAAGATCTCTCGCGTTTGCTCCCACGAGGTCGCTTCGGCGCGGGGACTGCTGTAACGAGGGTCTACGGCGGTCGATACGGGTGAACTCATGGTCGCTCCTCAGGACGTGGGGCCAACGCCCTAGACATTGTGACTTCGCGCGCCGACGATACTCATCGCTCGTTCTTAATATTCGCTCTCTCCAAGAGTATGTACTTCCCCTGCGGGCAACTGAGAGCGATCGACCAGATTCCACTTGGGGGCCCGAGAAGTAAGGTCGTCGAACGTACGCAGCGAGGAGCTGACTATCTCCGATTTGCTCTCACGGGGACCCCTAGGGGGATCGCGCCAGGTGCGGGTGTGGTCGATACTGGGTGTCGCTCTGATTTTCTTGGTGGCCTCGCTGTTCCGATCGCACGACACGTCTTCGAACTCCCCTTTTGCACCGGGGCTGGTGCTGACTAAGAACTGGTCCGGTTACGGCGTGGCGGGGAACGATCGGTTCCGCATCGACGGGGTGGAGACCGAGTTCACTGTGCCAAATATTGCGTGTCCTCGCACGAGCCATCGCCTGCGCTCGGTGAGCGTCTGGGACGGATTGGGCGGGCAGTCAAAGACGACCTCGCTGCCCCAGTCGGGCGTCCTAATCCTCTGTCAGTCCGGCGTTCGCTCGATGTCGTTCTGGGCTTCGTGGTTTGATCGCAGCAGCGCGGCCACCGCCGAGCCGCCGGCCGCCATGGACGTAGTAGTGGGCGACCAGATGAGCGTCACCATCGTTCAGATTGGTCGGCACCGTTACCGGGTGAGCGCCTCGGAACAGAGCGCGAGGACCCACGTGACGGTGGCGAGCTATCGAGGAGTGGAGAGCGGTCACAATGTTCTGCCCGTGGGCAACACGGCCGAGTGCGTGGTGGAGCGCCCCGCTCGTCACGCCAACGGCGGGTACGTGCCGCTCGCCAACTTCGGCACCGTCAAATTCACTAAGTGCGTGGCGCTCATTCGCCCCGAAGACCGGGCCACTCTGATCGACGTGCCGAGCGGGATCGCGTTTCGCAAACAGCGCGGCGTCGTCGTTCCCTTGAATCAGGTTCTGCAAAGTTCGCCGATCGAGATGATCAGTGACTCCCAGCAGCCTCTCGCCAGTGAGCTCACCGCCGCCACCGACTCTGGCGTCGCCACGTTTCGCTCTTTCAAGGTGGTCCAGTCCTCGACGAAGCACTAGTTACGCGCACCCTCGCGCGAGGGCATGCTCGTCCGTGCCGGTACGATGGCGGGGTGCCGAGGACCAATGTCCACGCGCCCTAAGCGCCTAATGCGCGCCGCGATCCCCGAGCCGGGCCCTCTGCGCACGCTGACCAAGGCCACCCTCGCCAACACCGTCGGCAACGGTCTCTACTACACGGTTGAGGTGATCTTCTTCACGCGCTCGGTCGGGCTGTCGGTGCACCGGGTTGCGTTGGGATTGGGCGTCGCGGCGATCGCCGGCCTGCTGGTGTCGGTGCCCGCGGGACATCTGTCGGACCGCTGGGATCCGCGCTTCATCGTCGCGGCCGGAGCGGCGGGCGAAGGGGTCATTATGGGGTGCTTCACCCTGGTGCACTCGTTCGTAGCGTTCCTGCTGTTGAACATCGTGGGCGGCGTCTGCGGCGGATCCTCGGGGGCGTCTCGCTCGGTGCTGTTGGGCCGATTCGGCCAGGGCGAGGACCGCGTGCGCATTCGTGCCTACCAACGCGCGGTGACCAACCTCGGCATGTCGGTGGGGATCGCTCTGTCGGGAGTGGGACTCGCCCTTGATACGCGCAGCGCCTACGTCGCCATGGTCCTCGGCAACGCGGTGACGTTCTTCGCGGCGGCGGCGTACGTGTTGCGACTTCCCGTGATGGCCCCCCTGCCCCTTTTGGAGGGCCAGCGTCGAGAGCCGATGACCGTCGTATTGCGAGATCGCCGCTACTTGCTGGCGTCCCTACTCAACGGTCTCTTCGCGATCCACTTCATAATCCAGAGCGTGGGCTTACCGCTGTGGATCGTGTATCACACGCGCGCGCCGCGCTGGTGGGTGTCCGTGCTGCTCATTATCAACACGATGATGGTGATCACGCTGCAGGTGCGCACCAGCCGGGGCTCGGGAGATGTAGTGCGCGCCGCCCAGACCTTCCTGCGCTCAGGGGTCATGGTGGCTGTTGCCTGCGTTCTTTACTCCTTCGCCGCGGGCGTCGACCCGGTGGTGGCGTGCGTGGTCCTGGTTTTGGCCATGGTGGCGCACACTCTGGGCGAGCTCTACAGTTCGGGCGCCTCGTGGGGAATCGGCTACGGGCTCGCGCGACAGGACCTTCAGGGTCAATATCAAGGCGCGTTCTCACTGGGCTGGGGCATCTCGGGCGTTATCGGACCGAGCATCGTGGCGGCGACCGCGATCAGCCTGGGCCGCGTGGGCTGGTTCATTTTGGCGGGGGGTTTCTTGGTGGTGGGGGCAGCCTTTCGCCCACTCGTAGCGAGTTACGAGCGATCAGCAACGCGAGACCGATCCTCACTTTCCGACCCGTAAGATCTGATATCTTAGAAGTATGAAGCCCATCGCCTCATCCCTATTGAGAGACCAGGCCTATGAGAACCTTCGCGACGCCATTGTGGGAGGTGAGTTGCTTCCCGGGGCCGCACTACGCGTGGAGACTCTTGCGGCTCAGTTAGAGCTCTCGACCATGCCCATCCGCGAGGCGCTCGCGCGGCTGCGCGACGAGGGTCTCGTTGAGATACGACCGCGCTCGGGCACCCGCGTCGCGCCACTCGCTCTGGACCTGGTGAGTCAGGCTTTGGCGGTGATCACCGCGATGCACGAGTTGGCGGTACGCACCGCGACCCCTCGACTCAAGAGTAAAGACCTCACACGACTGAGCGAGGCTGCGGTGCGATTCGCCGCGGCGGTAGAAGCGCGAGACGAAGAGGTCGCGATTGCCGAGGATGAAAAGTTTCACGGGCTCTTTGTAGAAGTAGCGGCCAACCGCGCGCTGAGCGAGACCCTTGAGAGGTACTCGCCCCTACTGCGGCGCGCCGAAGCGATGCGCTTCGCCACTCTTCCCGGGCGCTCGTCTATCGACGCCCACGCCCGAATTCTCGAAGCGGCGAGGCGCGGTGACGCCGACGCGGCGTCACGGTTCACCCGAGAGAACTGGGACTCGCTACGCACCCAAATCGACCTTTCTCTCGAAGAGGAAAATGGAGATCAACGTGAATCTGGATGACTACGCGCGCCTTCCGCTGCTCTTTGGGCCCTCACCGGTGCATCGCCTCGAGCGACTCAGCCAGCACCTAGGCGGCACGGTTGAGATCTGGGCCAAGCGCGAAGACTGCAACTCGGGATTGGCTTACGGCGGCAACAAGACGAGAAAGCTCGAATACCTGGTCGCCGACGCGCTGGCCACGGGTTGCGACACGCTGGTCTCTATCGGCGGCGTGCAGTCGAATCACACCCGCCAGGTGGCCGCCGTCGCGGCCCACGCGGGCCTCAAGTGCGTGTTGGTTCAAGAGCACTGGGTCGAGTGGCCCGACAGCGTCTACGACAAGGTCGGAAACATACTGTTGTCGCGAATGATGGGCGCGGAAGTTCGTCTGGACACGGCGGGCTTCGACATCGGCATCCGACCTAGCTGGAACGACGCCTTGGAGTCGGTGCGTGAACGCGGCGGTACGCCCTACGCGATTCCGGCGGGAGGATCGGATCATCCCCTGGGCGGACTCGGATTCGCTCGGTGGGCTCGCGAAGTTCACGAGCAGGAAGAGGCTCTCGGGGTCTTCTTCGACACCATTGTTGTCTGCTCGGTGACCGGTTCTACCCAGGCGGGAATGATCGCGGGCTTCGCGTTGCAGTCCCCGCAGCGTCGCGTGCTCGGCATCGACGCCTCGGCCACCGTGGACCAGACGCGCGAGCAGATCGCTCGAATTGCTCGCGCCACCGCGCGCGCGGTGGGGCTCGAGCGCGAACTCAGCGACGACGAGATCGTGCTGCTCGACGGCTGGCACGCGGGCTGTTACGGCGTCCCCGATCAGGCGACGATGGACGCCATCACCTTGTGCGCCCGCCTCGAGGGCGTCATCACCGATCCTGTCTACGAAGGCAAGTCCATGGCGGCACTCATCGATCTCGTGAGTTCGGGCGAGATTGAGGCGGGTTCACGCGTGCTGTACGCGCACCTCGGCGGTCAACCGGCGCTCAACGCCTACGCGGGCGCATTTAGCTAGACGTCCGACGCCGCTTGTAAGTACGGGAACCGTCCGTCTAACCACCCGACCTGCAAGGTCGATGTCAAAGTTGCGTGGCGCAACCCCAAGGCACCGATCTGAACGGAGCAATCGAGACGACGAATGGCGAGGAGAGAAAGTGAAGGACTCCGGGCGACGCGAGCCGCCCGGAGTCCTTCCACTTTTAAGACTCCTTATGAGCCCGTGTAGCCGCCCGACGCGAGACCAATCACGGCCGCGTCGTAGTTCGCGTGGGCGAGGGCGATGTTGGCCGAAAGAATCTGGCGATTCGCGTTTACAAAGACGTTGGTGTCGCGCGGCCAGTCAGTTGGCGTCTGGGCCAGCACTCTCGCTTCAATGTTCACGATCCTGGCCGACCAGTTCGAGATGCGCGCCACGTAGTTGCCGTAGTGATTTAGCGCATTCTGATAGCCCGCCATACCAGTGAGGGATGTCACTTCCGTTTGTAGGGTGGTCTCGTTACCTTGGTCCGTGGTCAACTGATCCACGACCAACGAGGCTTCAATCATCTCGAAGACCTCCGGGGACATCACGGCGTACACGCGGTTGTCCTTGTACATCGCCGCGCGATCAACCTTGAGCTCGGCGGAGGTGGTATCGGTGGGAACCTTGGCCAGGAGAGAATTGATGCTCGCGGCTTCGGCGGAGAGCCGCGCCTGGAGCGTCAAGGACGTGCTTGCGCTCAGCGAGGTTGCTCCGGTTACGTCGGCGGTGAGGTGAGTCAGACGGGTGACGCGCGCGGCGAGTTGAGCTTCCAAGGCTTGCTGCGCCGCCACGAAATTCGCGTTCGGTGCCGTCGTCGTCGTCGTGGAACTGGCGGACGCCGCGGTTGAAATTCCGAATCCCAGGACGGCGACGAGTGCAATCGCCGCAGCGGATCTAATAGTTACCTGCTTCACTTGGCTCCCTTCAAAGAACAGACCACAACGTACGAGACCGCATTGTGAGACTGATGTGAAGGGGCTGTCTGATTGATGAGAGATAGTTCTCAAATGGCTTAAAGAAGTGGGATGACGCACCACAACACGAGGGATACCGACAATTCGGACTATCGAATCGAATACGGGGTCTGCTCAGAGTTAAGTTCGCACTCTTATGGGCGCGGCGAGGCCGTGCTGGAAGGAGGGATGAAATTCCGCAAGGGCTGGAGAGCCCACAACCCAGGTAACCGCGAGAATGTCTTGGGCGACGGGGCCTGACGGACGCCTACAGGTCGGTGAGGCGGGGCCATTTCCCGCCGCCACCGCGTTGAAGCCCTTGAGAAAAGACGCCACTTTCACAAAACGACTTAAGACCTATGACCTCAAACGTGGAGTTGGCGGAAGCCTTTTAGCAGCCACGACGTCAACGCGGGGGCGAAGTTCTTTTCAATCTCACTCGGCATGGAAAAGAAGAAGACTTCAAAGCCCTTTCCGAATGGATCACTTGAAGAGTCTCCACCATCGTCCGTTCAGGGTTCGATAAACCCCGACACCCAGCACCGGATACCACGCACTCGATGTCCCGTAAGTCGTGATCGCTAGATCGACGTGACCTTCTCCGGTCGCGACGTTGGGATCGGGTTCCCAGACGTGGCCTCCGGCGTCACCCACCCAGAGAATCCCGTCACGGTCCAACTGCCAGAGGAACGTCCCATTGGAGCTAGCACCCGAGATCAAGCCGAGACCCGGGGTGCTGAAGGGTCCGCTCCAGGACTTACCGGCGTTAAACGATGAGTAGAGAAAGGCCGAACCGTACTTGTCGGGTGCGTTTTGACAGTAGATAAAAAGCTCAGTGAGCGAAGGGGCCGAACCTCCGAGAATCGAGCCCTTCTCGCAAGGGTTGGGTACCGATCGCCACGACTTGCCCGAGTTCTGGGTGACGAAGATCTTGCCGTAGGTTCCGCCCGTTTGGCCCGAACCGCCGATGACGTAGCCGCTGGTGGGGCCGACTTGAGACATGTGGGGCTGGTTGCTCGGAATCGACGAAATCGAGGTCGGCGCGAGCCGGCCGAATTGGTACGTGTCGAGGTGCATGGAACACGGACCGTTCATCGCGGTTTGGCAACTGTTGGCATCGATCCACACGACGTTCCCGCGAATGCTGATCGAAAGAGGATCCTTCGAAGTGGTGACCCGGGACCACGTTTTACCTCCGTTAGTGGTAAAGAGCGAACCTTGGCTCAGGCTCATTACGTAGCCTGCTTCGGGCGTCTTGAAGGCCGTGGCCCGGGGATAGAAATCCTTCGGGAACACACCGGCGACTCGCCACGATCGCCCTCCGTCTATCGTGCGCACCAAATATCGCCGAGAAGGTTCCGACTGGAGGTCCGGGTATACCGGGGAGATCCCGACGCCAATGGTTGCGCTCAGCATCTGCAAGTACGACAACGTGGTTCCCGGGATCGGCGCGCCGACGGAGTAACCGCCGATCTTTTTCGTCGACGCGGTGGCGTGGTCAATTGCTAGACCTACGGGCTTTCTCGAAATCGAACTGACCGCGACGACCAGCGCGACAATGACGGCTAAAGAGATGATCAACACGGATCCAATCCGTAGTCGACGTCGTCGTGACGCTTGACGGGCCTCTTTGATGAGGAGTTCGGGATCAGTCGGGATGGGCGTTTCCGCTGAGTTTCCCGAACGATGAGTATCGTCACGATGGTCAATGGTCACGCGACGACGCCCCTTTCGTTTGTTGGAGATGTCTTCGTCGGCTGTGTCAGCCTGTTCATACGGTGTGCCCCAATGCGGACGATCGCTTCAAGGGCGGATGAGTTTCTCGAACCGAGCGTCATGGCGTTGACAAGTCAACTTTTGAGTTTCCACCTCTAACGACCAGCAGCGCAGTTCCGGCAATGACGACGACCGCAATCGTCGACATCAGGCCCACTCTCAATCGACGTCGTCGGGTTTGTTGTGAGGGCCATCGTCACGGATATCCTTCGAGATCGAAATGATACTAGCCTTGATGGTACTATGAGAGTTCCGGAAGTCAACAAAGACTCCTCGATTGCGATCTACGACCAGGTCGCCGCAGAGATCCGGCGCTCAATCGCGGATGGAGAGATCACTGCGGGTGAACGGATGCCACCGGCTGTGGATCTCGCCGACGTCCTGGGCGTAAACAAGAACACCGTCATACGAGCTCTGCATATCCTGCGCGATGAGGGGCTCGTGGACTTCACTCGAGGACGAGGCATACGGGTCGTCGGCAGCCCAGAGCGAGGTGCGGTTGTAACCCGTATAAATGAACTCCTCGAGTTCGCGCTGCATCACGGATACCAATCCGACGAGGTGGCTGCGATCATCTTGTCTCAGATCGCGCGATGATGTCACTACTAGTTCGCCGCCGCGACGTTCTAGATCTGGCCGAGGCTCGGATGCGGCGAGCGCCGTCACTGAGTCGCGGCGTCGCGAGGGAAGATCAATGACAACTGATCATCGTCGACCTGAAGTTGAGAGGGCCGGGCTTAGTCTCGGCGAGATCGAGGTTCTTATCAAGGAGGCGCGGCGTCATCAGCGACGCCGATATATCACGGTTGCCATTGCGCTGGCGGTAATCGGCGCGTTCGCGAGTCTTGTCGCCGTACTCGAAGGCGGAGGCGGTGCTGTTCGGACACCCCCTCGTGCGTCGGACTCGGCGAGGGCAATCGCGACGACCGCGGCGAGATTGAAGTGCACTGGCGAAGCGAAAAGTATCGCGAGCGAGGTTCACGCCGAGCCGAATCTGTACGGCGCCTACCCGACGACGGACCGTCTCGCGGCGAATTGGCCCACGAAGATCTATCCACGACCCGCAACCTCCGAGCTGACAACCACGACAGTCGGAGGTGCGCAACCTGTCAGCACGAATGACTCAGGCTGGCCATCGTTCCTCCCGCCGGGCCAACGCGCCTACATTTGTATCTTCACGGGCAAATTCTCGATGCGCGTTCCCGGAATGGCCGATCAGTCATATATCGACCATTCCACTGTCATTCTTGACACCCTGATGTATCAAAAGTTCACCAAGAATTGGACTGGCTCTTTGACGCAGACAAACGCGATTCCGCGAGTACCAGTGCCAACTTCATGACGAGCTAGTTCGAT
>DASXFG010000067.1:0-8649 GCA_036489715.1 Acidimicrobiales bacterium | reverse complement strand
CGTTCGATCATTGTGTCGAGTGCCACCAGCCCCGCCGCGGCGATAACACCCGCCTGGCGCATCGCCCCGCCCAGGCGTTTGCGCTCGATCCGCGCGCGATCGATAAGGGGCGCGGGTCCTGCGAGCAGCGAGCCCACCGGGGCCCCCAGCCCCTTCGACAAACAGGTCATGACCATGTGCGCGGGCTCGCAGTACGCGCTCGCGCTCGTTCCCGTCGCTACGACTGCGTTAAAGAGCCGTGCTCCGTCAACGTAGAGGGCGCGAGCGCCGATCGCGGCACTCAGAGCGCGCAGTTCCCCCACGCCCCACGGCACGCCGCCCGAGGCCATGTGGGTGTTCTCGACGCACACGAGCGTGACGTGAGGCTGGTGATCGGCCTCGGAGTCGAGCACGTCGAGCACGTCGTCGAGTTCGAGTCTGCCCGTCGCGTCATCGAGAGTGGCGAATTGGATGCCGGCGTTGCGCGAGGCCGCACCCATCTCGAAACCCACCACGTGCTGGGACCGGCCCGCCACGACGAGATCGCCCGGTTGGGCGAGGACGCGAAGCGCGATTTGATTGGCCATCACGCCCGACGGCACGAACATCGCGCGTTCCTTGCCCACCAACCCCGCGTAGCGCGCCTCGAGCTGGTTGACGGTTGGGTCTTCGCCGTACCCGTCGTCACCCACCAGGGCCGCGGCCATCGCCTCGCGCATGGCGCCGGTCGGCTGGGTGATGGTGTCGCTGCGCAGGTCTACTCGTCGACTCATGGACCGAGGCTAACAATTCGTAAACTGCCGACATGAGTGAGAACGTGGAGAACCTGCTGAACAGTCGTCCCAACGTCAATGACGCGCTCGGCATCGATCTCGTGAGCGCCACGCCCGAGATGGTGGTCATGCGCGTAGAGGTCGGCCCGAAGGTCCATCAGCCCTTTGGCATCCTGCACGGCGGCGTCTCGGCGCTGCTCGCCGAAGGCGCGGCGTCTATCGGAGGGGCGGTGAGCGTGGGGCCCGATGAGATCGTCGTCGGCACCGAGCTCAACTGTTCGCACCTGCGTTCGATGACCGAAGGCACGCTCACCGCGACCGCGACGCCGCTGCGCAAGGGTCGACGCGTCCACGTGTGGGGCATTGAGTTACGCGACGGTAACGAGCGTTTGATCTGCGTTGCGCGCTGCACGTTGCAGGTGCTACCCGCTCCCTCCCCCGCCTCTGCCTAGGCTCCTCCTCTAGACTTTTGCCCACAACTCGCCAGATAAGGGGCTGACCATGGGCGCACGCTTTACGGGCTGGGGTATTGCACTCGCAGAAAAAGTAGTCACCAACGACGAGCTCTCCAAGACGCTGCCCACCACGGATGAGTGGATTCGCGAGCGCACCGGCATACGCGAGCGCCGCATCGGCGGCACCGTCACCGACCTGGGCGCACGCGCGGGACGCGCCGCCATCGACGACGCGGGGCTCGACGCCAGCGACATCGACTTCTTGATCCTCGCCACCAGCGCCGCGGATCGCATCTCGCCGGCCACGTCGTCCATGGTGGCCCACCAGATCGGGCTGCGCTGTCCGGCAATGGACATCAACGCCGCCTGCAGCGGCTTCATGTACGCCGTGCGCACCGCCCAGGGACTGCTCGAAACGGGCAACAAGCGCGTCCTCGTGGTGGGCGCCGAGGTACTCTCGCGCTTCGTCGACTGGAACGACCGCACGATGGCCGTGCTCCTCGCCGACGGCGGCGGCGCGGCGGTGCTCGAGTACGACCCGACCGAGAACGACATCTTGTCGTTTTCCCTCGGCACCGACGGCGCCACCTCTGAGTTACTCGTGTGCGAACACGAGGGCTACTTCTGGATGAACGGGGCCGAAGTGTTCCGCAACGCCGTGCGCGTCGTGGTGGACTCGGCCGAAAAGGCCCTGACGATGGCCGGGGTGAGCGCGGACGACCTCAGCCTGGTTATCCCCCACCAGGCGAATATTCGCATCATTCAAGCCGCCTGCCAGCGTCTCAACATCGATATGGACCGGGCCGTGATCTCCCTCGATCGCTACGGAAACACGTCCAGCGCCTCAATTCCCCTGGCATTTGACGACGCGCGCCAGAACGATCGCGTGCACAAGGGCGACTACGCCCTGCTGACCGGATTTGGCGCCGGGATGACCTGGGCCTCGGCGGTCGTAAAATGGTCCAAATGACCGGACCCTCTCTCGTCATCTTGGCCGCGGGCCGTGCGCGTCGCTACGGCGGCGTTAAGCAGCTCGCGCCGGTGGGCATGCACGGCGAGGGCGTCATCGACCTCATCGCCTCGGACGCGTTCGCCTCGGGCTTTGGCGACATCGTGATCGTGATCAACCCCGAAACCGGTCCCGAGATCCAAGAGCACGTCGCCGAGTACTGGCCTCAGGACCGCAAGGTCACCTTCACCCATCAGACCGAGCAGCGCGGAACGGTCAGCGCCGTGGTCGCGGCCGAATCCTCTCTGGACCAGAGTCGGCCCTTCGCGGTCTCGAACGCCGATGACCTCTACGGTCGCGAGTCGTTTCGCCTCCTGGGCGAACACCTGTCTTCGAGCACCAACAACTGCCTGGTGGGCTTTGAACTCGACCGCGCCCTGGTGGGTGAGTTGCCGGTGTCGCGCGGAACGTGCATGGTGGTCAACGATCACCTCACCGAGATCGTCGAACGACGCAACGTGCGCGCGACCCTGGACGGTTTCATCGCCGACGACGGGCTCGAGCCCAAGATGTTGCACCCCCAAACGATTGTGTCGATGAACCTCTGGGGATTTCAGCCCTCCATCTTTTCCTTGATGCACGCGGCGATCGCGGAGCACGACTTTGAGAAGGAGAAGGAAGTTCAACTCTCGACCTTCGTAGGGAGCATCTTGCACCGCGAGCCGCTTCGCTTTGACGTGATGCGCACGTCCTCTCGCTGCATCGGAGTGACGCACGCTGAAGACCTGCCCCTCGCACAGATCGCGGTGCGCGACGAGATCGAGGCGGGCGACCGGCCCGAATTCGCCTTCGCGTAGTACCCGCTAGCTGTTCGCGAGACACACGACGTGCAGCCACCGGTCTTCGCCCCAGCTCACTCGCGCGAGGGAATCGACCCGCCAACCGGCGCGCGCCAGCGCATCGCGTAGCGCGTCTTCGCTCCAGTAGACGAACCAGCGATCTCGGCCAAGTTTGTGATCGCTGTAGCGCTCGCCCTCTCCTTCGCGCAAGGTAAGAGCGAGTACGCCCCCCTCGCGCGTGCACGCGCGGGCGGTCGCTAAGGCCCGTTCCATGTCGGAGCGCTCCAGGTGCAAGAAGACCGCGCTCGCCAACACGGCGTCGTAGGGTCCGCCATAGTCCGCGGCGCGCGCGTTGAGCAGTCGTGCGCTGCGCCCCCGGGCTCGCTGAGCGTCGACGAAGGCGGAGGTTGCGTCGGTGCGATCCACGTCCAGGCCGTGCGCGTCGAGGTAGTCGGCTTCGTAGCCGGGTCCGCTGCCCAACTCCAAAATCCGTCCGCCCGGTGCGCGTTGGACGATCGCGTCGAGGAACGCCGCCATCTCTGGAGAGATAGTGCGCGAGGTCTTGTCGATATAGAGATCGGCGGTCTCTTCGTACGTGGCGAGGGTGACGTCGTTGGGATCCACCGGGACACGTTAGTAACGACGCGACGGCGTTTAGTGCCAGTCCCGCGACGAAGGGACCGTCTCTCCGAGCGCGAGCGCCTCGACGTGTTCGGCACTCAGGGTGATGATCCCCTGGCCGCGCTCGAGCGTGCCGCGGATAATGAGCGCGCGAGAGAGACCCGCGACCCTCTCCCAGCGAGCCCACGCGCCCTTGGTAAAGATCACGTTCACGTGCCCGGTCTCGTCTTCGAGATTGACGAAGACGGCGCCGTTGGCTGTCTCGGGGTGCTGGCGGTGCGTCACGACGCCCGCAACCGAGACGCGCGTGGCCTCCACCCCCACCAGCGAGGCCGCTCGGGTCACCCCGCGCTCATTGAGCGCGGGGCGCACCAGCTCCATCGCCGTCGCCTCGGTGGTGAGGCCCAGCGACCACAAGTCGTCGGCGACGCGCTCGAGCGGACTCGTCTGGGGTAGTGGCGGGGCCACCTGGCCGGTCACCACACCGGGCAGGCGGTCCGCCAGCGCCTGGGCCGCCGCGCCCGCCGACCAGGTCAGCGCGCGACGACTAACTCCAAAGCCGTCCAGCGCCCCCGCGGCCGCCAGCGCTTCGAGGTGATGCTGTCCCACACCCGCGCGGCGCGCCAGGTCTGCGCTGTCGCACCACGGGGCCCCCGCCACGATCCGCTCGGCCACCTCCGCACCGATCGAGCGCACGTCGCTCAAGCCCAGGCGCACGAGAGCCTCCTCGGGCGTTCCTTCGAGCGAGGCGCCCACCTGAGAGGCGTTCACGTCGGGGCGCAGCACGATGACCCCGTGACGCTGGGCGTCGGTGACCAGACTCTGGGGCGACCAGAACCCCATGGGCTGAGCGTTGAGCAAAGAGACGAGGAAGGCGGCGGGATAGTGCACCTTGATCCAGGCCGAGCAGTAGACGAGATGGGCAAAAGAGACCGCGTGAGACTCGGGGAAGCCGAAGTTCGCAAAGGCCGCCAGCGCGCCAAAGAGCTCGTCGGCCGCCTCGCCGGTGATGCCGTTCTCAGCCATCCCGGAGTAGAAGCGGCTCTTGAGTTTCATCATGCGCAGTTCCGAGCGCTTGGCGGCCATGGCCTGGCGCAATTCGTCGGACTCCGCGGGTGAAAAACCGGCTACCGCCACGGCCATCTCCATGAGTTGCTCTTGAAAGAGCGGAACGCCCAGCGTGCGCTCCAGGATCGGCTGGAGACGGGGGTGCAGGTAGGTGACCGGGTCGTCGCCGCGTCGACGGCGGATGTAGGGATTGACCGCGCGACCCTGGATCGGCCCGGGTCGAATCAGGGCGACCTCCACGACGATGTCGTAAAAACAGCGCGGGTTCACCCGCGGCAGGGTCGCCATCTGCGCGCGCGACTCCACCTGAAAGACGCCCACGGTATCGGCCTCGCACAACAAGTCGTAGACCGCGTCCTCCTGGGGCAGGGCGGCCAGGTCTACCGAGACTTCGTGGAACTCTTCGACCACGTCGATCGCCCGATGCAGAGCCTCGAGCATGCCCAGGCCCAGCAGATCGAACTTCACCAGACCGATCGCCGCGCAGTCGTCCTTATCCCACTGCAGCACGCTGCGTCCGGGCATGCGCCCCCACTCAACGGGACAGACCTCGAGCACCGGGCGGTCACAGAGCACCATGCCCGCTGAGTGGATGCCCAGGTGCCGGGGCCGGTCGCGCAGCTGGGCGGCCATGGTGGTAATGATCGGGTCCACGCCCGAGTCCCCGGGAGTCATCGTCGCGCGATCTACGTGATCGCGGATGTAGTTGGCCTCTTCTTCGCTGCGCCCAAAAGCCCGCGCCACGTCGCGCAGCGCCGACTTCGAGCGATAGGTGATCACGGCCGCCACCTGGGCCGCGTGATGGCGATCGTAGCGATCAAAGACGTACTGAATCACCTCTTCGCGCCGGCCCGACTCGATGTCCACATCAATGTCGGGAGGACCGTCGCGCGCCGGTGAGAGGAAGCGTTCGAAGAACAAATTGAGCGAGACGGCGTCGGCGTTGGTGATGCCCAGGGAGTAGCAGACCGCCGAGTTCGCCGCCGAGCCGCGCCCCTGGCAGTAAATGTCGCTGCGCCGACAGAACTCTGTGATGTCCCAGACGGTCAAGAAGTAGCCCGCAAAGCCCAGGGTCTTGATGACCGAGAGTTCGTGGTCGATCTGGCGCCACGCGCCCTTCACCCGCTCACCCTCGCGGGGGCCGTAGCGCGCGGTCGCCCCCTCGGCCACGATCTGTTCTAAGTACGATTGCTCGTCGTGATTCGCGGGCGTGTTGAAGGCTGGCAGATTCGGCGCGACGAGGCGCAGGTCGAAGGCGAGCTCGCCCACCCACTCACCGGCCCTATCCACCACTCCGGGCCAGCGTGAAAAGCGCCGACGCTGCTCGGCGTCGCTGCGCAGGTGTGCGAGGGGCGAGGCACTCTGCCAGCCCTCCATCTCGTCGAGGCTTTGACGAGCACGAATGGCCGCGAGCACGCTCGCGCGGGGAAAGTCGTGCGGCGTGGCGTAGTGCACGTTGTTAGTCGCCACCACCGGCACCTTCGCGCGCGTAGCCACCTCAACTAACGCGTCGTTGCGTGCGACGTCGTCGGGCTCGCCGTGATCCCAGATCTCCACGGCCACGTTCTCTCGCCCGAAGCGCCCAACGAGTTGGTCGAGCGCGAGTGAGGCCGCTCGTTTGCCTCCCGCGCTTAGCGCTCGGGTAAGGGGTCCCTTGCGACAGCCCGTTAAGACCAGCCACTCCGAAGCGGCTTGGGCCACCGTGTCAAGACCTACGCGCGGCGCGCCCTTCTCTCCGCGCTCTAAGAGGGCTAGGGCGAGCATCCGCGAAAGCCGGGCGTATCCCTCGGGCGAGCGCGCGAGAACCACCAGATGCTCACCGCTGGGATCCGACACGCCCATGCGATCGTCCCTCGCGTCCAGAGTGATCTCGCTGCCAAAGACGCTCGCCAGCCCCAGCGAGCGCGCCGCCTCCGAAAAACGCACGACGCCGTAGAGGCCGTGATGATCGCACAACGCGAGGCCCGACAGGCCCAAGCGAACCGCTTCGACGACGAGCTCTTCGGGATCGCTGGCCCCGTCGAGGAAGCTAAAGCCCGAGTGAGCGTGCAGTTCTCCATAGGTCGCCATAGTCAGTCATAGATTCCAACGAGCCACCACCGACTCGACTCCGCAACCACCAGCAACGCCTCGCCCGAGGCGAGCACCATTTGCACGTGTGCGCGGCGGCGATGACGCGCCCACCAGCGCTCCACCAGCGGCCAGGGCCCCGCGTGCCAGACGATCTCTCGGCGCAGCGGCGAGGAGAAGATCACCGCCGCGGGCGCAGCGCTTAAGACCCCACGAGCATTCAGCACCACGGAGCGATCATCTGCGTCGCGCAGTTGGACCGGCACGGGGTGCGACAGGGTCGTCGCCGGCGAGGGAGCCGCGATCTGCCCGGGCCAGGGAGCGCGATCTCTCACCCCCGTCGCCGGCGACCCCCAGGGCACCAGCGTGGCCCGATCTTCGGGTCCGCGACCCCCCTGGAGATTCGCGACCACGACCGACTCCGCACCGAGGCGCAGGCGAACGCGGCGCGCGGCGGCCTCGGCGCGATCGTCCTCGGCGCCGCGTTGTCCAAAAAACCCCTGTTGCTCGTCGAAGAACTCATCGCCCCCACCGCGTATCTGGGCGAGACGACGCGCCAGGCGCCGATCGCGCTGGGACTCCAACTCACCGAGCTCACCGCGGGCCACGCGATGCAAGATGAGCGCGTGCCGATTGAAGCGCTCGGCCACCCTGGCGCTCTCTACGTCCGCGAAGGCGCCCAGCGTGTGCAACCCCAAACGACGACAGGTCGTTGCGAGATCCTTGCGCCCTAGAACCTCTAAGGGTTGGGCGCGGCGAAACGAGTCGCTCTCCCCGCGCGGCACGAGCACCTCTAAGTGCGCGGCCAACTCTGCACAGAACAGGCTCTCCGCGATTCCTAATTTGGCTTGCGCTCCCGTGACCTCGCGCACGCACTCGCGCACCAAGCGCACCACCGCCTCGTCCCCACCGAAGAATCGACTTGGTCCTTTGAGCGGCATGACGAAGAGGCCCAGGCGCACCACATCGCTAAAGGGGCACATCTCCTCGAGCGCGTCGGCGAGGGCCAGCGTGTGACGCAGCGTCGAACCGTCGGGGGCTTCCACGGACAGCGACTCGACCCAAACTGCCAGCAACTGTTTCATCGGCGCGCCTGCGCCGCGCCGCGCCGATTCGGCACGATCACCACGTGATCGCTGCCGCGCGCGAGTTCGCCGCGACCACTGACGTGCACCGTAAGGAATCGCGCATCCAAGCGCGAAGAGGCGACCCACTCGGCCTGGGTTACGCGAAAGAGGATGTCGGCCGCCAAGGGCCAGGGACCGCGCGACTCACTCAACGCGACGAGCACGGTCCCGCGCTCACGCACGCGATCCATCAGACGTCGGGCCGCCTGATGCCCCGGACGAGACGGGGGGCGCACCAGAACGAGATCGACGCCGTCGAGCAGATCGGCGGCCGACTCGGCCCATGCTCCTTGCGGTCGAGGAACAAACAACACGCGACGCAGGTCCACTCCGAGCTCGCTCATCGCGACGACTCCGGGATCGTCCACGCCCACCACGGCCGCCCAGTGGCCGCTCGTGCTGGCTTCACTCAAAAGACTGAGGGCCACGCTCAACCCACCCAAGCCGACCGGAGCCTCAACCACAATCGTCGACCCGCGACGAAGAGCGCCTCCCGGCACCAGACCCTTCCAGGGCTCGCCGAGAGGAATCGTGCGGCTTTTGGCGAGCGAGACCGGGCGCACGCGGGCTAGAAGTTCTGGGGGGAGAGCAGGGCGATCAGCCGATAAAGCGAACATATGTTCGTAAGAGTAGCCATCCGTCGCGACACGCGCCAATGTCGCTCAAAGTGCCCAAATCGAAGGCTTTCGTGCAAGACTGCGGCATCATTCGCCTCGCCCATCCCGCCGATGCCCTGGTCGCACTCGCTCTTGAGGGAGAGGCCACGGA
>DASXFG010000033.1:0-2183 GCA_036489715.1 Acidimicrobiales bacterium | reverse complement strand
TCCGTCACGCCCGCGAGGGCGTCAAAGAAGCGGTCCTGAGCCTTCACGTGAATCAGTTCCACGCCGAACTGGCGGGTGAAGGTCGCCTCGATCTGTTCGCCTTCGTCCCTGCGCATGAGACCGGTGTCGACGAAGACACACGTGAGCTGCGTGCCAACGGCTTTTGTCACGAGCGCCGCGGCTACGGCCGAGTCCACGCCGCCCGAGAGCGCGCAGAGCACCTTCTCATCGCCCACCTGCGCGCGAATCGCAGCGACTTGGTCTTCGATGATGGAGGTGTTCGTCCAGGTCGGCGGGATTTCGGCGACGTGGTGAAGAAAGTTTGCGAGCAGCTCTTGGCCACGTTCGGTGTGAGCGACCTCGGGATGGAACTGGACCGAGTGCAGTCGCCGCGCCACGTTTTCCATGACTGCGATCGGAGCCTCTGGTGAGGATCCCGTGATCACGAAACCGTTGGGGACGACGGAGATCGCGTCGCCGTGGCTCATCCAGGTCGTCGTTGCGGACGGCCAGTCGGCCATCAGCACGCTCGAGCCATCTCGTACCAACTCCGTACGTCCGTACTCACCCACACCGGTATTGGCGACGGCTCCGCCGAGCTGGAGCGCCATGAGTTGCGCGCCGTAGCAAATGCCGAGAATCGGGATGCCCAGCTCGTAGATCTCGGGATCGAGCAAGGGCGCCGGCGTCGCGTAGACCGACTTCGGCCCCCCCGAGAGGATGATCGCGCCCGGTGCCTTCGCACGAACTTCGGCGGCGCTGATCGTGCTCGGAACGATCTCTGAATATACGTGCGCTTCGCGCACGCGGCGGGCAATTAGTTGGGCGTATTGGGCGCCAAAGTCAACGACAAGAACTGCGTCGCTCAATGGCCCATGCCTACACCCTGGGAGCGCTGCATCTGCTTGCCTTCGGTCTGGAGCGACGGCGCGAGCATGATCTCGGCCTTCTGGAACTCCTTCAGCGTCTCGTAACCGCACGTGGCCATCGAGGTGCGCAGCGCACCGAAGAGGTTGAGTCGACCATCGTTCTCGTGCGCCGGTCCGAGGAGCACTTCTTTCAAGGTGCCGCGGACTTTCGTGCGCACGCGAGTCCCGCGAGGGAGCGTCGGGTGGAACGTCGCCATTCCCCAGTGGAATCCGCGCGCGGGCGCTTCGACGGCGCTCGTCAGCGGCGAACCAATCATCACGGCGTCAGCGCCGCAGGCGATCGCCTTGGCAATGTCGCCACCCTTGCTCATGCCGCCGTCGGCGATCACGTGCACGTAGACACCCGTTTCGTCGAGGTGGCGCATGCGCGCACCCGCGACGTCGGCGATCGCTGTCGCTTGGGGAACGCCAATTCCGAGCACCGCACGCGAGGTGCAGGCGTTGCCGGGTCCGACGCCCACGAGGACGCCCGCGGCCCCGGTGCGCATGAGGTGCAGCGCGGCCTGGTAGCTCGCGCACCCGCCCACAATGACCGGTACTTCGAATTCGCGGATGAACTTCTTCAGGTTGAGGGGCTCGGCGGTCTTGGACACGTGCTCAGCCGAGACGACCGTGCCCTGGATGACCAGGATGTCGAGGCCGGCATCGATGATGGTCTTCGACATCCACGAGGTGCGCGCCGGCGTCACCGACGCGGAGGTCACGATGCCCGCGTCCTTCATCTGCGTGATGCGCTCAGCAACGAGCTCGAGTTTGATCGGCTCCAAGTACATCTGCTGCATGCGAGCGGTCGCTTTGTCGTCCTCGAGCTCCGTGATCTCCTCAAAGAGCGGCGTCGGGTCTTCGTATCGGGTCCAGAGACCTTCGAGATTGAGGACGCCCAGTCCACCGAGGCGTCCGAGCTCAATGGCGGTCAGTGGCGACATCGCCCCGTCCATGGCCGATCCGAGGACGGGTAGTCCGAACTTGTAGGCGTCAATCTGCCAGGAGATATCAACGTCCTCGGGGTCGCGAGTGCGCCGCGACGGAACAATCGCAATATCGTCGAAGCCGTACGCCTGACGAGCCGATTTGAAGATCCCGATCTCAACTTCCGCCATGAAGTCCTCCGATTGAAACACCACGAAATTGGTGGCGAGTTCCTACCAATCTACTAGGACAAATCGGCTCTACGGCCGTGTTGGCCTACGCGACGCCCGTCACGAGCGAGAGCAATTCGGCGAGCACCCTCGCCGTTGCCCCCCAGACGAGATC
>DASXFG010000054.1:0-21608 GCA_036489715.1 Acidimicrobiales bacterium | reverse complement strand
GGGCTGTGAAGTAACACCTGATCCTTGTCAGATCAACAACAGCTGATCCTTGACAAGAACTCGTTGTTTCAACCTCCCTCTCTTGATTCTGCACGCTTTTTTCGGACTTCGCCGCTAGTGAGTCGCTTGACGGCCTTAACGAGTTCGCCTCCGTCCCAGATTTCCAGGGTGCGTTCGGTCACGTTCACGTCGATGACTCGCCCGCTGCGGGATTTGCCGACCGAAAAGGCTTGGCCCGAGACGGTGACCACGCCATTCACGTTCACGGTTCGCGCCACCCACTCGCTTCCGTGTCGCAGGTGGCGCGGATCACTCAGGACCAGGGCCGTGCCGGCGCTGGGTTCGTCACGTCGATAGAAGCGAGCGGACGGCGTCTCCATCTGAAGCGACTGATGTGGTCGCTCGGTGTTGTAGAGAGTGATGAAGTCGTCGAGTTCGCGTTGGGCGCCGACCAGCGAGGTGAAGACGCGCCCGGTGAGAAACTCCTGGCGCAGGGTGCGGTGGAAGCGCTCGATCTTGCCGGTGGTGGTCGGACTGCGCGGCGCGGTCAGACGATGGGCAATGGCGTTCTCGCGACAGATCCGATCAAAGAGTGTTTCGGAGTCGGTCTTGCCGAAGCGATTGGTGAAGACCTTGCCATTGTCGGTGAGAATCTCCTCGGGAACCCCGTGGCGCTCGAGCGCGTCCACCAGGTGAGCGCACACCGGGCGCAGCGTGGCGCGCGCCATGACTCCGGCACACACGATGAAGCGACTGTGATCATCGATGCCGGTCAAGATCTTGGCTTCGACGCCCGACTCGGTGAGCACTCCTCCGACCACGTCCATCTGCCAGAGTTCCATGGGGCGTGAACGCTCCCATCGCTTGTAGGCAACGAGCTTCTTGCGCGCCGCGCGTTCCACGATGAGGCCCTTGCGCGAGAGGACCCGGTGGATGGTCATCAGGCTGGGTGCGGTGAGTCCCTCTTTGGTGAGTTGGTGGGCGATGGTGACGGGCCCCCAGCGCGGATGGGCCAGGCGCAGGCGGATGATGGCCGCCTCGCGCTCGCCGTCGAGCTGGTGGGGCATCTGGTAGGGGCGATGCGAGCGGTCTTTCAGCCCCTCGAGCCCCTCCGCCTCGTAGTCGGCCATCCACTTATATAGGGTCTGACGACTGACCTGGAACTTCTGGGCCACCTCGCTCACCGAAAACCCATCCCTCATGACCATGAGCACTGCGTCGTAACGCTGCTCCATCTTGCTGATCTCCTTAAACACGAGCCACCTCCTCGGCTAAGTCGAGGTCAGCGGCGATCGGGTGTCAAGGATCAGTTGTTGTTGTGTTAGGCATCAGGTGTTGTTGTGTCCAGCATCATCTGATGGCGAAATGTCAACCATCAGGCGTTGTAACACAGACGAGTGGTGGGGCTAGTAAGAATCGAACTTACGACCTCGTCATTATCAGTGACGCGCTCTAACCGACTGAGCTATAGCCCCAAGGGATACCACTCTACATGAGGCCTTACGCCTCTTGAGGAGAGTCCCACAACCTAGAGGACATCGATTGGCTGGCCGTGGCGAGCAGTTGTCCGCCGCGGCTCCACAGGTACCCGGTGCCGTGAGAAAAGCCGCCCGTGAGTGCGTGCATGTGCGTCTCGAGTAGCACCCAGTCGGTCGCCGACAACGCGGCGACGCGCAGCGTGTTGTCCAGACTGCGGCTCATGGTGTGGCGGCCGAGCGCTTGACTCGCTCCTCCCGCCACGAAATCGCCGAAGATCGCCAGTGTCGCCGCCGAGGGTTCGAGGTGTTCGGGTACGCGCAGCCACAGAGCAGAAATGGGAGAACCGGGGCTGCCGTCGAGTTCGCTGAAATTGCGCCCGAGAGCGACGCGAGTCTCCACGTGGCTAAAAATCGACTTCTCGAATCGCGAGGGAGTAAGTCGCTCGGGACAGTCCTCGGGTGCGGGAACTTTAGCCATCGTGAGCCACGCCTGGGGCGCAGCCAACTCGCCCGTTCCCAGCGCCGCGCTCACGCTCAACACCTCGCGCCCGTCGGCTGTGGCGGTAGCGCGGGCTTGAGTAACGCGTTGGCCCACGGCGGCTACATCGACTTCGAGCACCACCTCGGTCCCGAGCGGCGCGTAGGAGAGGTAGTGGGCGGCGGCGTAGACGGTCGGTCGCGAACTGGCCTCCTCGAGGGCGACGATCCCCGCCGCCAGTCCGCACCCTCCGAAGAGAAACGCACCCGGAGTAATGAGGCGTTCGGTAACGACCAAGCGCCAGGTTCGATCGTCCACACGCGAGAGACCGAGAAACTCCCGCATGTCCATGCATGCGAAGGCTAGCGGGGGTTCGTAATGCGTTTCGTCGAGGCGACGTGCGCACCGGGCAGACTGAACGGGTGCTGAACGAGAACTTCGTGTACCTCGCGGTGCTCCTGTCAGCCTTCGGCGGCTACGGGTACATTCGCGATACGTTGCGCGGCGAGACCGCTCCGAATCGCGTGACCTGGTCGCTCTGGGGAGTAGAGGGCGTCCTCACCTTCGGCGTCGAACTCCAACAGCACGTGGGACTCGCTGCGATCATGACATTGATGCTGGGCCTCGTGCCCATCGCCGTGGTGGTGGCCTCGTTTCGCGATCCTAAGGCGATCTGGCGCATCGGGCGCTTCGACGTCGTGTGCGGGTCGTTCTCTTTGCTCGGACTCATCTTGTGGGCGCTGGTGCGCGAGCCCACCGTGGCGCTGGTGGTCTTTGTGTGCGCGGATCAGTTGGCCGGACTGCCCACCTTTCGCAAGTCGTGGCTGGCGCCCCAGACCGAAACGCCCCAAGCCTTCGCCATGGGATGCCTCAACTGCGTCATCACGGTCCTCACGTTGAAGCACTGGACCACGGCCGGGGTCTTGTTCCCGGGCTGTATCGCGGTGGCTGACCTTTTTCTTACACTGGTCATCGTCTTGCGCCTCGGCCCTCGGTACCGCGGAGAACTCTCCCCGGCCTAAAACAAGGCGAATTTGGTAATCCCCTTTACGTGTACGGCGCGTTCCGTTACCGTGGCGACGTGGCCTCGATGTTGCCGTTCGACTGGCACCCCCTGGTGCTCGGCGTGATCGTGGTGGCCGGCGTCGCGCATTACTTCTTGGTGAACTCGCCGCGTCAGCGCCGACTCGCCCTCTACGCGCTCGTCGCCCTGTTCGTAGTCACCATGTGGCCGATCGGCGACCTGGCCGCCTCCGTGTCGCTCACCGTGGCCACGATCCAGCGCCTGGTCATCATGTTGCTGGTCGCGCCGCTCATCTTGCTCAGCATTCCCACCAGCGTGCTCAGCCGACTCACGCGCCCCGCTGCGGTGGACTTCATCGTGCGACGACTGACGCATCCCGGTCTCGCACTCATTCTCGTCACCATTCTGGGCACGGCGACGCTCATTAGTCCGGTGGTGGACTTCGGGGCGCGCTCCACGCTCGGGCGGGACCTGATTCTGGTCGCGGTGCTGCTGGTGGGGATTGAACTGTGGATTCCGGCGCTGGCGATCATGCCCGGCACCAAGCGGCTCTCTCCGGCCGCGCGCGCCGGGTACGTGTTCGCCTCGGCGCTCGTGGTTACCAGCCTGTCGTTCGTGTGGATCTTTTCGCTCCACCCGCTCTATCCGGCCCTGCACCACCAGCAAGCGTTGTTGCACATAACGCCCCTGTTCGACCAGCAGCTGGCCGGTTTTGTGGCCAAACTCGGCTGCTACTTCCCAATGTGGTGGGTGGCGTTCGTCATCTTCTTCAACGCCGAGAGCAAGGGCACGCCAGTCGAAGAGACCCCGCTCTACTGGGCGGACGTCGAGCGCGAACTCTTGCGCGTCGATCGCCAGCGTGCCAAGGCGATCCGTCACCACCGACCGACCTAGTTCGAGTTTTGGTAAAATGGGCTCTCTCGGGGATGTAGCTCAGTTGGTAGAGCGCGGGCTTTGCAAGCCTGAGGTCGTGGGTTCGATCCCCATCGTCTCCACGTTGGTGGCGGCATCGGGGCGCGCCCAGATGCCCTGTGCGGGGAGTTAGGAAATGGCTAGCTTTTGCGTGTCCCTCGTACCGGGACCGAACTGGGACGCCGCGCGCGATCGTCGCGAACAATCGGGCTGGGCGGAGCACGCCGCGTTTATGGACGGCCTTGTCGATAGTGGGTTCCTGGTGTTGGGCGGGCCGGTGGGCGAGCATCTCGACACGCTGCACCTCATCGAAGCCGCGGACGAAAGTGAGGTCCGCGGTCGTTTGGCGCAGGATCCGTGGGCGCGCGATCTCATGCTGGAGGTGGGAAGTATCCGGTCCTGGTCGCTGTGGCTCGACTCGCGGCGTAACACCTAGCCACAAGCAGTCGTCGACTCCTCTCGTGTTAAGAATCGAAGGTGACGCCCTCGCCCACCCGTCTGGTCTTGATCTGCGGTCTTCCCGCCTCTGGCAAATCGACTCTCGCGCGTCAACTCGAGCGCGATACTGGCGCGGTGAGTTTGGACAAGGACTCCTGGGTCATCCAGTTGGGCGGTGACGTGTGGGATGACCAGTTTCGCGTGCGCGTGGAAAGCCAACTCTGGGACTTGACCCAGGAACTACTTGCGCGGGGACAGAGCGTCATTTTGGCGTGGGGACACTGGGCCCGGTCTGAGCGCGATGAGAAGCGACGGGTGGCGCGATCACTCGGGGTGGGCGTCGAACTGCACTATCTCCACGCGCCGCTGGATGAACTGCTCTCGCGCGCGCAACGCCGCAGCGAGTCCGGGGAGTGGAGCGCCGCGCCGATTACTCGGGCTCACTTCGAGGAGTGGTCGACGATTTTTCAGCCACCCGACGAGAGTGAGTGGGAACTCTTCGACGCCGCCGTGGGGGAGTACCGGGCGGAGTGACGACCGCACGTTTCAGCCATCGTCGGTAACGAGAGTGACCTCACCCTTCGTTACGTTCACCAGTTGCTCGAACGTGAGCGAGAAGACGGTGTGGGGGGTTCCGCCCGCGGCCCACAGCATCTCGTAGTCGCCCAGGGCCGAGTCGACGAGCGTGCGTAGGGGCGCGGGATGTCCCACGGGTGCGACGCCCCCGATGGCCTGTCCGGTTACCTCCCGCACGATCGTGGCGGGCGCCATGACGAGTGAGGCCACGCCCAGGGAGGCGGCCAGGAATTCGGTGTCCACGCGGTGGCGACCACTGGTCATCACCAGTAGGGGGAGATCCCCCACCAAGAAAACGAGGCTGCTCGCGATCGCGCCAACCTCGCAGCCGAGCGCTCCCGCGGCGTCGTTGGCGGTGCGAGTCGAGTCGGGCAGTTCTCGTATGACCGAGGAGACTCCGGCTTCTTCAAGGTGGCGCTGGACAATCTGGCTGCGCTCGGGCAGGTCGGGAAACTCGCTCATGGGGCCTTTCGAGACGTCGGTTCGCTTCACAGTGTCGCGCCCCTTCCGGGAGTCGTGGTTAGAGAGGTGGAAAGAACTTGGGGTCGCTGGACATAATAAAGACATGAAGCAACGCTGGAAGAACGCGGTGGCCGGGCTCGCGGTGCTGACCGCAGCCTGTGGGCTCTTTTCGATGCCCGCCTGGGCGTCGTCGGGTCCTAGCGCACCCCTGGTCATGCCGGTCGGCGGCACGGTCAGCGTGACCGGCTTCGGGGAGACCTCACTGGTCCACGGCTCGAGCGATCCCGCGACCGTCGTACTCTCGCACTACCAAGCGCTGGAGTTGCGCGCCGCCGTGGCCGAACTCAGCAGCGTGAGTGGGAATCCCCAGTGCATGGAGGACTCCGCGCTCCTCTACGTCAAGGTCACCCACAAGGGCAAAATAGTCTGGAGCGCGATCGCCGATGAGTGCCCGGGCGAATTGCGCGTCAGCGCTCCCTCAGGCGCGCATCCCGTCAACGACCGCTCGTGCCCGTTCTGGCATCTGGTCAATAGTTTCTTCGCTTCCGGCCAGGCGGGGGCGACCCGGCGCGACAGTTTGAGCGTGTGCGCCACCCCCCAGCACTAAGGCGGACTCTCTAGGGGTGCAGGCCGTCTTCATGCGACTCGTGGGTGTCCGGCTCTAACTGAAAGGTGGCGTGCTCGACGCGGAAGTGTTCACTGAGGCAACTCTGAAGTTGATCGAGGATCTGAGGCGCGCGTCCGTCACGAAAGCAGTCACCATCGATCACCACGTGCGCGGAGAGTGTCGTGTCGTCCGAGGAGACGCTCCAGGCGTGTAGGTCGTGGACGTCGAGTACGCGCTCGACTCGAATGAGGTGCGAGCGAACGTCGTCTAGATCGAGTCCGAGCGGCGTGCCCTGGAGCAGGATGCGCCCGGCGTCGCGTAGAAGCCCGTAGGCCGCGCGCCCCATGAGCGCGGTGACGAGTAGCGAGGCGACCGCGTCGGCGCGCGCCCAGTGGGTGCCCAGGATCACCGCTCCCGCCACTGCGGCGGCGCCAAAGGCGTAGAGGTCGGTGAGGATGTGCAGGTAGGCGCCGCGCACGTTGAGGTTGGCGCGATCCGCACGAGCCAGCGCTCGGGTTGCGCCCAGATTCACCCCGCATCCCACGAGGGCAATGATTAGGATCAACCCCCCGTTGACCGCGCGCGGATCGATGAGACGGTGGATGGCCGCGATGGCAATGAAGATACCCACCGCGACCAGGGTGAGCCCGTTGGCGGCCGCGCTCAGAATCTCGGCGCGCCGCAGACCGTAGGTAAAGCGCAGTTCCGGGGGACGACGAGCCAGGTGGATCGCCCACGCGCTCATGGCGAGAGCCGAGATGTCGGTGAGCATGTGCACGGCGTCGGCCAAGAGCACCAGCGACGAACCGAGAATCGCGCTCACCACTTCGACTACGAAGAAGGCGAGGATGAGGATAAGGGCGACGAAGACCGAACGCGCGTCGCGCTGGCTCGCGCCGTGAAGGTGACTCCTAGACACGGCCCGTGCTCACCGACTCATTGTCCCACGGTGTCCGCGTCAACTAGTGAACGACCTCCAGGGTGGGGACCGGTGCACGGGCGCTCTTCTTCGCGACGCCGGGTACGCGATCGCGCGCGTACTGGCGCACGTTGAACTGCGTGACGCCGATGGTGAGAGAGATCGCGCCGAGTTCGTGCAGCTCGACCAACCAGGCGGGCACGTGGGTCAAGTACTGAACGGCCCCGATGGCTGCCTGAAGTAGCGCGACGTATACCAGGCGGCGCACCCCGAGTTTCAACGCGTTCGGCGCGCCGCTCTTCCAGATGGCTAGAAGCAGGCCGAGCACGATGCCGATGAAGAAGATGGCGCACAACGAGTGCACCCAGGCGGCCGAGGAGAACGCCCAGGGAAGGCGTCGCGCGACGAGTTGGCCCTGAGAGGACCCGGCGTGGGGGCCCGAACCGGTCGTACCCATGCCGGTGAGCACCACCAACAAGAAGGGGATCCAGAGCAAGCGCGCCAGGTTGCGAAAGTAGGGATCGCGTAAGTCCGCACGCGCGCCCGGGCCGTATTCGTACTTCGAATGGTGGTAGAGCAAGGCACCGATCGCCACCATCGCCAAGCTCAAGAGGAGGTGCAAGGAGACGAGGTAGGGGTTGAGCTTGGAGTAGACGACGAGCCCGCCTAAGAGTGCGTCTCCCACCACGCCCAGCACCAACGCCGCCGAGAGCCAGATCAGATCGCGTCGGCGCTGTTCGCGCAGGTAGGCCGCGATCAGGGTGATTCCCACGATCGCGATCAGCGCCCCGGTTACGCCGCGATTGGTGTACTCGATGAAGGAGTGGATCCTCATCGAACCCGTCACCCGGCCCTTAAAGCAGGTCGGCCAGTCGGGGCAGCCGAGGCCCGAGCCGGTGAGGCGCACGGCCGCCCCGGTCAGGACGATGACGATCATCGATAGAAACGTCGCGTACGCAAACCAGCGAAATGCCGGGCCCGAGACGCGGCGATTCGGGGGCGGGGTCACCGGCCCAGCCTAGGGAATTGGGCCGTCCTAGACTAAACGGGTGACCGTTTCTGCCACGACGACCTTTTCCGTACGCGACGTTCTCAAAGGGTACGTGGCCCTGACCAAGCCACGGATCATTGAACTGCTGCTCGTGACCACCGTGCCCACCATGATCGTGGCCGCCAAGGGCTTTCCCAGCGCCTGGCTGATTGTGGCCACGCTGGTGGGTGGCACGCTGGCGGCCGGGGGAGCGAACGCCTTCAACATGGTGATCGACCGCGACATCGACGCGATCATGGAGCGCACCAAGCAACGTCCCCTCGTTCGCGGAGTCATGAGCGCGCGCTCGGCCGCGCTGTTTGCCTTCGCGCTCGAGGTTGTCGCCTTCGGGGTGCTCACCATATGGGTCAACGTGCTCTCGGCGTGGCTCGCGCTCTCGGCTACTGCGTTCTACGTCGTGATCTACACCCTGATCCTGAAGCGTCGATCCAAGCAGAACATTGTGATCGGCGGCGCCGCCGGCGCCGTACCGGTGCTGGTGGGCTGGGCGGCGGTCACCAACTCGCTCGGCTGGACTCCCGTGCTGTTGTTTCTGGTCATCTTCTTATGGACGCCGCCACACTTTTGGGCGTTGGCGGTGCGATATCGCGACGACTACCAGGCGGCCAACGTGCCCATGATGCCCGTGGTGGCTTCGCTGCGCCGCACGACTCTCGAGATCCTCATCTACTCCGTCATTCTCTGGGCACTCACGCTGCTGATCGGCACGAGCGCGGACCTGGGCTGGATCTACGCCATCTCGGCCACGGTGCTCGGGGCGATGTTCACCTTCTACGCCCTGCGCCTCTATAACCACGCGCGCAACGACCGCGCCGACGTGGCCGAGGCGATGCGCATGTTCCACTTCTCCATCACGTACCTTTCTGCTCTCTTCATCTTGATGGCCGTCGATGTCGTCGTCCGAAACCACTGAGGTAAAGCGGGGCCCATCGCCCAAGATGCTCATCTCGATCGGAGTGGGCGTGGCGCTGGCCATCGCGCTGATCGCCGTGGTGTCGGTGGTAACGGGCGGAAAAGTGACCAACGACAAGAAGAACGTCCTGGTGAGTTCGGCGCTGGTGGGCCGGCACGTGAAGAGCTGGTCGCTCGAGGGCCTAAGTGGGGGAACGATCAACGCCCCCTGGAGCACCGGGCATGCGAGCGTGCTGGTCTTCTTCGCTAGCTTCTGCGGCCCCTGTCAGGGCGAGATGCCCAAACTGGCCGCCTACATACGGCACCACTCCACGAGTCCCGTGGACGTGGTGGCGATGGACTCCGATGACAAGCGCGCCGCGGCGCTGTCGATGATCAAAAAGGACGACGTCACGTTCCCCGTTGCCTTTGACCCCAACGGGACGGTCATCACCGGGACTTTCGGGTTTCAAGAAGTACCCGAGAGCGTCTTTCTGAGCGCCCGGGGGGTCGTAAAAGGCGTCTACTTCGGCGCCATCCCCGACAAGGAACTCAAGGCGGGGCTCAAACTTCTAAAGTCCTAGTCGAATCGGAACGTTCGAGCAGCCAGGGCCGGCGCGAGAAGCGCCCAGGCGCCCAGAGATATCCAGTCCGCGTGGGTTGGAGCAAGGCCGTGGCCCAAGACGCGGTGCATGCCCTCGGCGAGCGCACCCGAGGGCAGGGCGATCACGATCCGGCCCACCGAAGTCGGCAGCGAAGACAACGGTATGACGATGCCCGAGAGCAGGAGCAACACGAGGTAGAGCCCATTGCTCGCGGCCAAGTTGACCTCGGCGCGCAGTCGCCCCGCGAGGGCGAGCCCGATGCCCGAGAAGCCGATCGAGCCCAGCAGCAAGATCGCTGCGACCTCGAGCGTTCCGCGCGCCCCGCCGTGGGGATGCCACGAAAGGGCCACGGCGACGCCCGCGATCACCACTACCTGGATCGCCTCGGTTACGAGGACGCCGGCAATCTTGGCCCCCACCACGGATCGCCGCGAGAGCGGGGTGACATAAAGGCGCCGCAGCACGCCCGAGGAGCGCTCGAATCCGGTGGCGATCGACAGAGCCACCATGGAGGTCGAGAGGACGCACAGCGCCAAGATGCCCGGCGCGATGAAGTTGACCCGGTGGGTGCTCGGCGAGGAGACGACGTGGGTGAGGGAGAAGAACACCAACAACAGCACGGGAATGGCGATGGTCAACAACAACGTTTCGCCGCGGCGAAGCGTCATGACCACCTCGGCTCGGGTCTGGGCGAGCAGCATTCTCATCCTCCCGCCTCGCTGCGCTCGTGGGCGATCAACTCGAGATAGCGCTCCTCGAGGCTGGCGCGCGTGCGCAGCGCCACCATCGAGAGTCCCACGCTGGCGAGGTAGTTGGTAACGACGGCGATGCGCTGGGGCGTCGCATCGATCGCACAACGCAGCTGGAGTGGGTTGTCGAGGGTTACGCGACAGTTGAGACGCGAGCCCAGTTCGGCCGGATCGACCGGACCCGAGGACTGCACGATCATCTCGGGCGCACCGGCGAGTTCGTCCAGGGTCCCGTGGATAAGAACTCGCCCGCGATTCAGGATCACCAGGCGGTCGCTCTGACGCTCGGCCTCGGCGAGTTCGTGGGTGGTGATGAGCAGCGCACACCCCCGGGATCGCTCCGAAGCAATGAGGTCTCGGATGACCTGACGACCTTCGGGATCAACCGCGGTGGTCGGTTCGTCGAGGATGAGGGCCCGCGGGCGACCGAGCAGGGCGAGCGCGAGAAGCGTGCGCTGCTGCTCGCCGCCGCTCAGGCGACGCCAGGGAGTCTTGGCGCAGTCACTAAGAGCCAGCAACGCGAGAAGTTCATCGACTTCACGCGGCGCGGTGTAGTACGAGGCGGTCAGTTTCAGCACGTCACGCGGCGACATCGGCGCCCACACGCCGCCGCGCTGGAGGAGCGCTCCGGTGCGCGACACCGCCCCTCGGTGGTCGCGCAGCGGATCGAGTCCGTGCAGGCGAACGCTGCCCGCACTGGGCGCGCGAAATCCCAACAGCGTCTCGACCAGCGTGGTCTTGCCCGCCCCGTTGGGTCCGAGCAAGGTGACGACTTCGCCGTAGTTGACGCTCACGCTGACGTCGTTCAACGCGCGCAGATCGCCAAAGGTGACCTCGAGGTCTCTCACGTCGATCGCGTAACTCATGCGTATCGAAGTTAGACCGTGCGAGCGAGGCCTTCAGGTCCCCTCGGTAGGCTTGTTTCATGATTGACCTGGTCCAATTGCGCCGAGAACCCGACGTTGTCAAGGCCGCCCTGGCCCGTCGCGGTGTCTCCTCGGCCGCCGTGGACGAGGTGATCGGCCTCGACGTGGAGCACCGTCGCCTCCTCCAAGAGTCCGAGGCCATTCGAGGCGAAGTCAAGGAACTCTCGCGTCAGGTGGGCGAAGCTCGGCGCAGTAATGACGCCGGTCGGGCCGAAACGTTGAGCGCCACGAGCCGGACGCGCGGCGACGCCGAACGTCTCGCGCGCGAGGCCACCGAGTCCGTCGCCGCCCAGTTGCGCGAGCGGCTGTTGATGATGCCCAATCTGCCCGATCCGCGCGTGCCGGAGGGACGCGACGAGAACGACAACGTCGAGGTGCGCCGGTGGTGGCCCGGGATGGACGGCGGCGAGCCGTTTCCCGAGTACGCGGACCATCAGCGGGTCCCGCACTGGGAGAGCGCCACCGCTTTGGGAATCCTCGACATGGAGACGGGAGCGAAACTGTCGGGATCGATGTTCGCGCTCTATCGCGGCGCCGGCGCGCGGCTGCTGCGTGCACTGTCGATGTTCGCGCTGGATCGCCACAGCGACGGGTACGAAGAGATTCGCCCGCCCACCCTCGCCCTCACCGAGACGATGATGTCGACCGGGCATCTGCCCAAGTCAGCCGACGACATGTACGCGGTCGAACGCGATGATCTGTGGGCGATTCCCACCGGCGAAGTCCCTCTCACGTCGCTGCGCCGCGGCGAGATACTGAGCGAGTCCGAACTGCCCTTCAAGCTCACCGCTCAGACCAACTGCTTTCGTCGCGAGGCGGGATCGGCCGGCAAGGACACGCGCGGGGTTCTGCGCCTGCACGAGTTTGAGAAGGTGGAACTCTTCGCCTACTGCACACCCGAGCAGGCCGACGAGGTCCACGCCGACATCCTCTCGCGCGCCGAGGGTTTGCTGCGCGAACTCGGACTGCCGTATCGGCTCCTCGACTTGTGTACCGGTGACCTCGGTACCGCCTCGGCCTACACCGTGGACCTGGAGGTGTACAGCCCCGGAGTGGACAAGTGGCTCGAGGTCTCCTCGGTCAGCTGGTTCCGCGACTTTCAGGCCCGGCGCGCCAACGTGCGCTACCGCCGCGCCGACGGCTCTCTCGCGCTGGTTCACACGCTCAACGGCTCGGGCCTGGGCTGGTCGCGGGTCTGGGCCGCCCTGATCGAGACCTATCGACAGGCGGATGGAACGATTCGGCTTCCCGCGGTGCTGGACCCCTACTTCGGCGGCGACGCGACGATTCGCTGAGTTCTACTTCGCCACTTCGTAGCGATAGCCGACTCCGCGCACCGTGGAGATGCGCACGGGGCTCTTGGGATCGTCTTCGATGAGAGTGCGCAGTCTCTTGATATGCACGTCCAGGGTCTTGGTGTCACCCACGTAGTCACTGCCCCAGACGCGATCGATGAGCACTTCGCGGGTGAGCACGCGACCGGGATTCTCTAGCAGGAGCCGCAGCAGCGCGAACTCCTTCTTGCGCAACTTGATCTCTTTGCCATCGACGAAGCAGCGTCGCGCGTCGACG
Organism: Acidimicrobiales bacterium; assembly: GCA_036489715.1. GTDB lineage: Bacteria > Actinomycetota > Acidimicrobiia > Acidimicrobiales > RAAP-2 > RAAP-2. The sequence goes on along the minus strand of DASXFG010000054.1, from coordinate 8,920 downwards.
TCGAGGCGCACGTTGCCGAGAGTGAGAACCTCTTCGGAGTCGGCGTTATCGGTGTCGCTTCGACGACGCAGGACTGCGCGAATGCGCGCCACGAGTTCGCGCAGACGATAGGGCTTGGTGACGTAGTCGTCGGCGCCGATTTCGAGCATGAGCACCATGTCGACCTCTTCGCCCTTGGCGCTCACGATGATGATCGGCACGTTGCTCGATGCGCGTATCGATCGGCACACGTCGAGCCCGGACATCTTGGGCAGCATCAGGTCTAAGAGAACGATGTCGAAGTGACCGTTGTTGAACAGGGTGAGGCCCTGTTGGCCGTCGCGGGCAATCGCGACCTCGAAGCCCTCTCGCTCGAGTCCCACGGTGAGGGCGTCGACGAAGGAGGCCTCGTCCTCGACCACCAGTATCTTGACGCGGTCATCGCGAACGGACTCGTTCATTGCGGCGTGAGGGGCAACTCTAAGGTGAAGGTCGACCCGTCACCCTCGCGCGAGTCGACGAGCACGGTTCCACCATGGTTTTGAGCCACGTGGCGCACGATACTGAGCCCGAGTCCGGTGCCTCCAGTCTCCCTCGCGCGACCGGGGTCGACTCGATAGAAGCGTTCGAAGATTCGCTCGAGATCCTTGGCGGGAATCCCGACGCCGTGATCGCGAACTTCGATCTGCACGCTAGGCCCGCGCCCCTCGGCCCCCTCGTCCCCTCGGGCGACCACGATCTCGACCGTGCCGTCACGCGGCGAGTAGACCACGGCGTTCTCGAGCAACGCGTGCAGCGCGCTCGTGAGCTGGCGCCGATCGCCAAAGACCACCTGGTTCGTTTCGGGCTCGTCGAAGAAGATCTTGACGCCGTGCTGCTCGGCGGCGGTGCGAATGCGCTCGATCGCCTCGGCGACAATGAGCGAGACCGACACCGGCTCGCGGCTCGGCGATCCCTCGCCCTCGATGCGTGAGAGGTCGAGGAGGTCTTCGATGATCCGATTGACCCGAAAGGCCTCGGAGTTGATGCGCTCGGCTAGTCGCTGAGCGACTGCGGGGTCGGTCTCAAACTGCAGGGTCTCGGCGAGCAGCCCGAGCGCGCCCATGGGCGTTTTGAGTTCATGGCTGACGTTGGCGATGAAGTCGCGACGCACGTCTTCGAGGCGCCGCCGCTCCGACACGTCTTCGATGACCGCGAGCACGCCCAAGGAGCGTCGACCATCGTCGATGACGGTCGCGCGGATGGTGAGCGTGCGCCGCGGGGGGCCGTAGATGTCAATCGTTCGCTCGGCCACGCCGCTGGACCAGCCCTCGGCGAGCACGTCAGTGACCGCCTGGGCGGCAATGGCGTCGCCGTAGCGGCTGGCCATGAGATGCTCGGCCTGGACGTTGCGAAAGATGACGCCGCCGGCTTCATCACAGAGCACCAGGCCGAGGGGCAGGGTATCGAGGGAACGTCGCAGGCGTACCGACTCGTTGCTGGACTCGCTCACCGCGTTGTGGGCGGCGCCGGTCACCTCTTCGAGATAGCTCAAAGCCGACTCGACGTGACCATCGTCGCGGTGTGGCTCGGCGGCCAAGCGCGACGCGAGCACCGAGAGGCGCTGGGCGATGGCCCGATGGCCGCGCGCGCGAAAGATCAGCACGCCGATGAGCACGCCGACGAGCAGGACCCCCACGCCCAGGGCGTAGATCGCCACCGGCGACCAGCCCGCGAGTTGGGTGTTGAGGGCGGCAACGATCACCGTGCCATTCTCGCAGACGCACCGGCCCCAATGACGCTCCGCGACCGTTGGGGGCTCCGTTAGAAGGAAGGGTTCGCATGATATTCGCAGGAGTTTCTCTAAGTCCGTCGACGACCGACCTGCCCGGCAGCGCCGCTTTGCAGTCGATTGCGAATGGAATCGCGTCGTGGGCGCTGATTGGCTCATTGGTCGCGCTGTTGCTGGGCGCGCTGCTCTGGGCGATTGGCTCGCACACCCAGAACATGCACCAGTCCACTCAAGGTCGCCGCGCGGTCCTGACGTCGCTGGTGGCCGCGGTGCTCATCGGCGCGGCGCCCGAGCTCATCAACTTCTTCTTCAACACGGGGCTCTCCGTTCACTGATGACCCACTGGCTGTGCATCCTGGAGCCGACGTCCTGTATCAGCGACCTCGGCAAGTCGGCCTTTAGCGAGGTCTTCGACGCCATCACCGAATGGATCGTGGGCAGCGTCGAGTTCTTCCTAGACGCCGTCGGTCACGTGATCACCTCGGCGAGCGAACCCTCGACCGTGGTGAACGGCGCGAACGCGGAATTCAACCAATTACTGCTACCGGCGCCGGTGCTGATGATGATCGGCCTGCTGGTCTCCACGCTGAGCGCCCTGCGACACGGCGACTCGGCCTCACTGTGGCGGGTATACCTGGGCGTGACGCCGGCGTGCGTGGCGGGAATCGTGCTCGCTCGCCCTATGGCCACGCTCATCCTCGAAGCCATCAACCAGCTCTCGTCTAACGCGGCGACCACGGTAGCCGCGCACGAGGGGGTGCTCGGTTCCGCGCTCGTGGGACTCACGCCTACGACCCCCGGCTTTGCGGTCTTCTTGATGGCGATCGTGGTCGTCATCGGAACGATGCTCCTGTGGTTCGAGTTGATCGTGAGAACCGTTGTACTCACCCTCCTCTTGGTACTGGTTCCCGTCGTGGTGCCCCTCGCCACGTTTCCCTCACTGCGTCGCCTCGGCTGGCGGCTCGCCGAGACCTTCGTAGCCGTAGCGGCCAGCAAACTCGTTATCGTCATTACCCTCTCACTGGGCCTCGACGAACTCACCGGCACTTCGGTGAGCGAAATCGTCACGGGTGCGGTGACCATGTTGCTCGCGACCCTGACTCCCTTTATGGTGCTGCGCGTCGTGCCCCTCCTCGAGCAGTCCGCGCTGCACAACTTCGAGGGCCTGCGAAACCGAGCGACCCGGGCGGTGGCCGGTGCGAGCACCTCTCCCGTGGCGAGGGCGGCGGGGGCGATGAAGCCGGGCGTCTCCGCTCCCGGGGCGCCGACCAAGGGTCCAGATTTGGGGCTCGACATGTGGCCGGGTTCGGGCGAGACGCCCATGCCGCCGCTCGATCCCGAGGGCCCGCCTCCCAAGCCCCCGGTGGGAACGCCGCGCCGACGTGTGGGGCACGCCGTCGTGCTCGAGGACAAGATGGGTCCCGTCATCGGCTGGCACTGGGATGACTGAACTGGTTGGCCTTGGGCCCGGCGACGCTCGGAGCCGCTGGATCGGGATTCGACGACACCAGGCCGTACTCGTGGTGGTCGGACTGGGTCTGTGCGGGACGTGGATTCTCTCTCGCCGGGCGCCGGTCGTCGAACTCGCCGCGGGGGTACTTCTGCTCGGCGGAGCCGTACCGGCGCGAGACGGTCTCACGGCCTACGAAGTGGTCGCGACAATGACTCGATACGCAACCCGGACGCACTGGAGCAGCCTCGTGATTCGCGAAGTCGACGGCGACGTCGTTCTCTTCGCGCCCTGCGACGCGACGTTTCGCGCGTACGAGTTAGAGCACCGCGGCCGCCTCGACCTCTCGGGTCGTGACGTCACCATCGCCGAATCGCTGGCCGTCGCGGTGGACGCGTTGAGCGCCGGGAGCGAACACTCGCATCTGAGTCAACACGTGCTGCGCCGCGCTGACACGACGCGCACGATGCTGGCACTGCCGTCTTGGGCACACCCCTCTGAGAGTTGGCGGTCCGCCAACAATCTCGCCGCGGACTGCACTCTCCTGGAGGGCGGCTCGGGTGAGGTGCTCGAGCGTATGACGTACCTACGCGTGGGCGACGCGTTGGCGAGGGTCTATCGCGTGAAGGACTTCTCTTCCGCGTCCGCGTCGGGATCTCTGCTCGAGCACATTGCGCGCACGCCGATTGACTTCGACCTCAGCGTGCAGCTCGAGGTTGTGGCCCGCGAACAGTCTCACCGACTGTCCGCGCGTGCGGTACATCAGATGCGCAGCGATGAGGTCACCGCGAGCGCCGCTGGATTTCGTCGTTCGGCGCGCTCGACGCGAATCTACGAGCGACTCGCCCAGCGCGAGGTACTCGTCGCCGAAGGTCGGGCCCTGGTGTGCCTGGCGGTGTTCGTGGTGGTCAGTGCCCCCTCGCTAGAAGTGCTGGAGCGCGACTCGGCGACGCTCTGGCGCCGGGCGCACGACGCCGGTCTTCGCCTCGAGCGCGGCGCGGGTTCTCAGATCGAGTGGTTTCGAGCGCAACTGCCCGGCACCACCACGCCGGGGGCTCGGTGGTGGACGCACTGGGCCACGTCGGCCGATCTGGTGAGCCTTCGACTGCCGGCTCACGACGCGGGCAGCGGGCTCGGCGGGGACGCGCTCGGCGTAAGCCAGTACGGCTCGAACTTCGCCTTCGACGTCTTTGACGCCTACGGCGCGGGACTCCTGACCAATCCCAACGTCGTGGTGGCCGGCGCGATTGGCGCGGGTAAGAGCACGCTCGTCAAGATGCAGATCGCGCGTGCTCTCGCTCGCGGGCGTCGGGCGGTCGTCGTAGATCCCAAGGGGGAGTACGAGGAGTTAGCGGCGCGTCATGGCACCCGGTCCATCGCCCTCGGTCGTGACGGCTGGTGCAGCCCTTTCGCCGACGATGAGGTGGAGGGTCGCCACTTGCTGCGCGCACTACTCGCGAGCGCTCAGGCTCGTGCACTAAACGACGAGCAGCACTACGCGCTCGACGAGGCGTGGAATCGCCTCGGCTCGATTCCCACTCGCGTGCTCTACGAGCTCTATCGAATACTCGAAACCCACCTCCGCGCCGAGGCGAGTCCACAGCGCTCCCTCGCTCTCATCCTTCACCGTTTCATCCACGGCGACCTAGCCGGCCTCTTTGACGGCGACGGCGCGCCCCTGCGCCTGGGCGGGGAGTTGGCGGTGGTCGATCTCTCGGCGCAGTGGTCCTCGCAGTCCTTGAGCGTGGCAACACTGAGCGTGGTGGCGGCCGCTCAGCAGATGGTGGGTGATGAGAGCGCGCTCGGCTATTTGGTCATCGACGAGGCCTGGGCGCTCATGAGCGACTCCGCGTCCATGCGCTGGCTGCACGGCTCGTGGAAACTGGCTCGGGCCAAGGGGTTGTCGCACGTAGTGGTACTGCACCGCTGGAGTGACGTCACGCGAGCGGGAAACGCAGGGAGCGTAGAGCGCGATCTCGCGCGGGGTCTGCTGCGCGAATGCGAAACCGCATGGCTCTTTCGCCAGCCCCCCGACGAGGCGCGCGAGATGGCGCTGTCGTTGGACTTGCACGATCGCGAAGTTCAGTATCTGACCGCCCTGCCCCAAGGAGCGGCGCTCGTGCGATACGGGGCGCATCGCTCGATCGTTCGCGTCGAGCCGCGGGTTAGCGACCGCCGCTTCATCGACACGGACGCGGCAATGAGAGCGTCGTGAACGACCGGCCGACTCTCGGGCGGCGCTACTGGAACGGGCTGTGGGGTGGACCCCACGTCACGATCGGACCTCGGGGGTCGCTGCTCATCGTGGGACCGACCCAGGCCGGCAAGACCTCGTCGCTGGTGGTGCCGGCATTGCTTCGCTGGAGCGACGCCGTCATCGTCACGAGCGTGAAGAACGACGTGGTGGAGAGCACCCGGGCGTGGAGGGCTCATCTTGGAGCAGTACAGGTTTTAGAGCCCGGCCGCGAGGGCGGGATGACCTGGGATCCCCTGGAGGGAGTGGGGACGCTGCGTCACGCTACGCGCGTCGCTCGCGACATGACGATTGAGAGCGAGCGCGGGGAGAACGCGTTTTGGAACTCCCTGGCCACCAAACTCGTTGCGTCTCTCTTGGTCCTCGCGCGCGAGCGCGGCGAGACCATCTTCGAGGTGGCCCGGCTGGTCGAAGGGCACGATCTCGGAGGGTGGCTCGCGAGTCGGCCCAGTCCCGCCCGAGACGTCCTGCGCGGATTCCTCGACTACGACCCCAAAACTCTCGACGGCGTGGTGACGACCGCGGACACCATGCTGATGCCCTGGCGATTCGTCCAACCCTTAGCGCGCGTGCGTGAGGTCGTCGCTGGTCCCAACACCATGTATCTGTGCAGCCCTCGCGGAGAGCAGCGCCACTACGAGCCTCTCTTTCGCGGAGCGCTCCGCATGGCCCTGGACGAACAACAGCGGCGCGTGGATGCGCGTTGTGCCCGTCGACTCTTGGTGGTTCTCGACGAGGCGGCGAGTGTCGCCTCACTCGAGGAGCTCGATCAACTGGCGGCCACCGTGAGCGGGCTCGGGGTAACCCTCGTCACCGTGGCTCAGGACTTCTCGCAATTAGCGGCGCGCTGGGGTCCGAGAGCCGCCACCATCGTGAACAATCACACCACTCGCGTCGTCCTATCCGGGCTAGCCGATCCCAGCGTCGCCACCTATTTGCCCGAGCTGCTCGAGGGAACCCGCGATAAGCCCGCCGTGCCGATTCGATTACGCCCCCGGGGAACGGCCCTGGTGGTGTCCGAGGGCCGGCGAGTCTTTGCGGTGCGCCTGCGGCCGTGGTGGCGCGATCGGCGCCTGCGCCTTCGCGGTGAACACGTCAAATAACTACCATCTATCCATGGCATATCAGTCGCTGCTGCTCCAAGAGCAGATCTTCGCCATTGACATCGGGGCGACGAACATTAAGTTCTCCCACGTCAACGACTTTGGCGTGATGGTGCGAGGCGTGCGACGGCGACAGACGCCCTACCCGTGCTCTCCCGACCGCCTCGTTGAGTTTCTCGAAGAACGGATCGTCAAGAGTGGTTGTCGAAGGGTGGGCATCGGGTTTCCCGGAGAGTTCCGCGACGGCCACGTCATCGCCCCGGGCAACCTCTCGCGCCCCGGCGGGCAAGGGACGGACAAGGATCCTGAACTCGACGCCGAGTGGCGAGACTTCCCCCTCCAAGACGTGTTGCGCGCGAAGACCGGACGCGAAGTTCGCGTCGTCAACGACGCGACGATGGCGGCTCTGGGCTGCGTCGAGGGAACGGGCACCGAAGTAGTACTGGCACTCGGCACTGGACTCGGCCTGGCGCTCGCCGTTGACGGAAAGCTAACGCCCGTGCGCGACGTAGGCGCCGAAATCTTCCGCGACGGCAAGACCTACGACGAGTCCATTGGCGAGAGAGCGCGGTCGTTGGACGAAGAGGCGTGGAATCCCACGCTGGTCCAGATCGTTGAGCAGTTCGCCGCTGAGTTCCACGCCAACGTCGTCCATTTGGCCGGCGGCAACGCGCGCCGGGTTGATCCCGCTGAGTTCGATCATTTCTCGTTTCGCGTGGTCATCAACGGCAACGAGGCGCCCATGAAGGGCGCGGCGCGCCTCTTCTCGCAGAGTTAGTTCGCGGCGGCGGCCAGGTCACTGGCCGCGGTGGCGAGCACGGCCGCGACGATGCGGCATGCTCCGTCGTCGATGGCGAAGTCGGGCGCGTGGTGCATGCCGCTCGTTCCGTCGGCCAGTGCGCCTCCGACGAACATGTAGCAGCCCGGAACGCGCTCTAAAAATTCCGAGACGTCGTCGCTGGGTGTGAAGGGCGGAATCGCCAGTACCCCGGCTTCGCCGACTACGCGAGTCGCGCTCGCGAGCACGCTTTGGGTGACGGTGGGGTCGTTCGCCACGGCGGGCGTTCCCTGACTGATTTCGATCTCACAGGTGACCGCGAAGCGCGACGACACGTCATCGATGAGCGTGTTTAAGCGCGCCAGGGCCTCGGTGCGCTGATCGGGAGTGAACGTGCGCAGCGTTCCCTGCAGGACCGCGTGGCGGGGCACGACGTTGTTCGCCGTTCCCGCGCGAATGACTCCGGCTGAGCAGGCGCACTGGGTTCCCTCATAGACCAGACCCTCTACGATCTCGCCGAGCCGTGGCGCGATCTCGCTGATCGCCAGGACCACGTTGCCCTCACTCGTGGACATCGCCCCGTGCCCTCCCTTGCCGCGAATGTGGATGCTCAGCGCCTGGGCGTAGCTCATCATGATGCCCGCCCGCGATGCGACGAATCCCACCGGGGCGAGTGAAGTCACGTGCGCGCCGATGACGTAGTCCACCGGATTCGACTCGAGCACCCCGCCTTCGATCATGGCGGACGCGCCCGACACGGCTTCTTCGGCGGGTTGAAAAAGGAGAACGTACTCTCCCGCCACGTCAGATCGACACCGCGAGAGCAGATCGGCGACACCCAACAACCCCGCGACGTGAACGTCGTGGCCACACGCGTGCATCGCGCCGTCGGTCCTAGAGACAAAGGAGAGATCGGGGCGCTCTTCAGTAACGGGCAGCGCATCTATGTCGGCGCGGATCATGACCCTTCGACCCGGCGTGGCTCCGCGCAGGCGTGCTACGACCCCGGTGGAAGTGGGGCATGGCCGGATCTCGAAACCGAGTTCGATCAGCCGTTCGGTGATGACGCGAGTGGTGCGGAACTCTTCGAAGGCCAGTTCTGGGTACATGTGCAGATCGTGACGAATCTCGACCATGGGCTCTTCTATCGCGTCGAGGAGATCGGCGGGAAAGTCGGTGCTCATGATGGCCAGAGTATCGAGTGCGCCGAGGACGGCCCGAAGGTCCTCGGCTAAGATGGTGGACCTGCAACGTCGCGGCTGTAGCTCAGCGGATTAGAGCATCGGTCTACGGAACCGAGGGTCGGGGGTTCGAATCCCTCCAGCCGCACTCACACACTTTCAACTAGGGCCCTGAAAATGGAGGCTCTTAGTGAGGACAGTTGGCCCTAACAGCGCAGTCGGCTGTACTTATCGCAGTATTTATTCGGCGTATCGCTGGCGCGGGGCGCTGCTGTCGGTTTAGTTGACAGTTGCCTTCCATAGTTTCACGCCGCGACGAGTGTTGCGTCAACGGCCTGAAACACGGCTTCATATTCAACTGGTGTCATCCGACCGAGGCTGCGCTTGCGACGCCGGCGGTGATA